>CAYZZI010000001.1:0-133671 GCA_964482795.1 uncultured Klebsiella sp.
CCACTAGGACCGAGCAGGACTAATATTTCCCCTGGATGGAGTTCAAGGCTCAAATCATTTACTATTGGGTATCGAGCGGTGCTCGGATGACGCGTCACGTGTTGTAAGGTAATTACAGGTTCCATGCTCACTCCTCAACTGGTGGTTGTTGTGGTGGGCGTTGATATTGATTACGGAGCACAAGTGCCAACGGGAGAAGTGCGCCTATCAATAATATTAACGCAGGAACGGCTGCGGCGGTGTATAATCCGTCGCTTGCCGGCATCCAAATGCGAACTGCGAGTGTATCAAATCCTGCAGGGCGTAGTAATAACGTAGCAGGTAGCTCCTTAAGCATTGACAAGAACAACAACGCCCAGCTTGCCTGTAAACCAGGCGCAGCCAATGGTAACACAATTTGACGTATCACATTATTCGCAGTTTGGCCAAGGCTACGCCCCGCCTCTTCGAGAGATGGGGCGATTTGTTCAAATGCAACATCCAAACTTTGTACGGCTTGTGGCAAAAATCTGATAATGTACGCGAGAATGAGCGGAATCAGACCACCAGCAAGCCATGGAGATGCCTGATTAATTACAAGTACGATGCTTAATGCAACTACGACACCTGGAAGTGCATAGCCCGCTTGACTTATTCGTGCGAGTATCGTGCCTACTATCCCCCCACGTCGGAGTAACAGTGCCGGTGTGATGGCTAGCGCCGTAGTCAACGTGGCAACAAATGCAACAAATGTAATGTTCCCTGAGCCTATGTGTAATAATCGATCGAGTGGTACTCGACTTGCGAGCTCACTTGCCGACACGACATTCAAGCTCCAGTAAATTAATGTAGATACCGGGCCAAGAAGGGCGGCACCGCTAATCACAAGCATAATGCACAGTGCGGGGATTTGCCAACCATGAAGCGCATGCGGTACTTGAGGTCGCCATGATCGGTTTATTTGTGCCCCACCGCGACCGGCTAAGCGCTCTTCGAGAATAATCAGGGCAAGCGTTGCAATGATGAGCGGAAGACTCAGAAGTGCTGCTCCCGCGCGGTCAATCTGCCCAGTAAAGCGCCCATAAATTGCTGTGCTAAATGTTGGCAAACGCAAAAGCGCAGGGACGCCAAAATCTGCTAACGCGTAGAGCATCACGAGGAGCATGCCACCACCCGCTGCAGGCGTTATTAATGGAAGTGTCACATGACGCAATCGGTATCGCCACGATGCACCACTGATTTGCGCAATCTCACTCAAATGATTACTTCCCTGGCGTAACACTGCAGCCACAGGTAAATAGACATATGGTGAGAGACAAAGTGCCAAAACCAGCGTACTCCCAGGAAGCCCAAACAACAGGTTAAAGGGAATATCGCCATAGACGACATAGTTGTTCTCGACCAACCAGCGCTCGATGATGCCACGTGGACGCATCAACGCGATGGTCGTCATACTTAACACATATGGTGGTATGGCTAACGGTAATGCGACAATGATGCGCCAAAATCTGCGTCCTGCTAAATTGGTACGCTCGATTAATAACGCTTGAGTGACGCCGATAATACCACTCAATAATGCAGAGAGCACTGCGAGGAGCACGGTATTCACAATGAGTGTACGCAGAAGAGGCCAAGGGGGTAGCGGAGTTGTGCCGATGGCTTCAACTGCTCGAATAATCGTATACAGTGCTGGAATCAACGCAATGGCTGCTACAAGCATTGCGATAATCCATACCAATTTTGGTGGTTTACGGGTGTTCCCGGTAATTAGTTGCCAATCTGCCATGGATTATGGTATCCCTGCTTCCTGCATCAGTTCGATGGCTGCAGGAACATCATCTGCGACTTCTTGCATGTTGACTTGGGCTCTCCGAAACTCATCAGGTGGCAAAATGCCTGACGCCACAGAAATCGCAGGTAATATTGGATATTCATAGTTGGTGTCTGCATAAATCTGTTGTGCAGTCTCACTGATGATAAATTCTGCGAATAAACGGGCTGCAGTCGGGTTTGGCCCACCGCGAATTTGACCTATCGTTGTTGTATTGACGAGTACGCCAATTTCCCCCTCAGCCTGATCTGGATAAATGGCTGCCACACGATTGTCGGTGGATTCGCGTTTTTGTAATTCGAAATTGTAGTGATTGAGCACGCCGATGGCAAATTCACCTGCCCCAACGGCCTTTCGTAGGTCACTCGCACCGCCAAAAAACGTCGTGTCGTTGCCAACTAAGTCACGGAGCCATTGTGCTGTGCGCTCACGACCAACTAACGTCATCATGGCTGCAACCTGTGCTTGAAATGGCCCGTTGCTCGAATTTGCAAAGATTACTTTGCCGCGCCATTTTGGGTCAGTGAGCGCAAACATCGATTGCGGTGCATCTTCCTTGCGCACCAGATCTGTGTTGTACATGATGACACGCGCACGTGCTGTGACCGACGTCCACGTCCCATCTGCAGATTTAAACTCGTCTGAGATAAACTCACTACCTCGTATTGGAGCTGGCTCCAATACATCAAGCTTACTCAGATTAATATGCGTTAACATGTCGGTGCTGATAAAGATGTCAGCTTGTGGATTTGCCCGCTCCTCGATAATGGCCGCCGCTAATTCGCTGTTTTTGCCAGATTTTAGCTGTATCGATATGTCGGGATAGACATCGTTGAAAGCAACAATGATCGGTACCATGAAGCTCTCTGTCCGGCCACTGTAAATCACTAAATTGCTTTTTATTGGTGTGACTTCTTGTGTGTTATTACTCACGAGCGATCCACCGCACGCATTCATGAGTAACAACATCATAACAAGTGAAAACACATGAAACTTGGTTGAAACAGTTGACATCGATTCGCCTTTGATGCGTCAACACTTGATACACCTTTAATAATACCGTAAAAACCCCACCTCAATTATATTGAGGTGGGGTTTGAGGGATTTATGGAATGCCTGCTAACTGCATCATTTCGACAGCCCGAGGTACATCATTTGCAAGCAACTGCATATCTAATGATTTGATTCGAAATGTATCTTGCGCTCGTACACCTTCAGCAAGTTTTACACCTTGAATGATTGGGTACTCATAATTCAGCTCTGCGAAAAGCGTTTGCGTTTCTTGAGTGAACAGAAATTCAGCAAATAGTTGAGCATTATCAGGATTTGGCCCACCTTCGATTTGGCCTACAGCAGTTGTGTTCATCATCACACCAATTTGATCCTCACCTTGGTCTGGATAGATAATACCAACCTTATTATCGGTGGATTCACGTTTTTGCAACTCGTAGTAATAATGATTTACCAGTCCAATTGCAAATTCTCCTGCACCAACCGCCTTGCGTATATCGGTGTGCCCACCAAAGAAGGTCACTTCATTTGCAACCAATCCGTTTAGCCACGTTTGTGTTGCTTCGCTACCTATAATGCTATTGAGGGCTGCGACTTGTGCTTGCATGGCTCCACTCGTCGTATTTGTTGCAGCAACTTTTCCGCGCCATTTGGGTTCGGTCAGCTCAAATATTGACGTTGGCGCATCCTCAGGACGTACCAAATCCGTGTTGTACATAATCACTCTGGCACGAGCAGTAACAGAAGTCCAGGTTCCGTCGGTTGCCTTGAGCTCTTTTGGCAGAGATGCTGCACCTGAGATCGGCGCGGCACGTAGCACTCCTTCTTTGCTCAAGTTAATATGTGTGAGCATGTCGGTGCTAATAAAAATGTCTGCTTGCGGATTTGCGCGTTCTTCAAGGATGGCTGCCGCTAATTCGTTGTTTTTACCCGATTTGAGTTCCACAGTAATATTTGGATGTTCACGCTTAAATGAGTCGATGATAGGCAGAATAAGTGCCTCACTTCTCCCGCTGTAGATTACAAGCGTTCCCGGTGTTTGTGAATTTGATGCCTGCTCTGCGGGTGATGTCGCTTGATTGGCAGCTGGCGCACTGCCACAACTCACTATGAATGTGAGTAAACTTACCATAATGAACGTTGCGTACATCCTTCGAACGGTGTTCACTGCCATTGCCTTTTCCTTATCACACGTACCATGTCCCTTAACATGTGAAAACAGTATACGTGCATTTTTTTAATTTTGCAAGAAAAAAGTTATAAAAATGTTTTTAATGTTGAAACAGGTGAGTTTGACTGAATTGGCAGCTAAAGTAGCCAATTTGCCAGGTGTCGTGCATCGTTATCGATGATTGTTCGTGAGATTGCGGTGGCAACGATACTACCTACAATATTGCCCGTGCCACTATAGGCACCACATGCCCACACGTTTGGCTTAAGTTGACCAACAAATGGACGCACATCATCATGACGGTACGCGACACAAGCGCCCCACCGATGTGTGATTGGCGCGGTTGTACGGACAACAGTTCGGAGTCGTTCTTCAATAACATTTTGAATATTGTGGGTAGGAGCAGGATTGTATCCCCATTCTTCGCTCGCATACAAATCACGACCGCCGCCAATTGTGATCCGACCATCTGGTCGTTGTTGCCAATAGTCGTACCCATAGCGATAGTACACAGGGCGTGTCAGTACTATATCGTCTGCAGGTGCAGTCGCAGCCATTTGCAGACGCGTGGTTTGGACGGTGGTTTGTAATTCGGGGAATATACGTTCTAAGCAACCATCAACTGCAACGATAATGTGCTTGCAGTTGATGCGATGGTGCCGTATTGTGACTTGATTACTCTCAATAGCAGTTACAGGTGAGCGTTCGAACAGTCGCGCCCCCAATGTGACTGCCAACTGTGCTAATCGTCGTACACGGTGCAACGGTTGAAACGTTCCATCGTTGGGAAAAAGAATGCCACGGCCTTCTTCGCCATCATATAGCTGTACCGGTAAGCCATCATGTTGCATGACACGCAGTTGATCTACGCAGTCAGCGTATTCATCGTCATCTGAGGCGATTCGCAGTGAACCACGTAAACGTAAACTTGGCTCCACGTGATTCAACTCAGCTATCGCCTCGAGCGTTTGATGATATAGCATAGTGGCCCTATGGTGACCAAGTACTTTGACAGCGTCATGATGGAATGCCGCAAGCCCTGCGAGCACAAATCCCCCATTACTCCCGGCAGCACCGCCTCCAATCATGCCAGCATCAACACCAATCACGTCAAAGCCGCGTTGTGCAAGTGTGACAATTGCACTGAGTCCTGATGCGCCGAGACCAACAACACATATGTCAGCAGTCTGATCTGCGTGGACTGCTTCGCACGCCCACCACGGTTGATCGTTCCAAAATACATCATTTGTTGTGTTCATGAGACTTTTATCTCCTTGTTATGCACAATGTAGCACACTTAGGCGTCGTGCGAACGAGATTGACGAAGCAATACATCATCTCATGTATAATTCACCTAACCAAGAGGAACGAGGAAACATATGTTGTCAAATGCCCAACCATTGATGCTGACAGATGCTCAGATTGCCCATGTTACTGAACAGCTGTATGGATTTGTGCCTATAATCCAACGATTACCTGGTGAATATGACTGCAATGCGTTGGTGACAAATCAAAGTGGCAGCAAGTACGTGCTCAAGATAATGCATCCTGACCGTACGAGTGATTTTGTGGACATGCAAATTGCTGCATTAACTCATATTGCAACCCACGCATCCCATGTGCCTACTCAACGCGTAATTCCGCAGAAGAATGGCGCGCTGTGGGCGCAATTTCAGATTGCTAATACTACTCAAATTGTTTGGATGTTGAGTTACATAGATGGTACGCTCTTCGCCGACGCATCTCCAATAGATGATGCAATCGTCGGTAACTTGGCTACACTTCTTGGTCAGCTCGATACTGCTCTCCTGACATTTCAGCATGTGGCCACAGAGCGAGTTCTCGAGTGGGATGTGATGCAAGCAGAATGGATAGGTGCATACTTACATGCCTTTGAAAGCAATGTCGAACGTACCATCGTAGAGGTGATGCTGACACGCTTTCAACAGAACATGCAATTGTATGGTACAGGACTGCGCCGAAGTGTGATCCACGGAGATGCAAACGACTACAATGTAGTAGTTGGTCAACCTGGTTACAACAATCGGCAGGTCGCTGGCCTCCTTGATTTCGGCGATATGATGCGTACTGCTACGGTGAGTGAATTGGCAATTGCAGCAGCGTATGCAATTATGCGTCACCCACAACCGATTGATGCCTTGATGATAATGGTGACGCGGTATCATGCACATCATCCACTGAACGAAGCCGAAATGGCATTGTTATTTGATCTTATCTGTATGCGTCTATGTATCAGTGTGACAGTATCAGCCATACGCAAGCGTGAACGCCCAAATGACGCCTACATGGTAGTTAGCGAAGCTCCAGCATGGAAATTGCTCCATCTCTTTGCGGCGCAACATCCCCGTATGATGCACTATCGCATCCGAAGTGCATGTGGAGTACAGCCGGTACCGTCACATGACCGCATAGTTGCGTGGATGCAAACACAAGTATGCGAACCCATTCTTGGGAAGCCGTTGCAACCACATGAAACGATTGCACTCGATCTAAGTGTTGGCAGTACCGTGCTAGGTGCTGATCCACGAAACGCCTCGATGCCTCGATTTGCACATGTCATCGAGACATTCATGGATGGTCGGATAGGTGTTGGTGGATATTTAGAACCCCGAATGATTTACACCACTGATCGCTACGAATCTGCTGAGGAGTTTACGGCAGAGCGACGAACGCTCCATCTCGCAGTCGATTTTTGGGGTCCTGCTGGCACTCCTGTGCATGCGGTACTCCCTGGCAAAGTACACATGCTGGAGTATTTACCTGCAGATCTCGATTATGGCTATTTGACCGTGTTAGAGCATGTCACTGATTCTCAAGATCGGTTTTATACCGTATATGGTCATCTCAGTGATGAGTCTATACGCACCTTGGTAGTCGGACAAACTGTCAATGCGGGACAACGGATTGGGAGTTTTGGGGTGCCTGATGTCAATGGTAAGTGGCCAACTCATGTGCATTTTCAGATCGTGTTGGATTTTCTTGACATGGGTCGTGATTTCCCCGGAGTGGGGTATGCTTCGCAACTTCCAGTATGGGCATCGTTGTCTCCGAACCCGAATGTATTGTTGCGCATGGAAGAGCATCGATTTCCTTCTCCGCAAAAGCCGGTCACGCAAACGTTGGTTGAGCGACAAGCGCGCATTGGTCGTAATCTGAGTATTTCATATCGCAAGCCACTCAAAATTGTCCGTGGGTGGCGACAATATCTCTTTGATCACACCGGTCGTAAATACATTGATGCATACAATAATGTGGCACATGTTGGCCATTGTCATCCTCGTGTCGTGAAGGCTGCGACCGCACAATATGCGTTGCTAAGTACCAATACACGATACCTTAATGACCAATTACAGGAATACGCTCGGCGTATGAGTGAAACGCTCCCCGAAGGACTTGATGTGTGCTATTTTGTCAATTCAGCGAGTGAAGCAAATGAACTCGCAATTCGATTAATGAAAGCGTATACCGGTCGTCAAGATATGATTGTTCTTGATGCTGCGTATCATGGACACACGAATACGCTGATTGACATCAGTCCGTACAAACATGACGGCCCAGGTGGTACAGGTGCACCTGAGTGGGTGCACACGGCGCTTATTCCTGATGACTATCGTGGTCCGTACAAACGGATTGATCCGTTAGCTGGCAAAAAGTATGCTGCTCAAGTTCAATCCGTGATCGAGCAAATCCAGGCGAAAGGGAGGATGCTTGGTGGATATATTGCAGAGACATTACCGAGTGTGGGTGGACAGATAGTTCTTCCAGAAGGGTATTTAGCTGATACGTACCAATATGTTCGTGCAGCGGGTGGAGTATGTATCGCAGATGAAGTGCAGGTTGGTTTTGGGCGTATAGGTACGCATTTCTGGGCGTTTCAAGCACATGGAGTCATTCCTGACATTGTCGTCATGGGTAAACCCATAGGTAACGGTCAACCGCTAGGAGCAGTGGTGACTACACGTGCAATTGCGGATGCGTTCAATAATGGCATGGAATACTTTGCAACATTTGGCGGAAACAACGTTTCGGTAGCTGCAGGATTAGCCGTACTTGATGTCCTGCGCGATGAACCACTGCAGGAGAATGCGCGGGTCATTGGTGACCGCATGCTCGCTGGATTGCGTGCCATTGCGCCAAAACATGCAATGATTGGCGATGTCCGAGGCGCAGGGCTTTTCTTGGGTGTTGAACTTGTACGTGATCGCCAAACACTCGAACCGGCCGAAGATGAAGCATCCTATGTATCGAATCGGCTCCGTGATTTTGGCATTCTCGCAGGTACGGATGGTCCATTTCATAACGTAGTGAAAATCCGTCCACCAATGCCCTTCGATGCTGACAACGCTGATTATGTGCTTGAGTGTTTTGATCGCATCATGAATGAAGATGTAGTACGCCGTTAACACGGTGGAGACAAGGAGGTCTGTATGATTTCAACACATGTATTTGGACGCACAGGGCACATGAGCACCAAGACTATTTTTGGTGCCGCCGCATTGAGTAATGTGGATCAGTATACTGCTGATAAAACGTTGGAATTACTCATACAGCACGGAATTAATCATATTGATACGGCCGCCAGTTATGGTGCGTCCGAAGATCGGATTAAGCCGTGGTTGACCAGTGGGCGACGTGATCGCTTCTTTTTGGCGACCAAAACTGGTGAGCGCACGTACACCGCGGCACGTGATCAAATTCGTATGTCATTGCAACGCATGGGCGTTGACCACATTGATTTAATTCAATTGCACAACCTGGTTGATCAAGCAGAGTGGGATGTTGCCATGGGTCCAGATGGAGCGCTCAAAGCTGCAATCGAGGCGCAGAAAGCTGGTCTTGTCTCATATATTGGTGTTACTGGACACGGTCTTCAGGTGGCAAAACGTCACGCTGAATCGCTTGAACGATTTGACTTTGACAGTGTGTTACTCCCGTACAGCTATATTTTGATGCAGAATCAACAATACGCTGCCGATTTTGAACGGTTACTCCAACGATGTCGTGAGCGAAATGTAGCGGTTCAAACTATCAAGGCGATTGTGCGACGTCCATGGGCAGAAGGTGTGGACCGGCACAGTGCGACCTGGTATGAGCCATTGCTTGACCAAGCACAAATTGATACTGCATCACATTGGGTATTGGCCCGTAAAGGGCTATTTCTCAACACGGTCGGCGATGTGACTATTTTGCCGAAAGTGTTTGATGCTGCAGAACGTTTTGTTCACGCTCCGTCAGATCTCGCCATGCAACAGTTGTTAAAGTTGCAGGAGATGGCTCCACTTTTTGCTGAGTAGACAGAATTTTAGGTACATCGAGGTGATGCATGCAACAACCACTACAGCAACTTGCTACCGAATTTGGTAGTGAAGGATACACAATTGCACGGAACTTATTTAGTCCGGCAGAGATTGCGCAGTACAAAGCACATTACATGCAAATGAATGCGGACCAGGTCAAAGGTGATACCAGTGGCATAAAGGATACGAACGACCCACTCCGAGCGTATCCACGCATCATGCAAATGCATCGTTGGGACGAGGTAACACTCAATTACTTGCTCCATGATCGGGTGCGCGAGGTTCTCACTGCTGTGCTCGGAAGTGAACCGTACGCCGTGCAGACCATGATTTACTTCAAACCACCTGCTGCGCGTGGCCAAGCGCTCCATCAAGACCAGTATTATTTGCGTGTAGAACCAGGCACTTGCTGTGCCGCATGGTTGGCACTCGATGATTGTGATGAAGAGAATGGTTGTTTACAAGTAGTTCCCGGCAGCCATAATCTGCCAGTGTTGTGTACAGTAGCTGCGGATACTACGCAAAGCTTTACCGATGTTACTGTGCCAGTCCCAGATGGCATGAACGTAGCACCCGTCATCATGAAAGCTGGTGATGTGCTATTCTTCAATGGGCAACTCATTCATGGGAGTTTGCCAAATGTAAGCCACGATCGATTTAGACGGTCCTTGATTGCGCACTATGTGGTTGGTGAAGCAGAGAAAGTCTATAAATGGTACCACCCTGCGTTGCGATTTGATGGTACTATTATGACGCTTGGTGAGAGTCATGATGGGAGTGAATGTGGTGTGTGGGTTGAACGCGACGGCACTCGCACCATCGAGATGATTGGCAAAACCAAAGCAGTTGGTGTTGCCCAATAATTCCCGGTAAGCATGGTTCGGCTACCGGTAATCCGGTAGCCGATTTGTGTGTTCATCGTGTTCATAAGGAGTGGTTGTGTTTTATAGTCGTTTGCATGAACAATTGGCGTCGGGCAAAACAGTTGTAACTGGCGAAATAGCGCCACCACGTGGTGCTTCTGCAACATCGTTGATGCGCATTGCCGCAAATGTAGCTCCGGCTGTTGATGCGCTCAATTTGACGGATAATCAACGCGGGTTGGGTAGAATGTCTGCGATGACTGCTGCTATCTTGTTGCGTTCCCACGGGTACGAGGTTATTGCGCAGATGACGTGTCAACATCGTAATCGTATTGCACTGCAAGCTGATGCCCTCGGTGGCGCGGCATGTGGTGTCACAAACATTCTTGCAATGACCGGTGATCACCCCAAAATAGGCGATCATCCTGATGCAAAAAATGTCCTCGATTTGAATTCATTTCAACTCATCAAGACATTACGTACGATGCGTGATCAAGCGACGTTACAATCGGGCACAGCTCTATCCGAAGCACCAAAGTATTTTATTGGATGCGTTTCAAATCCAAATATCGAGAAAGCAGCTCGACTTGAGCGTAAAGTGCAATTCGGCGCAGAATTTGTGCAAACACAAATCATTTTTGATGTTGACCGTTTTGCGGAGTGGATGCACGACGTGCGTACGCTAGGCATACACCAACATGTTCATATCATGGCTGGCATCATGATCATCAAATCTGCTCAGTCAGCCAAATTTCTACGAGATCATCTCCCTGGATCACGCGTTCCTGAGTCAATTGTCGAACGCATGCAAGAAGCCTCCAATCCTGAAGATGAAGGCATTCAAGTCGCATCAGAATTGTGTCAAAAACTTCTTGCCATCGAAGGTGTCCGTGGCGTTCATCTCATGTCGGTAGGTTGGACAAAGTCAATTCCCCTTGTCGTACAACATGCAGGACTCCATCAGCGGTAGTCAGTAAGGATTCGATCAGGCAGATTGAATTCTAAATTGGCTGAACTCCGCACGTCGATTGATGCCTCACACACTCCCAGAGGTGTACCATGCAAGTCATGAAATTTGGTGCCATTGCATTTTCGGATGTAGAACGCACGCGTGAAACAGTGCGCATTTTACGCACGGTTCATCGCGACAAAAAATCAATCGTTGTGGTGTGTAGTGCGTTGCCTGGTATTACAGACGCGCTGCTACGTGCTGCACGTGCAGCGGTGCATGGTGGAGAACAGTACACTGATTTGGCACGGCGTGAGCTGTGGAATCGGCATCGATCGATTGCAGAAAAGCTTGTCACAGACGATTGGGAAAGAGAAACGCTCTTTCAACGCTTATCCGAGCTGCTCAAACACCTCGATCGAATGACTCGGGCTATGGCCACACTCGGCGAATACTCTGCGCGTGGAATTGATGCAATCGCAAGTCTTGGTGAGCGATTTGCGGCACATCTTGTTGCTGTGGTGCTTCGTCAACACGGAGTGGCCGCCCAAATGGTAGATGCCACTGAGCTGATTGTGACAGATGACCGCTATGGGTCTGCCCGACCTATCTACGATGAATCTACTTTGCGTATCCAAGAACGTTTAATTCCGATGCTCCAAGCAGGAATTATCCCTGTTGTTACTGGCTACACAGGAGCAACCCGTGCCGGTGTGGTAACGACGCTTGGTCGAGGAGGTGGTGACTATACGGCTGCATTAATCGGTGCGGCGATTCATGCAGAAGAAGTCTGTCTATGGACAGATGTCGACGGTATTCTCACCGCTGATCCCAAAATTGTGCCGTCTGCAATTCCACTTCCTGAGTTGTCGTATGCTGAAGCGGCTGAAATGGCCACGCTGAGTGGGTCCGAAATATTGCACCTACGCACGTTAATGCCGTTGGCTGCTAACGCCATTCCTCTGCGTATTGCGAATGTGCTCTCACCCACTTTGCCTGGTACGTTAGTCTTGGCAAATCCACGTCCGTTGCATCAGAGTGGTGCAATTATCTCCACACGCGGTTTGTCACTCGTTGTTGCTACCGCTTCTGCGTTACCCTCTGTCCATGATGCATGGATACCGGAACATGCCGCAGAGGTTATTACCAAGTTGTCTCACTCAGGCATTGAAACGTTGTTAGTTCACCAAAGTGAACTTGACCGCACACTGATGGTTCTTGTGCGACAACCAGATACGAGTTACACGGAAGAGATTTTTGAGCACGAGTTTGCCGATGGTTATCAACGTACAATCATGAACTCAGTTGCGCTTATTTCTGTTATTAGTGCGCCTCATGGTGGATCGCTGACTCCGCGCGCAATTTATGCCCTTGGTTTGGCGCAAATTCACATTATCGCCACGTCGCGCGCAGTATTTGGAAACTATGTGTCGTTTGTTTTACCAGATGATGAAGTGGAGCACGCTGTACGTGTGCTCCATGATGGTCTAGGTTTTGCAGGTACTGTTGCTCAATAATCGAGTCACTGAGGGAGTGTTTGTTTGAGTTGGTGCAAAAGCATCCGTGTAGGTGGAGTGAGTATTCTATCGCTCTTCGTCACCAGTGCCATGCTCCTACTTAACAGCGGACGAACGATTGGCCGAGCTATGATTCCTTCAACACCTTGAATCGTTATCTTTGGCACGATTGCAATCCCTAAACCTGCAGCTGCCAGACGAAGTAAAATTGCCACATCCCCACCATCAAGCACAATTTTTGGTGCAAATCCTGCATCGCGACATGCTTTGATAATGACTTCATGCATCTCATATCCACTCGGATAGAGCAAAAATGCCTCGTCGCTCAACTCATTAATACTAATTTCGTTGCGTGCAGCAAGTGAATGTCCTTCGTGGAAAACAGCGACCAGCGGCTCTATAAAAAGTGGAATAATGTCATGTCCACGTGACGGTATCGGGAGTGTGACTACGGCAATGTCGATTTCGCCCATTGATAACTGATGCAATAATTGAGCGGTTCCTGCCTGTTGAATCCGCAATTCAATAGCTGGGTAAGTCCGATGAAATCGTGCGAGTGCATCGGGTAATAGGTGTAAACCGACACTTGGAGGTGTGCCTACGCTGACGCGCCCGGCAGTTAGTCCTAGACGTTCACGCATCGTTGATTCTGCTGCAGCGACTTCGGCTAATATGCTCTGTGCGTGAATCAGGAGTGCCTCGCCAGCTTCGGTTAATCGGACATTTCTGCCTACTTTTTCAATTAATGGAACTCCCCCACATGCCCGTTCAAGTTCTCGTATTTGTCGACTTACTGCGGGTTGTGCCATGTGTAGTTCGCGTGCTGCCCGACTAACGTGTGCATTGCGTGCAACACTGATGAATGTACGTAATTGATCTATTTCCATGTTGTCTCCTATCGTATATATCTTAATTATAACAAAATTGATATGAATAAATTCAATACTGCTATTTGTGCGATATTGAACAATGCAGTATTATTGTGATGGAAGGAACAATGCGATCCGAAAGAGGCTGCAATGTCACACATGTTTCATGTATTACATCGGGTCGATCGCACATTGACGTGCTGGATGCAACGTAATGCAACGATGTTATTGCGTTGGTCGATGGGAGTTGTGTTTATTTGGTTTGGGGCATTGAAGTTAATCCCAGGATTGAGTCCGGCAGATGGCTTAATTCGTGAAACCATGGCATTTTTGCCACTTGATTATTTCATACCATTTTTGGCCTTGTGGGAGATTGTCATTGGAATTGGGTTTATTGTCGGTTACGGCATGCGTGTGACCATTCTGCTGTTGTTTTTGCAAATGGCTGGGACGCTGTCTCCACTTGTGCTTGCGCCACATTTAGTGTGGAACCAATTTCCATTTGTGTTGACGCTCGAAGGTCAATACATCGTCAAGAATGTCGTCCTCATCAGCGCAGCAGTCGCAGTCGGCTCAAAAATTCGCGCCGAACAGGACTTCAACGTGTGGCAATCTCCTGAAGAATAACGATGTACACACACACGGGGGTGAGAATGTGTCTCACCCCCGTTATTCTTTTCGAAAAATCAAAATAAACTGATGAGTTTGATTTGATACAAACGTATGTGGATAGCCAAACGGAAATCGATTGATATTTGCGTCGTGCCAGATGCGATAACCACGAAAACGCAAGTGGGCTACGCTGTGTAGCAAATTAACGACATCGGCGTGCAACATGTTGTGGTGTTCTGCAGTTGGTTGCATGTCTTTGATGAACATAATGAGATGTCCATGATGTCGTAGATATCTTGTTGCGAGCGAAATTGATTCGTATAGTTTGGTAAAGAATTCTTCGTGATTCATATTGCCTAAATCAGCAGTATCAGCACTAAATGGCGTTGCGTGCGAAGCTCCACGTTTCGCGCGGTGTCCCGTGCGTTTGCGTGCCAGCATTGAGCTATACGGTGGATCGGCAATCACAAGGTCAACTTCATGTAGGCTGAGATGTTCATATGTAGCCTGAGAGCAAACATCTCCAATGAAATATGATTGACGTGGTAACTCAAGATAGTCTGAAGCCGCATGGTAGAGGTCTTGGTACTGGGAATTTAGATCGATGCCAATGCCCGTTCGATGTTCAAGACTGCATGCGAGAAGACTGCCCCCTGCACCACTATACAAATCAAGCACCGTTCCATGTTTTTTTGTGAAAAAACGTAAGAGTTCCGCAATCAACTGAGGTGGCTTTGGAGATGGATGTGCGCGCCGAATATGGTGAGCCATACTGTTTGCACCACGTGTCGGATAGCGTGTGAACATCACTGAGCCGAGCGCATATGTCCATTCCTTGCTACTCAAATCGTTTAGTTTATTGCGAGGGTCGTATAATGAAGGGGTAGGCTCTTCAGGTTCGTTAGGCATGATGTGCACGTCGTCCATATTTACAAAGATTATGCACCGGTTCTTGGCGGCATAGAAGGTCACTTACACACGCTGAGTGTGGGTCAAGTGAAACGTGGTCTATGCGTAAGTGTGGTGGTTTGCCAACCGCGAATGTTTCAACTTCCGGAAGTTGAAGTGATGCAAGGCGTTCATGTATACCGATTGCCACGTAGCGTTGATGTTGCATCCGCGGCATTTTCATGGCAACATGCTTCTATTGTACGACAGTTACGGCCGGATATTTTGCACCTACAAATGCCCTGGCCTCCCGGTGATGTGGTAAGTGTATTGAATCCGACCATCCCACTTGTCATTTCATATCAGAGTGATATCATTCGACAGAAATTTGCACGCATGATGTATGCACCGTTCCTACGACACACCCTTGACCGTTCCAAAGCCATTATCACTACGAGTCCCGCATATGCACAGACATCGCCTTGGCTCAAACCAGTTTCGTCGAAAGTACATGTGGTGCCACTTGGCATTCATCCAAGATTGCCTGCAGATAGCACACAAATGGCAATATGGCGAACTCGTCTTCCCTTCCCATTTTTATTGTGGGTTGGCCGGATGCGGTATTACAAGGGTTTACAGTACCTAATCGAAGCACTGCAACAATTACCTGCAGAGATTCGATTGGTGTTAGTTGGGGATGGGCCGTTGCAAAGGCAATTGGCCATTCAGGTTGAGCATGCTGGAATTGCCGGTCGGGTTATGTGGTTAGGTGATTGTAGTGATGCAGATATCGCAGCCCTCCACGCACTTGCTCGAATCTTCGTATTCCCATCGCACGTGCGTGCGGAAGCATTTGGACTTTCATTGCTCGAAGCGCTGGCTGCCGGTGTACCGGCAATCTCGTGTGAGTTGGGCACAGGAACAAGTTTCGTGAACCAGCATAGACGCACAGGACTTGTCGTACCGCCGGCCAATCCGCACGCATTAGCACACGCCATTCAATTGTTATGGTATGACGCACCGTTGCGCACGCAGATGAGTCATCAAGCGCAACGGTGGGCTACTGAACAGTTTCATGCAGACCAGATGATTAACGACATAAATCGAATCTATGCAGATGTACTTGAGCAATAACGCATCAAAACAGTGCTGCTGCAAGATCTTTCCGCGCTTGTGACACAAGTGGGTGTGTATTGCCAAGTGCGGTAAGGAGTGCGATGGTTGTTTTTCGTGCAGCATCATCGCGCCACGTCCGTGCGGTGCGTACAAGATTCAATAATCCTTCGATGGCCATGTCATAATCGCCGCGGGCGATTGCACGAACAGCGACATAGTACTGTTCCTCAATACCACTTGACGCAATAGCCGCTTCTTGTATTGCTTTGGCAAGAAGTAACCATGCTTGTGCCGCATCGTATTGTTCAGCTCCTAGAGGGATTTTTGCGAACTCGTTGATACTTTCGCTATCTTGAAGTCGCATGAGTAACTGTGCATATGCAAGGCGTGCCAGATGATTCTGTGGCTGTTCGCTCAACAGTGCAGTGTATGCCTGTAGCGCAGCATGGGAATTTGTCTTGCTCAATTCAAAAATGTGTTGAAGTCTGTCATCTGTACGATCTGCCACAAACTTCTTTAGCCACGTTTTGATGTGTGATTCAGGGATAGCACCAGTGAACTGTTCAACAAGTTTGCCATCCTTGAATGCTTTGACTGCAGGGATACCCTGTACTCCATACATACGAGCAAGGTTCTGGTTGTTATCTACATTAACTTTTACGAGAAGCCAACTGCCTTCACTATCTTGTGCCAAACGTTCAAGTGTTGGACCGAGTGTACGACAAGGTCCACACCACGGAGCCCAGAAATCAACGACTACTGGTTGTGATTTCGAATGTTCGATGACGTACTGTTCAAAATCTGCGTCATTTACGTCGATGACATACGCTGAATCGTGGCTCATCATCCCTCCACATTATTTTTGAAACTCTACGAATCGATAGCCAATCCCACGTTCCGTGAGTATATAGACTGGATTCGCCGGGTCCACTTCGATTTTTTGACGCAAATACGTTACGTACAAGCGCAAGTAGTGCGTTTCGTCGTGATACTCTGGCCCCCATACTTTTGCCAGTAACTCGTTGTGGTTCATCACAAAACCTGCGCGCTGAACAAGATGATAGAGTAAGCGATATTCAGTTGGTCGGAGATTGACGCGCTCTCCATTGATAAGGACTTCGCGTTTGTTGAAATCAATACTTAGGCGGTCGTCCACTATTACTTGACCGAGTGTAGCGGGAGCAGGTAAGTAATGACGGCGCAGTACTGCCTTGATGCGACTCACTAATTCTCGATGACTGAATGGTTTGCCCACATAATCGTCGGCTCCGAGTTCAAGCCCTTTGATGCGATCATTTTCTTCATCTTTGGCAGTCAACATGATGATTGGTACTTGCGATGCTGTGCGAATCCTGCGCAGTGTCTCAAATCCGTCCATACCTGGCATCATGACGTCCAGAATAATAATGTCGGGCATCTCTTCACGCAGATGATCGAGTGCTTCACGACCGTTACTTGCAGTAATAACACGGAGGCCTTCAGATTCAAGATTCATACGCATCATGGCAGTTATGCGAATTTCATCATCTACAACCAAAATCAGTTTATCTTTAATCTCACTCATCTGTTTTCTCCTTTGAGAGATCTATGATGACATCCGCTTCTTCGTTACTTTCTCCGTGAACTTGCGCAATTGCGAGTGGTAGCGAAAATGAAAATCGTGAGCCGTGTGACGGGCGACTTTCAACCCAGATTTGACCATGCTGTGCTTCAACAATCATCTTCGCCAAAAACAGTCCTAATCCGAATCCCTGAGTGTCACGCCGTAATCGATTATCAACGCGATAAAATCTATCGAAGATACGCGTCTGCTCTTCAACAGGAATCCCGATTCCTTGGTCGGTTACAGAAACGATTGCCATGCCATTATCACCGCGCGCTTGGATGCGAACCACACCTCCATCAGGGCTATATTTGATTGCATTGGTCAATAAATTCTCACAAACAAGCCGTGTGCGTTCGCGATCAGCTTGGACATCGGGTAATTCGTGTGGAATGCGTATATCGAAGGTAATGCCTTGCTGCTGAGCTTGACCGTGAAGACGATTGGTGACTTGCTGAATTAACGCGTGGAGCGGCCAATGCGTAATTTCTAGTGGTATTGCGTTGAGTTGTATACGTGAAACTTCGAGCAGACTGTTAATTTCGTGGGTGAGACGATCTGCTTCTTCAGTGATAATCTGACCAAAACTTTGCACCTGCTCTTTGTGTACATTCATTTCGGGACGTGCAAGTATTTCTGCGTACCCTCGAATAATACTGACTGGTGTTTTGAGTTCATGCGAAATCACAGAAATGAACGTATTTTGCATTTCGGATTCAATCTTTAGCTGTGTTATATCACGCACATTTGCAATTGCACCAAGCATTACGCCTTGTGCATCACGTTGTATGGTGTAGGTGTTTTGGATATAACGTCTCCTTCCATCACGTGCGGTAATCCATCCTTCGGCTTGTACTACATTGCCGACGTGTGGACGTTGGAGTGGGCAATCAACACGACATAAATTATCTCCCGTCGATGTTTGAATGCCAACGACTTCGGCGCATGGACGGCCAGTTACTTCACTTCGCTCCCAACCAGTGAGTAATTCCATGGCGCGGTTAAATGCAGTTATTCGCCAACGGCCATCAAGTATCATTACGCCGTCAATGCTCTGTTCAACAATTGCGGCCAAGTGTTGTTTTTCTCGTACTAATGATTGAAACAAGCGTGCATTTGTAACTGCAATGGCCGCCTGATTTGCGAAGGCTGAAAGCAATGCTTGGTCAGCACTATCAAATGCGACGTTGACTGCTTGTCGAAATACAAAAATGACACCAATTTGCGTACCGTGGTATGTCATTGCAAGCGATGTCATTTGGCGTAAAGTCATCGGGATCAAATGACGAGTGTCAATCACATCCTCTTGCGCAAAGACGTGTTTAGGGTTTGCTTGATATCGGCTGACGAGCGTGTTGAATGCGGACCATTGCGATTGCGGAATGTGCGCCGCAGCGTGTATATGTAGTTCGCCAGATTCATCGCGTAGGGCAATTACACCAGCATTGCCTGCTAATAAATCAACGGCAGAATTGATAATCAACGAGAGCAATGCATTGATATCCAGTTGTGCGGTCATCACATTACTTATGTGGAGTAAAATTTCGTGTTGACGCAAACGTTCGTTTGTGTGATGCTGCATGCCGGTCTCCAATTGAAATCAATCGCATATTAGATTATATACATAAAGAATTGATTAATATTCTTGTATATTATTTGCACATACAAACAAAAGTTTGTACAATCCTATTGTGAGATAACTCAGCGATATCTCGAGAACGGGGGTAAAAGATGCAAGATCTTGATATGAACCGACGTGCTAAGAAACTTATTAATGACTTGAGTTTGACGCCGGATGAAATTCAGCAAATTGTTGCGACTGCCCGTGTACACTTAGCCACGTTTGATCCTGATTTTCGTGCGAATGTGACGCAAATTGCTGCTGAACTCAACAAAAGTCGCCCTACAATATATGGGTGGGCGGATAAATCGCTTGAAGCACTAGTGGACGCACTCCGAATGATTCGGACAGGGCGACCACCCAAGCAGCGTCCTGCGTCGTCGATGCGTGGGCGGCGCAAGACTAAAGACTAAGGACTGAATATGCGTGCATTGGTGAGTGTATCTGATAAGCGCGGCATTGTCGAATTTGCCGCGCAATTAACTGCGCTTGGCGTTGAAATCTTTTCAACAGGCAACACGAAAGCTGCAATTGCAGCTGCAGGTATCCCGGTCATGAGTGTAAGTGCACTCACCAATTTTCCGGAAATTCTTGATGGTCGTGTTAAGACGCTGCATCCTGCAATACATGGTGCCATTCTAGCGCGTCGCGATCTTGCATCGCACATGCAAACATTGCTTGATCATGGGATTGCACCCATTGACTTAGTCGTAGTGAACTTATACCCATTTGCAGCTACTATTGCAAAATCTGGAGTCACTGATTCTGAAGCAATAGAACAAATAGACATTGGCGGACCAGCTATGATCCGCGCAAGTGCCAAGAACCATATGTCAGTGATTCCTGTGGTCTCGCCAGATGATTATGAGTTGATAATCGAATCGCTTAAGTCTGCATCAGTAACTGCCGAGTTTCGTCGTTCTTTGGCTGCAAAAGCATTTGCGCATACGGCAGAATACGATGCTACAATAGCTCGATACTTACAAAAAGACGAATTTCCTCATCAATTAATCACGGCAGCACCGCTCTCCCGTATGTTGCGCTATGGTGAAAATCCACATCAGCAGGCTGCACTGTATGGGGATTTTGATTCACAGTTCGAAGTGCTTCATGGTAAAGAACTCTCGTATATTAACATTCTTGATATTACAGCAGTGCAAGAACTTGTTGAAGAGTTTACCCCAGAAGAGGGTGTTGCACTTGCAATTGTTAAACATACGAATCCATGTGGAGTGGCAGTTGCTGCAAGTGGTGTTGAGGCTTGGCACAAGGCGTTTGCTACCGACCGCGAAGCACCATTCGGTGGCGTCATAGCAGTGAATGCGACTCTTGATGTTTCACTCGCACAAGCAATTGACGAAATTTTCTCAGAGATTATCATCGCGCCAGCATTTACTCCAGATGCATTACAGCTCCTGATGCAAAAGAAGCAGCGACGTTTAGTTAAGGCGTCTACGCACATCAGCACACATACCGGGTTGCAGTTGCATACAATTCCCGGCGGGTATCTTGTACAGCAACCAGATCGTGAATTACCACGTGGCGAAGTCTGGAATTGTGTGACGACGCGACAACCGTCCGACGATGAGCTTGCGGGGTTGAAGTTTGCATGGCGAGTAGTCAAACATGTTAAATCGAATGCAATCGTCTATGCGGGACGTGATCGCACACTGGGTGTGGGAGCTGGTCAAATGAGCCGTGTTGACAGCGCTCGGGTTGCAGTTGAGAAGGCGCATCGGGCCGGACTCTCATTACAGGGTTCTGTACTTGCTAGCGATGCCTTTTTCCCGTTCCCAGATGGTGTCGAAACTGCCGCTGCTGCTGGTGTGACTGCCATTGTACAACCTGGTGGCTCTGTACGAGATGCGGATGTCATAACTGCAGCAAACCGTCTGGGAATCACCATGATATTCACTGGGCGCAGACATTTTCGTCATTAAATGAATAAATGCAATGCCAATGTGGTAGTTCGCCGGTATAATGACGATATGTTCTGTATATATAGGTAATCACAAATGAAGTTTGATAGCAACGGGCTCATGCCTGCCATCGTACAGCACGCACATACCGGTGAAGTGCTCATGCTTGGTTACATGAACGAAGCTGCCATTTCAGCGACACAAACGACTGGATTGGTCACATTCTATAGCCGCAGCCGGCAACAACTCTGGACCAAAGGTGAGTCGTCTGGTAATTACTTGCGTGTGTCTGAAGTACGTACGGATTGCGACGGCGACTCATTGCTCGTGCTTGCATTACCTGATGGTCCAACGTGTCATACCGGAAAACCGAGTTGTTTTGCATGGCAACTTGACGGAATTGAAGCAAACACGCGTATGCCCGCATTGACCATGCTGGGACGTCTCAATGATATGGTCCTTGCACGTAAATCAGAAATGCCGGATGGTTCGTATACGACGAAGTTGTTTAATGGCGGAGTTGACCGGATTGGCAAGAAAATAGGCGAAGAAGCAGCTGAGATCATCATTGCCGCCAAAAACAATTCAGCAGAAGAGCTGACGTGGGAAACTGCTGATTTTCTTTATCATGCACTCGTATTACTTGCAAATCAAGGGGTATCGCTTGATAGCATCATGCGTGAGCTTGAGCGACGTCATAAATAATCATCATGCGACAGTGTCGAAGTGACTATGTATGTCGTCGAGTTACTAGCCACAAACCAGTCAGACAACCTCCAATAGTCAACAATGTCCCTCGTTCAAAGCGCGCACCATAAACTGGTTGTGACGCATCAATCCAACTCAGTGGCCATGCGAGCGGCTCACTAAGCATGAGAATAAGTTCTACACTTGGGTTGTCTGGTCGTGCAGCAAATAAGAGGAGTAACAAGCGACTCACAAGGACAGTGCACGCTCCACACAACAGCAAGACGATTATTTTAGTTTGTTGTACGTTCAATATGCGCTCCTAGTGCCTTAAGACGTGTATCAATGCGCTCGTACCCACGATCAATCTGATGAATGTTATTGATGACACTCCTACCCCGTGCACACAGCGCCGCGGTGAGCAGTGCCATTCCCGCACGAATATCCGGGCTCGGTATGCCATCAGGATCACCATATAGTTGTGCTGAACCGACCACAACCACGCGGTGTGGATCGCAAAGTACAATTTTGGCACCCATGCTGATCAGGCGATCAACAAAAAACAATCGACTTTCGAATAGTTTTTCATGAATAAGAACGGTGCCTTGGGCCTGCGTTGCAATGACCACCATCATGGAAATTAAATCGGCAGGAAACCCAGGCCACGGCATTGATTCGATTTTGGGTATTGCGTTGTGCGCATCTTCGGTGATGCGTAACTCCTGGTTGCCAGGCACTACGATGTCGTCCCCATCATCAATAAATTGCACACCTAATCGACCCATCATCACTCGGGTGATACGATGTTCGCGTGGCCGTGCACCAATGATACGCAGCTCACTGTGTGTGACTGCGGCTAATCCAATGAACGACCCCACTTCCATGTAGTCGGGGCCGATGGTAAACGTAGTTCCACCAAGTGAGCCAACGCCAGCGATGTGCAGTACGTTGGTGCCAATCCCCTCAATGCGAGCCCCCATGCTATTGAGACAGTTGCACAAATCTTGAATATGCGGCTCAGATGCAGCATTTGCAATCGTCGAATCACCTTGCGCCAAAACTGCTGCTAGAATTGCTTGTTCAGTACCAGTTACACTCATTTCATCAAGAAAGATGTCCGCTCCACGAAGCGTATTGCAAGAAAGATGATACTCGGATGGGGTGATTTCAACGTGTGCACCTAATGCACGCAGTGCATGAAAGTGTGTATCAAGACGGCGTCGTCCTATTGCATCTCCACCCGGTCTTGGCAACCGTACGTGGCCTCGGCGAGCAAGCAGAGGTCCTGCGAGGAGGATAGACGTTCGAATTTTGCGTGCAAGTATGGCATCAGGGTCGTTATTTGTCATGGTTGGAGTGTGAAACTGCCAAGCATGATCTCCTACTTGATGCATCTGGCATCCGAGATTAGCGAGTAGACTTCGTTTGGTAATTACATCGCCAATCTCGGGCATATTATGAAGAATCACCGGTTTATCCGTCAGGATTGTTGCTGCAAGCAATGGGAGTGCTGCGTTTTTGTTGCCTGCCGGGCGGATTGCACCGTGTAGGGTATGTCCACCTTCAATGATAAATCGCTCCATGCGCACTCCCATTAGTTACAGCACTTGTGTGATGACAGCAAACACCTGTGGTTGTTCAGACTGTGCCTGTTTGATTGCACTCTCACCACCAAGGACGACTACACGCCATTGTTCACTTAATGCATGAATTGCACGTCCGAGATTTGCAAAGTCAGCATTGGTGACTGCAAGTGCTTCATTGCGGATTTGTTGACGATAGTCATCGTCGTCACCAGACAAATAGCGTGACATCGCGCCAAATCCACGTGCATCTGGGAGTTGGTGGCCATCCAAATCGCCTGCCGCACCGATAATTGCCTGCAATAGTGCATCATCATCGAGTGTCAGCTGCTGCAGCCACTCACCTGCTCTGCGATAGACATCGAGTGTTTTGAGCAGATTTGGGTCGCGGTATGAGAGCATGGTGAAATTGCCTGTGCGCAGTTCGAGTACACTAAATGCTCCATACGCACCTCCTTGTTCGCGGATCTGCTCATGCAAAAAGCTGCGACTCAGGTGACGATTGACAACGATATCTGCACCAGTACATGTGTAGCCGATTGTGCTCAAACTTCCCCCGACGCCGACATAATTTACCTGCGCAGGCACTTGGAGTGCCTCGTTAATTGGCAGAATGATGCTATGCCAATCTGTTGCTGAATGTGTACCAGCCGGCATTGTACTCACGGTATCGCCAAGATGCCTCTGGATTTGTCCGAGGAGTTCTGGGTTGGCGGTAACATGAATGCGCATGTTTCCACGGTTGATGAGGAATGTTTGAATTGCACTTAACTTCTCATAAATGAGTGGCCATGCTGCATCACCTTGTGCTGCCAAGTGACGGATGAACGCCAAGTACGAAGCGCCACTTGTCAGTTCGGAAATGCTGCCAAGCAGCGATAAGCCTGCGCGAAGGCGCGTGTTTATGTAGATGTGTCCGCTGGGGAGTACTCCGGCTTCACGGCGAGCTTTGTCTTCTCGCACGATTTGCATGATTCGCTCTTTATTGTGTAGGTGCGGTGATACTACGATTTCGCGCATCAAGTCAAGTAATGTTGGTACATGCTCTGGGAGTGCCTTGCCTCGAACAAACATGTTGCCATATATGCTTCGCGAGGTTCGATGAATCCCTGAGCTACTACTTATCCCGATTCCGCCGGTGTAGGTACCGATGGTTTGCGCAAGTTTGAGACTATCGTACGCTCCTGCACCTACATCAATCAATGCGCTGTTGTAGAGTGGGATGTATTGAATCAAGTCGTGTGGTATTTTCGTGATATCGAATCCGAAGTCAATGTACACGATGCCACTCGTGAACAACGGTGCCATTGTAAGTGGTACTCCGTTAATGTAACCATGTTCGAGTGGTGTACGCTTTACACTTGATTCAATGTCGTTTCTATTTAATCGCGGAACGCGTGCGAGTGCTTCCGGACTGTCTGGTTGCTCTTGAAAGTGTTGGAGACGTTCTGCTGCAGCGATAATCTCTTGTCGTTGTGTGTCAGTCAGTGCTGCGTCAACGGCAGCAAGCTCGCTTGCTTCTTGAGCATCGAGGGTGTCGTTCATCGTGGCATCGGGCACCACGACGAGTTCCAACTGGTGTGGATTTTGTAACAGCATGCGTTGCATGATAGCGCGCGCACGTTGATCATCGTGGAATCGTTCTTTTACTTGACGTAATAGTGTGTTGTAGCGTAATCCATTCAGGATGTTTTTGCCATGTAACCACGACGTCGTAAGTGAGAGCATCAGGGCCAACCCGCGTGGAAATCCACCGGTGTTGTTTTCACGGATTGAAAATTCGATTGTGTTGATTGCAGCTTCAAATTGTGCTTGTTCGATGCCAGTTTCGACGATTTCAACGATTGATTGACGGACCAGTGGCGCGATTTTATCGATGTTTTCAGGCGACACGCCTTTGAGTCCAAGTGCAAAGTAGACCTGATTGCCAAATCCAAACCCACCACCACTTAACTGCTCACCTAAATTACTGTCGAGCATGCGTTTGTGTAGAGGAGAAGTAGGGTCATCAAGTAGCGCATGGTCAATAATCGTTAATTCGAGTTGATCAACTTCATCAAGATCTTCATCTACCAGCCAGGCCAGTGTAACATGGGCACGTTGCTCATCTGCGGATGCTGGGTAGGTGTATTGGGCGCGCCTTGGCTGAATCCATAGTTGCTGTGCCTGTATGGGTGGTGGCGGATCTGTTTTGTCGAATTCGGCTAAAAATGGTTCGAGATGGAGTAACCGAGCTTCTTCATTGTCATCGCCATACCAATACAACAGCGCATTACTTGGATGATAGTATGTGCGATGGAATTCAATGAATTCTGCATAACTTAACGAGGGGATTGCGCGCGGGTCACCGCCCGAGTCATTTGCATATATCGTATCTGGCATGAGTTCTCGCGAGAGTGCTCGGCCACTAATACGATCAGCAGTAGCAGAAGCACCTTTCATTTCGTTATACACGATGCCTTTATAAATGAGTTTGCCATCTGCATCGTATTCGTAACGCCATCCTTCTTGACGTAATGTGTCTTCTGTTATCAACGGGTGAAATACCGCATCCATGTACACGGAAACGAGATTATATAAATCTTTGAGATTCGTACTCGCAACAGGATAGACAGTTTTGTCTGGATAGGTCATTGCATTCAAGAATGTATTTACCGATCCCTTGAGTAGCTCATTAAATGGACTTTTGACGGGATATCGTTTGGACCCACACAAGACTGAGTGTTCTAGAATATGTGCTACCCCGTTTGAGTTACTCGGCATAGTTCGAAACGTTGCCCCGAAGCATTTATTTTCATCATCATTCGAAACTGAGACCAGCATGGCACCGCTCCGATGGTGATATATGCGGACGGTTGCGCCAATGTCGGTGAGATCTTCTTGATGGTGTAAGGTGAATTGATGGGTCACGTAAACTCCTTTTGTTTGCACCAAACGTCTTTTTATAATACCACGGCAATTTCGGTTATACTGCCTGCGGTAGATGTGAGTTGGAGGAATACACGATGAACAAACAAACAATTCGTGATGTGACGTGGCAGGGTAAACGTGCATTGGTCCGGGTAGACTTCAATGTCCCCATGCAGAAAGGCATCATTGGCGATGATACGCGCATTCGTGCGGCAATCCCTACCATACAATACTTAGTTGATCATGGGGCTTCAGTTGTACTGATGTCACACCTCGGGCGTCCCAAAAACATGGTTGTTGATGATTTACGGCTCAAGCCAGTGGCAGAACATCTTGCATCGTTAATGGGTATTCCCGTAAAGGCTACGTCAGCCGTTGCGGGTGCAGACGCGCTTTCAGCAGCAACATCGTTGGCTCCAGGTCAAGTACTCTTATTAGAAAATACGCGATTTGATGCCCGTGAAGAAGCAAATGATGAATCGTTAGCGCGTGAGTATGCAGCACTAGCCGATGTCTTTGTCAATGATGCGTTTGGCGCAGCACATCGTGCGCATGCCTCAACCGAAGGGGTTGCGCGTTTGTTACCTGCAGTTGCAGGGTTATTAATGGAACGAGAATTAGATGCATTAGCTGGTACGCTGGAGCATCCAGAGCGCCCTTTTATCACGATTATTGGTGGTGCAAAAATCAGCGATAAGATTGGTGTCATCGAGAATCTTTTGTCCAAAGTGGATGCGCTCTTGATTGGTGGAGGTATGGCAAATACCTTCTTGCTGGCGCAAGGGTACGCTATGGGTGATTCACTCGTTGAAGTAAGTAGCATTGATTTGGCAAAGCGAATGATTGAATTGGCTGCACAGCGTGGAACAAAGCTATTGCTCCCCACCGATGCGGTTGTAGCCGATGCGTTTGCTGCAGATGCCAATACCAAGATTGTGTCAATTTCCGGAGTAACAAGTGGATGGCGCATTTTGGATATAGGTCCTGATACGCGAGCTGCATATGCGAACGAAATTGCGCGTGCAAAAACGGTAATTTGGAATGGACCAATGGGCGTTTTTGAAATGCCTGCGTTTGCCCAAGGCACACGTGCGGTGGCGCAAGCACTTGCAGAGAGTCATGCAAAATCTGTCATTGGTGGTGGTGATTCAGTTGCTGCTATTGAACAGATGGGTCTTGCTGACAAGGTCAGTCACATTTCAACAGGAGGTGGAGCGTCACTCGAACTCCTCGAGGGGCGTGTACTGCCCGGAGTAGCTGCGCTACGCGATCGCTAAATTAACACACCGGCCGACGCAAACTGCGTCGGCCGGTGTGTTGCCAATTAAAACTGGAGTAACAGGCTATCCGGATCTTCTAGCATGTCTTTGATGTGCACCAAAAATCTCACAGCCGTTGATCCATCGATGATGCGATGATCGTATGAGAGCGCGATATACATCATTGGCCTGGCAACAATTTGTCCATCCACTACAACTGGGCGTTCTTGAATTTTGTGCATACCCAAGATGCCAACTTGGGGTGCGTTGAGAATCGGCGTTGACATGAGTGAACCAAACACGCCTCCGTTTGTAATGGTGAAAGTGCCCCCCATCAAATCGCTTATGGCGAGTTTGTTTTCACGGGCTTTCTTGGCAAGCGTCTCGATACCCTTCTCAATTCCGGCAAACGACAGTTGATCGGTGTCGCGTAACACAGGAACGACCAAGCCATCATCGGTTGAAACAGCGATGCCGATATCATAGTAATGTTTGTAGACAATCTCATCACCTTGAATTTCGGCATTGATTGCAGGAAATGCCTTAAGAGCACTAACTGTCGCTTTTGTGAAGAACGACATGAATCCTAACCCCACCCCATTTATCTCTTTGAAGCTGTCTTTTTTACGCTTTCGAATGTCCATGACACGACTCAAATCGACTTCGTTGAACGTGGTGAGCATGGCGGCAGTTTGTTGTGCCTGCACGAGTCGTTGCGCAATGGTCTGTCGGCGTCGCGACATTTTGACGCGCTCTTCGCGGCGTTCTGATACATCGACTGACGCGGTGCTAGTATTGCTTACTGCCCCAGGAGCACTCTTCTGTTGCGTCGCATTAATCACATCCTGTTTGGTGATACGACCGCTTGGGCCACTACCACTCACTGCATTCAAATCAACGCCAGTTTCAGCAGCGACGTTACGCGCTACTGGTGTGGCTGGAACTGGGGTTGATGGCACTGCCGTGGGTGCTGCGGCCTTAGGTGGCTCAACAGGTGTTTGAGTAGCAGAGGTCGTTGCTGTCGCAGATTGAGCACCGATTGTTGCAATGATTTCTCCAACCGCTACACTATCGCCTTCTGCTTTGAGTAACGCAGTAATCACACCAGCTTCACTCGCCGTCACCTCAACATTGACTTTGTCTGTCTCAAGATCAGCGAGTACTTCACCTGCGTTGATAGCATCGCCAACTTTCTTGTGCCAGCGCGCGAGCGTTCCCTCTACAATCGACTCACCGAGCACAGGTACTTTAATTTCACTGCTCATGATAGAGATGTCCCCTTACAAATGAATCAAGCTACAACGGCATCTGATGAGCCGATTGGTTGGAGTACCGCGTGATGAATGATGCGTTGTTGTTCTTCGGCGTGATCCGATTGAGAGCCTTCAGCGGGGCTCGCAGATTCGGCTCGGCCCACGTACACAAACGGAATCTCTGCAGGAAGCAGTGCTTTCAAACGTGGTGCCACATAACTCCAAGCACCCATGTTTTTGGGTTCCTCTTGTAGCCACACGACCTCTTGGGCGTTTGGATAATTGGCAATCGCCTTTTGAATATCAGCAACTGGGAAGCTGTAGAGTTCTTCAATGCGCACTACGGCGACGTGTGACAGTTGTTCGGGTGACAGCGAAGTGACGAGGTCAACATATACCTTGCCCGTACAAAAAATCAACCGCTGTACTTGATTTGCGCGCTGTTGCGCATCCATGTCATCAATGACGCGCATGAATCGTCCCTGAGCTAAATCACTGAGCGATGAACCTGCACGTGGATGCCGTAACAAACTTTTGGGCGTCATAAGGATGAGCGGACGTGGATCAATCGTTCGTAATGCGGCTTGGCGACGCAAAATGTGAAAGTATTGAGCGGCAGTCGTACAGTTGGCCACCCGAATATTGTCATCTGCGGCGAGTTGCAAAAATCGTTCAAGTCGTGCACTCGAATGTTCAGGCCCTTGCCCCTCGTAGCCGTGCGGTAGCAACAAGACCAAAGATGGTTGGAGCCCCCACTTCTTGCGTCCTGACACAATGAATTGGTCGATGATGATTTGTGCACCATTGGCAAAGTCGCCGAACTGGGCTTCCCAGAGCACCAGCGTATCTGGTGCGTGTGAACCATAGCCGTACTCAAATCCGAGCACCGCATTTTCGGATAATGGACTGTTATAGACGGAGAATGATGCCTTTGCCTGGGGCAAGTGTTGCATTGGCGCATATCGTTCGCCGTTTTCGACATCGTGGAGCACGAGGTGACGATTGCTGAATGTACCACGTTGACTGTCTTGACCAGTCATGCGAACCGGTACACCTTCATGTAAGAGTGTTGCAAATGCCAGCGCTTCAGCGTGTGCCCAATCGATACCCCCCGCTTGTTCGAATGCAGTGCGTCGTTTTTCGAAGAGACGGCTCAACTTCGGATTCACGCTAAAGCTTTGTGGGAGGTGAAGTAATGCATCATTGAGCTCGCGGAGCAGTGCTTCATCGACGGCGGTGACCGTACGTCCGGCAATACCCGCAGGTGGCTGACTTGGTAATTCTGGCAAGACTGGGTCAGTTTCTGCCTGATGTTTTGCATCTTTGAGCTTTGCTTGGATGCGCTGCACCATTTCGTCAGATTCTTGAGCGGTTATCACACCGTCAGCCACCATGCGTTGTGCATACAGTTGACGCACCGTCGGATGCTTGCTGATTTGCGCGTACATCAGCGGTTGCGTGAATGTTGGCTCATCGCCCTCGTTATGCCCCCATCTTCGGTAGCCGACCAAGTCAATCAAGAAGTCTTTGTGGAATTCGTTGCGATACGCAAGACCCATTCGTGCTGCGGCAACACATGACTCAACATCATCGGCGTTAACATGCACAATCGGAATTTCGAACCCTTTTGCAAGATCACTAGAGTACAGGGTTGTACGACTATCACGAGGCTCAGTTGAGAAGCCGATTTGGTTGTTCAGAATGATATGAATGGTCCCACCAATGCTGTACCCATCAAGTCCAGACATATTCAACGTTTCTGCAACAATACCTTGACCCGGGAACGCTGCATCTCCATGAATGATGATTGCGAGCGATGCCATGCGATTCCGACTTGGTGTGCCGTTTTTGGTGCGGTCGTCTTGCACAGCACGTGCGCGGCCTGCCACAACCGGGTTGACGAACTCGAGGTGACTCGGATTTGGCGCAAGAGTAATTGGCATCTGCTCAATGCCACTATCTTTGTAGGCTCGACGTGCACCGAGGTGGTATTTCACATCGCCTGTCCAGCCGTGTGCTTCACGAACGACCGGTTGATGCGCATCACGATGTGCTAACAAAAATTCACTGAGAATGTGATAGTAAGGCTTACCTAAGGCGTGAGCGAGCACATTCAAACGACCTCGATGGGCCATGCCAATAACAACTTCTTTTGTACCTGCCGCGGCAGCATTGCGGATGATCGAATCGAGCATCGGCAACAGCATGTCGCAGCCTTCAAGTGAAAAGCGCTTTTGACCGACAAACGTACTGTGTAAGAAACGCTCAAACGTTTCTACTTCAGTTAAGCGTTCAAGGATTTCACGTTTGCGTTGTGGGGTAAATCCATAGAAAAAACGTCGTGTTTCAATGGAATCATGGAACCATTTACGTTCTTCATACACCTGAATATGATCCGATTCATACCCGATGCTTCCAGAGTACAACTTGCGTAACGCATTCACGCCATCGAGGGCAGTCTGGCATTCGCTGGCAAGTGGGCTCCGTAGGATAGTTGGCGGTAATGCAGCAAGATCACTCTGTGATAGATCATGGTATGTTAGTTCGAGGCTCGGATCACTCACTGGTTTTTTACCAAGTGGGTCAATATTTGCTTCTAGGTGACCGACCTCTCGGATAAAGCGAATCAGTCGTGCCGCAGCAATGGCATGTTCGTTGTCGACGATATCCTCGTGGTGAGATGTTTGTGCTGATGCAATGGTTGTTAATTGATTGTTTTTTTCAAACCATGCACGGACGTCAGGCTCAACGGCCTCAGGATTACGCAGATACAATTCATATTGTTCTAAAATATAACCTGCGTTTGGTCCAAAAAATTGAGCGATAGCTGATCGCATACATTGACTCCTTGTGACCGTATGTGATGTTACACACGGCGTGGCCCCTTTGCCAAGCGCCTACAGTATAGATATGTTGTGCACAATCGTCAAGAAATATCCCCCGCATTATTGTACCTACAATCTCTATACGATAGTTTTGCATATTTCTTGTATGATTTATCTATACTTGCGCATACAAGCTTGCCGTTCGTTGCTGCTTTTGGTGAGTAGTGCATCGTTTACTTGTATACTTTATCTAAACAATTTGATGTTGACGTGTAGTGGAGTGTTCACAAGATCATTTCAGGACGGTACAGAAGTGCTTTGCTATAATGTGTAGAGATGCGAATTAGGAGGTTTTTGTGCGGATTACACGAGCATTAATCACAGCAGCCTCACCGGTGCAACAAACATTACCACTCCAGCGGTTGGTTGACAGCGATGGCATCTCTAAGACATTGTTGCAGATCATCGTTTCTGAAGCAGTGCATGCAGGCATTTCGGAAGTGGTGATTGTCGTTGCTCCGCATATGGCTGAAGCGTACCGGTCAGCAATTACAGACATTCATGCGGATATTCGGTTTGTTGAGCAAACGCATCCTCGAGGGTATGGACATGCGGTGTTACAAGCCAGGCACGCAATGGCACAGGAACCTTTTTTACATTTAGTCGGTGATCATATTTATATCGCTGATACATCACGGAATTGTGCACAACAAGTTGTAGATTTAGCCACTCAAGAAGCATGTGCGGTGAGTGCGGTGCAATCTTCACGCGAACACCTTCTGCCCTTTTATGGGGTCATTGGAGGTCGTCCTGTTCCTGGACGTGCACAGGTGTACACGATAGATCGTGTCATCGAAAAGCCAACACCTACTCAGGCTGAGCAGCACCTGTTAGTCCCTGGATTACGCGCTGGTCATTACTTGTGTCAATTTGGGATGCACGTATTAACGCCAACGATATTCGATTTGTTGGCAAAGGAGTACGCGCTCTACCCCGACAATGCTTTGCAGCTATCACCTGCGCTCAATCAACTAGCGCAGCAAGAGCGATGTCTTGCGCTTGCACACATCGGCCGAAGATATGACACAGGTGCAAAGTATGGCCTGTTGACTGCACAACTTGCGCTCGGTTTGCATGGAAATGAACGTGATGAAGTGATGGCGACACTAGTCGAATTGCTTATGCATCGTCGCGGCGAGTAAACAGGAGGATTTGTGTCTCGACTCTGCCAAATCATCACGTCCGATGATGACATCGTACGTAATCAATCGTTAGACTCAATCTGTGTCGCACTGCAATACGATGAATTGCTCGGTGAACTCGATGCGCTTGAACAATTTCGACGTACACGTACGAATCTGTATGAGCGTGTACGGGCTTTGTTCTTCTTATACGCGATTCATCGCTTTCATTTGCCACGGCATTACCCAACGCAACAGCGCGATCATATCCCATTTGACGGCTATGTTCATTTACTCAATCGTCGATTTGAAGAAGCAATAGCGAGTTTTCTACAAATATTCGCGCAAGCGCCGTCGGATGCCATCTCAAGTGCATTAGCGCAGGCATATCATCAACTTGCATTTCAAACGCTTGCGAATCAAGTGCGTCATAGCGTTCGTGCAGTACGTGGGAATCAATGGATGTTCAGAGTTGGCCATCCTGCTGATTACCCGCTGCGCATTCAACGCGCATTACTGCACCGAGATGGGAGTGGTGCATTCCCGATTTTGCGCGAGCAAACACCTGTACGCATGGACCTTTCTCATAGTGGCTGGAGTGACATCTTTTTCTTGGGTATGGATTTTCCTGAAGGTGCGCAGGTGCTCAACATTTCGGTTGATCTAGGAGTGCGTGGTCGAGATGATGCCACACGTCCACCTGTCGAGGCGTATCTCCGTGTGATTGACGAACCACTCTTGCGTCTTACAAGCGTTGATTTAGGTGCATCGGCGGATATCACATCTCTTGCCGAACTCTTCGACTTTGGGCGCGACTATCTAGGCCTTCTAAAAGGTGCCGTTATCGCATCCGGAATAGTACCACCTGGTATGGAGCATTCAAATAGTTCGCTCGCTGATTTGTTGGCACGGCTTATTGCACCGAATCACGGCCTTGAAATCGTATCGTCCGTAAACGATATTCCGAAAGGTTCGCGTTTGGCAGTATCAACCAGTTTGCTTTCAGCGCTGATTAGCGTATGCATGCGTGCTACGGGTCAAACCACGGCACTCACTGGTGGACTTGGTGAGTCGGAGCGCAGATTGGTCGCTGCGCGTGCCATTCTTGGTGAATGGTTGGCTGGTTCTGGTGGTGGGTGGCAAGACTCAGGAGGTGTATGGCCAGGTATCAAACTAATTACAGGGGTTGTGGCCTCTGAAGATGATCCTGAGTATGGCGTGAGCCGTGGACGATTATTACCAAATCATCACTTATTTGATTTGTCACAGATTAATGATGTTGCTCGCGCAAAATTACAAGACAGTCTCGTAGTGGTACACGGTGGTATGGCACAAAACGTTGGCCCGATTCTTGAAATGGTTACTGAGAAGTATTTGTTGCGTTCGCATGCAGAGTGGCAAGCACGTCTTGAAGCAATTTCGTTGATGGGACAACTTATCGAGGCTTTGCAACACGGTGATATTCGTCGGGTAGGACAAATCACCACACAAAACTTTCGTGGGCCAATACAGACGATCATACCGTGGGCAACAAATCGGTATACCGAATCATTAATCTCTGCAGTTCAAGCTGAATTTGGCGATAAATTTTGGGGATTCTGGATGTTGGGTGGCATGTCTGGTGGAGGTATGGGATTTATCGTCGATCCTTCTGTGAAAGAGCAGGCACAAGCAACCTTACAACGTCTCATGGATGATGAACGTCAGCAGTTGCAAGATGCACTTCCATTTGCAATGCGACCGGTTGTGTACGATTTTGCAATTAACGAGCGCGGAACCTGGGCTGAATTACATGCTAGTTCATCTGATTTGATGCCTGTGAACTATTATGCGTTGCATATGCCAGCGCTGTTGCGCACCGACCATCGGACACTCAATCAGACTCGGCGAACAGAGTTGGATAGATTTGGCGCTGCGTGTCTGACCAATCCTGCCCTCGCACGTGTAGTACCACGATTGTTTGACCAAATGTTGCCACATGCGACTGCACCAGCTGCGCAAACAGGGCAACTGTATGAAATACTTCATGCACACGGATTTGACCGTGAATTACACGAACAAATCCGTGGTGATGTGCGGATGGGACGTATTGGACTGATGCAAAATCGCTTGCCAGCGAATAGCACGATTTCTGACGTATATGAAGATGATGTGTTTGATGCGACACAACCACTTTCAGCACATTTCTCAGCACTCGGTGAAGAAGCCATCCGTGCCGGTGAAGTTGCCGTGATGACGTTGGCTGGTGGAGCAGGCAGTCGTTGGACGCAAGGTGCTGGCGTGGTGAAAGCCCTTCATCCGTTTGCGAAATTTGCAGGTCGCCATCGTACTTTCATTGATGTGCATATTGCCAAAAGTAGGCAAATAGCTCGCATTTATCATTTTCCACCAATCCACATTTTTAGCACCAGTTTTCTTACCAATGCACCACTGAATCGTGCGTATGATGCAAATCAACTTCATGACAAACCATGGGGATACGAGGGGGAAATCATTCTTTCACAAGGGAAATCTGTTGGATTGCGTATGATTCCAACTGCGCGCGATTTGCGATTTTTGTGGGAAGAAATGCCGCACCAGGTGCTCGATGAACAAGCACAAAAAATGCGTGATAGCGTTCATGCCGCACTCATCTCTTGGGCTCAACACCACGGTGAAGCAGCTGATTACACGGATAATTTGCCGCACCAGTGTATGCATCCAATCGGGCATTGGTTTGAATTTGCCAATATGTTGCGTAATGGTGTACTCGCAGATGTGTTGCAACGACATCCGCAGTTAAAGTACGTCCTGATGCACAACGTTGATACACTTGGCGCGACGCTTGACCCTGCGCTCCTCGGTTATCACATTCATCGTGGTGATGCAGTAACCTTCGAAGTGACGTCGCGTCGTCTCGATGATCGAGGTGGTGGTCTTGCCCGCGTTGATGACCAACTCCGTCTGGTTGAGGGGCTGGCTTTGCCTCGTGCTGAGACTGAATTCTCGTTGAGCTATTACAACACGTTGACGAACTGGATTACGCTTGATGACATACTTGATGTGTTTGGTCTGACCCGCACCGACGTGATTTCACAAAGTGAAAAAGTACAGCAAGCCGTACGAACCATGGCGAATAGAATGCCAACCTACGTAACAATCAAGGACGTGAAGAAACGTTGGGGGAATGGTCAGGAGGACATTTACCCAGTCATGCAATTTGAAAAGCTATGGGGCGACATGTCTATGATTCCAGAGTTGCGCACAGGTTTCATGTTGGTGAGTCGTGCGCGTGGTCAACAGCTTAAGGACCAAGCACAACTCGACGGATGGCTGCGCGATGGTAGTGCACAGACGATTACTTCATTGTGTGATTGGATAGACAAATGACACCAATTTCTATGCTCATGTGGGATCAGCAGTCAACTGCACAACAACAACTCGTTGAAGCAGTATTTGGTGCGGTGAATGAATGGTTGCAACTGCCGCGTATGCGTGAAAGTAACTTGGCGGTTGCGTGGCAGCATGGTCAACCGGTCGCACTTTCAATAATGTGTCATGACCGGGTTCGAGTCGGTAGTGCGTTGGTGGATGTTGCCACCGTACGCCACACTCATTTCACAAATGATACCAATGATGTCTTAGTTGAATTAATTATGTATCAGGCACAATCGTTCCTCGAAGAAGGAATTGGTATTGTGATGATCAAAGGTGACATCGCATATTGGAGTCAATATGGCTTTGCACCAATTAGCATGGATGTGGAAACACGATGGACAACACCACCTACACTCCGCGCCGATGAGCCTGGCCGTGTGCGTATCGGTGTATTGACGCCAGCCGAATGTGAATTGGTGCGTGGCATTCAGATGGGTTCTGCGGATACGCAATGTGTTGAGTACGTAGACTTTGCTCAACCAACCGCACTTCCTTGGGTTAAGTTGGTTGGGCGGGACGGCCAACTCCATGCAGCAGCACAGTGCACCGCGCACGTGAATTCTGTAGTGGTGCGTCGTGCCGTTGCTTCTGATGATGGTGCTGCCTATGACCTTGTGAGTGCACTGCTAAATTATGCTGCGTCGCGCGAGTTAGTCATCCAATTACCTCAAGCACACGCATTAACCCGCATGGCCCAAGAACACCGTGCCATTACACGTGTATCAACTTCTCGAGCTCACAGTTTAATGGCAGGTGTCATTGATTTGCCGACAATGCTGCATGCATTGACTCCCGCCTTCCGTCAACGCATTGCTGCATCTCAATATGCAACGTGGAACGGCGGTGTCCGTGTGGAAATACGTGATGAACGCGCCATGATTATGGTCAAAGATACGACTGTGACAATCATTGATGGTACACGCGAAGCATCAGTACGTTTGAAACATGTAGAAGTACCTGCACTCGCACAAATGGCATTCGGGTATCGTTCGATCGGTGCACTGCGAAAGATGGGCATGCTCTATTGTGATGATACCGAATTGCCACTCTGCGAAGTGTTGTTTCCTGGGCTTGCGTCAACGCTGGATGTGTAGTGAGTTTTGGTATTCGTACAACGACGTACGCATGCTGGCATGAGAGGACGCCGTTATGCCGTTGATTACCGTTCATGATGCGCTACGACTCGCATTACCAGTTTCTACACGCGTTGTGGCAGGCCATGCAGGGCTTCAACGACATGTGACGTGGCCAGCCGTGGCGCGTGCTGTTGCGCCTATTTTCAGCGATTTACGCGGTGGTGAATTTGCACTTGTATCCATACTTTCACTCCGTGACATCGATCCACCATTATCACTTGCGGTTCTTGTGGAGCGCCTTTCATCCGTACCGGTATCTGCAGTGACCGTGGTGGGCAACATCGATGCGAAGGCTATCGAAATTGCTGATACGCATCAAATTCCATTAGTCCAATGCGCGAATGACGTTGATATCCGCGAAATTGAACGTGAGTTACAACGACTGATCAGTGATTATGATGCGCAACTCGAACGTCGTGCGGCCCAAATTGCCTTGGAGTTAGGTGAACTTTCGTTGGCTGGAGGGGGCATCGGAATGATGGCCACAACGTTAGCGCAGCGTACGGGTCGTCATGTCGCAATTTTTTCTGACAAAGGTGATCTACTTGTTACTGATGAGCAAAATCCGCACATTGAACTGATTCGACAATATATGCCGCGTGCCGGTAGTACACAGGTTGCCGGATTAGAATTCTGGTGCCATCCACTCATCGCCGTAGATCATGCACTTGGTTATACAGTGCTGGTTGGTCCTAGCCTCTCGGAGTCTGACCGTCAGACCGTGCGTCGTGCATCGATGGCACTTGCACTTGAATTAACCAAGAATCAAGCACTAAACGCCGTTGAGGCAAGATACCGTGGAAACTTCGTCGAACAGTTGTTGAGTGGCCAGCTTACCGATCAAATTGTCATTCAGCAACGTGCTCGTGAACTCGGTTTTGATGTGCGTCAGCCACATTGTGCCGTCATCATTGCTGTGCCAACACAGCAGATACCTGCGCTACAAACACAGTTTTCTGGTGTGTTGCACGGTATAGGGTTGAGCGCTCCCTGGATTGTGCACACCAAAGGTGTGATGTTGTTTATTCCCAAAGCCACAAATTCATCATCATTGATCGTCGAGTTATGGGCAGGCGTAAGTGCGAAGTTCCCACAGTTGAGAATGACGATGGGACGCAATGTTTCTTCCACGGCGGAATGGCATCGCTCAGTACAAGAAGCGGAACAGGTGCTCAGACTGCCTAAACCCAGTCAACCGGCACCTATGAGTTTTGACACCGTTGGCGTCTTTCAGTTGCTTTTGCCTATGGCACATGCACCTGAAACAGAGGCTTTTTATCGAGCACATCTTGGCCCATTACTCGATTATGACCGTGAACAGCGTGGTGAATTACTCCATACACTTGAAGCGTATTTTGATTGTGCCGGAAATCTAGCTAGAACAGCTGAGGTCATTCACGTTCATCGCAATACGTTGTTGTATCGACTTTCACGCATTGCACAAATTTGTCATGTTGATCTTGATGACAGTGAAACACGCCTTTCACTGTGGCTAGCAGTTAAACTGCACCACATCCTTGCGCATGTTGAAGATACAAATTAGCGTTACTACCATAAAAGACTGTTATCTGCTACTCTAGAGAGTGTTGTGAGTTTAGCAAAGAGGTATGTGATGCAATCAGACGCAGTAATGATTGTAACGGGAGCTACAAACGGTATCGGGTTTATTACCGCACAAGAATTAGCGCGCACTGGTGCCAAAGTTCTACTCGTTGGCCGAGATAAGCAGCGACTTGATGCGTCGATTGCACAAATAAAAAGTGACAATTCGGATGCGCAAGTAGATGGTTTCGTTGCTGATTTGAGTCGTATCAGTGAGACATTGCTGTTAGCAAACCATATTCAGTCGACGTACTCGCGCATCGATGTACTCGTGAATAATGCGGGTGCGTTTTATCAGACACGTCAAGAAAGTGCTGAAGGTATCGAAATGACCTTTGCGCTGAACCATCTCGCACCATTCGTGCTCACATCGTCACTGATAAACATGTTGCGTGCGTCTGCACCATCTCGAATAATTACTGTGTCATCTGCAGCTCATCAAGGCGCGAAAATGAACTTTGATGATATTCAATTCACAAAACGCTATAGTGGTTGGCAAGCGTATGCCCAGTCGAAATTGGCAAACCTTCTCTTTACGTATGAACTTTCGGATCGGTTACAAGGCGCTGATGTTTCAGTAAATGCGTTGCATCCTGGCTTTGTGAAAACAGGATTTGCTAAAGGACCTGCATCGCTATTTTCTTCGTTTTTTGGACTCCTGCAAAACACGTTTGCGTTATCTGCAGAACAAGGCGCACAAACCTCAATTTATCTTGCTACGAGTCAGGAAGTCGCAGATGTGACAGGTAAATATTTCGTGAACAAGCAACCCGTTGTATCATCGCGTGCATCGTATGATTACACTGCTCGCCGTAAATTGTGGGACGTTAGTCAGCAGTTGATGAATAATCATTGCTAGTCGTACACATTCACCAGGCCCGTTCACGAAGTGAACGGGCCTGGTGTTTTTACTCTGATTTTTTGGTTGTATCCGCGTTATGCTTGTCTTCTGCGAGCGTTGTGGCAATCTTTCGCAATTCCTCGTTCAGTGCGCTGATGCCTTTCACAAAGGTGGCATGTGCCTCTGTTACAGCAGGATTCTCAAAAGCCTTTTCGACGAGTTGCTTCCCTTTCTCGCTCACTTCGCTGACGGGCTCACTTGTTGTGGCATTTTGGAGTTTTTGTACTAACTCATTTACCCCATTCTGGAGATCCTGTTGAATGGTATGAGCTTTGTTACTCTGCAGAAATGCGCGTACCACTGCTTCGAGTTGACTGCCAAGCGTGCGGAGTTCATTCACCAAAGAACCGGTGTCTTGTGGTTGTTCTCCCGCTGTTGATGTCTTCTGTTCTTCTTGTGTCATGATTTTCTCCTTCTGACTACCCAAGTCTGACGATATTCCATCCCATTTGGTTGCATTACTTGATTTTTGTTGAAAAACACATATAATATTAGTAATTTGAGTGTATAACTCAACAATAAAGGTGAGATATGAAGATTTATGATAGTGTTGTTGATTTGATTGGGAATACTCCGCTGGTGCGTGTGCGTGCTAGCGGAGCAACTGTGGTTGCCAAACTTGAATGGTTTAATCCAGGTGGAAGTGTCAAAGACCGCATCGGATTTGCAATGATTGATGCTGCTGAGAAGGCAAATCTCATCGCACCTGATCGCACGGTCATCATTGAGCCAACAAGCGGGAACACGGGCATTGGGTTGGCCATGGTGGCTGCCGCACGTGGGTACCGCATGATCCTGACCATGCCAGAATCAATGAGTATTGAGCGGAGAAAGTTGCTCAAAGGATACGGAGCCGAATTAGTCCTTACGCCAGCAAGTGAAGGTATGCGTGGAGCAATTGCTCGTGCAGTGTCGATTGCTGCTGAAACACCTGGTGGCTGGATCCCTCAGCAATTTCAAAATCTTGCAAATCCAGAAGTACATCGTCGGACTACAGCTGACGAAATTTGGCGTGACACGGGTGGTAAGATTGATATTTTTGTTTCAGGCGTTGGCACCGGTGGGACGGTGACCGGCGTTGGTGAAATATTGCGTGGATTGAATCCAGAGATAAAAGTTGTCGCTGTAGAGCCCGAGGCATCGCCTGTGCTCTCTGGTGGATCACCAGGACCACACAAGATTCAAGGTATTGGTGCAGGTTTTGTTCCTGATGTGTTGAATACTGCGATCTATGATGAGGTCATCAAGGTCTCCAACGATGACGCATTTGCGACAGCACGAAGACTAGCCAAAGAAGAAGGTTTAATGGTTGGTATTAGTTCGGGCGCGGCGGCATTTGCCTCGTTGCAACTGGCTGCGCGACCTGAGAATGCAGGCAAAACAATCGTCTTCATATCCGCGAGTAATGGCGAGCGTTATTTGAGCACGGCACTCTTCCCAGAAGAGTAAATGCTCTGGCGCAGAATCACTCCCCCCCACACGAATACACTGAAGATGTGCTTCGGTGTATTTGTGTTTTTACAGATGGTTTGCACTGTGATACGATGCTCAATATTGTATTGATGAGAGAGGTAGTCTGTGTTAGGCAACATCGATGATGTCTACGAAAAGCTTCAATCTGAAGCAGATTTAGCATTGGTAGACCCGGCAGTTGCCAGCGATTTTAATCGGCCAATTCTCAATCGACTGCGAGATTTTGTTGCGGTCGCTATCACATCATTAAAACTGTATCCGACGTCAATGGTGCTTCAGCTTGTGACGAGTCAGCGCATTGAAGTGCGAGTCGCAGGATTATCATCTGCAGTCATTGTTTTCGCGCCGGTTGAACAATTACTTGCTGAAGTATATTTAAACAAAATGGCAAGTACCAAGCAACTTCCGTTTCCACGTATCCTCAAACATGACGTCACGTTTTCTTTGCTACCTATCGCATTTGCCGTGTATTCTTTTGTCTCTGGTGTTTCGTTGCTTACGGTCACTGACGAAACGATGCAACGAGTTGCTGCTCGTCAAGTTGGACGTACCATTCGGAGCTTACACGTGGTGTCGCCGCATGGGTACGGTGCACCGCAACCATCAGGTAAATGGTCGAATCGCTCATGGGCGTCGGTCATACAACAGTGGTTGACAGAAATGGCCATTTATGAACGACTCCTTGAGTTATTGGGGCCACTTGTACTGAATAAATTACTCGATGAAACATGTAAACATGAGTCGTTGCAACAATTTACATCTGCGGTACTGTTTGGTGACATTCAAAAACTGTCGGTACTTGTCCAAGTGCACGGCAATATTCAGGTCGAAGGATTAACCCGCTCTGGACGGATCGTAGCCGGTGATCCGATGTTCGATGTGGCGTCAACGATGCGAAATTCACTTGGACAACCATTTCGGCAAGGATTTTTTGAAGGGTACACGATGCATGCGCCAATGACTGCAGAGGAGATTGCACGTGTCAAACGGTATGCCGTGTTATGGCGTACTATTGATGCTCTTTCGACAATAGAGAGCGCTACTGACAAATCTGCATTTGCCCAAAGTGTCTCACATGTGTTGTCAGAAATTGCTACGTAGCATTACCGAATGTTTTTGCCCCGGTGGAGCGGAATATCGATGAATGAAGCCGGGTCATCTTTTGGTTCTAAATGTGTCAGCACATGCAAATTCGCCATGGTGGCATGGAGTGCGGTTTCAATCTCTTCGGACAGTTCATGACTTCGTTGTACACTCCACTCACCGGGTACCAATACGTGGAGTGATACGAACCTGCGCACGCCAGATTTACGCGTACGAATTGCGTGAAATGAAACATCTGCAGTAGTAAATGTGTTGAGCGTCTGATGAATACGCGCTAACTCTGCACTCGTGAAGGCTGGATCGAGGAGACCGTCTAGAGAGCGTCTGATAAGTTGCAATCCCATCCGAATAATGTTCAAACCAACCACGAATGCCATTACGGGGTCAAGCCATTGCCAGCCAGTCACCCCAACCAAGATGACACCAACAACCACAAGAACTGAGGTGACAACATCGCTCATGAGGTGGTGTGCGTCTGCTTCAAGTGCGATTGATTCATGCACTTTAGCTGCATCAAAAAGCCATCGTGCCAATACAAAGTTAATAGCTGATGTTAAGAGAGCCAACCCGATGCCAAGTGCATCTACCTCCACGTCGCTCGGATAAATGAGGCGCCAGATAGCTGTTGCACTAATGACAATTGCAGCCATCAGGATGAGCGCGCCCTCAAATCCACTACTGAAGAATTCCGCTTTATCATGTCCATATGCATGTTCATCGTCTGGTGGTCGTGCGGCAATGGACAGTGCCCAAATGGCTGCAGTCGCGCCAAGGACATTCACGATGGATTCTAGTGCATCTGAGAGTAAGCTAATAGAATTGGTGAACAAATAGGCACAGAGCTTCAGTGCAATCACACCAAGTGCAACGATGAACGAAATCCACGCATACCGACGGAGTTGCATGATTCCCTCACAACAATGAAACAGGGTCCACATCAACTATAGCATGATGGAGTGGGTCAATCCGTGTCAATGTGGCGCGCGGTATGGACGTAATAATGAGTACCTGCCAGCGATACATCCCTCTGATTCGCGAGAAAAACGCCGGAGTAGGGCCTATCAAACGAGTTTGTTGCTCATCGCGCAGTGCAGTGCTTATTAATCGACTCTCATTGATTGCGAGCTGTTCACACATTTGCGAATTTGGATGTTGCCATACGAGTTTGAGCATGCGATTGAATGGTGGGTACCCCAAATGTGCGCGGTACCGAAGTTCTTCTTCGTAGAATTGTGTACTGTTGTAGCGTGCGGCTGCTTGGATGGCATAATTGTCAACTTGGTAGCTTTGTAAAATGACAGTGGCTGTTGCATCGCGTCTTCCAGCACGTCCTGCTACTTGTGTGAGCAACTGATATGTGCGTTCGGCAGCACGAAAATCCGGAAGATGTAGGGCAATATCGGTATTCACGACGCCGACGAGCCGGATATCGGGCAAATCAAGACCTTTGGCAATCATTTGTGTGCCTACGATGACAGCTTTTGGTGTATCTTGAGCCATTTTTAGTAGGGTTTTGTGGTCTGCAGCACTATCTGCGGTATCACGATCCCATTGTAGAACAGGTGTATCAGGATGAAGGTGCTGTATGATCTCAACGATACGTTGTGTGCCACTACCGTATTCCATGAATTCAATACCAAAACATTCTTTGCAGTGAGTGTCAGGATAACGTTGTGCGCCACACGTATGACACGTGCTTATACGTGTATTTCCTGATACATGAGTGGCCATAGGAGTACTGCAGCGCTCGCATCGAGATACTGCGCCACACCCTCTGCAAATTCGTGCTCCTGCGTTGCCACGTCTGTTCAAAAGCAGGAGAACTTGTTTATTGTGCGCAAGTGTGGATGCAATCGCAGACGCTAACGTGGTTCCAATGAGTCCGTATTGATCCACACATGCTTCGCTACGCATGTCGATGATTCGCACTGTAGGCATTGATATTGGCATTCCGGTGCCGTCGAGTCGTTGTGGCAAACGAAGGTGGGTGATTCGCTGTTGTTGTGCCGCATGGATGATTTCAACCGATGGAGTTGCACTTCCAAGCACGACGGGTACATTTGTAAGTTTGCCGTACATGATTGCAGCATCTCGTGCATGAATAAATGGTGCAAAGTCACTTTTATACGATGTATCATGTTCTTCGTCCACTATGATCAGACCGAGGTGAGGTTGAGGCACATAAATTGCAGAACGTGGACCAACGATGATAGGGAGCTTGTTCGATAAACTATTCATCCAATGTTGACGTCGTTGTGACGGTGTTACTTGTCCGTGAATGACGCCAACTCTGCCAGGAAATCGTTTCGAGAATCGCTCTGCTAGTTGCGTCGTGAGTGCAATTTCTGGTGCAAGTACCAATACTTGTTTACCTTGTGCAATGCAGGAGTCGATGAGTGCGAAATAAACTTCAGTCTTCCCGCTTCCCGTAACACCTTCGAGTAAAAAGGTGGTGTGGGTATTTTGTCGGCTGTTGATTGTGTCAACGACATCCTGTTGCGTCTGCGATAACGTCACCGATTTGGCAATCGGTGCAAGATCTACGTCTCCATCAATAATCTGGCATACATTCAATTGCACGAGTTTCTTGATTTGTGCGGTATGACCAAGTGTTGCAAGCGGTACTTTCTTTTGTGGATGCGCAGTTATCATGTCGATAACTCGTTGTTGCGATTTGGTGACCTTCTCTGGTTTATTGACATAACTAACGTATTTAATTGTTGGTGGTGTCAAAGGTGTGTGCACTACTCGATAGACAACGGTGATATAGCCACGTGCCACCAACCACTTGCGTAGTGTACGTAATTTTGCTTTGGGTAATCCACAGATGGTTCGGATTTGAGATTCTTGCATCACGTGATGTTGTTGAAGTGCAAATAGTAAGCCGCGTTCGTCTTCAGGGAGTTCGTGAACTGGAGCTTCGATGCCCGCTGCGGTGAGCTGCCAGAGTTGTTCAGGTGGTGGAACAACAGCATGTGTCACGAATTGGCCAAGCACCGAGGAGAGCTGTGTGTGATAATGCCGTTTCATCCATTGTGCTAATGCGATTTGGGATATACTCAAACGAAATTGTGTAATGCTAATAAGTGCCTTTGTGGTGAACAATGGCGCATGGTCGTGCACATTGAGTACGACACCAACTACAATCTGAGCCATCAGAGGAACATAAACGATATGCCCTTCAGTCACCAAATCGACTGTGTCGAGATCGTGATGATAGGTGTACGTAGCATCACTCCCTTTTTGCTTTTCTGAGCTGACAATGATAACGTCTAAAAATACTCTGCGCATCGCATCATCCTTTGTACAATCGTATCATACCATCAGCGACTGGAGTCAATTCGACAGATGAACTCTTCAGCAGTCCTCGAGTTTTTACCAACTACTTCGCACTGTGTGGTGGAATCACAGCAACGAATCATCGTAATCGCAGATGGTGCAGACGTGGTCATGGTTGATGGGGTCATGTTACCGATGCTGCTGCATCCGATGGTGCATTGGATTTGGTATGTAGATCGCACACATGGCTGGCATCAGGTGACAGTAATATGGCCTGAGACAACCACAACGGTGATGGTCGAGTGTATAAGCGATTCAACGCATCGGCAGTTTGTGACCAAATTGTATGCAGAATTGCGCAGTGTAGATGAGCGATTGTGCGCAGGTAACGCTACAATTCGGCAGGTTTCATGCGATCGGAGTACATTTGAATCGCTCATTGGGGCGTCTAGTGTTACATGTTTAGCACAAATTCTCGATACTCTTGGGTCACCACATCGTGTCACACGTGATGTGTGGAATGGTGCATCGCTGAATGGAGTACGGTTTGACCAAGTGATATTTGATGGCGCTACGTTGTTACCCGTGCAATATACACCGGAGTCGGTTTTTTCTGTGTCAGACATACAAGTATTACTCGAGGAGGTATTGCAAGATTTTGTAACGTTCAGCGATGCACAGGTTGATCGATTGGTCGAAGATTGTCGAGACGTTTTGACGCGATTGACGCGAGTTTCGTCACAAGCCCACGCGTTGCTCACTATGGTTGTAACCGCACTGCGGCGTAGTCGTCATCCAAATCCAGGGTCTCTATATACGCGTACTGTGGATGTTGCGCTATTGTATGAGCGTTGGGTTTGGATTCAGTCACTCTTGGCATTCGATGTCGAACACGCACACATCCGTGCCATGCTAGACGATTCATCTTCGAATGCGTATGCGGTAACAAGTAATACGTGGTGTGGCTATCAACGGCGGTTAACTACTACATACTCACCATTCGGTTGGTCGCGGGATGGACGAGTCGCCATACCCGATGTACTCTTGTGGCAACAAAACGCTGATGAGTCGTATCGAGCTTTAGTAATTGATGCGAAGTGTTCGTTAATGAGTACGCGGCTCGGTGCTGATGCGCTTAATGATGGTACAGCGTACCTAAGGCGAATTGGTATTGGTAACCAAAATCCTGATGCCGTAATCCTAGTTCATCCGGGCACAGCGCACGCGGTATGGCCAAGTGGATTAATAACACTTGGCACTGATGGAATTGATAGTGTGATGCTCAGAGAATTCATTCGACGTTGGTTACATCATGAACCATTTGTTTAATTTGCATGTTGGGTGTGTTATTTGGTATAATCCTAGCTTGGAATTGTTTTCTTCTGCTCCAACATCCTCGATTCTGCGCAGAACGAGGCACTGAGTGGGGCATCTCCAGAGGAGTCATTATGCGCGATCGTACACGTGACTATGAACTTTTGTTCATCGTATCTCCGATGCGTTCATCGGAAGAGGAGATTAGCGCCACCATTGAGCGCGTCTCGCAGCAGATTACTGCAGTTGGTGGAAGTGTAAATTCGGTGGTCCAGACTGCACCGTGGGGGCGACGCAAGTTTGCGTATCCGATGCGTGAATACGCAGAAGGAGAGTCAAGCCGTCGTGTCTTTACTGAGGGTTATTATGTGCTGGTTACTTGTTCATTGCCAACACTTCAAATTCGTGAGCTTGAGCGCACGTTGAAGTTGAATGAGTCGGTTTTGCGCTACATGTTAACGCTCGTTGAAGTACATGCCGCACCAGTTGATGCCCCAAGTTCGGAAGCATAAGAATTTACCAAAGAGGATCTATCATGACTGAAGATAATCGCAAAGCAGCAGGACAACGCCGTAAATTTGGTGGCCGTCGTAAGGTCTGTATTTTCTGTGCAGATCAAATCCCCACAGTTGATTACAAGGACTTGAAGCGTCTGCAACGTTTCGTGTCTGAGCGTGGTAAGATTTTGCCACGACGTCGCACCGGCACCTGTGCAAAGCACCAGCGTTCGTTGACATTGGCCGTAAAGCGCGCACGACATATGGCTTTGATGGCCTTTGTTGGTGCCACGGTTCGTAATTAGTCATTATGAGAACGAGCGGTGCGTCTTTAACAAGGGCGCACCGCTTTCATTATTAACTGGCGAATGACATGCAGAAAGGTCTGGCATGACACAACCACCACAAGATGCACGCGAACAAGCACGCCGCGTTGCACAAATCAGACAAGAATCTCGACGTGACCGTGAAGGTCGTCGTCGACGTGTCGTCTTAATTACCGCGTTATCAGCGATTGGTGTGGCAGTAGTATCACTGGCCATCGGTGCGTTGTATGACCTCGTATACGTCCCAAATCAGAAGGTTGCAAGTGTAGGTGACGTAGTACTCAATCGCAATCAATATGTCGAAGAAAAGCGCAAGGCATTGACGACTAGCATGGCGCAGAATGTGCTGCTTGCTGCGTTCGGCGGTACTTTTGGCACGAACTACGCACAGCAGAATCCTTTCATCGAGGATGAAATTTCTAAAGTGTCACTCCAAGCACCTGTGGACGATTTGGTCGTTCAAGACTGGATTAACCGCGAGCTCATTCGTATTGGTGCAAAGACAGAGTTTAACATTGAGCCGGATAAAGGTCGTATGGATCAACTCCTCGTCGCGGATTTCAGTTTTGCATTCCCAGTAGTGGATCCGAATGCGCCAACGGCAACTCCAATCCCAGAACCAACTGCAACCGCAGAAGGTGGGAGTGACGCTGACACAACTACGACCGTTGAACCAACTGCTGTACCACCGACGGCAACACCAGATGCTACCAAAGCGCAAACGATTGCGCCGAACATTCTCGATCAACTGTTTACGAGTTATCAAACATCGCTCAATCAGCAGGGTGTGACACCAAAGTTGACGCGTGATGATTTTGTAGCTGCGTTGAACATGCAATACGAGCGTTCAATGCTGATCGAAAAAATCAAAGAGAATTTGTTGCCAGAGAGTGAGTTTACTGCATCAACGACGCCCACTGGATACGAAACGAGTCATATTCTCGTACGAGTAGACGTTCCAGAAGGTACATCTGATGCAGATCGACAAGCACTCTATGATGCCGCAAAACCGCGCGCTGAAGCTTTGATTGCGCAGTTGAATGATGGTGCAGACTTTGTCACATTGGTACAAGAAGAGTCTGATGATTTCACCAGCAAATCGCGTGATGGCGCGATGGATAAGTTCGATGCATCAGGGAAGTCGATTGCTGGTACACAGTATGATCCTAACTTCGTTACTGCGACGCTCTCGCTTAGTGAAGGTGCCTATACCGCCGAACCAGTACAAACTGCATTTGGTTGGCACATCATCCGCCTTGATCGTATCGAAGTGCCGTCGTTTGAAGATCAACTCTCAGATGCACGAACCGATGCATACGAAGTGTGGTTTAATGGGCTCGATGAGAAGTATCTCGTGAGTTATGCCACTGAACCAACTCCGACACTCGAAGCACAGCCTACAGATGAAGCTCAGGTTCTGCCGACGGCTCCATTAGCCGGGTATCCGACAGACACACCGACGGCGATTCCGACGGTAACAGTCACCGTAACACCGACTGCAAAGCCGTAAGGTGTTAATCGTATGTGGCAACAGTGGTACACTGTTGCCACATATCGTTATTTGTGGAGGGAATAATGCGTCGTTGGAAGCCGTTTCCTTCAATTGGGCGTTGGTTGGCCCTCATCATTGCATTGCTGTTTAGTGCTGGTTTTGTGGCATTTGCATGGTTGCTCGCTCGGACATTTGTCGGTCAACCAACCGAATGGCAAGTCGATTTTGGGGTTTTTCTGCAATTTCTGGCAATGATTGTCATGTTGCTACTGTCTGGGTTTGCATGGTTGCGCTGGATTCAAACCATTTCCATGTGGTATGGGCTTGATCGCAACGCCGTGTTTATCGGTTCATTAGGAAACGTCGAAGCAGTTCAGCTCGATCAAATTGAACGAATTGACTTTGGCATGAGCGTTGAAAATCTCCCACAGCCATTGACGCAAGGAATTGGATGCTACTGGGGCCAAGGTACGGCTGTTGGTCATGAGTGCGTCTATATTCGCAGTACACTGCCGGCAAGTCGCTGTTTGTTCATCGTCACGGAACACTTCACATACGCGATATCTCCAACAGAAATTGAGTTATTTGTTCAAGAAATTGAGCAATTGCGCAATTTAGGAGGCACCAAACGCATTATTCCTGACTACGAAGCAGGACCTTGGTTTAACACGGCGTTTTGGAGTGATGCGAGTAGTAAGCTCCTCCTTAGTCTTGCAATTATCATTAATGTCATTGCCGTCGGGTTAATCTCCTGGTACTACCCGACACTCGCAGCAGAAGTTGAGATGCGTTTCGACGCAGTCGGAGGTGTGTTGGAATTGCGACCCCGCCATCAGACGCTCTTTTTACCTCTTGCGGCGCTCGGATTGACATTAGCGAATCTTGTTGGTGCAATTGTATTTTTTCGTTACGAAAAACTCATTTCGCGCATGCTTCAAGGGGCTTCTGTCGTCATTCAAATATTATTCTGTGTGGCTGTACTCATGGCAGTGAGTTAACAAAACAAACACCCCGCAGTATTCACTGCGGGGTGTTTGTTTTGGAACAGAGTTACCGCTTGTTAGCAAGTGCTTCGAGCCGTGCAATACGCTCCGCTGTTGGGGGATGCGTGCTAAACCAACTCAATAAACCACCTCCACTGAATGGATTAATGATGTAGAGTGAAGCTGTAGCAGGATTCGTGTGTAATTGCGAAAGTTGCGCGCCGCGCTCAAGCTTGCGCAGCGCATTGGCGAGAGCCAACGGGTCACCGTGTATCTCAGCGCCACCTGCATCTGCAAGGTATTCACGGGATCGTGAAATGCCCATGTGAATGAGCGTAGCGGCCAGTGGTGTGATGATCGAAAGAGCAATCATTGCAATCGGGTTTGGTGCATCTTCGTCGTTACTGCCGAAGAATGACATCCAGCGGAACATATCGGCAATAAACGAAATTGCGCCGGCCATGGTTGCACTAATCGCACTAATCAATGTATCGCGGTTTTTGATGTGTGCCAACTCATGTGCGATTACCCCAGCGAGTTCATCTCGTGACAGAATCTGTGTGATACCGGTTGTCACTGCGACAACGCCATTTTCTGGATTGCGACCAGTTGCAAATGCGTTTGGCGTGGCATCTTCAATCACATATACTTTGGGCATTGGCATTTGAGCACGCTGTGCAAGTTGCGCTACCATAGTGCGCAATTCTATGCCTTCATTTTCACCGAGTTCACGGGCACGTGTCATGCGCAAGATTAACTTATCAGAGAACCAGTACGCACCAAAGTTCATGGCAAATGCAATGATGAACGCCATAGTTGCACCACCGCGCCCTCCCATCATCGATCCGACCATGATAAAGAGAATAGTTAAACTCGCCATTAAAAACGTGGTTCGTAACGAATTCATCCGTATTCCTTTCAAAACTGCAGTTCAGTGTGGTTATTGTGTGTGCACACAATCTAAATATACTTGGTAAAGTTTATTTCTTCATGAGAGTTTTGCGTATCTTCTGTATGCTATAATTGCGCATCAAAGAGAAAGAGGGATGTGTGATTGCGGAGTATTTAGTCACAATTAGCCGTTTAGTCACAAACGTCACGCTTGTGGTGACGTTTTCGTTGTGGGCATATCTCATCATTCGTTCGCGTGGGATAGCTGTATCGCGCGCATTGATGGTGCTTTTGTTTGGAGTGGTCACTACAGTAACTGCCGATGTCCTGATTCGTCAAGCAAACGATAGCCATATACTTGAGTTCATTCTTCGTGGGTCATGGATTGGAATCATGTTGGTGCCAGCAGGGATGCTCGACATGGCACTGGCGTTGGCTGCACAATTACGTGTGACTAACAAGCGCACCTGGATAATCATGCTGAACTACGGATTTGTTATTGTAGTTTCGCTGATTGCACTATTCACTGATTTGTTAATTTCGATGCCGTTACGTGCATCGATTGTGCCATCACTCACTCCACAGCCGTTGTTCGCGGTAGTTGCGGTGTATGCATTTGCATTGGCAACCATTGCGTGGATTATTTTGTGGCGCGTGCGTGCAGCGGCACTAACTCCAGCGTTGCGTCGCCGTCTCGGGTACATGATTGGCGGCTGGTATGGTTCAATCCTGCTTAGTTTCCCCGTGTTGTCACTGCTTCCATCTGCTTACATGCTTCCCGATCAAATTGGTCTAGGCTTGGCCACATTAGCAGCGCCAGTTGCTGCAATTTTCATGTTAATGTCTGTCTATAGTGCGACGTTTGTGGGGTCGTCACAACCGGATCGCATCATCAAGCATGATTTCTTACGTTGGTGGTTGTACGGACCATTTGTGGGAATCTCGATAGTGCTGTTTCTTCAAACTGTTCCAGTATTTGCTCGAATATCACGGTTGCCCGAAGAGACCTGGGCGGTGTTTGGGATCATGACGATGACCGTCATCATGCCTTTATTGATTAATCGTATCCGTCCCTATCTCGATCTGTTAGTGTATGCAGACGACGAAGAAGAAATTGCATCGTTGCGCTCGTTGCCGCGTAACACGTTCACCCAAAACGACTTGCGACGACTTCTCGAAAATAGTTTGACGGTTATTTGTGGTGCAGTCCGTAGTGAATCAGCCTTTGTGGCCGCGCCTGATGAATATGGTGGGTATGCGGTCAAAATGTCAGTAGGCCCACGTCGTCGCCTGCGTAAATTGTTCGAAGCGGTGCCGATTGAGCGCTTGTTCACCGATATATCTGAATTAGCGGTAAACCCACAACAATATAACGAATTTACGGTCTATCAGCTCAAAGATCCCGAGCAACGGGTCGTTGGTGTGCTTGGAATTCACCAGCCGAGCATGCCGTTAAATGATGAAGTGCAACAACTGATTCATACGTTAACTAATCAAATAGAGCATGCACTCGTACTTGTTATGATGCAACAGCGCTTACTTGATACACTGCGAACTATGGGGCCTGAAATGAGTACATTGCGCCAAATGAGTTCTCGTATTGAGCAGGCGACACCTGAGGCGTTGCAATCACTGGAAGATGATGTAGCACTCATGCCGGAATTCACTCAACTTGTGCGAGATGCTCTGACGCATTACTGGGGTGGTCCAAAATTGTCAGATAGCCCGCTGACGGGGCTGAAATCTGTCAAAAGTATTCTCGACAGTCAAGGTGGTAGTTCCACGAAGGCGTTGCAAAGCGTGTTGCGGCAGGCCATTGATAATTTGCGGCCGGATGATTCTTTACCCAGTAATGCTCATGAATGGATGCTCTACAATATCCTCGATTTACGCTTTGTGCAAGGGCGAAAAATCCGAGATACTGCGCAACGGTTAGCGCTTAGTGAATCAGATTTGTATCGAAAACAACGTGTTGCGATTGACGAAGTTGCCCGTCAACTCTCTATCATGGAAGAACAGGTTGAAAAGAGTTAACCGCACGGCAAAGGGTTCATGAATAAGTGGTAAAATGAGTCCGGTTTGCTAATACAGCAGAAGGAAACACCGTGAGTGAACAAGTGTATGATGTAGTCGTTGTTGGCGCTGGTCCTGGCGGCTACGTTGCTGCCATTCGGTCCGCGCAACTCGGCTTGAAAACTGCAATCGTTGAACGCCAAATGATGGGCGGCGTTTGTTTAAATGTAGGTTGTATTCCCACCAAGGCGTTACTCCATACCGCAGACTTGCTGGAGGAAATTCACTCAAGTGCAAAGTTTGGTGTAAAGGTCAGTGGAGCAGAGCTTGATTGGCCGGCTACCATTGCAAACAAAGATGGTGTCGTCAAGCAAATGACGCAAGGCGTCTCATTTTTGTTAAAAAAGAACAAAGTTGACGTGATTAGTGGCACTGGAAGTGTGGCTGGGCGCGGCACGATTATGGTGACATCATCAACTGGTGCAACATCAACCGTCACCACCAAAAACACGATTTTAGCCACAGGTGCAAAACCACGCGAACTTCCTGCGGTGGGAGTGGTGTTTGATGGTGAGTACATTCTTTCTTCTTGGCAAGCCTTGAGTATGAAAGCGGTACCGCAAACATTGCTCGTCGTTGGTGCCGGAGCAATTGGCGTAGAGTTTGCTTCGATGTTTGCCACCTTTGGATCAAAAGTCATTTTGATTGAAGCATTACCACGAATTGTGCCGAATGAAGATGAGGAGATTAGCACTGAGCTTGCGAAAGCACTAAGCAAGCGTGGTATCACCATCATGACCGGGGCAAAGCTGAATGCGATTAGCAAAACTGGATCAGGCGTCAAAGCAAATATCACTGACGCGTCTGGAAAAGAAGTAATCGTTGAAACAGAACGTGCGGTTGTTGGTGTTGGCATTGTAGCGAATACCAAAGATATCGGACTCGAATCAGCGGGCGTTTCTGTTGATGCGCGTGGTTTCATCACCGTTGATCCAATGATGCGTACGACTGCTGAAGGTGTATATGCTGTGGGTGATTGTGCCATAACAACACCATGGTTAGCGCATAAGTCGTCTGCAGAAGGTATCCTTGCTGCTGAGGCAATCGCTGGTCATCACCCTACTCCAATTAACTACGGTATCATTGCGGCATGTACATACTGCACGCCCGAGATTGCAAGTGTCGGATTGACAGAGGCCAAAGCACGTGAACAAGGATACGACGTAAAGGTCGGCAAGTTCTCATTTGCTGGGAATGGCAAAGCGACAATTTTAGGGCAACGAACTGGCTTCGTGAAAATCGTCTCTGAAAAGAAGTACGACGCTGTTTTAGGGATGCACATCATTGGCCCACGTGTGACTGAGCTCATCGCGGAAGGTGGTATTGCGCTCTCACATGAAGCAACGTCAGAGTCATTAATGAAGACGATTCATGCGCACCCCACGTTGTACGAAGCACTCGGCGAAGCTGCGCATGCAGCTGCCACAGGCTCACCAATTCACATGTAAGGACTGATACTGGGGTTGATGTGTGTCCATCATGTCGACCCCATAAGGAATACAAATATGCCAGTAACTGTTCGATTAACAAGTGCTCAACATGGTGGCACAAGCATGTCATGTGGTACCGGTGATCATAGCAATTGTGGTCCAAATTGTGATTGTGGTTGCCCATATACAGGTATGGATCAACGTGGAGTTGTAGAAGACGTGGTTGTGATTGAACAACGATTTCCGAACACATGGTTAGCAATAGTAATCCCCCCTGGAGAGGACGAATATCATCCCGACCGAGGAATGCTTGTGGCATACGGGGATGACGAAAACGAAGTTTTTGACGCGGCACAACGTGTCACGTTTAATCAAGTATTGCACGTCTACTTTAATGGTTCACATGATGCATACATGCAGTGGCTCAATAAATAGACCTACCGTAAGCGCTTGGCTGTAGATAGGTCTATCTGGGTTCGATTGATGAAATTACAGATCTAATTGACCGCGGTGTTGTTGTGCATATGCATTCCAGAGTGCAGTTGCCACATATTCAGTATTGTGTGCACCGCGAGGTAATTTAAATGGTGCATCGTTCCATAATGGAGTATCGATTGCGCCCATGCGTACGTTGACGATTCGCTTTTGACGTTCTTCTTTTGCCAAAACTGTCACATACGCCTCAAGCCCTGCCTTTGCAACCGCATAAGCGCCAATTGTGGGGAGCTGTATTTTGTCTGAATACGCCGTCAAGTACATCATTGTTGCGTGAGGTGCCAATAACGCCAAACTCTGCACGGTAACGAGGTGTGCAGCGGTCAAATTATTGCCGAGAATTGTTTGCCAAGCTTCGAGAGAAGTGTCAGCCAACTTACGACCAAACATGGTTCCTGCGGCATATATCATGGCGTCGATCTCTGAACCGTGCGATTGCGCTATAAGCAAGCAAGTCTGGTTGACCGCATGTGCATCTGTGAGATCACACTCAAAGACGGCATGGTATGGTGAACTGTGAGGATGCCCAGGACGTTGAACGCCAATGATTGTCCATCCTTGTTCGGCAAATGTTGAAGCGGTCGCTCGCGCAATACTGCTATGCGCACCCCAGATGAGTAGTGTTGGCATGGTGTTATGACTTTTTGGGTTTACCGCGGGCAACACGCGTCGTTGGTGTACCTTTGACGGATAAGTCACGGTCCATGGCAAACCATAGCTCGGGTGGAATCACAAAGTGAAAAAACGATTGGTTGGCCATTGCGTGCCAGTGTTCCCACTCTTCAACGGTCTCACCCTGATACGTCAGCACCATCAACCACTTCCCGACATACATGGCCCAGACTTTGCGCTTGCGAATAACACCACTATCTTCGAATGTATAAAAACGTTCTAATTTGATAAGGTTGCCAATAACAACATTATCCCCTTCGATTTGAGTGTATTGATTAAGTTGACTCAACCCGTCGTCAAATGCTTTTGCAATGTCATCGGCATCACGTGCCTCTGCCTGGACATCAAGACCTTGACACCATACTGCAACATAGGTGTTGGTATTGGTTGGATGTGGTGAAAATAGCACCCCATCAAGTCCATGATCGAGGTCAAATTTATGCCAATCGGAAGCAAAACGAATGGTGTATCGCCCTTTGCTATCTGCGTGTGTGTCCACACCGGTAAATTTTGGCGTTGGTCGAGTAGTCATTAGTTCCTCTTACACTTCAGTCATCAAATGAATCTACAATGTCACAGTAAATATACCATAGAATGCTGTTGCAATGCTGTTATACGGCTTCTCCGAGTTTCACTGCTTCACCGATGCGCATGCGTTGGATGACGAACAGTTCTAACACAATGATTAGCCCCATCAGTGCAGTGGCCGTAAGTGCAATTAATCCTGTATCGAGCCCCGCAAAGACGACCAAAAATGGCGGTGTATCGGGGTAAACTCCTTGACTTACTTTGAGGAATGGTAGGTAGAGGAGACTTGTAATTGTTCCTATGATTATGCCAATAATCGTGCTGAATCCAATAGTGATAAGTTGTTCAAGCGCGAGTGTCATTCGTAATGCTGTTTGACTAATGCCAATGGCGCGCAATACACCAAATTCGACACTGCGGCGACGTAGTGTAAGGAGTATGTATGCCAGCATTCCAATCATTGACATCACACCAGTTGCGACAAATCCAATTGAGAGTAGACCAAATAGCCCTTGACGTTGCGGTTGGAGAATTTCTGCATTGATAAATGCTGTTGGAGTATATGGCAACACGCGTAATGCATTTCGAAATGCTGTTGCTTGGACAGCTCTGAGATTGTCACTCCCGTCACTGCGCAACCACACTTCGTACATATACTTGCCACCAAGTTCATTCGTGATGTGCTCATAATTTGTGAGGACAAAGTATGGCCCTTCGTTGTACAGTGTGGGCATGTAGGTGATGATGTTTGCCACAACTACTGATACTGCACGTCGACTCCCTAAGCTGTCAACGATGATTTCGAATCGGTCACCGACTTTTATGTTCATATCAGCAGCTAAACGTTGCGAAATAACTGCGTCATCGATGTTGATGTTCATGCTGTTGATGATTGCACCTAAAGAGTCATCATCATAGTCCGCTCTCCACGTATCTGCTACTACACTTGCAAATGACGGTGGATCTATGGCATACATGACACCAGATTTGGCAGCTCCGTTGATATTCATATCAATTTTGCTTGGTGCAACAATGGTAGCTGCCTGTATTCCTGGAATCTCGCTGAATTCTGTGATCGGCACATACAAGTATTCCAACGATACAATCGGCGATTGTTCGCCTGTCATACTCGATAGTTGGGTGCGTCCCATGAGGAGATCCGGATCGGGCAGATTTGGTACGTCGCCTGTTATATCTACACTTGTGCCAATCATAGTACTCGGCAATAATCGATAATCTGCACCACTTCGGTAATGAGCTTTGTCGATGCTGTATTGATCGAGCGTGCGTGCCATTGATGCGGTGAACGTGGCTAAACTTATCGTTAAAATAAGCAACAAAGTGGGCCCGCGCAAGCTGCCTGGGTTTCGCGCGAGCTGTCGCATTGCAGATATTCCGACGACACCAGGTAACCGTTGAATCAGCGTGGACACCAGCGTGATTATGCGTGGAAAAAGTCGTATAACGAGAAGTGTAGTTGCACCAATAAATAATGCAGGTGCGAGTAACAATAGCGGGTTGCGAAATGGATCGTCGAGCCCACCTTCTCCATCAAGTCCTGGTACCGAGAGCGAACCACCAATTGAAAGTTGTTGGTAACCATACCACGCCGGGATAAATAGAAGGATGTCAACATAGTAGCGTTCAATCCAAGGAGGTAAGTTCTGACGAGCCTGAGATTGACGTAACGAAACAATAGAATTCCGTGTCAACCGTACTGCTGGGAGAACGACTGCTGGTATCGCAACCGATGCAATGAATCCACCGTGCAACCAACTTTGATCGAGGAGTTGCGGTTCGGGAATATTTAGTTCGCCAAATCGTAAAAACGACTGTGTTAATCCGATCGCACGTGCCACCAGAAGTGACAGTGGCAGACCAGCAATCAACGCAAAAAACGCAATAAATCCGCCTTCAATCAATGACATACCAAGTAATTGTTGGCGGGTGACGCCACGACTTCGAAGAACGGCTATTTCGAGCTCCTGTCGGGCAACAAGTAATCCGGCGATTTGCCAAACAAACGCCAGGAGGAGACAAATCAGAGGCACACCGAAAAGTAGCAGTGTGACCGTGAGTTGCCGTACCTCCTGCTGTTGACGTTCGAGCTGGCTCAGTGGTGATCGAAAAAGCTCTACACCCGGTAAGAGCTGACTCATCTCACTGTTCACGGTAGTGATGCCAGATGTAATTTGCGGTGTATTGTTGCTCTGCACTCCTGAGCCATCATATGCCGCATACCAGCTTGCTTGCTCGACGAATTCTGCTGGTGGCCGATTTACGAGGAGTTGCCATGACGCCTCAGGTACAAAAAACACGTCGCTGTAGGCCGCAGCTGGGGTAAACCAGTACAAATCGTTATCGTTGCGTGGTTGCCAAATGCCTACGATTTTGATTTGTTGCTCAAGTGCATAGCGACCGCCACGTTTTTGCGCAACAAAAATATCATCGAGAAGAATCGTATTTTTGTCAGAGGTACTTTGTGCAACGAGCACTTCAATTGGGCCGTTGCCGTCCCATGATTTCGGCATATCGCCACTACTGAGACGAATATGTTGATCGAGATCACTGAGAAATCCAATTCGTGCACGCACCACTGAAGGGGTCGTGGGTTTTGAATCTGGAAAACGAATTTCTAGCTTTTCGCTTGCTCCGTAGCGTACGAGTGGAGGTGCCGGTAAATCAATGCCGTATGCGGGTAAATTACGCATAGCATTATCAGCTGTTTGCCATTGTTCATAACTCACTGGTCGAGTTGATGCACCACCAAACTTAAAAATCAGCGCAAAAGGAGGCAAACGTGTGCCAGGTTGCTGATTTTCACTAATTGAGTTGATGAGTAGTCGGTATCCCGCCGATTCGGCATATACGGGGATGCTCACGGTTAATGCCACTGCCATCGTAAAGCCTAGCCACACCACAAAAAGGAGGAATGGTTGAGCAGAAACACGACGTGCTATGGTCAAGTATAAGGCACTCGATTTCCATGGTGAAGAAGTTTTTGGTGTCATTTGGATATGTACCATACACAGTTACGAATGATTTACTTGACCATTATATGCGATGATTATGCGGTCTAGGTTACATGCGTCATTTCGTCGTGAATAATTTCAAATGCATAGTGTATACTATGCGTGCATTACGAAATTAACAGGAGGTCTCAGATGCGTTTCGATTTCGACACAGTGGTCGATCGTCGGGGTGGCGACAGTATTAAGTGGAACTTATACGGAGACAACGTGCTACCAATGTGGGTAGCGGACGCCGATCTGAAATCTCCACCGGGAGTTATTGATGCGTTAGTAGCGCGAGCTCAGCATGGTATCTATGGGTATGCAGGCGCACCGGCCGAACTCGCACAGCTCCTCGTCAAACGTATGAAAGATCTCTATGATTGGGAGATAACGACTGATGATCTGGTGTACGTTCCTGGCGTGGTGACCGGATTTAACATTGCGTGCCGGGCAGTTGGCCAACCCGGTGATGGTGTGCTTGTACAAACGCCGAACTATCCGCCGATACTCACTGCAGCAAACAATCATGAGATGATTACGCAGCCTGCAGAACTTAAGATGAGTGTTGATAAGGGAATCATCGATTATCATCTTGATATGGAAGCGTTCGTTGGCGCAATGACTGAGAAAACAAAGATCTTTATCTTGTGTCATCCACACAATCCAACTGGTCGACTCATGGGACGTGACGAGCTTTATCAAATGGCGAAAGCTTGCGTTGATCGAGGGGTTGTCATCTGTTCGGACGAAATACATTGTGACATCGTACTTGATGGTCGACTGCACATCCCCACCGCGTCGTTATCGCCAGAAATCGCTCAAAACACCATCACGTTGATGGCTCCGAGCAAGACCTTTAATATCCCAGGTCTTGGATTTAGTTTTGCGATTATTCAAAATCCTGAGTTACGCGCAAAGTACAAGAAGGTGATGGCTGGGTTGGTCCCCCACGCAACCATCTTTGGGTACGTTGGTGCGTTAGCCGCCTATCAACATGGCCAAGATTGGCTTGATGCATCGCTCAGCTATTACGCCGCAAATCGTGATTTCACGATCGCATATATCAAGAAGTTCATGCCACAACTCACCGTCACAAATCCTGAATCCACGTATTTGTCATGGATTGACTGTACGCAGGCTGGTATCGAAGGGAATCCAAAGGAGTACTTCCAAAAATATGGCGTTGCCCTCGGTGATGGACGTAATTTTGGATCGCATACGGCGAATTTCGTCCGATTAACCATGGCGTGTCCTCGGCCATTGCTTGAAGAGGGTCTCGACGCTATGCGGCGTGCGCTTGAACCGTTAAGTTAATCGCGTTGTGCGGTGCAGTGTGTGTACACTGCACCGCTTTTTGTTAAGTGTAATTGCTACACAATGTCGTAAACTGTGGAATACCCTCATCAGGTCATATATAATACAACTCAATTCACTCATTAAGAGGTACTCCAATGCACGATTTTGATATGTATCACGAGCGGCGAGACACTGACAGTGTTAAATGGAATATGTACGATCGTGACGTGGTGCCTCTGTGGATTGCAGAAGCTGACTTTGCCCCTCCACCAGCTGTAACTGCGGCACTTGCAGAACGTGTTGCACATGGATTATTTGGCTACACAGCGGCGATTCGACATGCCTCTCACCCCGGGGGTAATTGGGAGTTACCTGACATCGGCGATATTATTCGTGCACGCTTAAAGCGTCTCTATAATTGGGATGTTGCAGCTGATGAAGTAGTCTACCTACCGGGTGTTGTTCAAGGTTTTAATTTGGCTTGTCGCATCGCAGGGGTGCCAGGTGATGCAATCCTCCTACACGCACCCTGTTATGGGCCAATAGCAAAAGCACCGCTCAATCAGAATAAACAGGCACAATATGCTGATTTGGCTTATCGAACAACGCAGGATGGGTACATTACATACGTTCATGACGATGATGCATTTCGTGCAGCCATCAACGACCAGACGAGATTGTTTTTGTTGTGTAATCCACACAACCCGACAGGGCGTGCCTTCACACGCACAGAGTTACAACAAATGGCCGATGCCTGCATAGAACATGATCTGTTGATATGTGCGGATGAAATTCATGCTGAGATTCTGCTTGGCGATACGGTGCACACACCAATTGCGACACTTTCTGCGGAAGTTGCGTCACGGACCATAACACTTTTGAGTCCAAGTAAGACGTTTAACATACCTGGATTGGGTTTTTGTGTGGCGATTATTCAGAACCGCGAATTACGAGAGCAGTACATTCGTGCGATGCAAGGATTGGTATCTAGTCCGCAAATATTTGGGTATACCGGTGCAAAAGCTGCATATTTGTATGGTGATGAGTGGCTATCTGATGTGCGTGCGTATTATTTGGCCAATCAAACATTTGTAAATGAGATGCTACGATTGCATGCACCTCAACTCAAGGTAAACAAAGCAGAAGCGACATACTTGAGTTGGATAGATTGTCGAGATGCACAACTCCCGCTCATACCTCGTGAATTCTTCTTACAAGAGGCCAAAGTTGCACTCGGAGATGGTGCTGCGTTTGGACCATCGGGTCAGGGCTTTGTACGCCTAACATTTGCCACACAACGAAAAACGCTGGAGCATGCAGTACATGCGATGATTCGTGCGCTTGCTCCCTATAGTTGAGGTTTGCCACGTGAATGACTTTCAATAGTGAAATGAACGAAAAGTTGACAGCAGATTAAATCTATTTATACTTTGTATTAAGCATATCGCAATTAACCGATGCATTGACGCATCTTCAATGTTCGCCCCGGACAAGGTCGACAATCGTCGGCCTTTTTATATTTGGGGATTGTATCTGCCAACAAAGGTAAGAGGAGTAGCATGAAGCAGCAGATGGCCGGAACGCACATGACACGTATGGCATTCGTCATAATGGTGACGTTATTGTCATTCATTATCAGTGCCTGTGCAGCCGCACCCAGTGCCCCCGCAGAGAATGCAGTCGAGCCCACCGCCGCCCCAGCCGAACAAACCGCAGGTGAAACAAAGCCTTTCGTGTTTGGAATGGTGCTCGTCGGTCCGTACAACGATGGTGGTTGGAGTCAGGCTCACTATGAGGCTGCCAAACATCTCGAGGCCAAGATTCCTGGCGCCAAATTTGTATACGTTGACAAGGTAAATCCCGCAGATCGTCCAAACGTTAAGGTTGAGCAAGTTGTTGACGAGTTGGTAGCTCAGGGTGCAACACTTGTTATTACTAATTCTGATGACTTCAAAGATGGCACGCGAGAAGCTGCTAAAGCACACCCAGATGTCACGTTCATTCATGCATCTGGTGACGATGTGTTGACTGGCAAAGGTCCGGCAAATTTGGGCAACGTGATGGGCCGCATGGAATACGGCAAGATGATTGCCGGTTGTGCAGCAGCACTTACCTCTGCAGATGGCAAGATTGCGTTCGTTGGTCCGCTCATCAATGACGAAACTCGTCGTCTCACGAATTCAGCCTACTTGGGAGCAAAGCACTGTTGGACGAAGGTGCGCGGTGAAGATGCTGCTGCGTTACAGTTCAAAGTGACCTGGATTGGCTTCTGGTTTAACATTCCCGGTGTTACTCTTGACCCAACCAAAGTTGTGAATGACTTCTTTGCGGAGGGGTATGATGTGGTAATCTCCGGCATTGATACGCCTGAGGCAATTGTTGAGGCAAGTAAAGCTCGTGCAGCCGGTAAAGATGTATATGCTGTGCCATATGACTTTAAAGGTGCATGTGACAAGGGTGCTGATGCCTGTTTAGGAGTACCTTACTTCAACTGGATTCCTGCGTACGGGAAGATTATTTCCGACGTTCAAGCCGGTACGTGGAAGCCAGAGTGGGTGTGGTACGCACCAGATTGGAATGACATTAACAACGAAGAGACCAGCAGCATCGGCTTCTTGAAAGGTAATGCGCTGAGTGCAGATAATTCTGCAAAGCTTGATGCATTCATCGCTGAATTGGCTGGTGGTCTGAATTTGTGGACTGGTCCAATCAATCTACAAGATGGAACCGAGTTGCTCGCAGATGGTGTGGTAGCCACCGATGAGCAGGTTTGGTACATGCCACAGTTGATCGAAGGTATCGACGGTCAAAGTGCTGCTGAGTAGTTTCGCACAGAGAACCAGGCTCCGAACTATCGGAGCCTGGTTTTTCGTTTATGAACGTAGTTTGATACTGCGACATTATACGTTACACTACATGTATCAAGACATACAAAAGGAGTCTGGATGCAGGTCCGCATACGTAGTTTGTACAAGTCGTTCGGCGCGGTTAAAGCAAACAATGATATTAACATTGAGTTTGCGGCTGGACAGATTCATGGCATTCTTGGTGAGAATGGTGCCGGCAAAAGCACACTGATGAAAATACTGTCTGGAGTCTACACTGCGGATAGTGGTGTCATTGAAGTGGATGGTAGTGCGGTCGTTCTAGGACATCCTGCAAAATCAATTCATGTAGGCATTGGCATGGTCGGACAAGACCCTCTTGATGTACCTGTATTCACTGTCTTAGAAAATATCGCATGCGGGTTACACATGCCACGTGGAGCCGATTTGTTGCAACAGTTTATCAACTGGAGTACGCAATTAGGCTTTTCACTTGACCCACAGCAACGCATACATACGCTGACAGTTGGGCAGCGGCAGCAGGTCGAAATCATTCGGTTGCTCATCGCCGGGTCGCAACTTTTGATTCTTGATGAACCAACAACGGGAATAACAGCCGAACAAGTAAGTGCATTGTTCACTGCATTGCGCAGTATTGCGAATGCCGGTCGAACCGTGCTTTTTGTCACTCACAAACTAGATGAGTTAATGGAACTCTGTGATACAGCAACGGTATTACGTGCTGGTCGCATCGTTGGTGAACAGGTCGGGCTGCCGATTTCCAAAGATGTCATTCTGCGTGCAATGTTCGGTGAGATGGAACCAACAACTGCCATATCGCCACGAGATTCTGCAATAATGGAAGTTCGTTGGGAGTTCCGTCACGTTGTCATGCGCGATGCATCATTTCAGCTCGGTCCGTTCGATGGGGTATTGCCACGTGGCGCGCTAATCGGCCTGGCAGGTCTTGAGGGGTCTGGTCAACGTACTTTTTTGTACCATCTTGCTGGTCTACAACGTCCGTCACATGGAGTGATTACCTGCGATGGTCGTTTAGTAGATGGATATCAGCCCGATATTGTATTTCTTCCTGCAGATCGCCTGTATGAGGGTGTGATTGCTGAGATGAGTCTGGTTGATCATGTACGTCTACTCCGAGATCAGCTACTTCTTGATGGGAGTAATCCTCGTGCTAAAGCAGAACAGTTGATCACTGCATACGACATCAAAGCGACTCCCGATACCCCGTTAAATCTTTTGTCTGGAGGAAATCAGCAACGTGCGATGCTTGCGCTCATTCCGGACGATGTACGTGGAATCTTGTTGGAGCATCCAACACGCGGACTAGACGCACGGTCAGCTTCTGCTATTTGGCAACGATTACACGTGCGCCGTGATTCAGGCACGAGTGTCGTGTTTTTTTCGGCGGACTTAGAGGAAGTCATGTTGAACAGTGATTTCATCATTGTTTTCTTTGGTGGTCGGATATCACGGTTACTTCGTCGTGAAGAATTAACTGAGCATCGGTTAGCTGAATTAATTGGTGGAGTTGGTTTTGGAGAGGTGGCAGTATGAAGCGCATTCAATCTGCATTTATCCCGATAGGTGCGGTGCTGAGTGCAGTGCTATGCACGTCACTCCTGCTCATCGCGTATCAAGTACCTTCATTACAAGCATTGCAACTGCTGTTTTCTGGATCACTTACAACACCGGGACGCATGGGTGATATGCTCATGCTTGCCGCTCCGCTCTTGCTGTGTGCTGTTGGATTGACCGTGAGTTTTGCAGCTGGCCAGTACAATCTTGGCATCGAAGGTCAGATGACCATCGGTGGTGTTGCATCAATGTGGGTGTTACGTGCATATGAAGTGGGTGACTCAGTACTGTTGTTTTGGGTGGCCGCAACATTGGTTGGCGCAGTGGCCGGACTCTTGTGGTCATTACTTGTCGCATTACTCAAACACTATACGCGTGTGAGTGAAATATTTGCTGGCCTCGGTTTAAACTTTGTGGCACTTGGTACATCACTCTACTTTGTCTTTGGACCATGGAAGCGACCAGGTGTGGCATCAATGTCTGGAACCGAACCACTTGATGAAACAGTGTGGCTTCCAACCATTGATTCAACACGTTTGGCATGGCCAACACCTATAATTGCATGTGCCATCCTGGTGTTGACTTGGTGGATTATACGACGTACCCACTGGGGATTACAGGTGCGTGCGAGTGGATTAAGTCCTCTGGCAAGTGCACGTCTTGGCGTCCCTTCAGTACGACGCATGTTTGAGGCAATGGCGTTGTGTGGAGCGATTGCGGGCGTTGCAGGTGCATTACAGGTTCTTGGCGTATATCATGCACTTGTACCGAACGTTGCCAGCGGGATTGGATTCTTGGGCTTACTTGTTGCGCTCCTTGCCCGTGCCGATGTTCGCTGGGTTGCACCACTTGCATTGTTTTTTGCAGTCATTACCTCAGGGAGTATTCAACTTCCGTTAGCATTATCCACCGATAGTAGTATTGCCGGTGTCATGCAAGGGATGCTCGTGCTTGCAATGCTCGTCGCACGCTCTTTACAACGACGAGGTGAAGCATGAGTCAGATTTTGGTAGACATATCAGCAGTAATCGCAATGAGTGCGCCAATGTTGCTCGCCACGATGGGCATTCTTCTCAGTGAACGTGCTGGCGTCATTAATCTTTCAGTGGATGGCGCATTATTGTTAGCTGGTATGGCCGGGTTTGCCATTGCGTTGATGACTGGTAACGTGGCACTTGGTTTCATCATGGCAGGATTTGTTGGGGCACTTGTGGCTGCATTGGTTGCATTTCTCGGCATAACACTCAAACTCTCACAAACAGCCCTCGGATTTGTGCTTGCGTTGTTGTGCACTGATCTTTCATCCTTTTTGGGTAACCCATTTGTACAAAAACAAGGCCCAGCCGTGAGTGCATGGCCAATCCCACTCTTGTCTGATATTCCGGTGCTTGGACCTCTATTGTTTCGTCATGATGTGGTGATATATTTTAGTTTATTGCTTGTGCCGCTGATAGCGTTTATCTTGTATCGCACCCGAATTGGCTTGATTATTCGCGGGGTTGGCGAACGCCCTGATGCGCTATTCGCGCGAGGAATCGATGTGGTTAAGGTTCGATACGCATCCGTTATCATCGGAGGAGTTTTGATCGGGCTTGCCGGCGCCGCATATACGCTCGATTTGAAACAAGGTTGGACGTATCGCCACGTTGCGGGAACGGGATGGATTGCACTTGCAATTGTCATTTTTGGCGCATGGCGCCCGTGGCGCATTGTTGTTGGTTGCTATCTGTTTGCTATATTGCAGACCGCGGCAACGCGGCTTCAAGATAACGAATACGGCGTGCCTACACAAGTACTTCAGGTGGCACCATTTGTGGTGATGATTCTTGTGTTAGCTATGGTCAATAGTTTTGCTTCACCGCGCGTACAGTCGTGGATGGTTACGATGCCAAAACCAGTACAGCGAATCTTCACGTATCTTTCAAGTCCTGCACCTGCAGCGCTCGGTAAATGATTAATGCACACGGATTGGCAAGTGCCTACCCGTGTGCATACTCTAATGATGTAGTGATTATTCTGTACAAGAACCCTTGAAAGTGGCACCAGCGGCAATTTTCAGTTCGTTCGTTTTGATGTCACACCATGCTTTGGCAGTCGGCTCCATCATCACGTGATAAAGTGCCGTGATTTTGCCGGTGATTGCGCCTGCGATAACACATGCTGCTGCCTGAATGTGCGCCCGTACACGCCCTTGCGAGGTCACATTGATCGTGCCGTCGAGATTAATGTCACCCTCCACAATGCCGTCGATGGTCATGTTTCCTTTACCTGAAAAAGATCCAATGAACATGCTAGAGCTGCCAATTACCGTATCGCTGCCTACCATCGCTTGTGGGTTCCGTACGAGCATTGAAGTGGCCATCTATTACCTCTTTAGGGATATGTAGTACTACTGCAAATAGTATAAATGTTTACCTTCTTCGTTCAAATGTCATTTGATTACAGCACGATTGCGATTGGGGCTACTCGTATGTATCGGTGAAAGTATTTGATGTTCCTTTAAAAAATGCTCCCTGCTCAATTCGAATTGTAGTAGCCTCGATATCACCAAGTACTTTTGCTGAAGGTGATACAAGGATAGAATTACGCGCACTTATACTACCTTTGACTTCTCCATGCACGATACACGTGGTTGCGTGTACATTTGCATGTACACTTCCCGATGCCTGGATCTGGAGGTGTTCTACCTCTATGTTGCCGTCAATGCGGCCTGCCATGACTACATTGCCGCTGGTTTTGAGCGTTCCAACTAGAGTACAATTCATGGCAATAGACGTTTCTACAGTATCATCTTGAGATGTGTGCAATTTAAACATAGCGTAAATTCCTATAATATATTTATTTATACTAATATACCAAATCTTACAAAATTGTAAAGTTTGCAAAAAAACGATGTATCCACATGGATACATCGTAGATGGAGGATGATGTGCGTGGAGTTTAGACCTCGTGCAGATCATCCCAGCGCTGACCTGCTTCAACATCGACTTTAAGAGGCACAGTAAGATCTTTGTAGGCGTTTGTCATCTCATGGCGTAGAAGTGATGCAATGTCCGCTTGGTATACTTCCGGCGTTTCCACAATTAACTCGTCATGTACCTGAAGTAGCAACTTCGTCTCGTTACCAAATTTGGCCAATGCATCATGTACGCGAAGCATTGCTAACTTCATGATATCCGCAGCAGTAGCTTGGATTGGATGGTTGATGGCTTCGCGTTCTGCTGCTTGTTGACGAGGTCCTTTATTATGTATGTCTGGTGTCATCCTTTTGCGGCCAAACAACGACGTAACAAATCCGTACGATTTGGCGTGAGTAATTGTTGAATCAATGTATGTACGAATACCTGGAAACTGAGTGAATAGTCCATCAATAAGCGCTTGCGCTTCACTTCGGCTCACGTTTGTGCGCTGTGAAAGCCCAAAAGCACTGATCCCATATATAACACCGAACACTGTGGTCTTCGCAAGACGACGCTGGTGTTTGTCGACGTGTGACACTGGAATTCCAAAAAGTTGTGCAGCTGTGGCTGCATGAATATCCTGATCTTCGTGGAACGCCCGCATGAGATTGGGGTCTTGTGTGATATGCGCGAGTACGCGCAGCTCAATCTGCGAATAATCTGCGGCAACTAACGTATACCCGGGTGCGGCCACAAACGCTCGGCGTACTTCGCGACCTTCCTCAGTGCGTGTTGGTATGTTTTGTAGATTAGGGTCGACTGAACTCAAGCGACCGGTGGCGGCTCCCAGTTGGTTATAGGAGGTATGAATGCGTTTGGTGCGTTGATTCACCAGAAGGGGTAACGAATCAATGTAAGTTGACTTGAGCTTACTTAACTGACGGTGTTGGAGAATCCGTTCAATGATTTGTGTCGAATCGTGTTCACGCAAACGTTCCAGTGCTTCTGCATTCAATGACCAGCGGCCAGTTTTGGTCTTTTCAAGACCAGCAGTTGGCAGACCAATTTTACCAAACAAGATGTCGCTGAGCTGATCTCCTGAGGCAATGTTAAAATGCACGTCTGCAATGGCATAAATTTCACTCTCTAAAATTGCTAGGCGTTGTGATGTCCGCATAGAGAGGTCGTGGAGATAAGGCACATCAATCATGATGCCGTTCTGTTCCATGGTAATTAATACATCAATCAACGGCAGCTCGAGGTTATAAAACAGATCAGCAGTTGATTGTTGTTGCGACAACGCATGCGAAAGTCGTTTTGTAAGCTGATATGTATAGTCCGCGTCACTCGCTGCATAATTTGTTACAGCAGTGATGTCAACGGTATCGAGTGTTGTTTGCTGTTTCCCTTTGCCAATCAATGCATCAATATTCATTGGTTCTTCGGATAGCTGTAATTCATAGAACGCTAAATCTTTGAGGCCGCGGCGTTTATCGAGCAAGCTGGCGACAAGCATTGTGTCGAATGCAAGTCCTCGCACAGTGATTGGTAATTGCAGCAATGCTTCGATGTCAAATTTCGCGTTATGTGCATACTTCTTTATGGCAGGATCTTCAAAGAGTGGTGCAAGATGTGTGCGGATGACGTCACGTTGAATCAGGGTAGTATTTGCATGTTTTATCGGGATGTACCATGCAACATTTTGACTGCATGCCAGCGAAATGCCAATAAGTTCGTCAGTAAACACGGACGTTCCGGTGGTTTCTGTATCAAACGCAAATTCTCCTGCGCGGATGCATGATTCGACAGCGTTCACGAGCTGATGTACTTCAACGATGGTCACATATCCTTGTTTGAGCGTCAACGGGGCATGAGTCGACGATTGTGCTGTCACCGTGCCAAACATATCAAGTTGCATGTTTGCAGAATTAGAACGCTGATTTGGTAACTCTGCATGTGCTGGTAAGTCTGCTGGGACAACAGTGCTTTGTGGTAATCGCGATATCAGCGTTTTTCCAATTTCGAATTGTTGAAAGAATCGAATGACCTCTTGCTTGTCATAACCTGAAATATCACAATCTTCCAAGATGAGTTGTACTGGTGCATCGGTTACAATCGTTGCTAGTTTTTTGCTAAAAAGCGCTGCATCCAGTTGTCCGTCGAGGATTTTCTTATATCGATTGGGTATTTCATCGAAGTGTGCATACATGTTTTCTATGGTGCCGAAAAGATTAAGCAATGTAATAGCACCTTTTTCGCCGATCCCTTTAACACCGGGAATATTATCTGAGCTGTCGCCCTTTAGACCGCGTAAATCTGCCAGCTGATTAGGTTTTAATCCCTCGTATCGTTCGGAAACTTTTGCTTCGTCGTACTCGATAGATGTCATCCTTTGGCCAAATGGATTTGCGAGGAGTACATGTACACGCTCATCAACGAGCTGTAATGTGTCGCTATCACCGGTCAAGATAAGCGTGTCTGTATCGAGTTGACTTGCTTGCCGTGCAAGTGTGCCCAGTACATCGTCAGCTTCAAATCCTGATGCAACATAAATGGGGATGTTGAACGCAGTCATCATCTGTTTGATGTGCTCGAGTTGTGGATGAAACTCTGCTGGTGTTTCGCTTCGTCCGGCTTTGTACTCAGCATACAAATCATCGCGGAACGTACGACCAATATCGAACGATACTGCAATATGTGTGGGCTGGTGCTCTTTAATTGCGTTGAGCATAATGGACGCAAAGCCGAAAATCGCATATGTTGGGATGCCACTCGACGTGCGAAGACCTTGTTCTGCTAGTGCATAAAATGCACGAAACGCAAGGGCATGCCCGTCAATTAACATAATGCGTTGTCGATGTTTCATTGTTGCTCCACATTTCTACGGATTACGCGTGCATGAGATACCAGATGATTACTCTGCCAACTGCAGCGAACCCGCACAGCGTGATTACGTTGTGTATCCAGCGATGCCAAATCGTTTGTGACTTGGGGCGTTTGCGTAGCCAACGTCCAGTCATCGTGAGTGCGTAGACCGAAGCCATCATTAACACCATTGCAGATACGATAATTGCAAAGCGAATCGTGTTAAGTGGGAGATACCGTTCAATGATTGCCACGCAAGTAACACGCCATATCAGTAAGAGTGTGCAAATCCAGCCGACAATCAAAGTCCATTCTGCCGTCAGGAATTGTACGCGGTCATGCACACTCTCAACTGTGGCCGTGTCGTCTTGGTCATCAATGTATGAATACGTCTCCAAATTAGCACCTAACCAACGACGCCTTCAACCAAGAGCCAAACAAGCAATCGGCCAATTGCTGCAGCGCTTCCGAGCCATACAATGCCTTTCAGCCATCGTTTGCGTGTTGTCTCGGTATATGGATGCATGCGTAGCCAAAACCCTGTAATTGCCAGCGCGGCGACACATCCAATTGTCAAAAAGAGGACGCCAAATATCACTGCTAGGCGTACTGCAGAAAGTGGCAAAAATCGTTCAGCAAGCGTCATGAATGTTACTCGCCAAATCACTAACAACGTCATTAACCAGCCGATTATCAATGACCATTCCATGGCGATAAATTTAAGTCGATTGCCATATGATTCGAGACGATCGTTGCGATTTGTTTGATCGGTAACCGTTGGGGTTGTCATTACTTACTCCTCGTACATTCCTGTGTCAGTCTACCATACAATCTAGTTGTTATCCGTAATTCATGCTAAAAAAGAACGTACTTGACAGGTGTTTGTGATTTGCTATAATTTATTTAGGTTGTCCTAAAATATTTCTTGGAGTATTAAATGAACCGCCGTCATATCCTTAAGCTTATTGGTATTTCACCACTTGTAATTGCATGTGGTGCATCAAATAGAACGATTCAAGCCAATGCGCTTGCGACGACTAGCCAGATTGGTGATATTTTGAATCAACTCCTTGGCGACCGCTTACCACACGCCACGTTGATTCGCCCTGGATTGGACCCGCACACCTACAAAGCAACGCAGAGTGATTTGCAGCGATTCAATGAAGCGAGTGTGATAATCTACAACGGCTTAAATCTTGAAGCATCACTCGAACGTGTACTCACACAAATGCCACAATCGAAAACCGTTGCATCACTGGCTGATGCATTCTCTGAATCAGAACTTCTCATGAGTGACGATGGTGCTGAACTTGACCCTCACATATGGTTTGATGTGCAACTGTGGCGTAAAGCAGTGCGGCACGTCGCGGATGTCCTGCTCTCACACGATGCATCGCTCATGTCGCACATCAACGAACGTGCGCAGAGTTATGACACGACCCTTGAGCGTTTGTATACAGAGCTGCAAGCATTGATTGCAGAAATCCCACAAGATCGCCGTGTATTGGTTACTGCGCATGATGCTTTCGGTTACTTTGGTCGGGCGTTTAATTTTGAAGTACTTGGTATTCAAGGAATCAGTACTGCAACGGAAGCAGGTATCCAGGATATGAGTTCATTAGCGAATAGTATCGTTGAACGCCGTGTACCAGCGATATTTCTTGAAAGTACTATTTCACCCAAAACTATTGAGGCGTTACAGGCGGCCGTTGCGAGTCGTGGTGGAAGTGTGAAATTGGGAGGTGAGTTGTATTCAGACTCGCTTGGTGAACCAAATACACCTGCGGCTACATACGTAGGAATGATGCAACATAATGTACGCACCATAGTATCCGCTCTGAAAGGAAGCTCATGATGACGATGGCGTTATCTGTGCGTGATTTAACAGTCGCATACAACGATCGGCCAGTGCTGTGGGATGTCGATGCCGACATTCCGGTCGGATGTATGGCCGCCATAGTTGGTCCGAATGGTGCCGGCAAATCTACGTTTATAAAGGCTGCACTTGAGCTGACTTCGCGACTGACTGGCGACGTACAGTTTTTTGGACAGTCGTTATCTCAAGTGCGGACTCGGATAGCCTATGTGCCACAACGTGCTGCCATTGATTGGGACTTTCCCATCACCGTTGAGGAAGTGGCGTTGATGGGGAGCTATGGTCAACGTGGTTGGTTTCGAAGACCACAGTCCGAAGATCGTAAACGTGTGGCTGAAGCCCTAGAAATTGTCGGACTCGCGTCATTTTATCAACGACCTATCTCACAATTATCGGGTGGCCAACAACAACGCACATTTTTGGCACGTGCGCTGGTTCAGCAAGCTGATTTGTGGATTCTCGACGAACCATTTCAAGGTGTTGATGCAGAGACCGAACGAGCGCTTGTGACGGTTCTCCACCAACTCAGAGATAGTGGCAAAACCATTATTGCCGTACATCATGATTTGCAAACGCTAACGCACTACTTTGATTATTTGTATGCCATAAATGCGCGCCGCATCGCAGAGGGCTATATCAAAGACCTATCGGTTGACGAGGTTGTGAAACAGGCATTTGCACCAGTAGGAATGCCAGCATGATTGATAGTGTCCTTTTAGTTATCATTATCGCCTCAGTCATCATAGGTGCGTTATCTGGATCGCTTGGTGTCATCATGGTTCTGCGCAAGCGGAGTTTGTTAGGCGATGCCATCTCACATGCGACCCTGCCGGGCGTTGCGATTGCATATCTCCTGTTTGGCAAAGATCCTCTTTTTTTAATTGCAGGTGCAACATGTGCGGGGGTGGTTGGTGTTGCATTGGTAGTCCTGATCACGAATACTACACGACTGCGTGTCGATGTAGTAATGGGAATGATGTTAGCAGTCTTTTTTGGTGTTGGCATGGTGTTGTTAACATACATTCAGAAGGTGCCTACTACCGGACAAGCAGGTCTTCAGGCATTTATATTTGGGCAAGCTGCTGCCGTCGTATGGCAGGACGTCTATGTAATAAGTGCGCTCGGTTTGCCTATTTTATTTGTTGTTGGATTGGCCTGGCCAGTAATCCATGCATTTTGCTTTGATCAAGCATGGTTACATGCACGCGGATTGTCTTCATTTGTTGTTGATCTCGGTGTTATGTTTTGTGTGAGTGTGGTCATTGCCATGGGTTTGCCAATCGTCGGTGCACTCTTAATGAGTGCGTTGCTGGTTGCACCTGCAATTGCCGCACGTCCCTGGTCGAATCGCATGTCTCATATGATGATAATTGCCGGGTGTGTCGGTGCGTTGTGTGGTGTGGTTGGGGCAATCATCTCGTCGGCATATGTGCGGATTCCGACTGGTCCGACGATAGTTTTTCTCAGCGTCATGATTGCTTTAATTTCACATGTTGGAGCTGCTCGTTTGCGTAGTGCGCGCATGAGGAGTGCTGCATGATACTAGTAGATTTATATCTAACGGGACTCGTTGTTGCAGTTGCCTGTGCGGTACCTGGATTGTGGCTCATGCTTCGAGGGATGTCCATGCTCTCTGACGCATTAACGCACTCCGTGTTATTGGGCATTGTTCTAACTTTTTTGGTAGTTGGTGATGTGGATTCCCCATTCATGATTTTTGGTGCGGTAGCGAGCGGTGTAATTACCGCTTTATTCGTTGAGCGACTTCAACGGCAGAACATCAGTGCAGATGCGGCTATCGGGTTAGTATTCGCAGGAATGTTTAGCCTCGCAATTATTCTTATCACGGTGTATGCAGGTGATACCCACCTTGATCTTGATGCAGTACTGCTGGGTGAAATTATTTTTGCTCCATTTGATCGAATTGTCGTTGGTGGTGTAGATTTTGGACCTCGGGCAATGGTCATGAATGGTATTGCACTGTTGTTGAGTGTGTCGTTTATGATTGTCTTTTGGAAAGAATTACTTTTTACAACGTTCGACGCCACCAGTGCTACATTGGTTGGTTTTGCTCCTGCTGTGCTAACAACTGGTTTAGTGATTCTTTCTTCATTCACTGTTGTGACCGCTTTTGATGCAGTTGGGGCGATTTTAGTTGTTGCATTCATGACAACTGCACCAGCAAGTGCCTACTTGCTCACCTATCATTTACGCTCAATGGTGTGGTTGACGGTACTCCTCTCCATGTCGGCATCGTTGATTGGGATTTGGCTTGCAATTTTAGTTGATGTATCCGTTTCTGGCACAATGGCGTCGGTTGCTGGGTTTCAATTTCTGATGATTTGGTTGTTCGCACCCAAACGAGGCGTTATAGCTCGATTAATTGAACGTCGTACATTGCGTAAAGAAGTCTTGTTACTCGCACAGCTAGTTCACATCGCAAGCCATCAACATGCCCATCAACGACAAATCGTAGATGGGCCGTTGCTTCAAGAGTTGCAGCAGCGAGGTTGGATTGACGATGCACAACAACTTACTGCTAGTGGACAGCGTCATTTACACCATCCTGGTAACATCAATCATGACGGTTGAATGAGTCCTGCAAATTGACGGTTGTAGAGTTCTGCATATGCGCCGTCCTTCATCATCAATTCGTCATGTGTCCCGACTTCAACTATTTCACCGTGGTCAAGAACCACAATTCGATCAGCACCACGTACGGTTGATAGACGATGGGCAATCACAAAACTTGTGCGACCACGCAAGAGGCGCTCGAGTGCTTGCTGAATGAGAAGTTCTGTTCGGGTATCAACACTGCTCGTTGCTTCATCAAGGATCAATATTCGAGGTTTCGCCAAAATTGCGCGTGCAATTCCGATTAATTGTCGTTGACCTTGACTTAAAGATACTCCTTGTGGGCCGAGAATCGTTTGGTAGCCGTCTTTTAGTTTTACAATAAAATCATGCGCATTTGCATCATGTGCAGCTTGCTCGATTTCTTCGTCGGTTGCAGACAACTTTCCATAACGGATATTCTCGCGTACAGTATCTGAAATCAAAAATGTCTCTTGCAGGACCATACTCATTTGATGGCGTAAGCCAGTGTGTTCGTATTCGGTGATGTTTATGCCATCGATACGAATCTCGCCTTGGTTCACCTGATAGAGACGTGGAATAAGCGAAACTAAAGATGTTTTCCCCGAACCGGTGTGTCCCACTAACGCAATCATTTCACCTGGTTGCACATCAAGGTGGATGTTCTTGAGCACCCAATCTCCTTCTCCGGACTGTCCTTTCCGTGCATCGTAACGAAACCAAACACTATCAAATGTGACTCTGCCTTGCAGTTCTTGAACTTTAACTGGATTTACACCATCAGCAATATCAATCGGTGTGTCAATCAACCCGAATGTGCGTTCGGCAGCGGCTAATGCTGACTGCGCGGTTGTATAGAATTGCGATAATGCCTGAATTGGTCGAAAGAAGAACTGAGAATAGGTGATAAATGCAATGACCAGACCAGGTGTAGCCTCGTTATTTACCACGAGGTAGCCACCATAACCAGCGACGATTGCCAACCCCAGAGCTGCGAGTACATCTACTAACGGGCCGAATGCACTCGTTATTGCTGTCGCGGTAATGTTGGCATCACGATTGACTGCATTCCGTTCAGAGAATCGTTGGAGGTTCACATCGGTTCGTGTGAATGCCTGGGCTACTTTAACCCCTGCTATTTCTTCTTGAATATCAGACGACACATTCCCAATTGCTTCACGTGTTTTGCGATAAGCGTTACGTGCAGATGTCGCAAACAGCTGCGTCAAAAGAAAGAGCAATGGGATCATGACCAGACTTGCCAGAGAGAGACGTACATCAAGGATGATCATGGCGATCACAATACCGACGAGTGTGAATAGGTTGCCGATGACGATGGTCAGTCCCTGTCCCATTAATTGTGTAATGACGTCAATGTCATTTACAATGCGTGACATCAAGTCACCTGCCGGATTTCGATCAAAAAATCGCATCGAGAGTTTCTGTAAATGTTCAAAGAGCTCGGAACGCATTCTGGTAATCGTACGTTGTCCAAGTACTCCCATTTGTTGAAATTGATAACGTGCAGTCAATGCGCCAAACACGTACAATAGCGCAAGGAGAAGCATGTACTGCCATAGTAGTGTGGTGTTTTTGTTGAGTATTGCGTCATCAACAGTTTTGCCAATAATGACCGGCGCAAGCGCTTGGACACCTGCGTTGATGATCGAAAGTACCGTAATTACCATCAAAGATCGAGAGTGTGGAGCTAGGTACTTCCACAAACGCTGAATAGTTGCGGATCTGTTGTTTGCACGGCCTTCTGGAAGTTCTGCCATGCCTTGTATGCCACGCCACATATGCCCTACTCCTAATCGGCGTGAACGCCGTGCAATTGAACGCCAAATTGTGAATCGATGATTTCACCGTATATTGGATTATCACGGAGTAACTCATCGTGTGTACCTTGACCGACAATCTTTCCTTTATCAAGAATAAGAATGACATCTGCACTTCGTACCGTGCTGATGCGTTGCGCAATAACGAACGACGTGCGGTGTTGCATGAGTTTATCGAGTGCTTGTTGAATCTTGAACTCTGTTTCAGTGTCTACGGCAGATGTACTGTCATCAAGAATGAGGATTTTTGGATCTAATAGAAGTGCGCGCGCTATAGCAATGCGTTGCCGTTGGCCACCTGAGAGTCCCACTCCGCGCTCTCCTACGATGGTGTCATACCCTTGAGGTAGCTCAGTTATGAACTCGTCAGCTTGCGCTTTTATCGCTGCTTGAATGACATCATTCAGTTGAGCATCAGGACGACCATAGGCAATATTGTCACGAATTGTACCGCTAAATAATGTCGTATCTTGGAGTACGATGCCAATTTGGCTTCGAAGGCTGTCAAGTGTTACACTCCGTACATCGAAACCGTCAACACGTACATGTCCATCCGTAACATCATAAAATCGCGGAATTACATTTATCAGTGAACTTTTGCCGCTTCCTGTAGTCCCAAGAATGGCCACCGTAGTCCCCACAGGTACATGAAAACTGACACCATCCAATACTTTGCTTTCGGCCCCCGCATATCGAAGTGATACATTCTCAAAGGTAACTTCACCTTTGATTTGTGGCATTGGAATGGCATCAGGTGCATCATTAATCTCGGTATTCGTATCAATTAATTCAAAGATTCGCTCATTGCTAACACTGGCTCGCGTTATTTGTGCTGCGATCATACCTAACATGAAAAGTGGTTGGAAGAGCAGCGATAAATAGGTGTTAAATGCCAACAACTCACCAATCGATAATTCTCCTCCGATTACCTGAGCACCACCAGCCCACAAAATGGCCCACGTTCCCAGGTTGTTGATGAGAAAGATAAGTGGAAATGATGATGACATTGCAACGACGGATTTGAGATTAATATCGAGCAATGATTCATTGCGTTGCGCAAAGCGTTGAACTTCATATGATTCGCGTCCAAATGCCTTTACTAGCCGTGCACCACTGATATTTTCTTGCAGGACAGAATTAAGTGCACCGAGGCGTTCTTGGATGGTCGAAAACATGGGACGAACGACTTTCATGAAGTAGCCAAGCACGACCATTGCCGGGGGAATAATCAGAACGGCAATGATGGTAAGTCGCCAGTTCATGCTTACGAGTGCAACGATGCTCCCGACGAGCATGATTATGGCACTGATAAACTGTAGTAATGCAGATGCGATGAAACTTCGTACTTGTTCTACATCACTGGTCAGACGTGTCATTAATTGTCCGGCTTGCATACGATCGTGGTATGCAAAACTGAGTGATTGAATTTTCTCAAATAGGAGATTGCGCAAATCGAAAGCAAATGATTGAGACAGTTTTTCTGACCAATATGCTTGAGTGAAACTAAAAACTCCACGTATGAGTGCTAATCCAATCAAAAGAGCAGTGCCGTACCAAACTTGTTCAATTTGTAATTTTGCAATGCCCTCATCGAGAATTGTGCGTAAAAACATTGGACTTATTAAATTTGCGGCATTGTTTAGTAACAAGCTAATCCACGCACCAACAAATAAAAGCCAATATGGTTTGATGTATGTATACATTCGCCAAAAGAGTTGCATTGAGCCTCCGCACTTGCTGTTTAAAACGTATGAGTATTATGCACTATTTCGGAATAATAAACTCATGATTTTAAGTGATTTTCAATCGATCATTCGTTCCGCTTACGAGTTTTTCCCATAGTCGCGGAGTATGTTGCGCAAATGTGTTGCAATACCATTGATCATGGAGCGACTGTGAAGGAAAAATAGGTGAATAACACCGAGTTGTAAATATTTTCAAGAATTGTGCTCTTGATACGGTGCGATTACCAGGGTAATCTTCTGCGATGCCATCCCCATCACGATCAATGTTGTTTTGTGTAACAGAGAAAGAACCGAGGCGTGGCCACTCGCTATCAATAAGATAGTATTCTTCGTGATCGTTCCCCCATGCATCGCGAAATCGATGGCTGTACCCAACAAGTACCACCGAGTGTTGGCCATAAAACCGTGTTAACCCGAATTGCGCAGCTGTGTAGATGTCAACCAAGACTGGGATGTGCATGTCTATGAGTTGACGGAGGACGAATTCTGCATCCGTATACCGGAGATTGCCAAAATGGCTACCAAAGCCGAGTTGACGGAGTAGCATCGATTTTAGGAACGGGAATGTGCCACCTAATCGCGCTTGAAATAAGAACCCAACTCTGCGTTTGAGCGCTTGAGGGTCGTATAGAAATGCGTTTTGCATCGTATTTAGTGCATTTGCAAGCGCATAAAAGTTACATTCGTTGAAACCTTGACCACATATCGGCCATTCGTGTGTGGCAGAGTGAAATACGCTACGGATGTGCACAGGAAACATCGAAAACCTCCGTGTTGACATGTCATATCATATCACTTATACTCTTCCTGCAGCTAACGCTGTGACAAGTACATATGGTAAGGTGACTCGCTAGCCCGGATGCTAGAGCATAAAGGTGGAAGACGGTGAAAGTCCGTCGCTGTGCCGCAACTGTAAGCGTCAATTTGACGTGAGCCAGGAATCCTGCCTTACCGAATATGTGGATTCGACCTCTTCGAGCCAAGGAGGTGCCATGGCGACACGACGTACCTGAATTATTCGTCTGTCCCCTACGCCCTTCGCTTTATGCGAAGGTTTTTTGTTACTTGTGATGATAGGAGTTACTATGAAGAAGTCGATGTTATTGTTTGTGAGTAGTGTGGCGTTTGTTCTTGCTGCGTGTGCTACTGCACCTGCTGCACAACCTGAACCAACCGCACAACCTTCGCAACAAATAGATGCTACAGCGACGACCGAGCCGAATGTTAGCGCTGAAACTGTGCTGACTGATGGCAAAGGCCGCCCTGTGGTCATCCCAGAGTCTGTCACAACAATTATTTCGCTGGCACCAAGTACCACAGAAATAATTTATGCGCTTGATGCTGGTGATCGTGTCCTCGCAGTGGATATGTATAGCGATTTCCCTGCCGAGGTCGCAGACCTGCCCAAAATCACGAATCCAGACATGAGTGTTAATTACGAACAGATAACTGCACTCAACCCGGACGTTATCTTTGCTGCGGCGATTACCCCGGATGATGTAATCACAAAACTAGAAACACTTGGGCTGAATGTAATCGTGATTGGGAGTCTGAACAGCACTTTCGCAAGTGTGCTGACTGATATAGAGTTAGTTGGAACCGTACTTGGCCAATCCACTGCCGCATCAGAATTGACCAACAGTATGCAGGCATCTTGGAGCGAATTAGTCGCAAAAGTCGCAACGGTTGAAAAGAAACCGCGCGTGTTTTGGGAGTTAGATGCAACTGATCCTGCAAAACCATACACCATAGGTGCCGGTAATTTTGTCAATGAGTTGCTCATTGCTGCCGGTGGTGAGAATGTATTTGGTCAATCAGATAACCCGTATCCACAAGTCAGTCTAGAACAGATTGTAGCGGAAGCACCTGATGTTATTTTGCTCGGTAATTCAATTTGGGGCGTCACACCGGACATGGTGTATGCGCGTACAGGGTGGGAGCAAATTCCGGCGGTCAAGAACAAAGCGGTGTTTCCTATCAACGATAACTTAGTAAGCCGGCCAGGCCCACGTATCGTCGAGGGTCTCGCCGAGGTTGTATCGGTTCTGCATCCCAACAATTAATTATCGAGTTAACGATGAATCTACACATCACGCACATTCGAAACATGCGGCACAGTTTTTGGGTGACAATCGGAGGAGCGTTACTTGTGCTCGTGAGTGTGATTATCGTAGCCGTAGCAGTTGGGAATGTTGCGATCCCAACTGCTACGGTATTAGCAATTGTTGCGAATCATCTTCAATTGGGCAGTTTTGTTGTACCCGAATCAATGACTAGCATTATTATGACCATACGCCTGCCACGCGTATTGCTAGTCGCACTGACTGGTGCTGCACTGAGTGCGAGTGGCGCAGCATATCAAGGTCTTTTTCGGAACCCACTCGCAGATCCGTATATTGTCGGAGTGGCATCAGGCGCTGGTTTTGGTGCGATTGCCATGGTAGTTGTTGGTGGAGCTGCCATATTTGGTGCGATTGCCATGCCGCTTGGAGCTTTTGTAGGGGCATTTTGTGTTGTAGTCCTTGTGTATACAATAGCTGCCCAACGTGGAAACTACAGTAACAACGATTTGATTCTTGCAGGTATTGCAATTGGTACACTTACAAGTGCGCTTACGACGTATTTGATGATTCGTGCAGGCCGACAGGCAAGTCAACTTCTGGCATTTTTGTTGGGGAGTTTTTCGACGGTAGGATGGAGTGCAGTCTGGATTGTTGCACTCGCATTAATAATTGGAATCACATTACTGTTGATTGTGTCACGCGACTTAAACGTATTGTTATTTACAGAAGAACAAGCCCAGTTTCTTGGTATAAATGTATCCGCCATCCGTTGGCTCGTCATCACAGGGGCAACCCTCATGACGGCAACTGCGGTGGCATTTCATGGACTTATTGGTTTTGTTGGTATCATCGTGCCGCACTCTATCAGACTAGTGTTCGGTGGAGATCACCGCAAACTAATTCCGCTGTCTGCACTATATGGAGCAGTATTTCTCGTGGGTGCTGACATGATTGCACGCACCATCACTGCTCCCCAAGAATTACCATTAGGGATTGTGACAGCATGCTGTGGTGCACCTTTCTTTTTGTGGCAATTATTGACTAGTAAGCGTTCTTTGTGAGGCTATGATGTTACACGTCGATCAAGTCTCTGTTCAATTTGATAAAAAACAAATATTACGTGACATAACGTTGCAAAGTAGTGCGCACTCGTTTGTAGCCCTTATTGGACCAAATGGTGCTGGCAAGAGTACGTTGTTACGTGCAATTGCGGGGATTGCACCAATCAGTAGTGGTGTGATTCATTGGCAAGGCCAATCTATTGTACGAATGACCGCAGCCCAACGTGCACAGTACATCGCGGTAGTGCCACAGGTTGCTGTGATGCCCTCAGGATTCACGGTACGTGAAGTTGTGCGAATGGCTCGATATGCTCGAACACCGTGGTATCGTTCGTTTTTGGCCAAAGACGAGGAAGTGGTCGAGTATGCACTTGCACAAAGTGGTATGCAAGCATTCGCCGATAAGCCCGCTGACCAACTTTCAGGTGGCGAACAACAACGTGTCGCATTTGCGCGTGCGCTCGCACAGCAACCGCAAATTCTTTTACTTGACGAAACGACTGCACATCTTGATCTCCATCACCAACAGGCGATTTTGCGCTGTGCGCGTGAGCTTACACGGTGTGGAGTATTGGTCGTTGCTGCAATGCACGATATTAACCTGGCTGCCACAATGGCTGATGAAGTAGTGTTGCTTAATCGTGGCCAGATCGCCTACAAAGGGCTACCACAAGCGGTGCTGACCAAGTCAATTCTTGAGTCAGTCTATACTACTGAACTCATGTGTGTACCTCAGGAACACTCTACAATCCCGTTTTTTATGGTGCAGCCATGATTATGCGCGATAAACGCATCGCCCATCTAACCAAGTTTCGAGTACGTTGATTGATGCGATATCGTCATCGGTAAATTGTTTGTCTAAAAGCACAAAATCAGCAGCCATACCAGGTGCCAAATCACCAAATAGATTCTCTCTTCGTAACGACCACGCACTGTCTGCGGTGTACGCATTGACCGCATCTTGCCAAGTAAGTGCTTGTGAGGAGTTAATTGCAATGCCTTTGTAGTTGTGGCGTAGCATGGCTGCCGCTATCCCCTTCACAGGCGCAAAATCTGGTACCACCGGGTTATCGCTGCCAAAGGCGAGCGTTACTCCATGGTCTGCAAGTGTTTTCCATGCGTGTGTATATGGCAATAATGCATCTGGAACTTGAGCAACATCACTTTCTTCGAACCAAGTGAACAATGGTTGAACGGCGGCGATGATGTTGTGGCGCGCAAATTGCTCAGCTAGTCCTTCGTGAAGCACTTCAACATGTTCAATGCGGTGTCGATGATCTAACCGTGGTTGTTGTCTGAGCACATGTGCATACGCGTTGAGCACTTGTGCAACTGCAGCATCGCCGATGGCGTGGATGGCCACTTGGTAGCCAGACCGATGTGCTACTTCAACAGCGTGACATAACTTTTCATCTGAATATAATGGGTAACCTACATTAGCTGGCGAGTGTTTATATGGTAGTGTTAGCCACGCTGACTCACCTCCAAGCGTACCATCCACGAAATATTTGATGATTGGCGCATGTTGCCAATCGTCATCGGTAACTCGATGTTCATTGCGGAGCCATGCATTCGCCACCTCACCATAGCCCATGTAACTTACACGCAATGGTAAATTCCCAGAAGAATGCGCTGCTTGCATGACATGTAAATCATGAAGTCCATTGATGTGACCGATTGCCGCTTCGCCAATTGCAGTAATTCCACGTCTAAGATACTCAGATGCAGCTGATGGAATATGTTCGTGCCATGCGATTGGTGGTAATTGAATGTGCGCAGTCACCAGCGTTCGTGCGGATTCTTCAAGTATTCCGGAAAGAGCACCGTCGCTGCGTTTGCCGATTTTGCCACCATCTGGTTGTGCGGTATCCACGGTTATCCCTGCAATTTCGAGAGCTCGGCTGTTAGCCAGAGCGATGTGATGGCACGCACGGTGAATGAAGATGGGGTGTGCAGGAGCTATGGCGTCTAGTTCGGCAAGCGTGGGATGTCGTTGTTCGGTATATCGCCCTTGATCATGACCGTCAGCAACGATCCAATGATTTGATGGCAGCGTGTGTGTTCGTTGTCTGATTCGCCTGAACAGCTCATCAAGAGAAGTGACATCCCAAAGCGATAATCGTTCAACGCGTCCTCGGATATAGCTCAAAAAGTGTTGATGACTATCACAAAATGCAGGGATCAATAAAGAGTTATCAGCATGTGTGATTATTCTTGTGCGTACGTTTGCGTGTGCTCGCACGTGTGATGCATGTCCTACAGCCACGATTCGATTGTTTTGAATCGCGATAGCACCTCGTGGCATAAACCCATACGATTTGGTGTATAGTGGCGCACAAATGATTGTATCTATCATAAGCAGTCCTATGGAGCACGTATGTATCGGGTAATCTGGGTGTTTTCAGTAATTGCTATTGTATCAGTGATTATAGTTGGTCATGTATATCAACCAGTTTTGCCGCCTGTGATGCCAAGTCATTGGAATAGTGCCGGCAAGATTGACGGTTGGCAATCATCACTCATGTACATTTGGGTAATGCCAAGCATATCGTTCATTATTGTATGTGTATTAGGTATCATGTCGCTGTTTTTACGTGACATAACAATTAAACCATATATTGCATACAGTGCGGGCATAATTACCCTGCACATGTTGAGTATGCATGTCGTGATCGGAGTAAGCGTTGTTCAGGGTGCTGCTATACACATCTCCGACATATTGCGATTGATAGCCGGGATGTTTATTTGCTTTTCGTTCATAGTGCGAAATGTGCCACAAAATCATATTGTAGGATTTCGTTTACCATGGACGCTCGCCAACGCCACAGTTTGGCGTGCCACTCATCGCGTTGGCTTTTGGGGAATGCTCGTTGCAGGTGTCGTCATTGTACTTGTTACATTCCTGCCAATAGAGCCGGAATATATGTTTTTTCTAGGGATGAGTACACTCTTGTTGGGAGTGATCATCCCCAGTTTCTATGCGTATTGGCTTGCAAAGCGTACTACTGCGCAATGAAGCTATCAATAAGACCGTGATTGCGTAGCAAAGACTTTTTTATCTTACATGCCACTGTGAAAGCAGGGTCAAAAACATTGCCAATATCATATTCGACAGCTTGACTCATGATAACTGCGGCTGTAGTAGCGTCAGCACCACACTCTATCAGCATGCGATGCATCTCACTTGTAGCATGTTGTAATGCTTGATCGAGAGGTCGAGCGTTGCCGACGGCATACAGGTACAATGCATCTTCTGCACGAGGCCAGGTAATTGAATTCATCCTGGCCTTGGCCAGCCGACAAGTTACTGCGATTGCAGATTCAACGCCCGTGCCGCCAATTTCTCCACAACCTTGAACCAAGTGCCCATCGCCAATAAAGAAAAGCGCTCCTTCCACTGCTACCGGAAAGTAGACTGTACAGCCGGTGGTAAAGTGCTTATAGTCCATGTTACCCCCGTTCTTGCTCGACGTTGCGGTCGAGAGTGCTTCACCGCGTGCTGGAGCAACTCCAAAGCACCCCACCATGGGTGCATACGGTAGCGTGACTGGTTTTCCATGCGTTCCACGACTGTTAATTTGGTTTGTTCGCTCATCATAGTCCCAATACTCTTTAGGAAGTGACGATCCAGGCGCATACGGCAACGCGGTGACATACTCGGGATCAACGACATTCCCGGCTAGTGTCGGGTAACTCCAACCATGCGAACGCAGTGGATTAATTGACATAATAGTAATTGCAATTACATCACCAGGTTTACTTCCGTTTAATGCAATTGGTCCACTCATTGGATTGCCCGGCGGAGTAATGGGAAGATTCTGTTTGTCAATTCCGTGTGCGTCAACACATTCAATCGTTACCGTATCGCCATCATTCACGCTCAACGCTGCTGGATGAGTACCGATGGTACGGAAGTACTGTTGTGGGACAAAATGGTGATGCATACATGCTCCTTTGCTTAACACAGATTTATTTTGACATACTTTCCCATAAATCGGTATACTGCGCACATGGACGATGACCATCACTTGACACACAACAGCATACACTACTGAACATCCTGAGACCGCTCTGCGTGTCGCGGATGCAGGGCATGGTGCTATCAGGGGAGGAGTGCGTATGTTATTTGTTGCTCAACTATTTGGTCTCACAGTGAATTCACATGATGGAGCAATGATCGGCCGGCTCCGTGATATCTTGGTGCGGATAGAAGATAGAGAGTATCCCGTAATCAATGGGCTCGTGATTCAAGATCGTGGTCGACTGTTTTTCATGCCAGCGCATGTGATATCAGAAATATCCTATTCGCGCATAGTAATCAACACGACGAAAATTAACTTGCAACAATTTCGTCGGCGCGATGGGGAAGTGATGTTGAGTAAAGACGTCATTGATCATCAAATTATTGATATTAATGGACGCAGAGTGGTGCGTGTCAATGATGTACAAATCACACAAATTGAGCATGAATACTGTGTCATCGGAGTAGATATTAGTCCACAGGCAATTCTTCGCAGAATCGCTCCCCGCAAATTTGCCCCGCATGTTATCGGCAGACAGATCATTAGTTGGGCAGATGCACAATATCTTGCTAGTGCTGCCCCGGTACAACTCAAAGTCTCGTATAATCGCCTCGCTGAAATAAATGCGGTTGATCTCGCACGTATTGTGGATGCACTTTCGTATAAAGAAAGTGCAGAAATTGTTGCCGCACTTGATGATGAAACTGCGGCTGAGACGCTCGAAGAAGTGTCTGATGAGCGCGTACTTGATCTACTCGAAGGAATGGACCAAGAGCGTGCCGCTGATATTTTGGAAGAGATGACACCGAGTGCTGCTGCTGATTTGTTAGAAGACCTTGGTGATGAAATCGCAGCCCAGTTACTTGAACGTATGGAACCGGAAGAAGCAGAAGATGTCAAAGAACTCTTGGCATATGATGGTGATACCGTAGGTCGATCTATGACTACCGATATTGTGCTTGTGTATGCAGACGAACGCGTACACACCGTGATTGAGAAGCTGCAGCAACGTGATGAACTGCCTGACCCATTCACTGAAGTTTACGTTGTTGCCTCCAGCGATGATTCCATTGGCGCACCTGAACTTACCCAGCGTTTTCTTGGAGTGGTACCTCTCCACAAACTCATGCTAAGTAGTCATCAATCGACGATTTCAGAACTTATGATTGAAGTTCCAGTTATAGATGCTGACGCCCCAGCAGAATCAGCTGCCCGGGTACTAGGAGAATACAATCTAACAGCTATTCCAGTGGTTGATGAACAGCATGGTCTGCTCGGCGCAGTAACCGTTGACGATGCGTTGGCCGTACTACTTCCTGAGATTTGGACGCGTCGTGGGACGCGTAACTTCGGTTAGAAACAGGTTCATCATGACACAACCACGTGAATCACAGTCGAATTTCGGTCAGACAATGCGGTCACTAAAGCGGCGTTGGTGGCCCTATCTTGCGGCAATCGGTCCTGGTTTGCTTGCGGCAAATGCAGGGAACGATGCAGGCGGTATTGCAACGTACGCGTCTGCTGGAGCAAGTTATGGCTATGAGCTTCTGTGGGTCGTCGTAATGGTTTTTCTGGGAGTAGCCGTCGTTCAAGAGATGGCTGCACGTCTCGGCGCAGTTACAGGCAAAGGGTTTGCTGACCTCGTTCGAGAGAATTTTCCTATTCGGGTCACCGCATTCATCATGTTCACGTTGCTGATTGCGAATACCGGCATCATCATCTCGGAATTTGTTGGTATTGCCGCTGCCGCAGAACTATTTGGTGTCAGTCGCTACATCGCAGTTCCCGTATCCGCGTTTTTGGTATGGTTTTTGATTACTGCAGGGACCTACAGTCGTGTCGAAAAGATGCTTATCGCATTGAGCACGCTTTTTTTGGCGTATATTGCATCGGCATTCCTTGTGAATCCCGCACCTGAAGACATTTTGGCGGGACTGGTGCCACGTGTACCGACGCAACCGGATGAGATCATGCTCATAGTGGCCCTGATAGGCACGACCATTTCGCCGTATATGCAACTCTACGTGCAATCATCTGTCGTTGAAAAAGGAACGACACCGCACGAGTTACGGTATACGCGCGTCGATGTCTACGCCGGAACGTTGCTTTCCGGTATTGTTGCTGCATGTATTCTTGTCGCAACAGCAACAACGTTGTTTCCTCAAGGGATTCGCATAGAAACGGCAGGTGACGCCGCACTTGCGCTTGCGCCAATTGCTGGTGAGTACGCAAAGTATCTGTTTGCACTCGGTCTGTTTGGAGCTTCATTTCTAGCCGCAGGGGTATTACCACTCGCTACCACATATATGTTGAGTGAATCACTTGGTTTCGAACGAGGTGTATCGCGAAGCTGGCAAGAAGCACCAGTGTTCATGGGTATTTTCACCGTATTGATTGTGGCTGGCGCTGTAGTTTCGCTTATTCCGGGACTTCCACTTATCGATGTGCTTGTTGGTGTTTATGTATTAAACGGGCTACTGCTTCCGATTGCATTATTCGCAATAATGACATTGGTGAACAATCGAGAATTGATGGGAGATTTTGTAAATACGCCACTTCAACAAGTCTTTGCGTGGATTATTGTCTCTGCGGTAAGCGCACTATCTCTCATTTATATTATTTGGACGATTTTCTTTTAGTGGCAAGTGGTAAACCACTCGCCACTCGCCTATTTCAAATTCTTATGAAAGGTCACTTACCTTTATGAAGATTGCATCTGGTTCGATTTCATCGGTACAACGCGGGCCAGTATCTGTCCAATCAGGCATTGTTTCGAGTGTAACATGCGCAGTCACGCTCATATCATGTGTCACAGCGATTTGGCATGCGAGTCTATAGTTCCCAAGCATGTCGCGCTCTTTAAGCTTTGCGTGCTCTGCGCTCGTCATGGTATCTGGTTCGCCCGACGCAAAACTCACGCGGCACGTGGTGCATCGTGCTTTGCCACCACATCGATGGCCAATTGAAACTTTTGCATCCTCAATGACATTAACCAGGCGAGTTCCTTTAGCAACTTCAATAGATTGGCCGTTAATTGTAACCTTTGGCATTACTTATCCTTTCGTACTGCGCGTTGATGAAGTGGGTAATAGATGATCAAGGCGATAATCCCAACCACCAATGGAATGACAAATGCGGTTTGATAGCCCGCCATTTGATAAAAACCCTGGTCATCGCGTCCAAATGCATGGATGACTAGACCCATTAACCACTGTACCACAAAGCCACCCAGAAATCCGAATACGTTCAAGGCCACTGCAGCGCGCCCGCTCATTTGTTGTGCAAACATGCGCCGTGCCTGTGGAAGCATTACCACATTCGCCGCCGCACCAAATCCAAACGTCGCATACACTATTCCCAACGTTCCTTGAGATGGCGCAAACGGGAGAAACACAAAATAACACAAATTAGTTAACATAACTATTTGTGCAAATATAATCACATAGGTCGTACCCCAACGATCAGCAAGTGGTCCGCTAACGGCATATCCAATGACAGTGCCTATTCCCATAGTGAGTAGGGCAAATCCCGTTTGTGTGGGAGTAAAGCGTGCGACATCATAGGCAAATGGTCCTGCCCACAACGTTTGCACTGCCAAAAGTGTCCCTAGTTGAGAGAAATAAATAGGAGTTAAGCGCAAAAAATCAGGGGTACGGTAGATTTCGCCATAACCATCGAATGGGTTGCCAACAGTGCGTGTAGGGGTAACATCCGGTGGAGTATCGCGTGTAAAGTTCCAAATGAACAATGCAGTCAGCGCAACAAATACGCTACTCCCGAAGAAAATGACTCGCCAACCAAACGTTTCGTTGATGAGTGCCATTGGCGTGGTTGAGAGTAAACCGCCAATTGACCCTATGGCAACTAACGTCGTGGTGGTGGTAGCTAACCGATTTCCCGGCACCCAATTTCCAAATGTTTTGACTGCACCCATGAGTCCCCCTGCTGTGCCGACCCCGATGAGAAGACGCCCGAGTGCCACATGCCAGAACATTGTGGCATTGGCATATATGAGCGTCCCCACAATTGTTGGGATGAGCAAGATGGGAATCACGATGCGCGAACCATAGCGATCAAGTGCCGCACCAAGAGGAAGTTGTACTAACGAAAATGTGATGTAGTAGAGACTGGTCATCAAACCAAGTTGGTCTGCAGTCAGCCCAATATCTGCCATCAAATTCGGTGAAATGACTGCATTCGCAGACCGCAGAAAATTTGAGGTGATGTAGCCACACACAAATGCGATGAACACCCAGGTGAACGTGGGATAACGCACAACATTCCTTTCAACAGTGCTTATGGGACGACCGCAACACACCGCAAAATTGCCACACTCTGTTCTGGTTCTCGACTGAGATCTTTGCCACTCGCAGTAATACCACAGCCAATTGTGCCATCACCGAGATTTTGGACGAGCACTTCGAGTTGTCTGCCTTGACGAGCACGAAAGCCAAACCGCCATGGTGGTTCACCTTCTCGTGTGGCATCAAATGCCATGTCATTCAAGTATTGAATGCGGACTAATTTGCTTGTGCCGGTCACTTGATATTCAACGCGTTGACTGCGTGGTTCAGATTCGGGTTGTATCCCTTGGTCTGCATTTTGGGCGCCAATGATTCCCACAATAAGTACTGCAATGCCCAAAACCAATGCGGTAAGGCGTGCTCCACGGATACCACGCTCATAATGATGTTTTTCGTTCGCTGGTTCCATAACACATTCCATCTAGACGATAACAAAAATGTTGCCACAGACACGTGACATTTGTGTATCATATGAGTATTATGAGTCCACGTCAAAAAGAGCCACTTACATACGAGCACGCCTTACTCGGATTTCTGCTTGAAACGCCGATGCACGCGTATGCACTCCATCTGCGCATCATACACTCACCACTCGGACAGGTATGGCACATCAAGCAGAGTGCACTCTACGCGATGATTACGCGACTCCAAGAGCTATCCTATATCACGGTATCCGCAGATACCGACGATGCACGCGGTAAACGTTACCTATCAATCACGGATGAGGGTGTTGCTATATTCAGAATCTGGTGTCAATCACCCGTCGATCATTTACGCGATATTCGGATTGAGTTTTTGGCCAAACTCTACTTCACACTTCGGTGTTATCCGAATCTAGCACCGCATTTGCTCAATATGCAACACCGTGCGTGTCTATCGTGGTTAGCACAGCTTTCAACACCCAAACAAACAGAATCCTACATCACCATGGTTTATACGTATCGGCGTGGTCAAATCGAAGCTGCACTGCGCTGGATTGAGGAATGCCGACAGCTCGCTGCTGAATAGCGTACAATATAGAGGACATTGTTCTTTATGGAGTACTACATGATTTCGGCGAATGCTTCACATTCTTTAGATACGTTATTTGCACGACGTGCGTTTGATTTTGACCATGCAAATCCAATTTTGGCCGATTTACCCAAAGAGACGAATGAAACAATTAGTTTGGCCTACGGAGATGCAGACCCTCGTTTGTTCCCAATCAAAGAACTTATAGCATCGGTCGATGGGTTACTCACCGAAAAAAGAGATGCCGTACTAAACTATGCGCCTGTTGATCGTGAACTCACCGAACTCGTCGCACGACGGTTACAAAGACGCGGTGTGGTTGTTGATGAACAAAACATCCTGATCACCTATGGATCAAGTCAGATTCTTGGTTTACTCCCACAAATCATGCTCAATCAGGGTGATGTGGTCATTGTTGAGGGACCAACATTTCTCGGGGCGATCGAATATTTTGTGACACAAGGCGCAACTATCGAGACGGTGCCAGTTGGTGACCAAGGAATGGACATTGACGCGTTAGCGGACACGCTACAACGACTCGCAACACTGGGCAAACAAGCCAAATTCATCTACACGATACCGACGCATCACAATCCCACAGGCACGATGATGCCGTTGGCTCAGCGGAAACGCTTGCTGGAATTAGCTGCGACGTATGGTGTACTGGTGCTTGAAGATGACGCATACGGTGATCTCGACTTTCGAGGAGAGACGGCTGCATCATTGCTGACACTCCCGGGGAGTGAATGGGTCTTGCATATTGGTACTTTTTCGAAAATTCTTGCACCAGGTGTGCGCATGGCTTGGGCATACGGTCCTACACCAGTCATGCAACGATTACGCAAATTCAAAAGTGATCAAGGTGCAGGTCCATTCATCACCAGGCTCGTATCCTACATTGCAAAAGATGGCTGGCTCGAACAACACATCAACGTGCTGAATAATGCATACGCACACAAATATGCAATAATGCGCGATGCCATGGCACAACATTTTCCACACGATGTGCGGGTAAGTACCCCGAGTGGTGGATTTTTTGTCTACGGGTATCTGCCACAAGATATGCCTGCACGCGGCTTAATTGATGTGGCCATCGCACACGGCGTGTCGTTCTTACCCGGAACGGTAGGGTATGCAAATGGCGGTGGTACACATGAGATGCGCTTGGCGTTTAGTTTTCAATCAGAAGCACACATCGTTGATGGAATTGCACGCCTTGGTGACGCAATGCGTGTCTATCGTTCACGGGTATAGTTCAAGGTGCATTCACTCATCTGTTACAATGTTCACACAGGTTTTTCGCAGGGTGCAATAGGTAGGAGTAGGCGATGAGCAGCACTGAGTTACGAACGCTCGACTCGTTATTTGCGGATCGTGCAAAGCAGTATGTGCCTGGGCCGGAGTGGGGTGCAGAACCAGAAGGCACCATTAGTTTGGCCTATGGTTTTGCAGATCCAGAACACTTCCCCGTAGCAGAGATTGTTGAAGCAACTGCGGAAGTTTTAGCCGAAGACGTGAATGGCGCACTCAACTATGGTCCAACATATGCAGGCTTAATTAATCTCGTTGCACAACGACTACACGCACGTGGAGTAGCACATGCAAGCCCAAACAACGTGCTTATCTCGTATGGTTCAAGTCAAATTCTTGCACTTTTGCCCCAAATCATGATTGATCCAGGTGATACCGTCATAGTTGAAGCACCTTGTTTCATCGGAGCGGTTCGTTCATTTCAAGAAGTTGGCGCTACCATTGAGTCGGTGCCAGTTCGTGAGAATGGGATGGATATCGATGCGCTCGCAACAATGTTGGAAACACTCCAACAAAAAGGTGTGCGCCCAAAATTCATCTACGTAACCCCAACCTATCAAAATCCAACCGGTACTTTGATGCCTTTGGAGAATCGTAAGCGAATATTGGCACTTGCCGAACAATATGGCGTGTTGATTTTTGAGGATGATGCGTACGGTGATTTGCGCTTCGAGGGAGAGGCAATTCCACCAATCGTTGCGCTCGATACCAAAGGATGGGTGCTGCATATTGGTACGTTCTCAAAAATCCTCGCTCCTGGCGTACGTATGGCATGGGCCTGCGGACCGCAAGCCATTATTCAGCGACTTGCAAAATTCAAAGTAGAAGGAAGCAGTGGTCCGTTTATGACGCGTGTGGTAGAGCGATTTGCTGCAGACGGACGACTCGAATCGCACATCAATGACCTCAATGCAACATATCGGCGTAAGCGTGATGTCATGGTGGCGGCAATAAAGGAACACTTCCCCGCTGATGTACGTTACATCGTTCCCCAAGGCGGTTTCTTTGTGTATTGCTACCTACCTGCTGACATGTCGACTGTCGCCGTTCTGAAACAAGCACGTGACCACAAAGTGTCGTTTTTACCTGGCATGGGATGTTATGCGAATGGCCAAGGTACACACGAAATTCGTCTCGCATTTAGTTACCAGAACGATGCAAATATCATTGAAGGCATACGCCGCCTCGGAGCGGCCATGAAAGCAGCACGGGCGTAATGTCATCTCCCTCCCCCTCATTTGTTGACGCAATGGTGCATCGGGTCGAGCGAATTATGCTCGGCCCGATGCGTGGTGATTTACGACATAATGTATGGATCGAGACACTCGCATCCATACTTTTTGGACTATTTTGGGCTACGACGGTCGGGTTTTTTCCGGTAATTTTGCGTAACATGGGGGCTAACGAAGACCAACTCGCTTTGTACGTTGTCTTTCAGTCGCTAGGTCTGATCCTTACACCAATCAGCGTTGCCATTTTCCAACGCTACCGGATTGTGAAAATAGCCAGCTACATTTGGATGTTTGGGCGAGGGACTTTGCTCCTCGTGCCGTTCGTTGGCAATAATGTTTCGTTGTTCATGATTATTATTGGCATTTTTTGGATTTGCGAATTGGTACCGTCACCGGGGTATGTGCGATTGCTCGAGCGATTGTACCCAGATAACGTTCGCGGGCGCATCATGAGTTTTGTACGCATAGGCATGACGTTTGCCATCCTCGTGATGACACCGGTAGCCGGTTGGCTTCTCGACATATTTGACCACACGATTGTGATTCCAATTGTTGCCATTTTCGGCATTCTCGCATCTGTCGTTTTTATGCGATTAAAGGTAGATGATGCGCCCATACAGCGCAGTCAGTCGCATACTGCACCATCACTGCGCGAGATTCTAAAAGAAATCAGCACAAATCGTTCCTTCATGCTTTTTCTCATCCTGAATACTCTCTTTGGCTGTGGAACGCTTATCGGTGCGCCGTTGTATGCCGTTGTCCAAGTGAATCGGCTCGGTTTGAGTTACACTGAAGTGGGCTATTTAGGCTTGTTACAGTCAATTACTTGGTTACTCGGGTACTTTTTTTGGGGGTCACTCGTAGACAAAAAAGGTCCCATCTTTGTCCTCTTAATCAGCATGTTTTGTGGAGCGTTAATGCCACTCGGCTTTATGCTCGCTGATTCGTTTTGGTGGCTTGTTCCCGCATTTATTGCACAAGGGTTGTTGCTCGGAGGTTTCGACCTCGGGTTCACGAATACTGCGATGAATTTGGCCAATCGGAGTCAACTGGAGGCGTATTTTGCCGCCATCCATCTTGTTGGTGGTATTCGCGGTATCATCGTACCGCTAACAACCCCGGTACTCGTGTCAATGCACGTGAGTGAATCGGTCATTTTTGGTATCGGTGTCGGCTTCATCCTGATTTCCATGCTACTCGCAATTGGAATCAAACTTAAACCGGCGCCGCTTGAAACAGCGTGAGGTGTATTGTGAGCTTGGTAGATGATGTACGTGTACGGGAAATGGGTGCGATGCCGTCTCCACGAGAACTCAAACAAAAGTATCCACTTACCGCAAGCATGACTACCGCAATTTATGAGTCTCGCCAAGCGGTACGACGCATCATTCGTGGCGAGGATTCACGCATGCTTGTCGTCATTGGTCCCTGTTCGGTGCACGATGTCGCAGCGACCCACGAGTATGCACAACGATTAAGTGGCATCGCAGCACGTATGCGCGATCGTCTGCTCATCATCATGCGTGTCTATCTCGAAAAGCCGCGTACAACCGTTGGCTGGCGCGGTATGATGAATGATCCGTTTATGGACGGTTCATTTGACATGGCAGCAGGTCTCGATGTGTCGCGCAAACTCCTGTGTGATGTGACCGACATGGGATTGCCCACTGCAACTGAAATGCTTGACCCCATCAGTGCCCAGTACACAGCCGACGTCGTCGTGCTTGCTGCTATCGGGGCACGCACCACCGAGTCGCAAATGCATCGCGCCCTTGCAAGCGGACTGTCAATGCCCGTTGGATTCAAAAATGGGACGGATGGGAGCATCGATGTGGCGGTTCATGCCTGTATTTCTGGTGCAGCACAACACAGCTTTTTGGGCATTACTCAAGATGGTGTGGGTGCTGTCGTTAAAACCGCAGGGAATCCCGATGGATTCGTCATTTTGCGTGGAAGCCGTCAAGGTCCGAACTTTGATGATGCAAGCGTTAATAAGACCCTTGATCTGATGCGTGCAGCCAAAATCCCACCAGCGGTCATGATCGATTGTTCACACGCAAATTCTGCATCCGACCATCGCCGACAACGTGCTGTGTGGCGCTCGGGGCTTGCCATGCGCGCACAAGGCAATACATCGATGATCGGTATGATGGTAGAAAGCAATCTCTCGGAAGGAAAACAATCGCTCGGTAATGATATTTCTGCATTACAGTACGGCGTTTCAATTACCGATGCCTGTGTTGGTTGGGACGAGACTGTTGACATGCTAGAGGAGGCGTACAATGGCGTTTCATCTTCCTGATGCACGTGCTGGTTTGTCTGCTGCCACGATTGCAGACATCTCCGATCCCTTGGCTCATGTACGCACCCAATTTGTCATCACAGATCCGAACATCGTCTATTTCGACGGTAATTCGCTTGGACGCATGCCAGTCGTTACCGCAGAGCACTTGCATCACGTCATTCATAACGAGTGGGCAGATGGCTTAATTCGCGGTTGGGGACGAGGTTGGTACGAGGCACCTGCGCGCGTCGGTGACAAAATCGGGCGCCTCATTGGAGCAGCGCCAGGCCAGGTTATTGCCTGTGATTCTACATCAGTGAATCTCTACAAATGTGTGATGGCGGCACTCAACGCTCGTCCGGGTCGGACGCAGATTGTCAGTGATGCATTGAACTTTCCGTCAGACCTCTACATCATGCAAGGTGCAATTGCGCAATACGGTCATCGTCATACGCTCACACTTGTGCACTCACACGATCAAGAATTGACCGTGGATTTGGACGATCTTGAGGCTCTGATTACCCCAGATACTGCGTTGGTCTCGCTCTCACATGTGACATTCAAGAGTGGATTCATTTACGATATGCAACGCATCACCGCAAAGGCACATGACGTTGGTGCATTGGTAATCTGGGATCTGAGTCACTCTGTGGGGGCAGTACCCATGCAACTTGATGCATGGAACGTTGACATGGTCATTGGATGTGGCTATAAGTACTTGAATGGTGGGCCCGGTGCACCAGCATTTTTGTACATCAACAAGCACATTCAAGATGAACTCGAATCGCCCATTTGGGGATGGTTTGGCCAAAAATCCCCATTTGCATTTGATCTTGAGTACATTCCAGCTCCTGGGATAGGGAGATTTCTTGCCGGCACGCCACCAATGCTCTCATTATCTGCTCTCGAGCGTTCGGTTGATATGATTGTTGATGTGGGCATTGATGCAATACGTGCCAAGTCGATGCTCATCACCGAATACATGATTCAGCTGTATGACACGCATCTCGCGTCGTTAGGATTTACCCTCGGCTCTCCACGTGATGCAGCCATTCGTGGTTCTCACGTGAGTATTCGGCATCCACTCGGTTATCAAATTAATCAAGCACTGATTGCCGAGCAAAACGTCATTCCTGATTTCCGTGAACCGGACAATCTGCGGTTAGGTCTGAGTCCCTTGACGACCTCATATGCCGAAATCTGGCATGGAGTTGACCGAATACGCGATACAGTGGTGCGTGGGCTTCATCATAAATATCCAGCAACTCGCAAGGCCGTTACATAAGCATACAATGTGCTCTTGCGCTCAACGGCGCTGACTGTTATAGCAGTCAGCGCCGTTGACTCGTTTAGCGCTTTTGAACGACCAGCATTTGTGCCTTACGTCCTAAAATAATGACCGCATGTTGATGTTCAAGATACATCCCTGATGTTCGTTCGAGTGACCGATTAATGGCACGCATGTCATTTGTGAGCAAGGAGGCTCGTGCGCCGACTTGCATCACGCGTTTGAGTTCTTTCATGACTGCCGGATAGAGGCGTCGGTTCTCTTCAGGGGTGCTGATTTGCACGCCAAAGGGCAAATTGCACGTTACGGCGGTCACCGATGATTCATCTAATGGCAATGCGCGCGCGTCCCATTCTTGTATGGAAATCGGTTTATAACGCGGTCCTACATTGGCCAACGCAGTAGCGACTGCTTCAGGATTTAGATCACCACCAAGTAATTCGGCGTAGCGACCAAACAACGCACGTTCGATTAACGTGGTGCCAGCACCACACATAGGATCTAAAAACACATCTGTTGCTTTGGGTTTGGTGAGCATGACCATTGCAGCGGCTGCAGTTGGGCGTAGTGAAGCCTCAATATGGTTTATTTTGTATGTCCGATGTCGCATCGATTCATCGCTCACCCGCAGGCCAATAATCGCCACATCATGCGATTGTGTGACCCAAAACTCCAAGCCATCGTCAGCTAGCCGCCACCGATAGTCTGTGCGCAACCCGATACCCTTGCTTACGGCTTCTTGCAGATCGATGCGACGATAGGGCATTTCACCTTGCTGACGTGCGATCACGCGGTAGCGAATTTTACCTTCACCACCACGTTTGGGGAAGAGCGCACGAACGGTACGCGTACCACTATTCACCGTGGGAGATGCCAGCAAGCGTTCTTTGATGGCCTTGAGTGCTGCGTACTTAGGTGGCAAATCAGCATAATACCCAATAAGGATAAATACATCGTCAACCGTGCGCAGTTTAAGGAGATCATCCACATCGCCATGGTATTCCACAATTAACATGCCGTTACGCCCCGCATGCACCAATTGATCTTGAATGCGTGCGCGTTCTGGGAGTTGTTTGAGCTCCTCCGTGACAATTGCATCAAATCCGGGGAGTGCGTGCAAAATATACATATTTTCTGGATTACGCATGATGCTCAACTTTCCAATCCACACAAACGCCGACGGAATTGTTCCGCCGGCGAAATACCTCGACTCGACTCGATTATGCTGGTTGTAATGCGACCTCTATGGCATCCATCACATCAACTGAGAGTAATGGTACCACATCAAGAGCCTTCATGTTTTCGTGCACTTGACTCGCCTTACTTGCACCCGTGATAACCGTGCTGACATGTGGATTCTTCAAACACCACGCGAGTGACATTTGGGCCAATGAAACACCGAGTTGATTGGCAACGACCTGTAACCGTGTCACTTTGGCCAATCGTTCGGTGTTCGTGACACTATCCTTGAGCCATTCGTATCCTTTTACGGCTGCACGACTCTCATCAGGAATACCCTGTTGATACTTTCCTGACAACAACCCTGATGCGAGCGGACTAAAGACGGTTGTTCCAAGTCCAATGTCACGGTAAAGGAGTTTGTATTCCTTTTCAACACGATCACGGTGAAGCAAATTGTATTGTGGTTGTTCCATGAGTGGTGGAGTCAATCCAAACTCGCGTGCAATCCCGTATGCGGCTCGAATTTCATCGGCAGACCATTCAGAAGTCCCCCAGTAGAACGCCTTGCCCTGTTTGATAACGATGTCCATCGCGCGAACAGTCTCTTCAATTGGCGTATTCGGGTCTGGTCGGTGACAAAACACCAAATCAACATACTCCATTTGTAAGCGTTTGAGCGCGTTATTCACGCCTTCGATGACATGTTTGTGCGACAAACCCGTATCATTTGGACCCTTCCCACCCCAGAATATTTTGGTTGATATGACCAGGTCTTCGCGACGCCAACCAGCGGTTTTTATGGCATTTCCCATTACAATTTCAGATTGGCCACCTGCATACCCCTCGGCATTATCAAAAAAGTTGACACCGTATTCGAGTGCAGCAGACATACACTCAAAGGCGACATCATTGGCAATCTGATTGCCAAATGTGACCCATGATCCAAGCGATAATGCACTCACTTTGAGGCCTGAACGACCGAGTCGTCGATATTCCATCTGATACTCCTTACAATCCCTTGACATATTGTACTTGAATCTTCACATGCAAGTATTACGATTGTTGTGGTTCGCTCCCTTTGGCAAACACGGGATTTACCACAAACAACAGTGCGCCACCGAGGCGTAATACGCCGAGAGTCACGACAAGGGCTTGTGCACCGATTAAATCAATCATGGGAGCGACAAGGAGACTACTACCCATAAGACCAAGGTTCATGATTGTCACAAAGACACCCATGGCGAGTGCACGCCGTTGTGGGGAGCACACCTGGAGCAATATGTTGAAATGACTTACATCAATGCCCGGATTTATCATCCCAATGCACAATGAAAAGAATAGAATCAACGTCAAATCTGGAACTGCACCAATGGCAAAGAAATAGAGGCTACTCAGCAGTGCTGCGGCTGTCATAGTCTTCTGAAAGCCGTGTTTTTCCATCATTCTTGGCCAGATTAAGTTGCCAAGAATGGCACCGCCGTTTGTAATGGCAAACCAAATACCTAGCCATTGATCCGTAGCGCCGAGTTCACGTACAAAGTAAATCGGCTGCAGTGCAATTGCCGCCCATGGTGCGATGTTAAAGATCAGTGTATTCCACGTAATCGCACTATAAGGTTTACTCTCAGTGAACAAGGTTATCATCCCTTTTACTGATCGATCCACTGCCACAGAGTTGTCTATAGGTGTGTCGGGAATAGAGAGTTTCATTACATAAAACGTACTCAACATGCTCGTTATGAGTGCCAGGGTGAAAAGCAGTTGATAGTTCAATGGAAAAATGTCGTGACTTTGTTCGAGCCAGAGCCCAAACACATACGTGCCAACCATCATTGTCGCACCGAGCGTGACATTGCGCGCCGAAAAAAGGCGTGCACGACGATGAATGGGGACTATATCGGCAAACATCGGTAACCATCCCGCATTAAAGAGTGCCACGGGCACGTTGGCTACGAGCAAGATGATTACGATTGCCTCTGCGCGATATGCCGGGAGAAATGGCACAAAAATGAGAAAAATGTGGAGCATTCGAAAGGCAATTAAGCTGCCGAACATCCACGGTCGCCTGTTTTCAGTGCGCTCCATCAATGCCGCAAATGGAATAGTTGTGACTGCGTTGACCACGGCTGCGGCCGAAGTGATTAAACTTACAATAAAGTTCGAACCACCCAAGCGAATCACATATGCCGCAGCGAAAGAATACCCCGCTGCCGCAATTGCCGCCCAAAATAATTCAATAACCAAGTACCGTACATTTCGATCAACGGTGGCATGATTGGTCATAAGTGCCTCTTTGATGAGCTTATCTTACATTAGCACATTTTTGAACCTCCGATTTGACAACATTGCACCCCAGCCGTATTATGTGACTAATCAGTCACATGACTAGGGAGTCATATGCCGAGTGAAACTTGGTGGAATCTTGATGAACAAAAGCGATTGACGATTATTCAGGCGAGTATCGTTGAGTTTGCGCAGGCAAATTATGCGCAAGCGTCATTGTCGCGTATCGTCAAAACGGTCGGCATTGCCAAAGGGAGCATGTATCAATATTTTGCCGATAAAGAAGAACTCTATTTATACATCGTGCAACTTGCGAGTGAACACATGATGGCGGAGTTGCAACAGCGTATTCCTCTGCAAATTTTGGCCACGAGTGATGTCTTTAAAATATTACGTGAGTACTTCGCGATCACCCTAGACGTTGCACAAGAATATCCGCACGAGTCTGCACTCATTCAACGTGCATTCCTCGACAGTGGCCCACAACGCGTCAAAGTGCACGCAATTGGTGCAAGTATCCAACGTGCATTTGTCGTTGATCTGGTTTCGGCAGCGATTGCCAACAAGTCACTCCGTGATGACATCGAGCCCGAAGTATTCATTTATCTCATCCAGACAATACTTACGACATCACAGACCTACATGATTAATTTGCTGAGCATGCACAATGTGACAGTATCTCAAGAAGATTTCTTCATTTTCTTTGATCAAATAGTAACCACATTAGACCAGGGTATGCGATACCGTATTCGTCGGTAATGTACTGCTCTACGAGTCGTTTATAATAGTTGTATGCCAAATACACCAGTGCATGATTTTCTAACAATTGCGAGTGGCATCGTACTAGCACCTGGCATTTATGGAGTGCTTTATGAGGCGAACGTGGCCAATCAAACGGCTGTGGTCGTCACGACGCTCATTTTGACTGCACATGTCGTTTCGGGGGTGCTTTTCTCTCCCGATTTAGATCTTGACTCACGAATCCATAAACGATGGGGAATGTTTTTTTATATTTGGTTGCCGTATAAGTGGATTATCCCTCATCGACATTTTTGGAGTCACGGGTTGGTGTTGCCACCACTGCTCCGTCTCGGGTATTTTTTTGGCATGATTATCTTGACGATATTTCTCATTGAACGCATCGCCGCTGCTGCAGGCGTTGACCTTCCAATCGTCCATAATTCAGTAGCGTGGGCGATTTTGACGTGGATTAGTCAAAACGAAATGGTGAGTGTTTGTATTGCGATAGGATTTATCTCTGGGAGTGCTGTTCATTCCATTGCGGACTGGCTTCATTCAGGCGGTAAAAAGCTATTCCGTACACTATTCGTACCGCGACGTGGCACACAAGTTGCTCGTAAAGGCATAGATTTTGCCCGGCCGAGCGTGCGCTGGCTGTTTGACCCATTTACGAATGATCATCCCTCACATTACTAATACAAAAGGCACGTGACGTAGTATGTATTCAACGTCACGTGCCTTTTCACGCCGCTTACAGTGCCATTTCAAAGATGTGAATTTTGCTACCTGGTTCATGCAACTCTTCAAAACCAAGTGCATGATTCAGTTGGATGATAGGTTGATTACTCAACTCCATCCAGGTACGAAGTTCACGTGCGCCACGGGAAGAAGCAGATGCGATTGCTGCAACCTTGAGGCGCGTTGCGATGTGTTGGCCACGAAACGCGGGAAGTACACCTGTTGCATGTTGCCAGTATACTCCTGCATCATCGTCGTCACGCATCAAGATTGACTCGCCGACCAGCACTCCATTGCGCCGTGCAATCAAGTAATCGGCAGGGTCAACGGATTCTCCGAGTAATCTACGGAATTTACTCAATGTCACGATTGGTTCATCGGGCATTGGTACATCAAGTGAAATTGCCGCATGCAAGACACACGCTTGTTCAACCGCATCGGTATGGCTTGCCATTAATTCTGCTAATGTGATGATTTCTAGCTGATCATGATACTGTTGGAGTACAGGCAGTGTTTGCTTGCCAATTTGCAGACTAAACAACTGTTCTGTGCCAATTTGGGTATATGCATGATTCATTAAAAATTGGACAGTGCCATCATGTGGATGTGACATTACGCGTACACGCTGTGCGCCTGCACTAGCAGCCCATTGATGAACCGTTTTCAGCAATTGAGAGCCATACCCCTGACCTTGATGATTTGGTGCTACTCGGACATGCGCCCAAAACGTGTGTCGTGGTGTATTCCACGTAGCGCGAAAGCAGTATGCAATTGCAATAGGGTTCGCAACATCGCCAATTAACCAGCGACGGAACGGAATACCTGCATCTGCAAGGTCAGCGTCAAAATGGTGAACTTCTTGAAGGGTATTGTATTCGTAATCACATAAGAGGGCATCTGGAGTGTTTCTTGTCATTCTTGCATGTGCGACAGCAGCAATTTGGCCACGCACAACTTCAATCACAGGGGTAGAACAGGTACTCATACACAAACCTTTCACTCGAGCAGTTCTGTGCAGGCCGCTCCCGTCCGCCGACAACGGATTCCATTACCGTCACGTGCGGGAACCAACATCACTGTTGGGCTCATACACACAGGCTACTCACGATTCCACTATAATCATAACATAGGTGTCAACACTGCGGAAAGTGCCATTTGTGAATGCAATTCAATTAGAAGTGTTTCGGCATCGATGCAACGCAATTGCCGAAGAAATGGGGGCCGCACTTGAGCGAAGTGCGTTTTCAGCAAATATCCAAGAACGTCGCGATTATTCGTGTGCGCTATTTGATCAGCATGGAGAGATGCTCGCTCAGGCAGCGCATATCCCGGTTCATCTCGGCGCGATGCCTCGATCTGTTGAGGCAGCAATTCGCGAATGTGGCCCTCTTGACCCAGGTGATGTAATACTGCTTAATGATCCATTTTGTGGTGGCACGCATTTGCCCGACTTCACCAGTGTTGCGCCTGTCTATGTTGATACTCAGTTGGTTGCATATAGCGCTACACGTGCCCACCATGCCGATGTTGGTGGCATGACGCCAGGTTCGATGCCGCTAAGTCAATCAATTTATCAAGAAGGAATCATCATTCCGCCGATTCGTTTGATTGCACGCGGTCATCAAAACCATGCGGTGTTTGATCTAATTGTACGTAATTCGCGCACATCCGAAGAACGTGCCGGTGATTTAGCGGCGCAACTCGCTTGTCACGTGATTGCGCAGCAGCGGATAGCCGAACTTGTACAAGGCATGTCCGTTGCTGCATTTTTGCTGGCATCAGAAGAGCTTATTGCATATGGTGAACGTCGAATGCGCCAAGTCATCAGCGCTATCCCTGATGGAATCTATCGTGCTCACGACGTACTCGACAGTGACGGAATCACGACTGATCCCCTGCACATTCACGTTGCACTTACCGTATCAGAAAGTGAACTACAGGTCGACTTCACCGGTACATCTCCACAGTGCCGTGGTCCACTCAACGCGCCGGCTGCAGTGACCGAATCTGCGGTCCTCTATGCGCTGCGATTACTCGAAGGGGATGACCTCCCATCCACTGCTGGTCTCTATCGACCTATCAAGTGGATTGTGCCATATCGTTCACTCCTGAATCCTGCTCCACCAGCTGCGGTCGCCGGTGGGAATGTGGAAACATCCCAACGAGTAGTTGACGTAATATTGCGCGCACTCGCAAATGCACTGCCGCAAACAATACCAGCTCAATCAGCAGGTACGATGAATAATTGGACGATGGGCGGAACACGTCTTGACGGCTCACCATTTGCCTACTACGAGACGCTTGGTGGTGGTATGGGCGCTCGACCAACCGCACATGGTCTTGATGCTGTGCAAACACACATGACAAATACGCGAAACACGCCGGTTGAAGCGCTCGAACGACTCTATCCTGTGCTCGTAGAATCTCTTTCAATTCGTACCAATAGTGGTGGACAAGGGCACATGCGTGGCGGTGATGGTATACGCAAAGAACTACGCATGTTACAGCCTGTGACACTTACTGTGTTGACCGAACGTCGTATCAACGCGCCAAATGGGAGTGCAGGAGGAGGAGATGGACGATGCGGAGTAAATACGCTCATCATAGACGACAAAGAGGTCCAAATGCCTGGTAAAGGAAGTATCGATCTCCCTGCAGGCGCACTTTTTCGGATTGAAACGCCTGGAGGAGGAGGGTATGGTCATGACTAATTTATGGAATACGTATGTTTGGCACCATCCTGAACGTGTGAGCCGGCTCATCATGCTCGTCTACTGTGTGCTTTTCCCAGGAACACTGATTACGATATTTCTCGATGCAATCCCGGAGAATGCGCGATGGTTCGGCGGCTTACTGATGACTATTCAAGGTGTCTCAGTTATCGCATGGATGTTTCATTACCATGGTAGCCGAGCGTTTTATCCCATCACTGCAGTGTTATTAGGCTCTTGCACTATTGAATATGTTGGTGCAACGACTGGTTTCCCGTTTGGATCATATTCATATACCACAGTACTGTCGCCGCGTATTTTGGACACCGTGCCAATAGCAATTCTGTTTGCTTGGATGATGGTCATTGCTGGTGCGTGGTATACCGGCAGAATTCTCATAAACTCATCAAGCCGAGTCGTGCGTGCCGTTTTGACTGGCCTCTTTGTCATGATTATTGATATTCAAATTGAACCGGTAGCAACACACATCAATCAGTACTGGGAATGGTACGACTCAGGACCGTATTACGGAGTGCCAACCGTGAACTTTGCTGGGTGGTGGGCTGTTGGTTTCATTCTCGGTTATATATGCGATCCCTATTTTGTGCGCATAAACGCATCCGACGCACACGTGGTTCCATTAATTGCCGTGGTAGGATCATATATCATGTTTGCTTCAATGACATACATGCATGGGTACTATATCGCAACGATTGTTGCTTTGGCTATGACAGTGGTTACCTGGGTCGGTCTCTCACGCGTTCGTGCGCATCAAATGCAAGGGTCGTGATTCGTACGTCTCGACATCAGCCAACCACGCTAGCAGCATATACAAGTTTCGTGTTGCAGGCTGGCTGATGTCCCAATATGCAGCCACGTTACTCGCAGTGATGCACACATGCCCATTCTTGGCGCCGATGTGCATTAATTCTTGATGCCGACCATTCTCGCTGATTTCTGCCGATAAATACAGAGGAAATCGATTAAATAATCGATGTGCCGGATCCGTGGTTACAGGTACGTCAACGACACCGTGTATTGACGTAATTGATGCATCCTGCTCCTCCCATACCGTGCCAATCTGATTCAGTTGTGCGCCCGGAAGTCGAATTGATGTATGGGTAAAGTTATACTTTTGGCATATCTGTAAAAACGATAGATTCCCTGAGTGGAGTCCAGTGCGTAACAGCGTCGGACGAAATCCCATAAAATCGGTAAACAGCGACCGAGCTTGACTGAGTGTTGCTTCCTGTTGTGCTGCATCTAGTACGCCAATATGCTTTTTTGCAGAGAGTAATGGAGATTGCGGCGGAGATACCAAAAGACCAATCTGGCAACCACGGTCAATGAATTCTTCAAACATGGGCGTATGTGCTCTGGTTGCTTCTGGAGTTGCGAAAATTGTGACAGGTATTCCTGCTGCGAGTACAATATTGACAAATGCATCGATTGATCGGCCCGCACTCTCCCAGTCCGTCGGCGTCTCTTTACCTTGGCCAACCGTGAGTGCATTGAAAGTGACACAAACAGGGGTGCGCATGAATACCTCGACATGTTCTTATTCAGCTGATGTCATCATAGTAGGCGGCGGTTTGGGCGGTGTTGCTGCAGCGTTGCGACTGTGTGTTCATAACCATACCGTTATTCTTGTTGAACCGACGCGATGGCTCGGCGGACAGGCAACTAGCCAGGGTGTAAGTGCTCTTGATGAACATCGCTATATCGAAACCTTTGGAGGAACACCAGACTATCTCAACTGGCGTAGTATGATACGACAGCACATGGCTTCATTGTACGGCATAACGCCACCAGAGTTGGCAACATTTAATCCGGGAAATGCCTGGGTGAGTAACTTGTGCTTCTTCCCGCATGTGGCTAGTCAATGTATCAATGAGCTTTTGGCACCACACGTCGAAAGTGGCCGATGTCAGATACTGACGAATACTCATTTGATATCTGTTCATCGTGAAGAGGACGCACTGCGATCGGTCAACGTTCTGCAACATGGTAGGTCATTTACATTGTCTGGCACCTACTTCATTGACGCAACCGAACTTGGTGATGTGTTGCATCATGCCAACTTGACATATTCAATTGGATGTGAGTCCTCAGCAGCTACTGGTGAGGAACTTGCACCGCTTCACGCGCGCCCTCAAGAAATACAGGGATTCACATATTGTTTTGCTGTTTCATACAATCCAGGGGAGACTCACCGTATCGCAAAACCGGAAGGGTACGCTCAATTGCGCGATCAGCAACCATTCACGTTAACGCTTATGAGTGATGCTGGTGAGGCACGTCCATTCTCAGTATTTGCGAATGGGCCAACAGGATTACCACCGTTTTGGACGTATCGCCGTCTATGGGATGGTAATCATACAAATCCACCTACTCGTGACATTGCAATGATTAATTGGAACAGTAATGACTACCATCATGGCAGCATCATCGATGTACCAGATGATATCGTGCGTGCACGACTTGACGAGGCTAAGCGTTTGTCGCTTGCGTTCCTGTATTGGATGCAAACCGAAATGCCGCGTGATGATGGTGGGTATGGATATCCTGAGTTGAAACTTGAATATGAAGTCATGGGGAGTGATGACGGTCTGTCACTCTATCCATATATCCGAGAATCACGACGTACCGTTGGGCTGAAGCGTATCGTAGCACATGACCTCCTTGTGGCGCATCAGCCTCTTGCTCGTGCCAGACAGTTCGAAGATAGTGTAGGGGTTGGCTGGTACTTCATGGATCTTCACCCTGCGCCCGGGAATCCGAAGAGCTTGTTTGCTCCTACAAGACCGTTTCAAATCCCACTAGGAGCACTGATTCCTCCAGATTGTCCAAATGTTGTTATGGGCAACAAAAATATCGCCACGACACATTTAAGTAATGGATCGTACCGGCTACACCCCGTTGAGTGGAATATTGGTGCTGTGGCCGGTGAGTTGTGTTCATATTCTACAAAATACGGTCTTTCTATACATGATATTTGGCATCAGGATGCCATTTTACGCGATTTTCAAAAGCAATTATTACGCGCTCATCACCCAATAGCATGGTGCGTGGATGTTCCGTTTGGCCATCCATGTAGTGCAGTCACGCAATACCTCATTGTCCGAGGCATTCTGCGTGACTCGACTTTGCGCGCAGCGCGGTTAGAAATACATTGTGATCAGTCACTATCAGACGAAGAATGGCAGCACTTGCTTCGAATATTGACTGAGGAAGCACTTGAACACCTCCATCTACCGCGTGAATCGTCATGGCACCATATTTGTTGTCTTTTGCATCCACATTTGATTGATACGCATATATAGATGTTTGAAAACAACATTAGGGATGTAATGTTGTTTTGAAGTAGATTTACCCATTTTTAGGGAGATTTATCATGTTCTATCGGGTTGCGAAAATTCGCATCTCTAATGCATGTCGCATGTACACGCAGCGCAACAGTGTCGTTGTGGTGGGCTTGATCGTACTGCTTTTTATGACGAGTTGTGCTGCACCAATCTATGAATTCCCACAAGGCGAACTACAAGGCTGCGGACCAACGTTGCGTCTGGACATTGTGTCCACAGAATCATCGCGTCAACGAGGGCTGATGGGTGTCAAAAAACTCCCAAACAAGTACGGTATGTTGTTTGTATTTCAAGATACGATTCAACCAGCATTCTGGATGAAAGACACACTTGTACCACTCGAAGTCGTATTTATGTCGAATACCGGGATTATCAAAGCAATAATCCCGATGCAACCATTATCGGAAACGGTTCACCAAGCTCCAGAACCATTGCCATTTGCGCTTGAAGTACCGCAAGGGTGGATGGCCAAACATGACGTTAATGTGGGTGATACATGCACAATCGTGCTACCTAGTTCACTTGTTGTTGAATAAAATCACCTCGATGAATCCCATACACATTAAGCTGTGTATGCGCTATTCGCGGCACTGGGAGAATCTGTTCGAATCCAGCACGACGCACTACCGCAATCGACGCATGATTACGAGGATCAATTACCGCATAGACTAAGGTCACTTCAGGTATTGCAAAACAATGTGACAGAAGCGGCTCAATCATTTCTGACGCATAGCCTTGATTCCAGTAATCCTTCCAAACATCGTAACCGATTTCTACACTCCCCTCACTGCGATTCAGATAATGGTAACCACATGTACCAATAAACGCACCAGTATGCACATCACAAACCACATACCGCCGATACCCAGCGTGTTCTGCGTGTGATGTGTAGTGCGTAATGATATCCTGCGCCTCAGCAAGTGTGCATGGTGGTTCATCATAAAATGTACACATTTCAGGATTCGCGAACTGCCGATAGACGACAGGAATATCTGTATGCATCGATAATGGTCGCCATTTGGTTCGTTTGGTCGAACAAATCCAATCAGTCATGGTTTTTCCTCGTACAATGGAGATATCTCAATAGAAAGTGCAGCGATGAAACATCATACACCGAATAGACTCATACATGCGAAAAGCCCATATTTACTGCAACATGCGTACAATCCAGTTGATTGGCACGAATGGAACGTAGACGCACTTATGAAGGCACGTGACACAAACAGGCCCATCTTGTTGAGTATTGGATACTCGGCATGTCACTGGTGCCATGTAATGGAGCACGAATCATTTAGTGATGAGAGTATAGCTGCACTGATGAATCGTTACTTTGTATGCATCAAAGTTGACCGCGAAGAGCGACCAGACATTGATGCTATTTATATGACTGCAGTGCAACGCATGACTGGTCACGGTGGTTGGCCAATGACGATGTTCCTCACACCTGAAGGTAATCCATTTTATGGCGGAACCTACTATCCACCCGAAGATAGAGGTCGCATGCCAGGATTTAGACGCGTCCTTCAATCGGTACACACCGCGTGGCTCGATCGTGAAGTTCAACTTCGCACCGCGGGTACAGATATGCGCAACGAAATTTACACCATGTTGGGAGTTCCAGTCGCCACCCACGCAATCACGGAACAACTCATCAGTAATGCAGTTCAACAGTTATCAGTTGATTTTGATGCAAGCTACGGCGGATTTGGGAGTGCCCCGAAGTTTCCACCAGCAATGACTATTTCATTCTTGCTTCGCCACCACCAACGCACACAATCTGTACAAGCACGACATATGGCCACACACACATTGGACGCTATGGCCAACAGTGGTTTGTACGATCAGCTAGGTGGCGGTTTTCACCGCTATAGTGTGGATGGTGAGTGGCAAGTACCTCATTTTGAGAAAATGCTGTACGACAACGGGTTGCTACTCACTGCCTATGCCGAAGCATTTCAAGTAACACGCAATCCCATGTATGCACGCATCTGTGACGAAACCATTTCATGGGCAATGCGCGAAATGCAACATGCAGATGGTGGATTTTATTCCGCACTTGATGCGGATTCAGATGGTGCAGAAGGAACATACTATGTATGGAGCGCTGAAGAACTTGACGCGCTTCTCCAAGGTGATGCAGGGCTTGTACGCAGCTTTTACAAGGTTGATACAACCCCGAATTTCGAACATCAATACGTCCTACAACGCAGAAGTGATGTGTATACATTTGCGACGCAGACTAACACAGACGAAATAACACTGGACCGCATAATTGCACGTGCTCATCGTATCCTTTTGAATGCACGTCATCAGCGCACACGACCACATTGTGATACGAAGATCATCGCATCATGGAATGGACTGATGATTGCAGGATTAGCAACTGCAGGTCGATATATTGGTCAAATTGCCTGGATAGATGCAGCTCAGCGGGCGCTCGACTTTGTGCGTACGAATATGACACACCATGAATTACTTTATCGTATCTGGAAAGATGGGGAACGAGGACAGACAATCGGATTTTTGGACGATTATGCAAACGTCGCAGATGCAGCTCTCAAGCTCTACACGGCAAATGGTGAACCACGCAATCTAGAATTTGCGATGAATCTAGCACGGCAAATTGTGGCAAGATTTTATGTAGAGTCAGAGCAGCGCATGTATGACACTTCTGATTTACACGAACAACTTATCGTACGTCCAGCAGAACGCACCGACAACGCGACACCCAGTGGTACTGCTACAGCAATAGATGTTTTGCAACGGTTGAGTATCATCAACGACGAACCGTATTTTGCGATGATAGCTGAACAACTCCTCGCCAGTTATACGCTCCTTGTTGAGCGCTGGCCAAATGGGTTTGGTCGTATTCTTCAGGCTATGGAACAATCTGTCACTCCGAGTATGGAGATCGTAATTGCAGGGAGTGGATCGCTCACACAATATGTTCATGCGCACGCACCATTCAATGCCATTATTGTGTATGCTGAGAGCAATCCTGATGTGACATTATGTAAAAACAAAACCACAATTCATGGGAATCAAACCGTATATGTGTGTCGCAATTATGTATGTGAAGCTCCAGCAACACACCATGCAGACATCCTACAACGATTGAGTGGAAACAGATGACTATGGTACATCAACAAGTGGCCACACAAAGGATACGTCAAATGTTCGTGCATGCCACTGAACCGTGAAGAATTGCTGTCGTAGAATTTCATTGATATCCGTTTGAAATACATGCGCAACAATATCAGCACAGATTCCTAATCCGAGTCCACTTCCCGTCGTAGTAGTTGGAGTCGTCACCAACGTATATGGATTCTGACCGGTGAGCTGATTTAGTTTTCGGTAATGCATTTCAGATATTGGATTGGAAACGATAAATTGCACCATATCGTCTGAAGCGTGATATCGCGAAATGCTCATCACAATATCTTGCCCTTCTGCATGACGCACCGCATTATTTACGAGGTTATACAACACACGATCAAGTGCTGCAAGCTCAATCACAGAATCGGCGATATACCCGTGTACACTACTTGTACAGAAAACTTTCGAAGACTCACCCGTTGCAATACGATACTGGACATCGCGCCAATGATGCACAATCGCATCAATCGATTGAGGAAGAAATAACTCATCTCGCGTATATCGTATTCGATCTAAATCAGAGATGGCCGTACGAAGCATTTTCGCATGGTCGTTCGCGAGAAGAACCATCTGCGGGATGTCTTGCGCTTGTAAATCACCAGTCTCAGCCAGCTGTAAATAGAGACTTAAAGAAGAGAGTGCACCGCCACGTAAATCATGTATTACGCGATGCACTCTTGCACTATCAATGAGCGTTTGATTCGGTACGACATCGCGCAGCGCGCCTATCATTTGGCTCCACTTTGCGGTAAGGACAAATGTTTGTAACCGACGTTCTGCCATCGTAGTAGGGAAATCAGGGTTGTCAAGCCATGGTCGTAACAAATACGTTAATTCAACGAGATGACGGTATAGCTTGCGAATTGCACGTCTGGCACGCAAAGGTACGTCATAAAGTGACAATTCGATATCTTGGGCATGATACCGACTCCGTCGCAATACAGGTGATTGCCGTTGGAATGTATGCGAATGCCCATTCACCACCGGTAATGACTGCATATCACCTCATGTGATAATGTGCGCCACCGCCACAGTGATATCAGAGAAACAATAATCTACATAGGGTGGGATGAAATCAGGCGTTGCAGCGTGTGTAATATAGACCGTCTGCATGCCGATTGCTTTCGCATAACTGAGATTATGTAGTGTGTCTTCAAACAGCACAGCATCGTGAGCACTACTCGACATTATTTCTAACGCAATTCGGTATGCATCTGGATGTGGTTTGGGATGAAATTGCATGGCGCGAATGTCAATGATAGGAAAGTTCAGTGCATGAAAGCCCAATTTGCGTAGAATTGTCGTTGCATGTTCGATTGGGGAGTTCGTAAACACCCCCCACGGAGCGTCACATGATTTAAGCTGCGCAACCAAGGTAGGATTGGGGTCGATATATTGTGCAGCGTTAATATCATGCACATCCGCAAGATACGACTCCACATCAACATCATGATGCGTTTGCAGACCACGAAGCGTTGTGCCATAGCGTTCGAAATAGTGTTGCCGCAATGTTATTGCCTGATCAATTGGAAGACCAGTAATGCGCGCAACATACTGATTCATTCGATATTCAAGTGCTTCTGTAACGCCTGCATATGCAGGGTATAACGTGTTATCAAGGTCAAATAGATAGGCTGGCATTCGTCAACTTTGCTACCGAGATACAAACGATGTATCGTATGCATCAGCGAGGGATACATCTGCAGAGATGAGTTTCATGTCTATTAAAAGCCGTTGCGTATTCGCCCAATTTGGTTCTTGAATAACCCCGAAATTCTCTGGCTGCCAGAGGCGAACCGTCTCTTTGAGAATGGCCACACCAAGCATCGGGTCAACGCGATTTGCTTCTGGGATTGCGCTAAGTGCTACGGTGAACGCAGCATCAGGATCTTCGTTGACACGATTCATCCCACGTAACAAGGCACGAGTAAATTTTTCAACGAGAATTCGGTCAGTTGATAATGTCTGTTCACTCACAATCAGATGATCCGATGCGAGTGGATAGAGTTCACTGACTGCAAGCACATTCACATTGACACCTGCGTTGCGAAGTTGAATGGGTTCATTGTTGATGTACCCACTTACCACATCGACATTGTCTTCGCGTAGTGCAGCAACTTGCGTAAACCCAATTTCTTGAATACGCACATCATCCTCAGTCAAATTACCTGCACGTAGTATTGCTTGCAAACCGATATAACTTGCACCAAAGCGTCCTGGTATACCAATGGTCTTACCACGCAAATCGTCGATTGTTGTTATACCGGTATCAGATTTACTGATAAATCCAATCGGAAACGCCTGCGTTGTTGCCATGACAGCTCTGACTGGCAACCCTTTGCTACGGGCTAGCAGAATAGAGTCTGCACTGGCTAGAGCAAACGTTATCTGATTATTCGTGGCAATACGCTGGACAACATCATTTTCAAAGTTATAGTCAAATGTAACTGATAGCCCTTCATCAGCGAAGTATCCCTCTTGTTCGGCCACATAGAAGTGTGCAAACTGTACATTCGGAATAAATGGCATCCCCACAACAATCGACCGTACGTCAGACGTAGGCTGAACAGCTGAACCGCAACCAACCAACATACATGACCAAATGACGACCAGAACCACCTGTATACGAAGTCGCATCTCTTCTACATCCCTACACTATCTTGAAGACCTTGTTTAGTACGTATTGTAGACGATTTACGATGTACCATCTGCAAGAGAATCCGCATATTTGGATAAAACAGTAAGAAATAAATGCATAATTAATGTTATGACAACTAAAAGAGTAATTGCAACAAACACCAACGTTGTATCAAAGAGGCCACGCGCAATATTAATGAATGCTCCAAGTCCGTCACGACCGCCCAAAAACTCACCCACCACCGCACCGGTCGTTGCAAGCGCCATACTCGTACGCATTCCGCTTACTACTATTGGCAATGCTTGGTAGCACTCTAAGTACCGGAACGTTTGCCACGTTGTGGCTCCATTGAGTCGTGCTACTTCACGCAATTCGGGTGCGATGCGTGAAAGTGCAGTGTATGTGGCGGAATAAATTGGGAAGAAGGTAATGATGGTTGCAACGCTAACCCGTGCCCAATATGTTTCTGGTATCCAAATCAAAAAAAGAGGTGCAAGTGCGATCACTGGTATTGCTTGACTACTCGTGAGTAACCAAGAAAGCGATGAACGAAGATAAGCAACTCGGTAGAACAGCCATGCCACTATCACGCCACACACTGTCCCATTCAAAAGACCGTGAACAGACACGGCTGCGGTGATAATGATATGCTGGTACAGATACGGCTGCTGAAGTTCTTGCCAAAGACGATAGGCAATGGTGGATGGAGCGGGTAACAAAAACTCTGGAAGCTGAAACACGACGACAGCACCTTCCCACACAGCGAGGATGAGGAGGGCGGTTCGAAATGCTTTCATGAAGATGTGCTCATCAATGATACTAGCTTCGACGGAAGCGTCGGAACATCACCGTCAATGGGAAGCGCACAACAGCGGTGAAAATCCGTTTAAATCGCCAGGGTTGTTGAATCAGACGCCAGAGCCATTTAAGGCCAAAGGAATGCATCCACGCAGGTGCTTGTGGAACAATTCCAACAAGTTCATCGAATGTACCACCAACACCAATGGCTAATGGCACACGTATGAGCGCTTGATTGCGAGCTATCCAGAGATCTTGTGCGGGGTGGCCATACGCCACCAACAATATGTCAGGATTTGCATCAAGGATTTGTTGACGCACGAAAGGTTCTTCGATGATACTCGGTGAACCTGCATAACAACCCGCTATTTGCAAACCCGCATATCGGTGACGGAGTACCTGGGCAGCTTTTTCTGCGACTCCAGGTGCGGCGCCAAGAAAGAAGATGCGCCAACCCCGAATGACCGCTTGCTTTGCAAGGCGTTCAACGAGCACAACACCGGTAACACGCTCTCGGATAGGCGTTCCCAACCAGCGCGCCGCCCAGACGATACCGATACCATCAGCGGTAGCCAACGAAGCGTCATTCAGCACTTGCATGAAGCGCTGATCTCGTTGCGCTTCCATGACAAACTCAGGATTCACCGTCACCACTTGGTGCAGTTGTCCATCATTCATCAAGGAGTCAATGATTTTCACCGCTTCTTGTTCGGTGACATCATCAATGGGCACGCCGAGAATAAAAATACGTTTCATTGGCCAATCTCGCTACACAATACATGAAACTATTGCAGCACCAACACTTTTAGTGTCTGACACAGGAGCACCTTTGGCGGCCACATCGCCGGTTACGATACCAGCCTCGAGGGTGGCGTAGACGGCTTTTTCGACAGCTTGTGCTTCAGCTTCAAGGCCAAGTGAGTGTCGCAACAACAATGCCACGCTCAAAACGGTCGCCATCGGGTTGGCAATTCCTTTGCCGGCGATATCGGGTGCGGAGCCATGAATTGGTTCATACAGGCCCATGCGCGTCGGACCGCCACTATCGGCACCAAGTGAGGCCGATGGCAACATGCCCATTGACCCGGCAAGTTGTGAGGCCTCGTCGGTCAAAATATCGCCGAACATGTTTTCGGTAACAATGACGTCGAAGTCAGCTGGGCGGCGAATCAAGTGCATGGCACAGGCGTCAACCAGCATGTGTTCGAGTGTTACGTCGGGGAATTCAGCTGCCATCACGCGAGCGGTTGTCGCGCGCCACAACCGCGAGGTCTCAAGTACGTTGGCTTTGTCGACTGATACCAGCTTCTTTTTGCGACCACGGGCAATGATAGCAGCCGCCCGAATGATGCGCTCAACTTCACCGGTAGTATAGACACAGGTATCAATGACTATTTCGCCGGACTCGTGGGGCGAGCGTTTCTTTTCACCAAAATAAATACCACCGGTCAACTCACGCACCACCACCATGTCAACATCTTTGAGGAGTTCAGGACGGAGCGGCGAGGCAGCAAGGAGTTTTTCGTGGATGGTGACTGGGCGCAAGTTGGCGAAAAGACCAAGCGCCTTGCGAATACCAAGCAACCCTTGCTCAGGACGCACCTTAGCAGCAGGGTTGTCCCACTTGGGGCCACCAACCGCACCAAGCAACACGGCGTGGGCACTGGTACAGGCATCAATCGTCTCTTGGGGCAGGGCAGTCCCGTGGGCGTCGATGGCGCAGCCACCGAGCAAGGCGGTACGAATCTCGAAGGTATGGCCGTATACTTCGGCAACACGATTGAGGACAGCAACGCCCTCAGCAATCACCTCGGGCCCTATGCCATCACCTGGGAGTGTGGTAATTATTGCATTCATACAAGTCCCATCGTGTTGACACGTGGTGCACGTGCGTTTTCGAATTGCGAGACGTCGGCATCAGCTGACGCCAAAAAACCGAGCTGATCGACCCCATTGAGCACACAGTACTTGGCGAATGGCTCGATGGGAAAGTTGATGCTCTCGCCGTCTGGCAGGGTAATCGACTGATTCTCGAGATCGACCGATACAGTAGCGTGGCCAGGATTCTTGGCATCTTCCTCGACAAGATAGTTATAGACGTTCTCGGGGATGACAATCGGCAACACGCCGTTTTTGAGTGAGTTATTGCGGAAAATGTCAGCAAAGTAGGTACTGAGCACCGCCTTGAAGCCGAATCCTTGCAAGGCCCACGGCGCATGCTCACGTGATGAGCCACAGCCGAAGTTGTTGCCCGCGACGAGCACCTCAACCCCCTTGGCAAACGGTTGATTAAGGACAAAGTCAGGGTTGGGATTGCCGTCATTGTCATAGCGCCAGTCGGCGAACAGACTATCGCCGAGACCGGCCTTGTTGGTCGTCTTAAGGAAGCGCGCCGGAATAATCTGGTCGGTATCAACGTTCTCTACCGGGAGCACGGCATAGCGTGCTTGATATGGTACAAACTTATCCATTTATTCACCTCTCTCCGCAAGCACGTCCATCATGGTGCGATGGCGCACTGCATCACCTACAACACTTACCCCAGCATTCATCAGCACGAGGCCGAGTGTGCCACGCCAAAACCATGATTGTGCATTATGTTTGCGTGACACGGCATCGCCGGCAATACTAAATCCAAGCCCAATGAGCATCAAGCCAAATGGCGCTTTGATGAGCCACTGCGCGCGATGATTACTACGAGAGGATTTCACGTGGGTCACTGACTACCCCCTTGATGGCACTTGCCGCTGCGGTCAGTGGACTCGCCAAAAACGTACGCCCACCTTTGCCTTGACGCCCCTCAAAGTTGCGGTTGCTGGTGGACACGGCATACTGCCCGGGGCTGAGTTGATCGCCGTTCATAGCGATACACATCGAACAACCGGCCTCGCGCCACTCAGCTCCGGCCTGACGAAAGATGTCGGCCAAGCCCTCTTGTTCCGCTTGCTTTTTGACTTGTTGTGAGCCAGGCACCACCATGACACGCACGCCATTGGCAACTTTGCGATTCTTGAAGACTTCGGCGGCCAAGCGCAAATCAGAGATGCGCGAGTTGGTGCAACTGCCGATGAAGACGACATCGACTTTTTTGCCAAGCAAGGACTGGCCCTGTTGTAAATCCATGTACTTTAATGCCTTCTCGAGGCCAGCTTTCGACTGATCATCGTGCATATCTGCCACAGTTGGCACGTTGGCGGTAATCGGCATACCCATCCCTGGGTTAGTACCGTAGGTAATCATAGGCACAAGGGCGTCAGCATCGAGTTCGACGAGTGCGTCATATTTGGCACCTGGATCGGTTTTGAGGGTTGACCAATCGGCGACGGCAGCATCCCAATCCGCACCGTGTGGGGCGCGCGGGCGGCCTTTGATGTAGTTGAAAGTGACATCATCTGGTGCAATGAGGCCGGCACGGGCACCACCTTCGATGGACATGTTACAGATGGTCATGCGCTCTTCCATGCTCAATGCACGGATGGCTTCGCCGGTGTATTCGACGACATAGCCGGTACCACCGCCCACGCCGATTTTGGCTATGATGGCAAGAATAATATCTTTGGCGCTGACACCGGGCTTAAGCCGGCCATTCACGCGGATTTCCATGGTTTTAGGCTTGCTTTGGAGCAAGCATTGGGTGGCCAACACGTGACCGACCTCGGAGGTGCCAATACCGAACGCAAGTGCGCCAAACGCGCCATGGGTGCTGGTATGGCTATCACCGCAGACGATGGTCATACCGGGCTGAGTCAAGCCCTGCTCAGGTCCGATTACGTGGACGATGCCTTGATTTTCGGTACCGAGGGCGAACAAGGGAATCCCAAAATCACGACAGTTGGTCTCGAGTTGGGTCAACTGCGCTTGGGCTTGCGCGTCTTGCACGGGAATGATGCCGTTTGCGTCGCGTGGCGTCGTCGGAGTTGAATGATCCATGGTCGCGATTGTTTGCTCGGGACGGCGTACCTTGAGACCGCGCTGACGGAGTTCAGAAAACGCCTGTGGCGAGGTGACTTCGTGCACCAAGTGCAAGTCGATATAGAGAATGGCCGGCGTCAACTCTGTTTCGGGGCGAACCAAGTGACGATTCCAGATTTTTTCGAACAGTGTTTGCGGGGCAGATGACATTTCGGACTCCTCATCATCATTCGAACACGACTGGGCAGTGCTGGAGAGGCAGCACTGCCCAAACACTCTTATTATACGTAATCAAGCCAACCGTGTTTGTCGTCAACTTTGCCGTCAAAGAGGCCAAAGAAGCGTTCTTGGACTGCAGCGGTCAATTCACCACGATGTCCTTTACCGACCACGATTTTGTCTACCGATCGAATCGGCGTCACTTCAGCAGCGGTACCAGCAAAGAACAACTCGTCGGCGATGTAGAGCACTTCGCGTTGCATCTCTTGCTCGCGCACCTCAATCTTAAGGTCCTTGGCGATCGTCATAATTGCATCGCGCGTAATGCCAGGAAGAATGTTGTTGGTCACGGGTGGAGTATAGAGGACACCATCACGCACCACGAACAAGTTCATGCCGGAACCCTCAGCGACGTTGCCCTTGGTATCGAGGGCAATACCCTCGTTATAACCGTTGCGCAATGCCTCGTTCTTGATGAGGTATGACGACAAGTAGTTACCACCGGCTTTGGCCATGGTAGGAATGGTGTTGGCGGCTAAGCGGTTCCATGACGAAACCATCACGTCCACGCCGTTCTTGAGGCCGTCGGCACCAAGATATGCACCCCACTCAACGGCAGCGACCATAGTTTCGATGGGATTATTCTTCCCATCAAGACCGAGAGGGCCCTCGCCGCGCCACACGAGCGGGCGGAGGTAAGAATTGGTAAATCCGTTCACTTTGATTACATCGCGACAAGCCTGTGAAATTTGCTCAGGCGTGAAGGGAATTTCCATGCCGTAAATCTTGCAGGAATCCCATAACCGTCGTATGTGTGGTCCTAGACGAAAAATAGCCGTTCCGTTGGGGGTTGGGTACGATCGAATCCCCTCAAAAATCGATGAACCATAATGCAAGGCATGTGTCATCACATGCACGTTGGCCTGCTCCCAAGGGATCATCTGACCTTTGAACCAAATGTGTTTCGGTGCCATCCTACAACTCCTTCGTCATAACCCTATTAGATTCCTCACACACACGACTGTCAGCACGTACATGCACTCACAGCTATAGCATAGCACACGATTTATCGTGTGAATGTTGCATTATGTCGAACAATCGCTAATTCAAGCGAATCCCAGAGGGCTTGCCAGCTCGCTTCAAGAATGTTTTCGGAACATCCAACTGTGGTCCAGCGATCTTCACCGCGTGCAGATTCGATGAGTACGCGCGGTCGCGCCGCAGTACCGAGATGCTCATCGACGATGCGTACTTTGTAATCTGCAAGTACCACATCAGCTAACATTGGATATGTTGGCATTAGGGCCTTGCGAATCGCGCGGTCGAGTGCATTGACGGGACCATCTCCTTCAGCAGCCGTATGCATGTCTAATCCGTTGACCGAGAGTTTGACCATGGCCTGTGACCGCATCCCATCACCGCGTGCGTCAACAATCACAGTAAAATCGCGCAACTCAAACGGAGCCTCATACCCGGCAGTATTGCGGCGAATCAACATCTCGAATGACCCGTCGGCTGCCTCGAATTGCAAGCCCTGTTGTTCAAGCTCTTTGATGCGCTGCAAAATGGCACGTTCGTTCCCATCAATCTCAAGACCGAGCTTTGCTGCTTGCATTTTGATGTTGTTCCGTCCGGAGAGTTCACTCACAACAATGCGCATTTCATTGCCAACCAATGCGGGATCGATGTGTTGGTAGCTATCGGCGAATTTCGCCACAGCTTGCGCGTGAATGCCACCTTTGTGCGCAAAGGCACTCCGACCGACATAGGCCGCGTGATGATCGGGATTGAGATTCACGATGTCTGCCACGGTATACGACAACTCACTGAGGCGTTGGAGTTGTGCGGCGCCGAGACACTGATACCCGCGTTTGAGCTGCATGTTTGCGATGAGTGGAATTAAATCCATGTTGCCACAACGTTCACCAATGCCATTGATTGTCCCTTGAACATGTCGTGCGCCAGCCTCGATGGCTGACATGGCATTTGCGACGGCAAGCGCTCCGTCATTATGCGTATGAATGCCGATGATGGGATGCAATTGAATTTGCTCGAGTTCAGCACGTACGGTGTGCACAGCGGTGGCCACTTGATCGGGTAACGAACCACCATTGGTATCACACAACACAATCACATGCGCCCCAGATTGAGCCGCTGCGATGATCGTAGCAATCGTGTAGTCAGGATCTAGGCGGTATCCATCAAAGAAGTGCTCTGCGTCGTAGACGACTTCTTTGCCTTTGGCAACGAAGTACGCCACACTATCGGCGATCATTCGCAAATTTTCTGCACGGGTTGTTTCGAGTACGTGTTCTACATGGAGCACTGAGCTTTTACCGACGAGCGTGACAACTGGGGTCTGTGCAGCATCAAGTGCCTGAATGTTTGGATCATTTTCACAGTTATTTTTGGCATGTCGAGTACTACCAAACGCGGCGATTTTGGCTGATGACCAATTCATGGTTGCAGCCCGACGAAAAAATTCGGCATCCTTGGGGTTTGAGCCTGGCCAGCCACCCTCGATATAATGAAAACCCATACCGTCAAGCAACTGAGCAATCTTGATTTTGTCATCAACCGAAAGTGATATGCCTTCACGTTGCGTGCCATCACGCAACGTCGTATCATACAGCCACAATGAACTCATTGCTTTTGTTCCTTTTGTTGCCAACACGGGTAACTACCAAAGATTTTTAAGAACCCCGTTTGTTCACGCATTTTTTGCAACGCTGCAGCGATATGCGGGTCAAGCCGATGACCATTTATGTCCACTAAAAAGATATACTCGCCGAGTACCGCTTTGGAAGGGCGCGACTCTAATTTGATCATGTTGATATTTGCTTCAGCTAAAAACTGAAGCGCACGCACGACTTGCCCTGCTTCATCCTCACGATTAAACCCAAAGCAAAGGCTGGTTTTGTCGTTGCCGGTGGGAGCATGATCGGCGGCGGCAAGCACCACGAACCGAGTGACGTTGTGTGAGCGATCTTGGATGTCGGGCCACAATATCGTCGCACCGGTCAATTCTGCGGCTCGTGACGTACCAATAGCAACAGCAGGCCGTGAAGAAGAGAGCGCTTCTGCAGGAGCAGCACTATTTGAAAGCGATGCGACCGTGGTCACATGGGGTAAACGGTGTTCAATGAACTGTCGACACTGCCCTAACGATTGCGGGTGGCCATACAACACCTCAACCGTCGCAATATCAAGACCAGCCCGTCCAAGCAACTGGTGACGAATTGGCACCACCACCTCATCACAAATCATCAACTGAGTGTCATGGATTAAAAGATCAAGCGTGGGCGTTACCGCACCTTCGAGTACATTTTCGATGGGCATTACTGCCACATCGGCCTGTCCACTTTCGACAGCCTGTACTACTGCTGGAAGTGATGGCATGCTGACAAGTGTGTTACCACGTTGCGCAAATGCGAGTGCCGCCATTTCGCTGTATGTGCCTTCTGGTCCGAGATAACTAATTCGCATACTCTCAACGCCGCAAGGCGATCCTTGCGGCGTCCTCCCTTTATCTACTTCGACTGTGTGGCACGCGCATTGGCGAATTCATCGACTGCATATCCAGGACGTTGCATGTCATACCCATCTACATAGGCAGCTTTTTCAGCATTAATACGCCGTTCGCGATCTTGCAGCAATTTGTTTAATGCACCCATATACGCTTCTGCAGCCGCAACCATGGTATCAGTGTGTACACCGTATCCATTGAAAAGGTCGATACCAGGTTTCGTAGATGCGTGTTGAGCTGCATATGTATCCCGAATGCGCACTGAGACTTCAGCGACGGCATCAATCCCCTCGGTCACCGAATTAATCGTGAACTCGAGTAATTCGACGGGTCGCTGTACCACTTGGTCGATGGCCTTGTAAATGGCATCGACTGGGCCTGTTCCATGCGCAGCCTCAAGATAGACTGCACCTTGTTGGTCCACAAGACGGACGGTAGCGACCGGTGTCAAACTTGTCCCCGTAATCACTTGCACATGATCGAGTTTATAGACTTCTACCGCACGATGATGTTCCCCTGCAATAAGTGCTTCAATGTCGCGATCATCAATTTTCTTTTTGCGATCGCACAGTTCTTTGAAGCGCTCAAACAAATTTTGAAACTCTTCTTCATTCTCTGCTTCCCAGCCTAATGACACCAATTTAGTGCGGAACGCATGTCGGCCAGAATGCTTACCCAGTACCAGCATATTGCCGTCAAGACCTACCGTTTCGGCGCTCATTATCTCGTAGGTCATGCGATTTTTGAGCACGCCGTCTTGATGAATCCCTGATTCGTGGGCGAATGCGTTACCACCGACAATGGCCTTGTTGGGAGGCACGGGGATGCCAATGAACGAGCTGAGCAGGCGACTGCTGCGGGTCAACTCGGTGGTCTGAATCTTTGAGCTGATACCATAAAAACTCTGGCGCGTATGCAGGGCCATCACGACCTCTTCGAGCGAGGCATTACCGGCGCGCTCGCCGATACCGTTGATGGTGCACTCCACTTGGCGCGCACCGGCGCGCACACCTGCCAAACTATTGGCGACAGCCATGCCGAGGTCATCGTGACAGTGGGTCGAGATGACACAGTTTTCGATGCCCGGCACGTTGGCCAAGATCCCCTTGATGAGGTCGGCGTACTCCTCAGGGGTGGTAAAGCCGACAGTGTCGGGGATATTGAGGGTAGTAGCACCCTCAGCGACGACAGCAGTCAGCACTTCGAACATGTAGGCAGGCTCTGAGCGAGTGGCATCCATGGGGGAGAATTCAATGTCATCACACAACGTCCGTGCATACCGCACCATTTCGCGGGCACGCTCGAGCATCTTCTCGCGGGTTGATTTGAATTGGAATTCGATGTGGATGTCAGATGTCGATAAGAAGGTGTGGATGCGCTTCTTTGCGGCCGGCTGAATGGCAGTCCACGCTTTGTCGATGTCGTCTTTGTTGGCACGCGCTAATGCACAGATAGTTGGGCCGTCGGCAGTCCCGACTTCTTTGGCAATCTGATGGACGGCCGCCCAGTCACCAGGTGACGCAGCAGGAAATCCAGCTTCGATGATATCGACACCAAGTCGTTGTAGCTGACGAGCAATCTCCATCTTCTCCTCAAGCGACATGGTACATCCCGGTGCTTGCTCGCCATCGCGAAGCGTCGTATCAAAGATGCGTACGTGACTCTCCTGCATGATCGTTCCTCTTGTACTACAAGTGGCGCGCGCTGCGCCGTCGGTAACCAGAGCCGTGTAGTCCACATCGTGGACTACACGGCACAACAGACTTACGAACCGCCTTGACCAGGGATGACTTCGCGTGGGTTGACGAACGGCATCATACGGCGCAATTCGCGACCGACAACTTCGATTTTGTGGTCGACGTCGGCGTTACGCGCAGCGTTGAAGCGTGGGCGACCATTGACGTTTTCGTCGATCCAGTCCTCGGCAAAGGTGCCGTTCTGGATATTGGTCAACAACTGCTTCATGGCGGCGCGTGACTGGTCGTTGATGACCTGTGAACCAGCAACATAATCGCCCCACTCAGCGGTATCTGACACTGAGAAGCGCATGTAGTTGAGACCGCCCTGATAGAAGAGGTCTACAATTAACTTGAGCTCGTGCATACACTCGAAGTAGGCAACCTCAGGCTGGTAACCGGCGTCGACCAAGGTGTCGAACCCAGCTTTGACCAGGGCTGAAACGCCACCACACAAGACGGCCTGCTCACCGAACAAATCAGTCTCAGTCTCTTCGGCAAAGGTCGTCTCGAGCACACCGGCACGGGTGTTCCCCATGCCCTTAGCATAGGCCAAGGCATCTGCCAAGGCGTTGCCGCTGGCATCCTGGTGCACGGCGACCAAGGCTGGCACACCGCCACCTTGGGTGTAAACTTCGCGGACACGATGGCCGGGGGCCTTGGGGGCGACCATACTGACGTCAACGCCAGCTGGTGGCACAATTTGGCCATAGCGGATGTTAAAGCCGTGAGCAAACATCAAGGTCTTGCCTGGAGTCAAGTTTGGGGCCACGTGGTCCTTATAGGTTGCAGCCTGAGTGGTGTCCGGCGTCAGAATCATAATGATATCCGCGGCCTTTGAGGCGTCAGCGACACTTTTCACGGTCAATCCTGCCGCCTCAGCTTTGGCCTTGCTCTTTGAACCGTCATAGAGACCGACGATGACATTTACGCCGCTGTCTTTGAGATTCAATGCGTGGGCGTGACCTTGGCTCCCAAAGCCAATGATGGCGACCGTGCGACCCTTTAGTCGCCCCAAATCCGCCTGATTGTCGTAGTACAATTTAGCCATGTGCTCCTCTTAATTACTATTGAGCGACCGAACCAACGGCGCCCATTCCCTCACCTTGCCACTGCGCATCTACCAGATCTGCACCACTATGACCGCGTGGACCTCTGACCATAGTGATTCGGCCTGTACGCATCATCTCCTTGATTCCGAATGGCCGCACAATGTCGATAAAGTTCTCGACTTTGGACGGACCACCAGTCATCTCAATGACCATCGTATTATTGGCCACATCGACAATCTTGGCACCAAACACTTCGGTCAACGCCACGATTTCTGCACGTTGTTGTCCAGGCACATGGAGTTTAATCAATGCCATCTCGCGCTCAACCACCGGATCAGCGGTGACATCACTGACTTTGAGGACTTCGATTAACCGATAGAGCTGTTTGACAACTTGCTCGACATGGTCAGATTCTACCACGACCGTCATGCGACTGATGCCCGGAGTCTCAGTATGGCCGACAGCCAAGCTAGCAATGTTATATCCACGACGTCGGAACATGCTCACCGCACGATTCAACACGCCAGGTCGGTCCTGCATTAACACCACAAGGGTATGCGTCTTCATCATCTACTCCGTAATCATATCGCCAATGCTTTTGTTCTGGGGCACCATGGGGAAGACGTTGACTTCACGCTCTACGCGGAAATCAATTAACACAGGGCCGTCGGTGGCATATGCTTCGTCGATGGCAGCCTGTACATCCGCAGCTGACTCAACAATAATACCCTTCCAACCGTAGGCTTCGGCCAACAACTTAAAGTTCGGACTCGTTAATGGCGTACCGCTGTAGCGTTTGTTCTCAAAGAGCTCTTGCCACTGGCGGACCATGCCCAAATATCCGTTATTGATGATGGCAATCTTGAGATTCTTCATGCCTTCTTGGATGACCGTGATCATCTCTTGATTGGTCATTTGAAAGCCACCATCACCAGCAACCGCCCATACGGTATCTTCAGGATGTGCCAATGCAACTCCCAAAGCAGCCGGCATTGCAAAGCCCATCGTACCCGCACCACCACTCGTGATGTGCGTACGCGGACGATGCCAGTCAATCAACTGCGCCGCCCACATCTGATGCTGACCGACGTCAGTCACGACACGATAATTGCCGCGCTCATTCAATGTCTTGGTCATAGCGGCATATACATCGTGCGGCATGAACATGGACGTGTCAGGCCGATTAATGTATTGTTGCTTATGCTGGTGCTTAGACTGTAACTCGCGAATATGCGCCATCCAAGTAGTTGCGTGTGCGTGGAACTGAGCAACTGAAGTCTCTTCGGGCTCTTCTTCGAGCATGGAGAAAAGAACCATCTTTGCATCGCCGACAATTGGCACCTCGACCTCGATGTTTTTGCCGATCTCTGACGGATCAATGTCGACATGTACAATGGCCGCATTCGGAGCGAACGTCGAAGCTTTGCCGGTCACACGATCATCGAAGCGACCGCCGATGTTCATTAAGAAATCAGCCTCTTGGATGGCACGATTCACATGCACCCAACCATGCATACCAGGCATACCAATCGAAAGCTCGTGGTCCTCAGGAAACGCACCTAAGCCGTGGAGCGTGGTGATAACCGGTAATTTGTAGCGCTCTGCGAAGGCTTTGACTTGCTCACTTGCCTCGGCCATCATGACGCCATTACCAATCATCAATAATGGCTTCTCACTCTTAAGCATCAAATCAAGCGCTGCCTTGACCTGCTTCTTACTCCCCTGATACGTTGGACGATATCCAGGTAAGAAGATTTTTTTGCTATAGTCTGGAACTGTTGACGCTTGGAGCGCATCTTTGGTGATGTCTACGAGGACCGGACCAGGACGACCCGTTGTAGCAATGTGGATAGCCTCTTTGATGACATAGGCAATATCATCAACATTCTTCACCAGATAGTTGTGCTTGGTGATTGGCATGGTGATGCCGGTGATGTCTGTCTCTTGAAATGCATCTTTCCCAAGCACAGCACTACTCACCTGACCACAAATGGCCAAAATAGGTGTGCTGTCCATCCATGCATCTGCAATCGGGGTAACGAGGTTTGTTGTCCCTGGACCACTCGTGCCAATACAGACACCCAATCGACCAGTTGCTCGTGCATACCCTTCTGCGGCATGTCCTGCACCTTGTTCGTGTCGACACAGTACGTGACGCAATTGATCGCGGTAATCCCACATCGCGTGGTAGAACGGCATAATCGCTCCACCAGGAATACCAAACATCACATCCACACCGTTTTGGATGAGTGCTTCACACAAAATCTGTGCTCCAGTGCGCTTCTCAGACATATTACCTCCATATGCATACACACAAACAAAAACCTCCCCCGTATCACTACGGGAGAGGTAGACTGTACATCTTCGTGCGGTTTTGCCGCTCCCTATAGTGTTATGTACCCATAATCGATACTACGACTAGGGTTACAATAATTACTACTAGGATTAGTTGACCACGTTGAAACACAGCAGTTCCCTTACTTATGGACTTATTAGTAGTATAAGGATTATTTTGCACTTGTCAAATACTTCACGAAGTTTCATTTCATGAAGACAACGCACGCGCAGATTCAATGGCGGTCAATCTAGTTTGACTTGGTTGCATAAACAAACTCAGGTATACTAAGCGAAACACTTCTGTGGCAGAACCAATGCATACACGCTTACTTACCCTCAATGAAATAGTTCCACCTCGATCACATCGCCCCAGTCTTGAAAAAGCGTTGCGACATGATTGTGTTATTCGCTCAGACTGGCAGTATCTTGTTGACACACTCGAAGCAGTGTTGCATTCATCGTGCACGGCACGAATTGTGATTATTAGCGAATTTCTTGCAATAGACTACGAAATGGCTGATCACGACCGGTGGTGGGCGTTAGATCGCGCCTTAGCACACACCTATAACTTACGCATATGGCAACTATATGACCAAATCAAAACACAAGGTCGCATTGAAATGTGCGTAGTGCCATTTCGTGGCGTCGAGACTGTGCTCCAAGAATTTGGAGTGACACAATACATCGATCAAAGTCACTTTGCGTTCACGGTAGTACCTGCATCACGCCTGGCAAATCGCATTGTGTGGGAAGATGCAAGTGAATCTCGGGTTACTTGGAGCATACAAGAATTTGATAATCTGTGGTCTCATCCATGGGGCATGGTGGTCACGAATGAACATCTTGACCGTCTGATGAAGGCTCATGAGGTCCACCCGGTGGCAGTAAAAGCCGCACATCTCGATTGGTTGACGCCAGCAGATATCCATGTACTAAATCAGCTTGTGGATGTGGTACGCAGCGGTGGCCGCAAATTGCATCTCGTTTCGAGCTATACCTCTTTGATTGTTCGTATGGTTTCGTTGGCACATCTTCATATACATCATCAACGCCAACGAGTTCTGATCTGTGTCCCAGATACATCAGTCAGTGATATCCACATCATGATGCAACAGCTCCAGCTGCTCGTGAATGTACATGAATTCCTCGAAGTGATATCAATCTCAGAAATTACAAATGTTTCAAACCACATGCATGAATATGCATGCGTGTTACTCACGGATGACGTTATCACCGCACCGGGTCTCGAGCAAATCATGACACACCCGTGTGCGTGTGTGGTATTTGCACAACGTACAACTATCCAATCCGCAAGCGATATGTGGCGCATTATCAAGTTGCTTGCCCGTGCAGATGAATCACTCCTAGGGAGCCCACAAAGTTTGTGGCAACAACATGCTGCTGTACAACGACTCCTCGTGCATGGCCAACCTAGTGATGATGAGCAATGCTGGGATTGGTATCGGAATCCGTTACCCGCAAGTGAACTCCATCCCGTGTTTGCTCGAGTACGCACCTCTCTTCGAATAAATGAAATGCAAACAATTGCACATCGTATGGCGTGGCAAACGCAATTAGTTCCAAGTGATCGCACCGTACTTCAGAACTTCTTTCTCGAGTATATTGCACGTTACTCGCCGCTCACTCAAGCGACAGTGTCTGATCTCAACCATTACAACAGCGCACACACGCAATACGTGGAATTTGATTATGCCACCTGTATAAACGATATAAACACGGTAATTCACACAATCACAACAACCCTCCGGCACAAGCAACACTGTTTATGCTGGATAGGTGAAGGGATTGATGTACTCCCCATTCAACGTGCCTGTCAAGCAATCGAGCATGTGCGATTTGTCTTTATGAGTGACCGGATGATAAGCGTGGATGGTCAGATCATTCCTAGCAACTATCTCAAAACAATCGTGCAAAGCGGAGAGACTTGCATTGTGATGGCGACACCATCCGTACGTACACTCGTGTGGCATGTATTGCAATACATCGATACCACCATTGCACTCGCAGTAGGGTCTGCACCGCTGATAAGCAACCGCAAACGGACGATGCGTGGTATCCACCGCCGTGTTACCTGGGATCAACATGCCCAACGACCACTCGAATGCATTATTGCAGATGTGAACGAGCAACAGTATGCACCACTTCAACTTGCAGAAGTCACTGGAGAGCTTGTCTATCAAATTGTGCAATGATATGATGTCAACGTAGAGACAATGCAAAGGAGCATTAAATGACAACAATGATGATGCCTCGTTTAACGTCCATGAAAAAAGAGATTGCAACCGACTCTGAGCGCTTTGGCTATCTGACCGATTGCACAGCCCTTCTTGAAAAGCCTGCGCAACTCCGAGAATTTATGGACATAGAAGGTTATGTCTACCTTAAAGGTATCCTTGATAAGACCAAGTTGACCGAGGCCCGCATGGTCATGGCCGAGCGCCTTGCCGCCAAAGGCCAAATCGACACCAATCACCCGCTCCTCGAGTGCATCGCCAGCCCGACGGCCAATGTGCAGTTCATGCCCGATTTGAGCAAAGACAACCCGGCCTTGATGCAGGTGCTCTACGACGGCGCCATGATTCAGGCGTTTGAGAAGCTACTCGAGCACGAAGTGCGCCACTACGACTTCACCTGGGTGCGGGCAGTGGCCCCCAAACGCGGCACGCCACCGCACATGGACATCGTCTACATGGGCCGCGGCACCAAAAAGCTCTACACGGCCTGGACGCCACTCAGCGATATCCCGCTTGAGATGGGTGGCTTGCTGGTCCTCGAACGCTCGCACCGACACGATCGCCTCAATCAGGGCTACGGCAGCAAGGATGTCGATGAGTTCTGCGAGAACAAGGTCGGCGAGGGCTATACCAAAATGGGCGGCGGCGGCAACATCAGCGACGGCGGCTGGCTCTCCAAAGACCCGGCCAAACTGCGCACTGCTCTCGGCGGCCGCTGGTTGTCGGCCAACTACGAGCTGGGCGATGTGCTGATGTTTAGCGTCTTTACGGTGCACACCAGCCTCGACAACGCCTCGAACAAAATCCGCCTGTCGACGGACACGCGCTACCAACGCGCCGACGAACCCATCGACGAACGCTGGATCGGCGACGAACCAATTGGCCACGGCAGCGCCGGCAAACGTGGCAAGATTTGTTGAAAACATGTTGCCCCCCGGTAGAGCCGCAGCAGTGCTGCGGCTCTACCGGGGGCAGGGCGACCCAATCACCCCCTACGACGCCCCGACATACGTTTCGAAAAAGACCAACAAAATGTCAATGACACGCTGCCGTTTGGCTTGTTTGGCCCCACCAAAAAGCGATAAAGGCGGCAGAATACGATCAAAGTCGGTCCCAATTGTGCGCAACGTCCCATCACGCAACGACAGTTCAATCAGTTGACGCGTAGCCGCATCATTGAGATTTTCGGTGGCAATAATTTGCGCTAAGTCACGCTCTTTGGCGGCGGCCACATACGCCGGCCAGGCCATGTCAATATCAGTCTGGGCATTGACACTGGCAATAAAGCTCTCGATCAAGGCCTTTTTGCTGCGTAGCTGTATGCTGGCGTTGATCGCCTTGCTAATGGCCCCGTGAATCTCGGCATCGCCTTGGGTGCGTTGCTGGGATTTTTTGACTAAATCCAAAATATAATCAATTGTTATGTCAACTTGACGTATTAATTCGATTTCAAAGACGACATCATCGAGAATCGACTCGCGCTCAGCCGTCGGCGTGCGCCCAATGGCATCGTACAAATCAATGTAGATGCTCTGATAATCTTGGAATGCCCGCGCCGATAGAATCTCGTTGCCGACGAACTGATCGAACGTGCGCAAGATGTTCATTTGGCGCAGGAGCGCCCCGTACAAGGCGATAAACGCCTTTTGGGCCTGCTCACCCACAATCCGCTGCCCCAGTGGGAACTCGGTCTGCAGGCGGCTAATCAAATCGACATAGCCCGGGTAGGTTTTGTCGCCGTCACGGTAGCCGCGATAATACGAATCATAATCGCGCAACAACACGATGCCACTGGCGTTTTTGTTGCCAAAGAGGGCAATTGCATCCTCGGTGGCCTGTTGCAAATCGCGGAAGCAGACGATATTACCGTAGGTTTTGACCGAATTCAGAATGCGATTGGTACGCGAAAACGCCTGGATCAACCCGTGCTGACGCAAGTTTTTGTCGACCCACAGTGTGTTGAGCGTGGTGGCGTCGAAGCCGGTCAAAAACATGTTGACCACCAAGAGCACATCAATCTCACGGCGCTTCATGCGGAGCGACACGTCTTTGTAGTAATTGTGGAACTTGTCGGCCGATGTGTCGTAGTTGGTGTTGAACAGGCGATTGTAATCAGCAATGGCCTGCTCGAGCGCACCGCGTGCGCCACTGTCGAGGCGATCGGTCTCAAATACCTCGTCGGGCAGGCTCTCGTCGACGTCGCTTTCGTTGGCGTTGTAACTAAAAATCATCGCCACGCGCAATGGATCGGGGCGCCCCTGTTGTTGACGCCTGAACTCGTCGTAATAGCGGAGCGCCACCGGGATCGAACTGACCGCCATGATGCTATTAAAGCCATTCATGCGCTGCCCCGCCACGGTATAGGCCGTGTTGCGCAGTGTCTTTTGGGCGAAATGCGTCAGCACGTACGTGACCACCTGCGCAATGCGCTCGGGAGCCGCCAAAGCCTGCTCGGTGTCGATGGCCGAGACCTGTTTGTCGGCGACATCGGGTCTGGCTTTGATGGTGTTGACAAAGTCCACCTTGAACGGCAACACGTTGCCGTCGTTGATGGCATCAACAATCGTGTAGGCGTGCAACTGCGCCCCAAACGTCTGCGCCGTGGTCATGCGTGGACTTTGAGATGCACTTGGTGCATTCTCGGCAAAAATCGGTGTTCCTGTAAAGCCGAACAGGTAGTATTGCTTGAAGGCCCGCGTGATTTTGGTATGCATCACGCCGAACTGCGAGCGGTGACATTCGTCGAAAATCAGCACCACCCGCTGGCGGTAGACTGGGTGCTGAGCGTTGCTACTCACAAACGTGTCTAACTTTTGGATGGTCGTGATAATAATGCGCACGTTGGGGTCTTCGAGTTGGCGTTTAAGCACGGCCGTCGAGGTATTGCTGTTGGCAGCACCTTTTTCGAAGCGCTCGTACTCCAGCATGGTCTGGTAGTCAAGGTCTTTGCGGTCGACCACAAACACCACTTTGTCGACACACTCCATTGCGGTGGCGAGTTGGGCCGTCTTGAACGACGTCAGCGTCTTGCCGCTGCCCGTGGTATGCCAGACATAGCCGCCGGCCTCGCGGCTGCCGGCCGCTTTGTAGTTGTGCGCCGCCTGGATGCGTTGCAAAATACGCTCGGTGGCCACGATCTGGTAGGGGCGCATCACCAATAACAACTCTTGGGCGGTAAACACGCAGTACTTGGTGAGCACGTTGAGCAGGGTGTGCTTGGCAAAAAACGTCTTGGTGAAGTCGACCAAATCGGTGATGGCCGTATTGGTGGCATCCGCCCAAAACGAGGTGAACTCGAACGAATTGCTGGTCTTTTTG
>CAYZZI010000002.1:0-131071 GCA_964482795.1 uncultured Klebsiella sp.
GCATTGTGGTCGGCTACGAAGGATCAGTATTGGGCACGCCGACGATTATCCAGACGAGTGTGATTGATGCATGGCTGGGCGTGGTGACCGTCATAATTGGGTTTGTGGTGCTGATTTTGTGGCCGTTACCGAAGCGAGCGACGCAGGGAGCGTGATGGATATTTCTGGTTGGATTACTATTATTGCCGGATTGGTGACAATTATTATCATAGTGGCAAACCAACAACAAAAGTAATCAGAATCCCTCCACAAACGGCCAATGTGTGGAGGGATTCGTACAAAATGTGGATAACGTGTGGAAATGTGGGATAACGTGAGGGATTTTAGGTGGATAACCGTTGGAAGATATTGGGAAAAGCTGTGGATAGGTGTTTTTGCGGCATTGCCTGAAACGCTCTACAATAGAGGCAGTAATCACCGCACCATAGCAGAGGATGCACATGAGTAGTCGCTTTAGCGATATGCGAATTTTTAGTGGGAGTGGCAATCCGGCGCTCGCAAAGGCAATCGCTGATCGTCTTGGTGTCACACTGGGTGACATTACCTTGACAAAATTCCCCAACGACAATCTCTTTGCCCGCCTCAATGAAAGTGTGCGCGAAAAAGATGTCTTTGTAGTACAGTCGCTTTCGGCCCCACTCAGCGACCGAATCATGGAGCTGTTGATTATGCTCGATGCCTGCCGGCGCGCTGCCGCCGGGCGTGTGACGGCCGTGATACCATTCTTTGCCTATGGGCGCACTGATAAGCGCGATCAGCCACGTGTGCCGATCACAGCACGCCTCTTGGCTGATATGATACAAGTGGCTGGTGCACAACAGGTGATTACGCTTGATTTGCATGCTGGGCAGATTCAAGGATTCTTTTCGATTCCGGTCGACGAGTTAAGTGCCATGTCGCTCATGGTGCGACATTTTCAACATCAGCGTGTTGATAACTATACCGTTGTTGCTCCAGATATGGGCTTTGCGAAGCGGGCGCGTAACTTTGCGGAGAAGCTCAGCGTGCCACTCGCCATCGTCGAAAAGCGCCATCTCCATCATATTCAACCACACGATGAAAACGAACGGCATGTAGAGGCATTGAACGTCATCGGCGATGTGCAGGGTCGTCATTGTATCTTGGTTGACGACGAAGTGGCCACAGGTAACTCACTGGTGGCAGCTGCGGAGTTGCTTGCGGATCGTGGTGCAACTGCCATCTCAGCTGCCGTGGTGCACTCGATTATGGCTGGCAAAGCACTTGAGCGCATTACAGCAAGTCCAATTAATGAGTTTGTCACCACCGATAGCTTGCCATTACACAATCTTGATGCATACCCCAACGTCAAAGTACTTTCAGTTGCAACGTTGATGGCCGAGGTAATTCAGCGCATCCACAGTGGTATTTCGGTCGATTCAATTAGCCTGTTTGATCGAACTGGTCGCCGATAAATCGCATTCAACACAACTCACCCTCGGTTGATGTGTACCGCATCAACCGAGGGTGTATGGTAACGCCTGGCATCTGTTATGCACAGTGCGGGGGGGCCGAGACAATCGAAAGTTGTTGCATTAACACACGATCATCAACGTACCCGAGATTGACTTTGACCACCTTACCGTGTGCATCACGCACAAGAGTGCTCGGCACTGTCATGATCCCCAACTCTTTGACAAGCTCTGGCTCTTGATCAACCGTGCGCCAAACCACCTCGATGTCGTCACGTTGGGCCTGTAGACGCTTCAGTGCAGGCTTTTGTAAGCGCTCGCACTGCACGCAGTCATCTGTGGTAATGGCCACTACCCCGACCTTGCCGAGTGGGAAGTGGTTGATCACTACCCCTTGATCACTCGCCTTTTGACTGCGCCAACGCATATACCAGGCAAATGCAGCTACTGCAAGCACGACGATGAACAAAATGATGATGCGCGTAATCATGATGCTTAGCTCCGCAACCGCGCAAGTTGGGCGTGTACAAAACAACCAGCACAAAAGCCTGTGGTCACGTTGATGAGTGCCAGTGAGACGACCATCAGTGCTGCTCCCCATGCCACCGCACTCAGTCCGATGACGCTACTTACCACACCGATTACCAGTACTCCAAACCCCATCTTCTGCGCGAAGCGATGTGGGGTCGGATCCTCATCGTGAATCTCGGTACGCACTAGTCCTTGCCGTACCAAGAACCGATACACCCAGAGTTGTGGGGCATATCGTGGGGCAACAAGTGCGGCACCTAACATGTATGCACCAAGGTAGATGAATGCCTCGATGCCCAAGACAAAACCAAGCGCTAACACCACAATTACACTGATTTGCCCAATTCGTAAGGCACTGCGATCAAATTGGTACGCCATTCTATCCCTCCCACCAGGCAAAATAATACATAAGTAATATTATCAACTTACTTTGTTATAAAATTATAATAAAAGTTGGGCATCCTGTCAACTGACGAGATGAAACGCAGATGAGTGATTTAGGAGTTGGTCGAAAAGAGGGCGTTTACGACATCTTCAAGTTGTGCGCCATTTGCGCGATAAAACTCAACGGCGTGTGTATCTTCGGCGTGTGCCAGCAAAAAGAAGAGGGGGATCTGCTGGTGAGTGCAGAAAGTCATGATTGATTGAATAAGGAGTGAGCCGAGGCCACGGCGCTGAAAGTCGGGGTGGATAGCGAAGTCGTATATAAACAGTTCGGGGTGCGGTTTGGTATAGCTCGGTAGCAGATAAGCGGTGCACCCGCCAACGAGGTGCTGATCAACGAAGACACCGAATGCCATAAAGTGCGGTGAGGCGAGGAGATCATGCAGCGTGGATTGTGGTGCAGTGGAGGGATGTTCGTTTTCAAACGCCAGATGGAAAAGGTCAATCAATTGACCAAACGTTGCACTATCATCAGCGGTGAGTTGTCGGATGTGCGGAGTGGGCGACATGGTATGACTTTCAAGGCATGGCGTGCATCCACTGCGGTGGATGCACGCCATGCATACGCGGGGTTAACTACGGATTTTGGCACCCGTATCGAACTCGACGCCGCGGATAATCTTGGCGCGGATTTTGCTGACCTCGTCATCGCTCAACGTGCGGTCGCTGGCGCGCAAGGTGATGCGGAAGGCGATGCTGCGCATGCCCTCGCCAACTTGGGCGCCAGTGTAGACGTCGAAGATCTCGACATTGCTGAGGGCGTTGCCCGAGTACTTGCGAATCGACTTCTCGATTTGTTCGGCGCTGACGCTGACCGGGGCGATCATCGCAAGGTCCTGCGTGGTGGCCGGGTAGCGTGAGATGCTTTGGTAGCGTGGCACGTTAGCTAACTCGAGCATGGTGTGCAAGTCGAGTTCGGCGATACCAATCCGTAAGCTAGGCAAACCGAATCGCTCGCGCGCCTCTGGGTGTAGCTCTCCGAAATGACCAATGGTCATGCTTTCTTTGCCAACCCGCACGACCACATCGGCGGCTCGACCCGGCTGCAAGTACGACACGGTGCTTGGGGCGTAGCTCACATCGGCAATGCGCAAGCGCTCGACCAGGCGCTCAATGACGCCTTTGACGTCGAAGAAGTCCATCGGCTCTTGGGCTGACGATTGCCACGAGGCCGGCACGCGCGGCCCGGCGATGACGATGGCGACGCGCAATGGCTCATTGGGCAAGATGGCGTCGGGGCGTGGGTGGTAGACGCGCCCAATCTCGAAGAGGCGAGTCACGCCACGCTCGCGGATATTCACGTTGGCTGCCTCGAGGAGCGTCGGCAATATTGACCGGCGCATGAACTCACGCTCGGGTGAGAGCGGGTTAGCCAGACGCAGGTAGTGATCGGCCTCAAGTTCGGCTGGGTCGAGCTTGGCTGCTGCTTCGCGACTGGTCAACGAGTAGGTGATTGCTTCGTTCAGACCGGCGCCGGTCAGGACATCGCGGGTGAAATGTTCACGCTCGAGGGCTAGGTTAGTGCGCTGTACCGGTAGCTCGTCAGCCATGATGGTGCTGGGCAAGTTGTCGTAGCCGTACATGCGCGCGACTTCTTCGCACAAATCGGCGGTGTGGCTGACGTCGCCACGGTGGCTTGGTACGGCCACATGCAGGGTATCGGCATCGTGTGGTGTGCAGACGAAGCCAAGTGGGGCGAGGAGCTCGGCGACTTGATTGCGGGTGAAGGTCAGCCCCAAAATGCGTTTGACCTCGTGGGTGCTCAAGGCGATTACAACCTCGCGTTTGGCCTGGCTACGCACGTCAATCATGCCGGTTACGACCTGACCATCGGCGTAGTCGCTGAGGAGTTGGGTCAAACGGCGCTGGCTCAGGTCAAGCATCTCGGGATCGACGCCGCGCTCAAAGCGCTTGGAGGCCTCGGAGCGCAACTTGAAGGCTGTCGACATGCGACGGATGATGGTGGGCTCCCACACGGCAGCCTCAACCAATACATTGTGTGTGTGCTCGCTGACTTCACTGCTTTGGCCACCCATGACACCGGCCACGCTCAAGGCTTGATCGGTATCGCACACGAGCAAATGATCTTCGTTGAGCTGATGGGTGCGACCATCAAGTGTGGTGAGTTGTTCGCCGGCCTTGGCGGTGCGCACCACGATGTGATTGTTGGTGACGCAATCAGCATCGAATGTGTGATTGGGCGTACCCAACTCAAGCATCACGTAGTTGCTGATGTCGACGATGTTGTTGATGGGGCGCATGCCGGCCATGGTGAGGCGGCGTTGCATCCAAAACGGTGATGGCTTAATGGTGACGTTCTTGACCATGGTTGCGGTGAAGCGTGGGCAAAGCGCTGTGGCCTCGATCGTGACCTTGGCGACGCTGTTGATATCAGCGCCACTGGCGTTGACATGTGGGTCGGGCAGGCGCACCGTTTGCCCGGTGAGGGCGGCGATTTCACGGGCCATACCGACCATCGACAAGGTGCGGGCCATGTTGGGCAACACGTCGATGTCAATGACCACGTCGCCGAGGTAGTCAACGAGTGGTGTGCCGGTGGGAGCATCGTCGGGCAGAATCATGATGCCTTCGTGCTCTTCGGAGATGCCGAGCTCTTTTTCGGAGCAGAGCATGGCATCCGACATAACGCCACGTACCGGTTTGCCTTTGAGCTTGACCTTGACTTTGCCCTCAACGTGGCCGTCATACAGCACGGCGCCTTCTTTGGCAAAGACCGATTTGAGCGGGTGACTTAGCCGGCCCAGCCCTTTGTACTGATACAAATTGGGGGCGCCGGTGACGACGGTGTGGATGAGCCCAGGGCCGTATTCGACCTCGGCGAGGACGAGACGGTCGGCATTGGGGTGCTGAGTGACTTCGAGAATGTTGCAAACGAGCACCAAGGCGGGATCCCACGGGAGCTCTGAGTCGGCCACGCCGAGTTTTTCGACGGCATCGACCTCGAGACCCGAACGAGTCAGGCGCTCGGCCAGCTCGTCGACTGGGAGGGTGACATCCACATAATCGCGGAGCCACGAAAGCGGAATACGCATGAGTTCCTTCTCCTTAAAAACGTACGCCTACGGCGCTGATGAGCCAACGGTAAATGACACGTTGATACTGTCGCCAAGAATTTTGCCGGCATCGTTGCGTTTGACGGCACGTTGTTGTGTTGTTGTGTCAACCAATCCGATTTGCATGATATATTCATCCGTCGGAAGTTGTGCCGGTATACTGACCTGGTGTGTGCTTACAAAGCGGTCACCAGGGGTGAACACCGTAGATGGGATGCGTGGGTGCATGCGATCGCGCACATCCACGAACCAGACTTTTTGAGGGTTGCGTACGACGACAAACACCTCCCACGCCTGTGCCGGACGAGTGATAACCTGCCAGCGTAGTGTGATAGTCACGATTTGACCGGGAGCGGGTGCCGGTGAGACGTCGCTGTCGATTAGCAAAATCCCACCGCCGGAGGTTTTTTCGACAAAGACCTCATTATGCGTGACCGAAAGTGGTGAATCGGTTGCTGATAGTGCTGGCATGTCAAAGCGGAATGATGGTCCAATCTGTGCGGCCCAGATGAGCATTGATGTGCTTGCCCCAACCATTGCGATACCGAGGAGTGCAACGGGAGTCAACCGCGCGCCGATGCCCCGGATGAGTCCAGCAGCGAGAACGATACTGGCAATCGGCCAGATCATGATAATAAGTCGACTTTGCCATGCCACGGCGCCCACGGTCATGCCGAGACTTATCAACCAAACGAATGCTCCCACGATGAGTGCGCTGCCCATCCACCAAACGCCGTGTGGGCGTGGTGTTCGACTGAGACGCAGTCCGATGCCAAAGATGCAGACGATGGTTATGGTTGCACCAATCACATACCACCAATCGGGCATTGGCAGACTCATCCAGCCGAAAATCCCCCACATCGAACGTATTAACTGTTGAATCAACTGTTGCCATGTGTCGAGAGCCAAGAGGTTGATAGCCCCTGTCGCATAGGTTTGTTGAAAGAGCTCGTACCCCAGGACATCGCCATAGAGCACGTAGTTGCGCCAAAACCACCAACCGCTACTCATTGCAACGACTACGCATGCGATGATGAACCCTTGCCAACGGGCATGACCACGTAGTGATTGCCAGCTACTCCACACAATGAGTGGTAACAAGACAATGGCACTTAATTTGGTGATGATGGCCAGCCCAAGCCATACCCCGAGCCATATCATGTCGCGTCGACGCCTGACAGTGATACTTCGGTATAGTGCAATACCGCTGAAGAGCATCAATAACGCGTCATTGCTCATCGTACTACCGACGATGGCGGTTTGGGGCGTGATGACGAGGAGCGCCACGGCTGCCAATGCAATATCGGGTGTGGTGAAGCGCTGTGCGATGAGCCAGACCATACCGACGGCAACCGTGATAAATACGGCCGAGAGCATGCGCATGATGCGCCATGCGAGGATGTTGCCGTGCCATGGCCACAGCTCCCGCGTGCCGTGAATTAAGGCTTGGCCATCGCTGCCGTCACTCCACACAAAACCGGGATTAACTGGTTGAGGTACCCATTCACCATGATCAATCCATGGGTAGGTGATGAGGGCTACCAGCACGTAGGCGAGAGGGGGTTGATGGCCCTCACCTGGGACATCGCTCCGACACGGATCGGCACACTGCACCGGTAAGCGCTGGTTGACGGCCACAAAACGCGCATAATCCATGTGGGCGGGCTCGTCCGGAGCCTCGCCGAGTGGGTTGCGCAACGCCAGCATACTGCTGTTGACAAACAACACCGTCAGCATGCTGAAGAGCACAATAAAATAGATGCGCGTCGTGCGTGTGTTCATTTAGACGAATTGCTCCAAGAATCGCTCATCGCCGCTGAAGAACCAGCGAATATCGTCGATGCCGTGACGCAGCATGGTGATGCGCTCTGGACCCATGCCGAAGGCGAATCCGCTGTAGATGGCCGGGTCATACCCACCGTTGCGCAATACATCGGGGTGCACCATGCCTGCCCCTGAGATTTCGAGCCAACCGGTGTGCTTGCAGACGCGACAGCCGTCGCCTTTGCACAAGAAGCACTCGACGTCGAGCTCGACGCTCGGCTCGGTAAACGGGAAGTAACTCGGGCGAAAGCGCGTTTTGGTGCCAGCACCGTACAAGCGCTCGGCAAATCCAATTAAGGTGCCCTTGAGGTCAGAGAAGGTGATGTTCTGCCCGACGGCAATCCCCTCGACCTGATGGAACATCATCTCGTGGCGTGTGGTGACCTGCTCGTAGCGGTAGCACTTGCCCGGCAAAATAACGCGTACTGGGTTGGGCGCATGGGCGCGCATGGCATGGATTTGGCCAGGCGAGGTGTGTGTGCGCAACAAGACCTTCTCGGCGCCAGCTGGCGTGTCAATGTAGAAGGTGTCCCACATGTCGCGGGCCGGGTGATCAGCTGGGATGTTGAGTAGCTCGAAGTTGAGCGTGTCGGTCTCGACCTCGGGGCTCTCCCACACTTGGAATCCCATTTCGGCGAAGATGTCGGTAATCATGCGCAACACCCGTGTGCTCGGGTGCAGGCGCCCTACCACGGTCGGGCGACCTGGGAGCGTGACGTCCACGGCCTCGCGCGTGAATGCTTCGTTCTGGGCGGCACTGTTGATAACCGTCTCGCGCTCACTCAAGGCGCTCTCGAGTGTGCCACGGACTGCATTGAAGCGCTGTCCAGCGGCTGGGCGTTGATCGGCAGGCAGAGTGCCGAGCTCGCGGCTCAGTTTGGCAATGGCGCCTTGTTTGCCCAAATAGCTGCTCTTCCACTCAGCCAGTGCTTCAACACTGCTGATGCTGGGCAGGGCGGCGAGGGCATCTTGCTCGATGTGGGCGAGCTGATCGATGATACTCACAGATGACTACCTCCATGATTGGTCGGATTGCAAAACAAAAACCCACGCCATCGTCAGGGACGATGCGTGGCTCGTGGTACCACCCTGCTTCCGTTGTGGTGCACCCACAACGCTCAATCCCGATAACGGTGGGTGCCGGTCCAGCCTACACATACCTGCGTACTTCAGTGGACTGCTCAGAAGGGAACTTCGGGTTATTCGTGCGGCACCGACTCACAGTCGCTGATCGGCACTCCCTGGACGTCGTAATAACCGTACTCGCTTCGTCATCGCAGTATTGATTTGTCCCTATTATAGCAAAAAACGCTCGCGCGCGAGTGTTAGTTGCCGGCGAGGCGTTGGCGTTGGGCCTCGAAGAGCACAACGGTGGTTGCCATGGCAGCGTTGAGCGACTCAATCCCTGGACGCATCGGGATGCGCACAAAGTGGTTGGTGGCAGATCGTGCGTCTGTGCCTAGTCCACGCGCTTCGTTGCCGACAATTAACGCACTCGGCTGACGCCAGTCGATAGCGGTGTGGGGCTGACTTGTGCTCCCACCGTCGGCCGCATACATGGTGACGCCTGGGAGCTGCGTGACAATTACATCCCATGTCATGTCGGTACGAATTGGTACACGCATGATGCTGCCCATGCTGGCACGGACGGTTTTGGGGGCAAACGCATCAACACAGCCGACGCTACAGTAGATAGCATCAACGCCGACGGCGTCGGCGCTGCGAATGATGGTGCCGAGGTTGCCGGGATCTTGGATTTCGTCGCAGATGACCACGAGGTGTGGGGATTGAATGGGCAGTTCGGGCCAGCGCGCAATCGCCACGACGCCTTGGGGTGAGTTGGTATCGCTGACAGCTTTGATGACGGCTGCCGTGGTTGGGCTCTGGGGGATGGGGTGTGCAGTAATCGTCTGCAAAAGCGTTCGACCGGCCGCGGTTTGTTGCAGTTGCTCGGGGTCGTAGAGCACAAACTGGGGAAGTTGTTGGCTGGCAAATAGGTCGCCAACGAGGCGCACGCCTTCGAGGACAAACATCCGCTCACTACGACGCAACGAACGGTCGTCGCGGAGTGAGCGGATGAAGCGTACCTGCGGATTAGCAGTACTTTGGATCACGGTGACTACTTGGAGATCTGGGCGACAATCTGACGGAATGCGTCCATATCGCGCACAGCCAAGTCGGCCAACATTTTGCGGTCGATGAGGATGCCGGCACTCTTGAGGCCATGCATCAAGCGGCTGTATGACAAGCCACACATGCGAGCGGCTGCGTTGATACGCACAATCCACAAGCGACGGAAGTCGCGCTTACGGGCGCGGCGGTCGCGGAATGCGTATGACAACGCCTTCATAACAGTTTGCTTCGCAACTGCATAGCGACGGCTGCGGCTACCTTGGTAACCTTTTGCCTGCAAGAGCAGTTTGGTATGGCGCTTACGCGCCATCATTCCACGTTTTACACGAGCCATGGTCTACTTTCTCCCTCTGTCGAGTTGTTTCTTAGTGAATGACTAGCCACGAACGCACAGACGTTATTAACGTGCGTGCTTCTTGCGGTACGGCAAACCACGAAGCACACGCTCAACAGTTGTCTCGTGTACTGCCTGCATGCGATTAAGCTTCTGCAATAATCGCGTTGACTTGCGGCGGCGGAAGTGGCCACGTTGCCCCATGGCACTGACCAACTTGCCCGATCCAGTAAAGGTAAAGCGCTTGGCTGTACCCTTGTGGGTCTTCATCTTTGGCATGATTCCTATTCCTCTTCTGCTTCCTTTGTATCAGCAACCGGGCCGGCGGGAACATTGGTTGCCGGCTTCGGTGCGGGGCTGGCTGATTTGCCGCCCTGTTGACGTGCCTTGGCACCAGGTGCCAAAAGCAACGACAATACACGTCCTTCCATCAGTGGCTTTTGTTCGACAATTGCCACATCGCGCAAATCCTCGGCCATGCGCTCAAGCATCTCAAGGCCGATGTCGGGATGGAATATTTCGCGACCGCGAAAACGCAAGGTGAACTTGACTTTGTCGCCAGCCAACAAGAACTTGCGTGCTTGCTTGGCCTTGACGTCAATGTCGTGGTCGTCTGTCTTGGGCTTAAGACGGACTTCCTTGAGCTCGAATTGCTTTTGGTGCTTGCGCGCCTCCCGCTCCTTCTTCGACTGCTCGTAGCGGAATTTGCCGTAGTCCATGATGCGACATACCGGCGGAACAGCGTTCGGGGCAACCTCAACGAGGTCGAACCCGCGCTCATCAGCCATCTGTTGTGCATCACGCAGTGCGACAATTCCTACTTGATTGCCCTCTTCGTCGATGAGTCGTACTTCGCGTGCGCGAATGCGGTTGTTGAATCGTAAGCGATCCGTTATGGCAGCACCCCTTCTTGGTCGTTGGTCAACACACAAAATTGCCTGCATGAGGCAACTCGTTTTGTAAGTATAGCACTTGTCGCACTCTGATGCAAATTGTCAAGTCATCCGTGGTTGCCTACATCGTTCATGCGTTCGCATGGTTTCTCGACTGCTATGCTTACGTATCAGCTTTCTCCATTTCTTTTGCAAAACATACACAAAACATTGACAAAACATTGATAATCTTGGTACTATACGTTGCATCGTGTATGAATGACCGTTCGGTATAGAAGAGGACATGGGATCATGCCAAAGCGTTCGCCAATGGTGTTTATTTTTATTACGGTGCTGATTGATCTGTTAGGTATCGGCATTGTGGTACCGGTATTGCCGTTTTATGTGAAGATTCTTGAAGAGAGTGGTGATCCATGGTTGATTGCCAATCGAGCGTTATTAGTTGGCGGACTGTCAGCTATTTTCGCCTTGATGCAATTTTTGTGTGCACCGTGGCTAGGCAGTCTTTCGGATCGTTACGGTCGGCGTCCTGTGCTATTGATTAGCCTATTCGGTACTGGGGTAGGTTACGTTATTTTTGGTTTGTCGGAGCATCTATTGGTAATCAGTCCATGGTTGATGCTGACTGCACTTTTCGTGTCACGTATTGTTGATGGAGTGACTGGGGCGAACATTTCGACGGCACAAGCGTATATTGCCGATGTAACAACGCCTGAGAATCGGGCACGAGGGCTAGGGATGATTGGTGCTGCGTTTGGGCTTGGCTTTATGCTCGGACCGGCGTTGGGTGGATGGTTGAGCATATATGGGCTCGCTGTACCAGTCTATTTTGCTGCTGCGCTTGCATTTACCAATGTGATTTTCGGATATTTTGTATTACCCGAGTCATTGCCGGTTGAGCGCCGTAGTCAGCGTGTACAGGCCAGTAATCCGTTCATGCGTGTATGGTCTGTACTCCAGAACACCAACATTCGTGTGTTATTGATTGGCATCGTGTTGTTGAATCTGGCGTTTACCGGGATGCAAAGTAATTTTGCCGTCTACAGTGATCGTCGCTTTGGGTTAACGGCACTTGATAATGCGATGATTTTTGCGGTGGTCGGATTAGTGGCTGTGATTGTGCAGGGCTTTTTGTTGCGCATGTTGGTACCACGCTTCGGTGAAGCGCGCTTGGCAGCGGTGGGCATGGTCTTGATGACGGTTGGCTTTGAGGGGTTAGCAGTGGCACCAACGGCCATGTGGTTGTATCCGGCAATCATCGTGTTGTCCATGGGGAGTAGCATGGCCACACCGTCACTGACGAGTTTGGTGTCACGACGTGTATCTGCTGATGTGCAAGGGGCAACGCTCGGTGGGAGCCAGGCCTTAACGTCATTGACCACTGTGGTCGGTCCGATGTTGGCTGGCGTGTTATCGGACACCGTGCATGTGACTGCTCCGTATCACACTGGTGCACTGCTTGTATTGAGTGGGACGTTGGTCGTGATTATGACCGTGCTACCCATGATACGTACACCGCGTTCGGTTACTCAATAGATTATTGACGAGACCAGTACCAAACCCCCGCCGCTATGCGCGCGGGGGTTTGGTATACTTGCCAACACAAGCGGGAGCAGAGGTAGGGGATATGCAGCAACAACCAATTGCAGTGATCGGTGATTTGGTGTGGGATGTGTTAGTGAAGCCCGACGTGCAATTGCAGTTAGGTGGCGATACTACTGGTCAAATTTTGATGACGCCTGGTGGGTCATCGGCAAATGTGGCCACGTGGTTGGCGCGTCTCGGGAGCGCTGTGGCGTTTATTGGGAGTGTTGGCAACGACGTCTCTGGTGATTTACTCATCGCAGATATGCACCGAGAACGTGTACAAACGTATGTAGTGCAGTTGCCCGATCATCCAACGAGTACGATTGTGGTGATGATTGAGCCAACGGGTCAGCGGAGCATGATTACCAATCAAGGGGCGGATTTCTATTTGCAACCCGATCATGTGCCGTTTGCTGCATTGCGTTCGGTACGCCATTTACATGTGACAGCATGGTCGTTGTTCAGCGAACCGCCACGGGCGGCCGTATTGCAGGCGGTTCAAGCCGCCAAGGCCGCAGGAGCAACGATTTCGTTTGATCCGGCCTCATATCAAATGATTGATGCTATGGGGCGTGATGCGTTTTTGGCGATGATGGATGCCATGCCTATTGACATCTTCTTTCCGAATCGTGATGAAGCGGCCATCGTAGCAGATGCGCGCGACCATGACGCCATCGCTACATGGTTGCATGCGCGTTGGCCACAGATGCTCGTCGTCATGAAACTCGATGCCGATGGATGTATGGTCAGCACGCCGCATCAACGGCATCATGTGACGACCACTGCCGTCAATGCCGTTGATTCAACGGGTGCTGGTGATTCGTTTAATGCGGCCTTTTTACATCGCTATCTGTACGATGGTGATCTCTTAGCCGCAGCCCGACTTGCCAATCGCATGGGAAGTTGGTTGGTGCAGCGTTTTGGCGCACGCCCTGCTGTCGATGATGTGTTTAGAGCGATTCAATCGCATACATAAAACAAACTACGGTGGCGCATCTGCGCCACCGTAGTTTGATACGTCGATCAGTTATTCGCCAGCGTGCATGCCGCTGAGTGACAAAATCGAACTAAGCTTTTGCAGACCTAACCGCACACGTGTTTTGATGGTGCCGAGTGGTCGATCGAGTTGATCGGCAATCTCTTGATGCGATAAACCGCCGAAGTACGCCAGTTCAATAGCCTCGCGTTGGGCGCTAGGTAGGCTGGATAATGCACTGACAATCACACGGCGTTGCTCACTGGCCCACGCAGCAGCGGGCACATCAACTTGGTCATCAATCAGTTGTTGGATGACAGGGTGATCTTCGTCATCATAGACTGGATTCGGTCGTGCGCGCATGCGGCGCATCTCGTCGATGCACAGATTGTGGGCAATGCCAAAAATCCATTGCGCTACGCGACCACGCTCACGCTCAAAGCTCCCACTTCGTCGCCATACACGCCAAAACACTTCTTGCACGATTTCTTCGCTTTGTTCGCGATGCTTGAGCATGCGAAATGCTAAGCGATACACGACGCCCGAATAACGGTCATATAGTACTTCCAACGCATGGCTCTCACCACGAGCAACCGCTGCAATGAGCAGCTGATCATCGGCATCTGTGGCTGAAACGAGAGTTGGAAGAGATGTGTTTTGATCGGTGGGTCCTACAGTTTGCTGTAACGTCATAACGACGACCTCCCTAGTGCGTTTGTGCACATCCACATTCTATGCGATTTTTGGTGTCATGTCAATACTTTGTCCAGCATTTGCAAATACTCAATAATATCTCCTAAATAGCTCTACACGTGGCAAATTATTGGAATAAATCGGCTAAATACCACAAAACCGGTGTTGTTGAGAAACAACACCGGTTGCACAGGTTTGCACAGATTTTGTGTGAGTGCCGTTAGGCAGACTCAAGGATGATGGCATCTGATCCAATGCGTTGGCGCAAGACATCGGAGAGTTGCAGGGGATCACGGACTTCACCACGCATGCGCAGGACGACGTTTCGTTCATCGACTGGCAGATGAATCATCACGATTGCATCGCCGTGGCTGGTTGTACGGAAGTGTTCGGTGAGCGCATAAATTTCGTGCATCAGCGCCACTGCACTTTCGGTGTTATCGACCTGTGGGAAGAAGATGCGTAGCACTTGAGCCGGCCCCATGGGTTCGTTGGCACTCGGTGGTGGTGGTGTCGGCGCTTTGGTGGTGACTGCCTGACTCCGTTGTGTCTTGATGACGTCTTTTGTCCCTGCATTCGGGCGAGACTTCGGTGTATCGTGGGGTGGTGTCATTGCGCTTGGTGCTCCCTGTGACGGTGTTGTGGCGGGTGGTAGTGTGACTGGTGGTTGTGCCACAGGTGTTGATGTGATGTGTGGCTCAGCAGTGGCTGTAGATGACACTGGTTGTGTGTTGGGTGAAATTTCATCTGCAAGGACAAGAATCTCTGCTTTGTCGATCATTAACTGGAGTCCCTCGTTACGGCGATCGAGCTTGCCGATGATGCGTACGACGGCGTCGTCACGCAGGAGGTGCTTGAACTTTTCGTAGGCTTTGGGGAAAGCGACACACTCGAGGCTTCCTTCGATATCCTCAAAGTTGCCCACGAACATGGTATCGCCTTTTTTTGTGCTGACCGTCTTGGTGCCGGTCAGCATGCCTGCAAAACTGAGCGATTGACCAACCATTTCATCACTAATCGTGCCGAGTGTAGTGACGCCACTCAAATCGGCATCGCGCAGTGCCTGCACCACCGGGTGATCAGAAATGTACATGCCGAGAAGCTCTTTCTCCCAACTGAGCTGCTCACGCCGATGTTCGCGAGTTTCGTTGATGACGGGGAATGCAACTGCACCGGTATTGATGGGTGTGCTCGTATCGGGAGTCCCCATAAAGTCGAACAGGCTCGATTGGCCGCTAGCACGTGCTTTTTGGGCGTTGCTGGCCGCATCGAGCACCTGATCGAGGACGGCCAATTTTTGGAGGCGCGAACCTGGGAGTGCGTCAAATGCGCCGGCTTTGATGAGGCTTTCGAGCACGCGTTTGTTGATGTGCTTATGGTCCACCCGATTACAAAAATCTTCGAGGCTGGTGAATGGTTGATCGGCTCGGGCAGCGATCAAAGCCTCAACGGGACTGCCACCGACGTTTTTGATGGAGGCAAGCCCAAAGCGAATGCCGCGTGGATAGCGAATCAGCCCACCTACTGCATCTGCATCGAGATCTTCGATGGTGAAGTCGGATTGGCTTGCGTTGATGTCAGCACGGAGTACGGCAACACCGAGTTTGGCGCATTCGTTGACCGCTTTGGCCACATCTTCGATTTGGCCAGCAGCACCCTTGAGTACGGCCGTCATGTATTCGGTCGGATAGTTGTTTTTGAGATAGGCAGTCTGGTACGACAGCAAGCCGTACAACGTGGCGTGCGGGCGGTTGAACGAATAGCCGGCAAATGGCTGAATCAGATCCCACAGCGTGTCGGCTTGTTCCTTGGTGAGGCCGTTTTTGACGCACCCCTCTTTGAAGCGTGGCTCTTCGGAGGCCATCAGGTCTTTTTGCTTCTTACCGATGGCCTTGAGGACGATGTACGCTTGACCGAGGGTATAGCCGGCGATGACTTGGAGCAACTGCATAATCTGCTCTTGATAGACAATGACGCCGTATGTGTCCTCAAGAATCGGCTTAAGAATTGGATGCAAGTATTTGATGCCGCGCGGGTTGTTTTTGTTCTCGATGTAGACTGGGATTTGTTCGAGTGGCCCTGGTCGGTAGAGTGCTACCATGGCGTAGATGTCTTGCACACGGGTCGGTTTGAGCTCTTTGAGGTAGCGCACCATGCCGGCCGATTCAAGCTGGAAGACGTTCGTCGTCTGGCCGTTACTCAGTGATTCAAACGTCTTCTTGTCGTTGAGTGGGATGTCGCCGAGCTCGATGGTGCGCCCGGTGGTCTGCGCAATATAGCGCAACGTCTCGGCCACCACTGATAAGTTGGTCAGCCCCAAGATATCCATTTTGAGCAGGCCGATTTTGGCTAGCGTGGGGCCTTCGTAGGCGGCCATGAACGAGTTCTCATCTTTGGTGGTGCGTTGGAGTGGCACGACCGTGTCAAGTGGTGTGCGACTGACAACGACACCACAGGCATGGGTACCCACGTTGCGCATGCGTCCCTCGATTTTGCGCGCCCAGTCGATGATTTGCTGCGCTTCGCCGTTTGACTCATAGAGCTGGCGGAACTCAGGTACCTTCTCCAGAGCGTCCTTCAAGGTGGTGTTCGCTGGCGTAGATGGGATTAATTTGGCGATGCGATCTACGTCACTCAACGGAACGTCGAGTGCTCGGCCGACGTCACGAATTGCCGCCTTGGCGCCGAGCGTGCCGTACGTGATAATTTGGGCGGTGTTTTCACGCCCGTATTTACTGGCGATATAATCGAGAATTTCGCCACGGCGGCTATCGGCGAAGTCGACGTCAATGTCGGGCATTTCGAGGCGTTCGGGACTCAAAAAGCGCTCAAACAACAGCTTGTTGGCTACCGGGTCTACATCGGTAATTCCCAAACAATACAAGACGAGCGAGGCGCCAGCCGAACCACGAGGTAGACACGGGATGCCGTTCTGTCGCGCATATGACACGTAATCCCACACAATTAACATGTAATCGGGGAAGCCTGTTTGGTTGATGACGTCAAGTTCGTAGGCGAGACGCTCTGGGTAACCGACAGGTGGTGAGCCGTTAAATCGGCGCATCAACCCTTCTTCACATACTACGCGTAAATATGAGGCGGCATCGTGCCCATCAGGGATTTCAAAGGCTGGTAATTCGACGCGCCCGAAGTTCAGGTCAAGGTTAACCATATCGGCGATGCGGCGCGTGTTCTCAATGGGACTTGTGCCGTAGCGTTTAAAGCGCTGCCAGATATCATCGGCCGAAAGAATGTGATAGCTCTCGTCCATGTCGTATTTTTTGCTGCAGAGCTCGTTTAATGTCATGTTGAAGCCCATAGCCATTACCATGCGATGGGCATCAAGGTCGTGGGCACGGACAAAATGGCTATCACAGGTGGCCACAAGTGGTATGCCGAGTTCGGTACCGATTTTGACGAGTTCGTCGTTGATCTCTTCGAGTTCGGGGGTGTTTTCGTGTAGCTGCAACTCGAGGTAGTAACGGTCAGGACCAAGAGCATCGCGGAACCATGCGGCCGTTTCACGCGCCTTGTCTGGTTGTCGTGCTTGAATGTACTGAGCGACCTCGCCAGCGATACAGGCTGATGTGATGACCAACCCTTCGCGGTGTTGTAGGAGCAACTCGCGGTCAATGCGTGGACGCGCAAAGACACCCTTGTTGCCCATGCCCTCGAGATGCGCTTTGGTGGTCAGTTTGACGAGATTCCGATACCCCGCGTTACTGGTAGCCAACGCAAGGAGATGGTAGTAGTTTTTGCCGCCGCGCTGGGTGGGTTCACTACGATGCCCTGGTGCCATGTAGGCCTCAAGCCCAATAATCGGCTTTACTTTGGCTTTTTTGGCAAGGTTATAAAAATCAATCGCACCATACATGACGCCATGATCAGTGACAGCAATGCTGTCCATGTTGAGCTCGGCAGCACGCTCGACAATGCCTTGGAGCGTGGCATATCCATCAAGGAGACTGTACTCGGAATGGACGTGTAAATGGACAAAATCATTCATGGTGCTACCGCATATCTGCTGTGGAGTGGAGAACACATTCGTATCCTCTAGTATATCATGGAGAGGTAGTCGAATCACGCTCCACGCTCAGCAAATAAAGAATCATGCGGTCAGCGTAGTGCTGATGATTGGCGATGAAAGAGGTCTTCCATGTGTGGTGCAGTGCGCTTTCATTGGCATGATATTCATGATCCATCGGTGAGTACATTGCCACAAACAGCAGCTGGTTTTGAGAGCCAGTACTGGGGTAACCATCCTGTCTTACCTGTCCATGTTGATGGTAAGGCGGTGGTAGTTGCATGGGGTAACCGTCAAGAACGGCGTGATTTGCCGGCGACCGGTTGGGCGCAACGCGAAAGCGTGATGGCCGGTAAGTGGCAACGCCATCGACCGGTACAGGTGATTATCCCCGTACAGCAGGGGTACGAACAAGGTGTATGGTTTGCCATTCATCATGGCATACATGGACTGATGATTGGGAGTGGCAAGGAAGCCCGCGTATTCATGCTGACTGAGGCGGCGACGTCTGCATATCACGCGCTCACGAACCATCCACGTCAACCATGGTTGGTGAATCAGCAGAGCGTCGAGCCATTACCGGGGAGTCGGAGTCAAATGCGGCTATGGTAGTGGCGTGATGACGGCCATGACGCGTCCACGATACTGTGTCTGCCCATCGCGCTGGGCAATAATCTCTGGTGGTTCGCCCACAAACTTGAGCTCGCCGTCGATCCGCCACTGAGGGCCGTACGTTTGGGCAACGTGGGCCATATAGGCATCGCGGAATGCGTCATCAATGGTACGCGCTGAAACAGTGACTTCGAGTACGACGGTGACGGTCTGTGGTTCGGGTGTTATCTGCCACGTTCCTCTGGTGTACTCCGTGTATGCCCAGATGATAGTCGCAGTGACGATGGCGAGAAGTAACAGCAGCACAGTCCGCCAGAGTGATTGTGTGGTCGGCGCGGTGAGTGCGGTGTGGTGATCAGTGATGGGAGTGGGTGGTGCTGGTTCGGGTGGAGTAAACGTGAACATCAACTCGTGCGTGGCTACGGCATCATCACCAGTTGGTGTAATGTCGCGCGTTAAGAACTCATCGGCACCGAGTTTGTTGGTGACGTGATGTGGGCGTATGTTGGGCAAAGGCGCGGCATATGACGATGCCACGGTTGGGTCAGTCGGCCGTATGCCCAGATTATCGGTCTCCTCACCGCGCAAAATAGCTCGAATGGTTGCACGCATTTCGAGTACATTAAAGAATCGTTCGTGCGGTGCTATTTGTAGGGCGTGATGAACAATAGCTGCGGTCTGTTCACTCACGTGTGGTGCAATGCTTTTGAGTGGTGGAAAGTCAAATGGTTTTTGTCCACGGGGATCGCGACCACTCAACAAATGATGCATGGTTGCCCCAAGTGCGTAGATGTCTGACGCCGGCGATACATCACCACGATACTGCTCAGGAGGAGCGTATCCGGGGGTGCCCATGATGTGACCACGTTGGCTATTGGTAAGACGTGCGATGCCGAAATCAATCATGCTGACGAGCCCATTGCTGTCGTACATGATATTTGATGGTTTCACATCGCGAAAGATAACAGGCGTCTCTTGGGTATGCAAATAATGCAAGACATCACACACCTGACTCGCAATTGAAAGGACCACACGTTCGCTGAGTGTGTTCCGCTGTCGGATAAGATCTTCGAGGTCTATACCACGAACCAAATCCATCACAATGTAGACACGACCACGTTCAATTAGACAACTATAAAAGCGTGGAATACCAGGATGAGAGAGCGTGGCAAGGAGACGAGCTTCGAGCGCACATCGTTGAAAGGCCTCACTGGCGCGTTCGGTGTGTTGTGGTAGTACGATTTCTTTGATGGCGTATGAACGATTGGCGATGTCATCAATCGCCTCAAAAATTACCGCTTGGCCGCCGGTTTTGATGACACGAATCAAATAATAACGAATATCACCATCAACAAACGCTAATTCATGACCACAAAACAAGCATGTTTCAGAACGCCGTGGATTAATACGGCGACATCCAGGGCACAAAATGTCATTACGATTGCTCATCAGTCCTCTCATTTAGACTGGGCGTAAATCAAAAATTGCCATTGTCTCAAAATGCGGTGTTTGTGGGAACATGTCGTATCCTGTGACTGCGGTCACGTCATATGCCGTATGCAGGAGCTTTGTGTCTTCGATTTGCGACAATGGATTACACGATACATATACCAATCGTTGTGGTGCATGACGAATGATTTGCGCACAGACATCAGGTCCTAATCCTGCCCGTGGTGGATCAACGACCATCACATCGTACGGTGTGGTGGTGTGCTGCAAAAAGTGCGCCACGTCAGCGACTTCGGCCGTGACATTCGTGTATGGCGATTGCGCAATATTGTGATGGCACAAATCGATGCTCGGGGCAAACGATTCTACACAATGGACATGCTCGACATGTTTGGCTAGACTCAGGGCGATTGTACCAACGCCACCATACAAATCGGCAACGTGTGTTGCCGGACCGCACGCACGAGTTACATCGCTGAGCAAATGTTCAAGTAAGTAAACGTTATTTTGAAAGAAAGTATTTGGTCCAATCGACAATGTTATTTCGCCCACACGCATTGGCAATAAGGCTTCACCCCAATGACGATACGGCTCACCAAATGATACATCAGCAGGTCCATCGTTGCGTAACCAGTGCACACCGAGGACAGCCGGATTAGTAAGTGTGGCGTGTGCAACATCGGCAATCGCATTTGTGGCGTTCTCGTCAGGCTCACACGTGATGAGCGCAATGAGATACTGGTTTGTGGGGCTACGCCGAACGACGATATAGCGCAAGATGCCTTCATGACTACGCAGATTGTAGTCGGGCACTCCACGCGCTATCAGGGCTTGCCATATGGTATGGGCAATGGCGAATCCCTCAGGAGGAATAAGGTGGCATGTGGTGAGGTCAATGATGTAATTGAACTTACCACCACGACGCAGGCCAAAACGCCCTTTGCTGGCAATAAAGTCCATGCGCGTCCGGTAATTCAGCGGATTGGGTGAGTCAACGACACGGAGTGGTTGTGTGGTGGTAGGCCATAACTCTGACCATAATTGATTGAGTGCACTGGTTTTTGCGGCAATTTGATACGAATAATCAATATGTTGGAAGGTGCAACCACCGCACATGTCCTGTGGCGGTGCGTGCGGGCATAGTGGGCTCTGCTGAGGCGCCTGGCGCGTAGTTTCGATAATACTCCGACGAAATAGCTTTGGTGTCAGCATGCCAATCCCTGTATGGTAGCCGTATGTGCATTCAGTAGTAGTTTACTCGAAAAAACCACACATAATTTGCCAAGATGATTACAAAGTGCGATGACTCCCAACCCATCGACTGGTGTGATGCGCACAAAACGTGCGCGATCACGAGGTGTGTCTGCACGGTGTGTGCGTGTTAACCAAGTACATATGATTGCTTTATTAAACCTTAAGGTTTGCACAAAATTACTTTCATATAATGGCATTGTAACGCGGTAAATAGGGTAATCATTCTTTCTCATAATGTTGAGTGCTGATGATAGAGAACCACAAGCGCAAAGGGGGAGTATGACCAATAAATCATCAACCAAGGCAACGGTATTAATTTTGACGAGCGATGCGGGGAGCGGCCACCGCAGTGCTGCGAATGCAATCGATCATGCGTTGCGTGCACAGGGAATTACTCCAATTGTTGCGAATCCCGCACATCATCCACTTGCGCCACATACGCTCGTCGAGGCCGAGCGTTTTTATTTGGACATGGTGCATCGTGCGCCTGAACAGTACGCTTTAGCACATTCGTTGACTGATGCGCCTGGGTTAGATTTGTTTTTGGAGTACTCGTTGGCGGGTGCACTACGTAAGTCGTTGGCCGCGTTAGTGCTGACACATCAACCTGATGTAGTGGTAAGTGTGTATCCGTTGTTTACGCGTATCATTTCGAGCATGTTTCGGCGCAACAATCGGCCTCGCTTGATGACAGTGGTCACTGACCTCGGAAATGTTCATCGGGCCTGGTTTAATCAGGCTGATGATTGTGTAGCGGTGCCAACACTGACGGTCCGTGACAAAGCGTTAAAATGTGGCATTGATATTGCGCGGGTTGTCCACACCGGATTACCGATTAATCCGGCGTTTGGTCGCATACCGGGCAACCCTACAGCACTCCGTGCTGAATTAGGGTGGGATACAGCGTTGCCGACCATGGTGTTGTTGAGTGGAGGAGCAGGGATTGGACCAGTGGCACCAATGGCAGAGGCGCTTGATACAATCTCCAACCCATATCAAATTATCATCGTCGCTGGGCGTAATCAGCAGTTAGCTACGCAACTCCGTGCATATCCGTGGCGTCACCCGACGCATGTATATGATTTTGTGCCGCTGGTGAACGTGATGCACGCAGCTGATATTGTTGCCTCAAAAGCCGGTGGATTGACGGTTAGCGAGTGTTTGGCTGCAGGTAAACCGATGCTCTTTTATGGCGATGCTCCAGGGCAAGAGGGAGGGAATCGCGATTACGTCGTGGCAAATGGGGCAGGGTTGGTGGCTGGCAATGCACAATCGTTTGTCAACTATGCGACCACATTGCTCAGTAGCGTTCCACTCCGCACGTCGATGGCCTATGCGGCACGACAGTTGGGGATGCCCGATGCAGCATCTGCCGTTGCAGATGAAGTGCAGCGCCTATTGGCACTGCCTGCGTCGCGTGTTGCCTCACGGTTGTCGAAGTTACGCATCCCGCACACGCGTACCTAGCGTGGTGTGTATGCAGCATATGACACAAACGAAATCGCCCCTGTGCACATATCTGTGCACAGGGGCGATACGGTGTTCTTGGACTAGAAGTCCATGCCACCGCCACCAGGCATTGGAGCTGATGACTTTTCTTCGGGCAGGTCAGCGATCAAGGCATCGGTGGTCAAGACCAATGACGCGATTGAGATGGCGTTCTGCACGGCACTGCGGGTAACCTTGACTGGGTCGATGATACCCTCGGTGACGAGGTTGATGAACTCACCGGTCATGACGTTATAACCGAAGTTGGTGTCCTTCTTTTCGGCTTGGATGCGGCGAACGGCGTCGATGACGACTGAACCCTCTTCACCGGCATTGCGGGCCAAGATGCGCATTGGCTCTTCGAGCGCACGGCGCAAAATGCGGATACCGAACTGCTCGTCGTCGTGGGCAACCTTGACGCTGTCAAGCGCTGAGATGGCGTTGATCAAGGCCACACCACCACCAGGGACGATGCCCTCTTCGACGGCTGCGCGAGCGGTTGACAAGGCATCCTCGACGCGGTGCTTCTTCTCTTTGAGCTCTGGCTCGGTAGCACCACCGACCTTGAGGACGGCGACACCGCCAGCCAACTTGGCCAAGCGCTCCTGCAACTTCTCACGGTCGAAGTCGCTGGTGGTCTGGTCAATCTGGTTGCGGATTTGCTCGATGCGGGCCTTGATAGCCTTCTCGTTACCGTTACCCTCGATGATGGTCGTGTTGTCCTTGTCGGAGACAATGCGGCGAGCGCGACCGAGGTCCTCGATGGTAGCGCTGTCGAGCTTGCGGCCGACTTCTTCGCTAATCAAGGTGCCACCGGTCAAGATGGCGATGTCTTGCAACATGGCCTTGCGGCGATCGCCGAAGCCAGGCGCCTTGACGGCCAACACGTTGACGGTGCCACGGAGCTTGTTGACAACCAGGGTTGCCAAAGCCTCGCCGTCGACATCCTCAGCGATGATGACCAAGTTCTTGGTGACCTGGAGGGCCTTCTCAAGTACTGGCAAAATCTCTTGGATGGCGCTGATCTTCTTGTCAGTGATCAGGATGTATGGGTTCTCGAGCTCTGATTCCATGCGCTCTGAGTTGGTGACGAAGTAGGCTGAGATGTAGCCACGGTCAAACTGCATACCTTCGGTGTATTCCTTCTCGAAGGCGATACCCTTTGACTCTTCGACGGTAATAACGCCGTCTTTGCCGACTTTTTCCATGACTTCGGCGATGATTTCACCGATTTCGCGGTCAGCAGCTGAGATTGAGGCCACGTGGGCGATGTCAGCGCGGTCGCGTACGGGAGTGGCCATCTCGCGCAACTTGGCGATGAGGGCCTCGGCACCGCGGTCGAGACCACGGCGGATCATCATGGGGTTGGCACCGGCAGCAACCATCTTGAAGCCTTCGTTGACGATGGCTTGGGCCAAGACGGTGGCAGTGGTGGTACCGTCACCAGCGATGTCGTTGGTCTTGGTAGCGACTTCGACGAGCAAACGGGCGCCCATGTTCTCGAATGGGTCCTTCAGCTCGATTTCCTTGGCGACCGTGACACCGTCGTGGGTGACGGTTGGAGCGCCGAACTTCTTGTCAATGGCAACGTTGCGACCGCGGGGACCAAGGGTGGTCTTGACGGCATCGGCAACGGCATCTACACCTCGCTTGAGTGAGCGACGGGCATCTTCGTTAAAGTGAAGTTGCTTTGGCATGGGTTACTATCTCCTCAATAAATCCTGGTAGTGTGAATTACCCTTCGATGACGCCGAGAATGTCCTTCTCAGCCAAAACCAAGTAGTCGACATCGTCAACTTTGTACTCGGTGCCACTGTACTTGGCGAACAACACGCGATCGCCGGCCTTGACACTCATTGGCACAATCTTACCGTCGTCAGTGCGGCGACCCTCGCCGACTGCCACGACATCACCCTCCATGGGGCGCTCTTTGCTGGCGGTATCGGGCAAGAAGATACCACCCTTCGTCTTCTCTTCACGCTCGGCTGGCTTGACAACGACGCGGTCAGCCAATGGACGAATGCGGAAGTTTGCCATCTCTGCCTCCTCAACTATATCTGGCCAATTTTTAGCAGTCAATCATATTGACTGCTAACCACTGTTAACTATAGTGAAGCACAAAATGCTTGTCAAGCACATTTTTCGCACTCTGGGGGTGAGAGTGCTAATTCATATAGAGATTTAACAAAACGTATCACGCAGCAAATCAAACTATGTGTGATGGTAGTACGTATACCGGTATAGAGAGCAATCACAAGGGAGTGAGCGATGCAGCTTGATCGAAATCTCGGCATGGATTTGGTGCGATGTACTGAAGCGGCAGCACTCCGCGCCGCTCGATTAATGGGGCGGGGTGACAAAGATGCTGCTGATCAGGCAGCAGTTGATGCCATGCGGTTTGCCCTGAATGCAATGGTTATGGACGGTGTCGTCGTCATTGGTGAGGGAGAAAAAGACAACGCGCCGATGCTGTATACAGGTGAACGTGTTGGTACTGGTGCGCCACCAGCGGTTGATATCGCCGTGGATCCTGTGGAAGGAACCACCCTGCTCGCCGAGGGGATGCCAGGGGCGATTGCGGTGATTGCAGTGGCTGAGCGCGGTGCACTCCATGCGTGGAGCGGTATTCCGTATATGTATAAACTTGCCGTCGGTGAGGCGGCACGTGGTACGGTGGACATCAACGCCAGCGTCGCCGAGAACATTCATGCCGTCGCACACGCACTCCGTCGCCGTGTTTCAGATATTACTGTAGTGGTGCTTGATCGACCACGTCATCAACAGTTGATCCGTGAGATTCGAGAGGCTGGCGCACGCATTCGCCTGATTGCCCATGGCGATGTGGCTGCCGGGGTCATGACAGCAGTCGAAGATGCTCCGGCCGACATGTTGATGGGTATCGGCGGTGCACCCGAAGCAGTGGTAACGGCCTGTGCACTCAAATGTCTTGGTGGAGAGATACAAGCGCGCATGTGGCCACGTGATGACCACGAGCGTGCATTGATAGCCCAGCAGGGTATGGATGCTCAGCATGTGTATTCGACCGATGAGCTTGTCAAAGGTGAAAACGTTTACTTCGTGGCCACGGGCATTACATCTGGTGATTTTTTGCGTGGGGTGCAGTACAGCGATGTGGGAGCGCGGACGCATTCAGTGGTGATGCGGGCCACGACGGGTACGATACGACACATTGAATCGTTCCATCGTTGGGACAAATTAATGCGCGTTTCGGGGATTGATTATCTGCCGAACGAATAAACACCACAGCCCCTTGGCATATTGCCAAGGGGCTGTAACGTTGATGGAACAACTGATGGATTATAAGACATCAACATGACTATGATCACCGAGGACAAGGCGATAGGCGCTGGGACGCAAGGTTGAACGTGATACGACGACTGATCGACCAATCAGGCTATCGCAGAGTCTTCCAGGCAGGTCATTGATGTGGCAATCTTCGAGCACGATGGAGTGCTCAATTTCGCTGTTTTCGATGGTGCAGTGGTGATAAATCGACGTAAATGGGCCGATATACGAATTGACGATGCGCGACCCCTCACCGATAATCGCTGGCCCACGAATCGTGCTGTTGACAACCTCGGCACCAGCCTCGATGATGACTTTACCGATGATGCGTGAGTTGGCATCGATGGTGCCGTCCTGTTGTTCGGCGAGCTCTTCGAGTACAAGACGATTGGCCTCGAGCATGTCGTCTTTTTTGCCGGTATCAATCCACCAGCCGCGGTGCACGTATGGGTACACGACCTTCCCACTGTCGACAAGGGCTTGAATGGCATCGGTGATTTCGAGTTCGCCGCGCCACGATGGTTTGATGGAGTCGATGGCTGCCCAGATGTGCTTGTCAAACATGTAGATGCCGACAAGTGCCAAGTTTGATTTGGGCTCCTTTGGCTTTTCGACAAGGCGCAAAATACTGCCGTCTGGATTGAGTTCAGCGACACCGTATGAGCGTGGATTTGGCACTTCTTTGAGAACGATTTGGGCGTTGTAATCGCTGGATTGGAATTGTTGAATTAACCCAGAAATACCACCTTGAATACAGTTGTCACCGAGAAACATGACGAACCGGTCATCGCCCAAGAAGGGATGTGCGATTTTGACGGCATGGGCTAATCCGAGAGGGGCATCCTGCTGGATATAGGTAATCTTGACACCCCAGCGATCTCCATCGCCGACGGCTGCTTTGACCTCAGCTGCGGTATCGCCCACGATGATGCCAATATCAATGATTCCTGCATCGCGAATGGTTTCAATGACGCGAAAGAGTACGGGTTTGTTGGCTACTGGGACGAGCTGTTTGGCACTGGTGTACGTAATTGGCCGCAAGCGTGTCCCCTTACCGCCACTCAAAATTAGCCCTTTCATGGTCACTCCTTTGATTGATGCATGCAATCATACATGGTATACGAACGTTATTGGTACTCCCTACGAGTATACACAAAAACGGCCAGCGTGATAACCACGCTGGCCGTTTAGTGGTAAACAACAGCTAACGACGAATACGTACTGCGCCGTAGTAGTGATCAAGCCAATACTTGTCGTAAATACTTGAAATCTGCACACCGTAGCGTGGTGTCATTGCATGAACCATTTTGCCGTCACCGATGTACATCGATACGTGCGTGATGCCACGCCGACCGCTCGTATTCACAAAGAACATCATGTCGCCAGGTGCGAGATTATCGTACCCACCGACCTGCACACCGTTGCTTGCGCTGAATTGCGATGCGGCCAGTCGAGGAACCGTAACTCCCACTTGCTTGAAGGCATATTGCATTAGACCGCTACAGTCGAATCCAGTATTGGGTGTGGTGCCTCCCCATACATATCGATAGCCAACGTACTGCAGTGCTATGTTGGCCACGTCACTGCTGGTCGACACATTGGCAAACTTACTCGCGTTGCGTACCGGTGAAATCGGCAGTGCAGGGAAGTCTGTGGTGTTTGGGACACGCCGCAACACATGCGATGAAACGTTGAGAAGCTCCTTGAATACCCAAACCTTCTTCTTGTTGTGTACAACCTGTACCCAGTCCTTGTATTTGCCAATCAACGTGAACTTCGTGCCCTGATTGACCATGTCAACGCGTGCATGACGCGAGTCGGGGCCAAGGCGCAAATTCACTTGATCACCAGCAATCGTACCTACCAACTCTGGTGATGGGTCTGGAATGGAATCAGCGGTGATTACGCGCTTTTCTACGTCACTGCTCACATCCAAAAAGTCTGCGCGTACCCACCCCTCGGTAGAGCGGTCAATGGCGACGTGGTACCAGTTTTGGTATCGTTCAAGTAGTTCAACACTCTGGTTGCTGGTCAATGTGGTAACGGCGACGTAGTTTGTACCTGGACCATCACGGAGCGTAAGACCAGATTCTTTGACTGACCCGGTACGCGGTGGTGGGAGTGCAGGTACGTTGCTTTCGATGACATCAAAGACTAAATTGGCCGATTCAACAGGCATATTAAGCAACTCGCCGGCCATCCAATACACCGGCGTATCAACGCGCTCACGTACTTGATACCAGTCACCATACTTGCCAATTACTTGTAGCTCCATGCCGGCAGCTGCACGTGTAATCGGATCGTAATTGGTGCCGGGTCCGTTGCGCATATAGGCTTTGTCAACCATCACGGTCACTGGCACAACGACCGGTGACAGCGTTTGATTGCGTGACACTAATGAAATTGGCACGGGTAAATCTTCGCTGTCCACGAGTGGTGCGTCACCCTCGGTGGCCACTGATTCTTCAGTAATAGGTGCAACGTTTACGGTAAAATCATCGGCGCTGACCGTGATGACCGGCTCAGTCGTGAGTTCGGTAGAGGGTTGTACAACATCCGTGCTCGACACCATCATGGCAAAGGGAATCAGACTAATGACGAGGACGTGCATCACTGCGCGGTGGGTAAACAGACGCACAACGGACGCAGGTTGCTGTAACAGGGTGTTGAGCGTGGGAATACGGTCTGTCATGCGTGACTTGGAGTCGTTGCGATCATAACTACGTCTATTTCGCTGAACGCGATTGAGCAGGTCGAACGGCTCGCTATTTGAAGGTGGAATACGTGGCGATTGATGGATCATTCACAAGACTCCTGGAGCACCTTATGCGGTATGGTATAAGGCCAATCACCACACGATAACCAACCTGTTGACGTGTGGATGACTATTATAAACGATTATCAAAAAGTGATACATCGCACTATTATGCGAAAAAACTGCGACGCGGAGCACACCCTCCGAATCTGTCAACTCGGAGTATAGCATGATTTTGTCAGGTTGTTCAATAGCGAACTGAGCGAGCTGATGGTGTGATGATGATAGGATGATGAGGATGTTGTGGTGCAATGATGCTCAACGGTGGTGTTTTTTTGATGGAATCACCTCATGGTGACACACCAATAATTTGCATGTCAGTTGGGTCAGTGGCATCCCCAAATGCGTAGACAACGGCATATTCGGGAATGTGAACCATGAGCACGCCGCCATCAAATAGTTGGTAGTTGATGCGGAACGGGGTGGCTGTGGGTTCGGTCGCCCAACCTAAATGCTGCACGAGCATGGGGTTTTGTTGCCATACCAGACCGAATCCACGCCACGGTGCATATCGTTGGGGTGGTGGGGCAAATGTTGGCGAGGAGCTTTCGGTCCATGTGTCATCGAAGACGTAAAACGACAATATCGGCGAAATACGAATGGCAAAAATGCGTGGACCAATACTCCAGCGTTGATACGGTCCATAATCAAACCACAGCATGTGTCCATGTTCAAAGAGTTGGCGTGAGGCTGCAACATCGCTTGCAGGGAGCAAGGTCGGGCATCCTGCACTGGTGCGTAGGGTGAGTTGCTGGTATGCCTGGACCATGGCATGGGGCAATGAGCGTATACACGTTGTCTGATGGTCATACACAGTCGTACCGAGCAACCCCAACAGAATCTCGTAGGGTGTACCGTTCAGCTCTGGATGATATTCCATGCGTCGCCGTTCAAAGTACTGTACCCACAACCATCGTCCTTCGATGTAGGTGACTGTTTCGTTGCTAATTGGATACCCGAATCGTTCCAGTGCACCGTTTTGCTCCCAGTACGTGCGAAATGTGCCACACAGCGCGTAGCCGGTCTCGTTAAAGATGCGACAATGGTCGTTCCCCTGATGTGTGTGATTTGCCGGTGGGATTGTGCCGTTGCCAAACTGCCACGGTTGGTTGGTGATTTCGAGGAATCGTGCGCCAAGCCTGCCTGCAGTGATGCGCCCATCGTGTTGTATTTCGAGTCGATCACGTTCAAACCACTGCACCGATAGTCGGTGCCCTTCAACCATTTCGAAACGTTGAGGAGTAATCGGGTACCCAAAGACGGCAAGCCCGCCATGTTTTTGCCAATAGGTTTTGATGGGTCCACTGATGCAATGATGTGTTTCTGCAAAGCATATTTCAGCAGATTGTGACCATACAGCATGCGGGAACCATGATACGAGTAGCAGAAGAAGAACAACATACACGGGAGCATGACGCCACATAACCAATAATCTCCACTGGCTATGAACACGAATTCCACATGATAGACGGTTGATTAGCGTTCGTTGTTCCCCAGAGGATCTGCTGCAAATTGGTCATAGAGTTCACCGAGACGATCATCGGTGTGTCGCGCATAATACTGCTCGGTGATGCGTGTATTTGCATGACCGAGAATAGCGGATACCTCCGAGAGTTGGACCCCTTCATTGAGGAGCCACATTGCCACAAAATGGCGAAATGTATGGGGTGTGGTTGATCGTAACAGTCGTGCTTCACGCAGGCGACCGCGCTGTTCGACAGTATCGGCGAGCGTTAACGCGGCATGTGTGACAATGTCCCAGGCGGCAATACGGTTGAGTCGATGCCCTGCCGCACGCGGCCCGTGTGAGATGAACAACGCGCTCGCATGGGCAAAGGAAGCGCGGCGTGCCAAGAGGTAACGCTCAATAGCCGTTCGTGCATGGGGGCGAATAAACACCGTGCGCCGTTTGTTTCCTTTGCCGATGACTGATACTCGATTAGCAATCATGCCATGGTCACCACGTAAATCGTGCGTATCAAGTGCAAGGACTTCAGAAATGCGGCAAGCAGTGGAGAACAACAAGTGGAGTAATGCGGCGTTTCGGAGGCCACTGAGGCGTTCGCGTTCAGCTTTGCTGTGAGGTTGACCTGCGGGTAATTCAGCATCATAAAAAGTCACTAGTTGGCGTAAATCAGCGACATCTGGGGCGCGACTGGGACTGACGCGTGGTAATGCGTCACTAACATACATTTCAATTAACGACAAATCACAAGTGAGGTGTTTGCGATCTGCGAGGTGGCGCAAAATAGCCAATACGCCATGACTGTATGTTTGTACCGATCCATCGGCGAGATGCGTGAGCGAGTTAATCCATTGTGCCACATCGTTGGCTTCAATTTCTTCGGTGTTGGTGCGTCGTTGTGCCGTTGCCCAGGTAACAAATGAGCTCCATGCGTCGCTATATGAGGCCACGGTTGCAGGTGATAACGGCCGTCGGCGTTGCCGTTGTATCTGCTGCCATGTGTCAATCACCTGTCGGAGTGGTGGCATGGTGTTCCTTTGGCGGATAACGCTATTCTGCCTATATTATATCGTGTAGTAAAAACAAAAAGATGAATGAGAAGATTATACATGATTGAGAAAACGGTGTTCTTAAAAGGAATATCACGAAGGTATGGTAGTATGGAGTACAAAGCAGATTACTCGACTGGTGTGTCTAGTATTCGGATTTGCACATTGCACCCGTGATACAGCAGGAGTGTTACCGTATGAGCCGGCGCAAACGCATCTTATTTGCCATCTCAGATACCGGCGGTGGTCATCGTTCAGGGGCACAGGCACTGCATGCCGCATTGTTGCAACACCCACAGGGTCGTGACATTGACTACGACACGATTGATCTCATCACGGCCACCGGGTTACCGTTATTACGCAATGCCCCTGAGTTATATGATCATCTCTCAACGCGCTGGTTACCGCTGTTCAATCTGTTCTTTCAGTTGACTAATGGGCGACGGCGTGTTGACACCATCGCCCAGATAGCGTATCTCACGGCACAGCGTAACATTAAACGTACGCTTGATGAATTCAAACCCGATGTAGTTGTGTCGGTGCATCCGATTGCTAATCGTTTTATTGGTCATGCACGTACCACATATAACATGCCTTTTCGATTTATGACGGTGGTCACTGATTTGGTGAGTCTGCATACGTCATGGGGCGACCCAGATGCTGATGTGTGTATTGCACCCACGCACGAAGGTGCCCAAGTACTGATTGATCAGGGTATGCCAATTGACAAGGTCGTATATGCAGGCTTTCCTGTGCATCCCAAGTTTACTGCATGCACATTTACGACGGACATGGCGCGTCGCGTTTTACACGTTGATTGTGAGCGATTTACGGTGCTGTTGACTGCCGGAGGTGTGGGATCTGGTCGGCTCCGGGAGTTAGTGGTTTCGTTGCACCAAGCCTACCCGGCGATGCAGTTGCTTGTAGTTACTGGGCGTAACGCCGCGTTGCGCAATGAACTCCAACGTCTCAATCTCCCCGAACATGTTCATATCTACGGCTTCGTTGATAATATGGAGCAGTTGATGGCGGCGAGTGATGTGGTCGTCACCAAGGCTGGACCTGGAACATTGATGGAGGCGTTGGTCATGCGGCGTCCGGTAGTGATTACCGAAGCCGTCGGGTTACAAGAGCGCGGGAATATCACCTTCGTGTTAGACCGTGGGCTAGGGGCGCATTCACGACACATCCGTGACATCGTGCAATCAGTAGGCGACTTGATGGATCCTGATCGTCATGCAGCCACGGTGGCGCGTTTGCAGGATGCGGTACCTCGTGACGGTGCGCATCGAATCGCCAATCTCATCATTGATCAATTGCATGCGACACCACCGACGATGCCGCGGCACCGCCGTTCTTCAGCACTGATGGAATTGCCCCGTTGGATGCGACAACGTGATAACGTTGATGATAATCGTCGGCGTTTGCGTTTGTTTAGCGTTTCAATAATCGAACATTTACGCCAACAATCGCATCATCCATTTCAATGGCGCTATCGTATTCGCCGCAAAAATCGCAAATCAAATTCAAATTCATGATGCAGTTACGTATCAGTATTTTGTAAGTTGCATACAAGCCACATATGTCACACAAATATGGTATAAATGTACATGGATTATGATACTGAATTGGTCATCGTGGACTCATTAAAGAGAGCATATCATGGCTACCGACCGCTCTAACGATATTGCTTCAACACAATACAAACAACGACCACCGCGCCGGAGTGTCACAGAGCAGCGTCGACGCATCCGTCGTCGTGCGCAAATCATGATGAATAGCGTCCTTGTTGTCTTGATTTTAATTGCAGCAAGTGCGGTGTGGTTTTTGTCTATTGAGCGGCGATATCAGTCACGTATCTATCCGAACGTCACTGTACTCGGTGTAAATGTGGGCGGATTATCGCTGAGTGAAGCGAAACAGGCGCTCGAAGACCATTTTCAACCCTTTTATGACACACCTATCATTTTGACATTTGAAGATCGTAGTTGGGGTGTCACCGGTGAAGAGCTCGGACTGACGATTAACTTTGATGCAAGTTTACAACAAGCATATCGCATTGGTCGCACGCGTGACATGGTGTTGAACATCCAAACCATTCAATCCGTGTTGCAGCAGGGGACCGAAATTCCGGCATCGATTGTCATTGATGAACGCAAAGCACAAGCGAGCGTGGCTCGACTTGCGAGCGTGATTGATATGCCTGCCGTAGATCCCCGGCTCCAGACGACAGGTACCTCACTGTGGGTTTTGCCCGGGCAAAATGGTCGCATGTTGTTGGTTGACGAGACGGTGGCGCGCATTCGTGAGGCACTGCCGATGTTGGTTGCGAAGCAACCAGTGACCGTGGCTACCAAGTCGTTAGCTCCCCGAATAACCGATCAAGCCATTAAGGATGCACAGGCGCGATTTTATCAGTTGATTGGCCAACCGGTTGTATTAAAGGTCGGCACAAAGGAATACATGTGGGGGAGCGAAGAGCTCGCACGCATGATTGAGGTGGCACAGGTCACCACAGAGGGTGCGACGGATCGTTTTGAACTATCATTTAACCCGTATTTACTTGAGCGACGTATTGCGGTCATTGCGGACGAAACTGCAACAATGCATGTTAATCCTCGTTTGAAGTGGAACAACGGGAATATCGTGGTTACTGATCCGGGTCAGCCCGGTTGGCGCGTGAATCCGTATGAGGGTCGTGATTTGGTTATTTCGAGTGTGAACCAGTCAAATCGCATGGTCACGCTGATTCCACGCCATGTGCCTGTGCCCATCAACCAGTCAAATGTAAATACACTCGGCTTGGTGGCGATGATTTCTGAGGGGAAGAGTGATTTTACTGGATCTGCTCCGTATCGTGTCACAAACATCGAGGCCGGACTCAAGCGGCTCGATGGCATTTTGATTGCGCCAGGTGAGGAGTTTTCGTTTAATAACGCTATCGGTGAAATCGACGCTGCTAATGGCTTCGTGGAGGGATATGCGATTATCGCCAATCGCACACAACTGGAGTTCGGTGGCGGTATTTGTCAAGACTCAACAACGCTGTTTCGTGCTGCATTCTGGGCCGGATTGCCAATCACCGAGCGCTGGGGACATTCGTTCTACATTAGTTGGTACGACAAGTACGGTCCGACCGGCATGGACTCGACCATCTTCACAGGTGGGCCCGATCTCAAATTCGTCAATGATACTGGTAACTGGATTCTGATGCAGGCTGAAGCAAACGTTAAAACCGGAGTGGCCTCGATTAAATTCTATGGCACACCCACTAAGCGCAAAGTTGAACTGACGCACTTCATCTATGATCGAGCACCGGCACCGACGGATCCCGTGTATGTGGCTGATGAAGAGCAACCGGCTGGGACAGTAAAGCACAGTGACCGTGCCCGTGATGGCCTCTCCATTGAGATTCGTCGTACAATCACCAATCCGGATGGAACGGTGCGCCCACAAGATATCTTCTTGACGCAATTTAAACCGTGGCCCAACATCTTTGTCCTGAATCCACAGGATATGGCTGATGGCAAACCCATCATTGAAATGCCACCACCACAGCCGAATTTGTGGACGCCTGGGTTGACCCCCAGCGAAGGGGTGCGCTACATCTCGCCTGAGACGATTGCCCCCGTCGCCGAAGCACCGATTCGCGTGACCAACTAATCATACTGTTAACGAGATTGTGCTGGTGAATGACTGCGCATATGTCGGTTTAGGCCGATGTGTGCGCAGTTTGCATGTACTGCACATAAGCTGATGCAACGGCTGCCCAACGAAAGCTACGTGCATGGGTGCGTGCCATCTGCATGAGTCGCTCCCGCGTGTGCTGATCGTGCCATAATCGACCGATGTCTTGCGCTACAAGAGTTGGTTGTCGCATGTCGGTGTACTGGGCGGTGTCGCCATGTAACTGCCGTAATGCTGGATAATCGTGACAAAGTACTACGTTGCCGGCAGCCATCGCCTCAACAATCGGCAAACCAAATCCCTCTGCCAATGATGGGAACACAAAGAGATGTGCGTTGTGATAGAGCTGGTTGAGGAAAGAGTCATCGGGATTTGCTAGGTGAATGATTGGCAAATCGGCGTAGGACGCATCTAACCACGGCAGCTCACGATGATGATGCACATGTCCAGCGATGACAAGCTGGCTCTCGCGGGGTATGGCACCTAATCGATATGCCGTTGCCCATGCAAGTAATAGGCCGGCGAGGTTTTTGTGTGGTTGATTTGAACTTACACACAGCACATAGGGTTTGGTAATGCCGTGTGCATACAATGAATGGTCAACTGGTCGGTGGAAGAAGACGTCTGATACACCGTTTGGAATGATGTTGAGTACCCCTTGAAATGCATAGTAGTGGCGTATTTGCGCTGCCGCATATGCCGATACGGTGGTTACCCCATCGGCACACGCCATGCTACTGCGGACGAATTGCCTGAGTAGTGCTCGGCGCAATCGGGAGATGCCGGGTAGTTCGAGCGGAATGGCATCATGCACCGTCAAGAGGCGCTTGGTATCTCCACTTCGCGGTGGCATCAGGAGATATGGTGCGTATATCCAATCAGGCGCAAGGTGACGGATGATGCTCCGCATCTGCCACCACTCCATGAGACCAAATGGCCGTGCATTGAGTGGGTGAATGTGTACGTGTGCCCCGTGTGCCGGCAGGTGAAAGACATCATTCGCTGATTGCGAATTTACTATGATGTCTAGCCGGCGAACCTGCGGATGTGTGGCCCACTCATGACACAGCATCGCCGTTATTCGACCGATACCCGGATAGTGATTGATGGCATATCGTCCATCAACACATACATGAATGCTAGCGTTTGTCATGTGTGTACCATCCATACACATACCCGAGTGCACTCGCATACGAGGCGATGGCTTTGAGCGGAGCCCAGCGGAATTGCCAGCGTGGATCTGCGTACGAATACGGTAGCACGCAATGGAACGGGATGATGATGGTACGCCAGAGCAACCAAACTGCCGCATGGATTGGCGTCGAAAACCAGTTACCTCCACGGGCACGTTGGCGGTCAAGCCGCACTTCTTGCGCGTGTCCCATGCCGTAATTCAGATGTTTTTGCCATAAATGACCCAGGGTGTCTGGTGCGGGGTGATACACCCATGTCTGACCAGTCTGTACGATATTGACCGGCTGGTCGGGTGTATGTAAGCGACGGAGCCGAACCAAAAATTCAGTGTCAACTCCGCGCATTAATGCTTCGTTGAACCCACCAGTACGTGCGAACCACGTACGATGAATGAGCAAGCAGGTTGTGGTGATCGTGCAGTAAAAATGCGGTGGGTCGGGATTCGTAGTCGTATCAAGGGGTACCACTGGATGTATGATGCGGGCTACTTGTGCAGCAACGTGGTGTTGAAATGGCGTGGCATCAAGTGGCAGCACGCGTGCACTTCCGACGGCACCAATGCCGGGCTTTGTTGCGCATGCGAGGAGTTGTTCAATCAAATCGGGATGGCCGGGGATGGCATCATCATCAATGAAGAGCAACCACTCAGCGTCAGTTTGTGCCACGCCGAGATTGCGGGCTCGCCCATTCGGAGATACGCCACGAATCACGATGATTTCATCGGGTGGTCTGGTTTGTGAGTGTAGTGCGCGCTCCAATGATGCAAGATGCGTTCCATGCAATGACGGAATAATGGCTGCAATCCGGGTCATCGTGGATACTCCGTGACCAGTGCGATAGGCTCACACAAAGTGATAACACGCAGCTGTGGCATATTGCCAAGTCTCAAGTAGAAAGCGTTGTGATACCCGTGAACGCGCATTGAGAGCCGTCGTTATGCGAATGCTAGGATCGTTGAGCATTCGGTTGATGGCGGTTGCGAGCGCACTAGGATCGCCTGGTCGTACAAGTAGACCACTTGCATTTGAGTCGATGATTTCTTGAATGTTGGTAATGGTGGTGGCCACAATTGGTCGTTCCATGGACATGGCAATTAGTAAGTTAAACGACATGGCCTCAGCAAACGACGGCTGAACATAGACGTCAATCAATGGTAATACATCGGTTGTGTCTTGGTGCATCTCGCGAAGAATCAAGTGAATGTGATTGGGTTGAGCGCTCTTTTGGGCGAGTTGTACGAGGTGTGTATAATCCTCACCTTGTCCCACCAAGACCAAGTGACAATCGGGATGCTGTTGCCAGACATGTTCCATACTATGAATAAGCGTTGCATATCCCTTGCTGGTAGTGAATGGACCTACGCTCCCAATAATCCTGCCGACTTCGGGTAGTCCAACGGCACTTCGCGACACCCGTTGTGTGGTGTGGAGTGCATAGCGTTGGCTATCAATGCCGATTGGAATGACGTGAATGGGTGTCATTGTGATGGCGAAATTTTGCTGGAGCTGTTGTTTGGCACGATTGGTGTAGACAATAATCGTGCTAATGGTGCGTAACATTCGCTTCATGAGTGTGGTGTAGAGCGGGCGAATACCATCACTCGTCAATGATGCCGGGATATTGGCAAAAGTGACAACGCGCCATGGGACCTGGGCCAACCACATGGCAATGATACTTTCGGTATCGGTATCCGGTGATGTTGCTAAGCAGTGAACCAGTGCCGGTTGACGTTCGCGGAGAAATGCAATTAAGACGCGCAAGCGCAACAAGAATGACGCATTATCTGGAATATGCAAGGCAATAATGTCAATGGATGCGGATTGCCGAATCGTTGTCAATTGAGGGTACATGTGTGCTGACTGATTTACGATGGTGATACGGTATGGCAGTGTTTGCACATGGGCTATCAGTTGCACCACATATTCGAGGGTATCAATACTTACGTCGTGGCTGAGCAAATAAATAATATCTGGGCGATTGGGCATGATTGTTCCTAATCAGTGTGCAGTGACATCAAAAAAACGTGCATACACGATGTGCATCTGTTTTGCAACGTGCTCCCACGTATGAGACTGTAACTGAGATCGGGCACGTAACCCGATTGTATCACGTTGTGGATGGGCAATGAGTCGCTTTAAGGTGTTCACGAGATCATCAACCGATCCAGCGGCATAAACAAAGCCGTTCACCCCGTCTTGCACCTGTTCAGCAAGAGGTGGCAAATCAGGAACAACACATACCACCCCGGCGGCTTGCGCATGTACGAGCATTCCTGATGTGGTAATGGCGCGATACGGTAAGACCAACCCGTCGCAGGCAGATAAGTAGATGGCCGCTTCGTGGTCGGGAAGATAGTATGGTTTAACCGAAATATTGGCATGACCTGCGGTTTGATGATGAATCCGCGAGAGATAGTGTTTGTCGCTCGGCAAGCCGGCAATGATGACATGCGCTTGGGGGAGTGCATGCATCGCTTCAATCAGTGTATCAATGCCTTTGTACGGTCGAATCATGCCCAAACAGAGAAACAGCGGCATCTCTTGGTCTAAGCCGAGATGTAGTCGTGCCTGATGTCGTGACATCAGCGGACCAAACGGTTGCGGCGTATGGCCGTGTGGTACGACGCTAATTGGGATGGTGACGTGGTATTTTGTCAGTATGTGCTGACGTGTGACCTCGTGATGACAGGTCAATGCATGAGATTGATTGATAACGTGTTGAACGCTTTTGTGCGCAATGTCGTCGTGCCAGCAAGTATGCGGGCGCAAATTATGGACGGTCCACAAGATGTGGACACCGCGCCAGCGGAGTATCATCAAGAGTGCTACAAAGAACACCATCCGTACCCATGCCCAGAACCACTGTGGTCGTTGAATGATTTCGTCAAACAAATGAATGTGAAAAATAGCCAACTGTGGACGACGCAGCATGGACCACAAGGCATGCCATAACGATCCAACATGAATGTCGTAGCGATCCGCGAGGGCCTCGTGCAGATGTGTAATATATGGGTTATCGGTGAGGCGCGGCGGCAATGAATAGATAGTTGGTTTCATGTGACTATAAATTCCTACTGCATAACATACGTCTACGATGAATGCAACAGGTGATGTTGCAAATGATGTTGCAGTATGGTGGTCGCGACATCGATCGCATCATCACCTGGCACAATGATATGGGCATATTGGCGTGATGGTGCGACAAATTCGTGATGCATTGGGCGAACGGTATTTAGGTATTGTTGTTGTACCGATGTGATGCTCCGGCCTCGCTCACTGGTATCGCGTTGCATACGGCGGAGCAGACGAATGTCGTCAGCCGTATCAATGAACACGCGAATTTCGATGAGTGCACGCAACTCAGCCGGAACAAACAACAAAATGCCATCTAGTATGATGATCGGGCGTGGTTGAACTTCGCTTCCGCCCGAAATTCGCGTATAGCTGACAAAATCATAGTTGGGGATAGTAATCGGATGACCATCACATAAACGTCGAATGTGCGTCGTGTAGAGTGTGGTATCAAAGGCATCCGGGTGGTCGAAGTTGTACTGTTGTCGTGCAGTGAGCGAGAGATGACCGAGATCACGATAGTAGGCGTCATACGGTAGCCATACCGCACTCTCTGTCCCGATGCGTGCAATTAACTGCGAGACGATGGTCGTCTTGCCTGCACCACTACCACCAGCGATGCCGATAATACATGGCTTCATGGCACTTCAACTTGCTTTTGATCAATACTCCGGGCAATGGCTAACTTAAGTCCGACCGTACACCACAGCAGTGCGGTCATGTGACTGAATTCGATGTTGAAAAAGTAATGGTCGAGCACTCCCACGGCGAGTGCTGCAACAAGCCCAGCTTGGAGCCCAATCAACCAACTGGCGTACATTTCGTCGTTGTGCTGGATGGCGCGGTTCAGACTGCTCCAACTACGTACAAACAGGCTGCCCATTAATACTAAGAATAAGAGCAACCCGATGAGGCCAATACGCTGGGCAATCGCCAAATAAATACTCGATACGCCGGCAACCAAATCGATATCAGGGGCGCGACCAAAACCAATGCCGAAAAATGGATATGCTTGGATGACGGCAAATGCGTTGTTGAACTCTGCTAAACGCATTTGATTTGCTTGATCTTGGAATTGCACACCCTGCACAATACGATTGATAAATTGTTCGCCAATTCCCAAGAAGACGAGTAAGATTGTAGCAATGACACCTCCGCCGATGATTAACCACCATAACCGACGATACCGCACCGTGGCTACATAAATTGCAGCGATGATTAACCCGCCAAGGGCCGCTCGTGAGAATGTCAGAAAGACCACGGTGACGATGAGACCAGTCATGAAAATCATGATGCGTCGGCGAAAAATGGGTTGGGCTACAATTGTTTGCGTCGCTGCAATGGCACCGATTAACGCCAACATCCCGCCGTAACTGTTGGGGTCCACGGATAACCCAATGGCCCGCATGAGTCCATCAGGGTCATCTTCAACATAGCGCAATACACGACCACTTGTCGGGTAACCGATGCGCCCGAAGAGCACCAGAAATCGCTCGGCGAGTGCATCAGGAATGATGTAGAGTATCAGACCAATCGCAGCAGAGACACTCCCACCAATCAACAAGAGACGTAATGCCCACTGCAAATCGTCATCGTCCTTGATGATGTCAAGCACGGCAAACATCAACAAGATGCCCAAGACAAACTTGGCATAGTTATGCAACGTCGTTGCATCAGGCAAGCCTCGTGCACCGAGAAAGAGCGCAAAAAGCGTGAATCCCAAAAATCCCACAACCGCAGGTGCAAATCCGGTCAAGTTGAGGCGATAATCGGGTGTGGTGAGTACGTGCAGGATTCGCATGCCCAACAAGGCGATGATGGCCAATGATAACAGTGATGGCGTGATAATGGCTCTGAATGGCAACGTACCGAATGGCAGAACGGTAAATAGCATCACAATCGTGCCAAGCATGACGCGATTACTACTGAGTGCGTAGTATGCGACGGTCATCACTACAATCAAGACAAATGGCACCCAAAAGTAGGTGTATACCAAAAGTGCAGCACCGAGAATACTGATGATGAATCCGACTACGGTGGCACCAACTATTCGCCGCTGTTGATCGTTAATACTGGAGAAAAAAGGTACTTGCATAGACACATTTATTGAAAGTAGAGCGAGAGCGGATCGCGAAATGGCGTGCGATACACGGACTCGTTCAATGCCCGAGAAAACTCATCTGGTCGCCCACAAATCGATGGGTCAAGAAATCCTGCTTGATAGAGTTTGATGACCTGTGGTTGTGCCGCCTTGCTCCGCAGTTCGGCGAGTGTCACCACAACCCATGACCAGAGCTCGTGATTATGTGGCGCAGCCGTGCTTGGCTGTGGCAGGACGTCACGCAATAGCTTGGTAATTATGCGCGTGGTGAGTGGATTGATGTTGGCGATGATGCCCAGTGTGGTACAGGCTGCAATGCGCGATGCACGCGGGGCGGCGTCATCGTAGAGTACCGAGGCTAACATGTGAATTGCATGATTGCCGTAGGCAGGAATCGTGTATTCGAGATATTCATAAATCATGTACAGATTGTCATCATTGCGTCGTAACACATCACCGAGTATGGACAGCGTTTGCATGTCCTTCCAACTACTCAAAAAAATCAGCGCATGACAACGCGCGTATTCTTCGAATTCGTCAGCAGCAAGATGGAGTGGCTTGGCCAAAAGGATGTGGAGCGACGAAACAACATCACTCTTGCGCAATTGAATTGCTTCAATCAGTGCTGGTGATATTGTGCTCCCCGTTCGGGTGATGTGATGTATCAGTTGTTCAGTCGACACAGAAGTATATGACGGTTGCACGCGTGGGCACCATACTCCCTCATGAATTGCTACGAATGCCTCTATTGTACCACCTCTGCTTGTCGTTGTATCAGGTGGTAATTGAAAGTGGTATAGTTTATATGGTAACAATAAACTTGCTGTGAGGAGTCAAACCATGACCCGTGTGTTAGTATGGAACGAATTTCGTCACGAGAAGAAATCGGATCATCCTGCTGCGACCATTTACCCAAAAGGCATCCATGGCGCAATCGCTGAAGGCTTAATCGAAAACGACAAAAACCTGGTGGTCAAGACGGCTACGCTGGACGACCCAGAGCATGGTTTGACCGAGGCCGTACTAAACGAGACTGATGTCTTGATTTGGTGGGGCCATATGGCCCATCATGAGGTCCAGGATGAGATTGTCGCCCGCGTCAAGAAGCATGTCGTCGAGCGTGGTATGGGCCTCGTTGTGCTCCATTCCGGTCACTTCTCGAAAATCTTCAAGTCACTCATGGGGACCACCTGTGACCTTAAGTGGCGCGAGTCCGATGATATTGAGCGCGTGTGGGTTATCGAGCCAAGCCACCCAATTGCGGCCGGCGTGCCACAACACTTCGAGTTGCCCGAAGAGATGTACGGCGAGCGCTTTGATATTCCGGCACCCGATAATTTGATCATGGTCAGCTGGTTTACCGGTGGTGAGGTCTTCCGCAGTGGTTGCTGCTATCATCGTGGCAATGGCAAAGTCTTCTATTTCCGCCCAGGTCATGAGAGCTATCCGACCTACTTCGACAAAAATGTCCGCCTCGTCATCGCAAATGGCGTGCGCTGGGCTGCTCCACATGGTTTGGTGCGCCCAACATATGGCAATCATAAGTCTCTTGAGCGCAAATAATCGAATTGTGTACAACCGCACCGCAACGCCTGTTGCGGTGCGGTTTTTGTCATATGATTAGGTGTTTTTATGGCACGAGCTGAACTGCATCTTCCACGCAACTTGCGCGATGCGCTACGGCGTGGACACCCGTGGGTCTATCGTAATCATCTAGACGAACAACCAACACTGACAGACGGTGCAGAAGTCATCGTGAAGTGTGCAGGTTGGCGCGGCATCGGGTTGTGGGATAGTCAGGGGGCGATTGCCATTCGTATCTACACCAGTGGTGCACGCATTGATGATGACCTGATTCAGCATCGCGTACAGGCTGCGTGGGCGAATCGGTCGTCGTTGCGCGCCCAAGGTGTTACCGCGTACCGTTGGCTTTTTGGTGAGGGTGATGGTCTGCCGGGGATTACTGTTGATTTGTACGGTACGGTGGCGGTGATTCAGAGCTATGGGAATGGACCGGCCACATTGATTCCGCGCGTGATTACTGCATTGGTTGCATGTAATCCCGACATACAAGCGGTGCTCGGGAGCAAAAGTCGTGACGATGACGCACCCAAAGACCAACGCCGTGCCGTGTTGTGGGGGCGTATTCCGGATGGCGATTTAATCGTGCAAGAGCATGCCGGTTTGCGCTTTGTGGTTGATCCACAGGTTGGCCAGAAGACTGGTCTTTTTCTTGATCATCGGGAAAATCGTCATACGCTGATGCACTATGTGCATGGTATGAGCGTGTTGAACTGTTTTTCCTATACTGGTGCATTTTCGTTGTATGCCCTCAAAGGGGGGGCCCGCAAAGTCGTGAGTGTTGATGTTGGTCAGGGTCTGGCAGCATCGGCCGATCAGAATATTGCCATCAATCAACTACCGGCTGATCGCCACCAATTTGTGACACAAGATTGCTTTGAGTTGCTGCAGAAAATGACCACCGATGGGCGCAAATACGACTGTATCATCCTTGATCCACCGAGTTTTGCACGGACGCGTCAACAACGTGAAAGTGCCATTCAAGCCTATACGCGGCTGAATGTCATGGCCATGAAATGTGTGACACCACACGGGTTATTGGTGACGGCGAGTTGTACCAGTCAAGTCAGTCCAGACGACTTTCGCAATATGGTCACAGCAGCGGCGATTGAGGCAAACAAGAACGTACAAATTATTGGTGAGTTCGGGCATGCCAGCGATCATCCGGTGCCCGTGCATTTTCCTGAAGGACGATATCTCAAATGTCTTATGACGCGTGTCAGTGATGTGTGGTAACACAAACGGGGCGTTGCATAGTTGCAACGCCCCGTTTGTTGAACAATAAACTACTCGCCAGCTTCGAGTTCGTAGGCAGTACTCAACTGCACATTATTGACTGCGTAGCGGTAGGTGACATACAGCGAGCCAAGCAACACGGTAAGAGCGCCAAGAGTAGCACCAATAGTCAGTAGACGTCGCATGATTAACCTCCTCATGCCGAATGATTCAACCACGTACTAGACGCTCTGCTTTGGTCCAAAGTTGCATGGTATTGGGTGTACTCATCAAATACTCATGCGGTATCACCTTTGGTGAGTTGTTGAAAGCCACTGTAACTAATCCATGCCGCCATGGCCGCTGCAACGGTGATAAACAGCGCAAAAGGGTCATCAGTGGTGATTACCAATGGTGATGGTGTGCCTGTGATGAATCCTGTGCTACTCACCCCAGCCCCGGCAACGAATATCCAACGCCATGCCCAGCGTCGCGCCCATGCACGATGAACATCAGTACCGCCAGCCCACGTGATGATGCTCAATCCTTCCGTCAGTACGACGATAATTATGACATACACACTACTCACCGACAGTATGCTGAGTTGTACTACGAGGCCGATGAGAAGCAGCGAAATATCACGAAGTAGTGCTGGTTGACGGGATAGTAGGTGACCGATTTCTTGCCGGAGTATGTGTTCTTCAGCGTACGACCACCATGCCAGCGGGATTGCAAGGGCCATGAATGCAATGACCCGTTCGCTGGTAATCATCCACGTCAGGTCAATGAGCGCGAGATACCATCCGATGCTGAGTGCCACACCGAAGAGTCCGACGGCTTCGATGATTGCGGTGCCAATAACTGACCAGTTGCGCTGTTGCGCATGGTTCCGCCACACAAGCCACACAATACTGCTGGCGAGACAGAGTTGTAATATACTCCAGAGCGTGGCTTGATTGGGTAGGTCATTAGGAACAAGGCGACCAATTTGGGTTTGTGTGATTGTGAATGTACTGAGCATAGCTGCGACTGGTAAGGTGACGATGAGCACCATCCAGCGTTGCCAACGCGATAATTCGTGCATGGCGTATTCCTCCATACCTATTGTACGGTATGATGATGATACACCGCCGTTCCCAGAAAGCATAGCCTATGTCACGCATCATGGTTGCAGGGCATTTGTGTCTTGATCTCATTCCTGATGTTCAGATGATTCCCATCAATGATTTTGCTCGTGCGGGGCAACTCCATGAGGTGGGTCCCATGGCGATTGCCTTGGGTGGCGCAGTGGCTAATACGGGGTTGGCGCTCTATATTCTGGGTAGCGACGTCGGATTGATTGGATTATGTGGGACGGATGCCATCGGGTCGTTGGTGGTGAGTCAAATTAGTGCGTATCATCCACGGCTCATTGAGACACTGGTGCGTACTGATTCGGTGGCGACGTCGTATTCAATTGTGGTGACGCCCGGTGGCCAAGATCGCTCGTTCTTCTACTTTCCTGGCACGACAGCAGCGCTCACCGCCCAGCACATCATGGCTGCACTTGATGATGCCACGTGGTTGCATATCGGGTACCCTCCGCTTTTGCGCGCATTAATGGTCGATGATGCAGGACCACTGATTGATACGTTGCAGTATGCGCACGACCATGCGATTACCACAAGCGTTGACATGGTTGTCCCTGATCCACATGCGGTATCTGGCCAATACAACTGGCCAGATCTGTTGCCACGCATACTAACACACGTCGATGTATTTGTGCCGAGTGCGGCCGAGATTTGTGCCATGCTCCGTCCTGCCGACTATGCACGCTGGGGGCATGCATGTGATCAGTACATCGATGAATCATATGCCCACACGCTCTGTGTCGAGCTCATTGATATGGGCGTTGCTGTTGCTGGCATGAAGTTGGGTGTACGTGGCTTGTACCTTTGTACGGCGAGTCCCCAACGTCTCCAGCGTGCTCGGTTGTCTGTAGCAATGGCCCATCAACGGGTGTGGCAACCGAGTTATCCGGTGACAGTCAAAGGGACGGTGGGGGCTGGAGATGCGTGTTATGCGGGTCTGATTACCGCCTTAATTGGGCATCAGTCGCTCCCAATCAGCGCACAAGTCGGGTGTGCGGTGGCAGCCTGTTGTGTCGAGGAGATTGACGCCGTGCGTGGCATCCAGTCTCTGGATGCCACGCGGCGACGCTTTGGGATTGAGTGGCGCTAACGATTAACTCGTGGCCAAGACGATGCGCAAGCCACCGGTCAACGCCGAGGGGATGGTGTTGACGAAGATACCTAAGCGTTTGACGGCCTTCTCGGGCAAAATTAATGCCACAATCGCATTGACAATCTGTTGTTCGGTATACCCTGTGATTTGGGCACAGGCATCGATTTGATCTTGACTAAAGCCAATCCCCACCAGTGACGCTAAGGTCAACTTGGTGATGTCGTTGTTGTGGTGCGCCAACAAGGTGGTCAAGCCTGGTTCGTACACCGTAAAATCGATGGACGTGTATGACTCAGCGTCAACCGTATTTGACTGAATAACTGGTGAACTACGCATCATAGATACCGTTGGTGTGGTATCAAAATCTATATCTGGTATGCTGTTGTATCGTATGCCTGAACGACTTCTGAACTGAGGCGGCATCATTAAGTGGTACGTTGCCCCGCGTCTTGACGACGAATATTCCAGTATCGATTTATGAGCGTCGAACGCCATCTCTTGAGTAACCAATACACGGATTTGTTCGTCATGCACTTTGGCATCGGCTTCGTGCACCGCCACCGCCACAAATACTGTCTCATCACTAATTAACTGGTATTTCATCGCCCATTCTGTTTGATACGTACCAGTCAGATTGATGAGGTGTTTTGCTGCCATCATCCGCACAAAATCAGCGCACACTGATTCATCAACATTGATGAGTTCGAGTGGAGTAGTGGTGTCGTCATGGTGCCATGTAGGGTGTGTATATCGATCTGTGACTGACCATATCAATCCTTGGGCACCAGCGTAGCGCACCGGTTTGCCGGTTTGCCATGCAACAACAGCATCGCCAAAGTCGATCGCCGTGTTGTGTACAGGGGTGAAGCGGATTTTGTTGATGGTGCGCTCGATGGCGTCTTCGATGCGCTCATTTGGTGTCACCGATTCGCTGAATCCACCGGTGATGTCGGCGAGTGCGTTGAGTTCGCCATCATTTGGTGTATACCCAATCACCAACGGAAAGATGCGGTGCGCCTGTTGCCGTGCAAGTGTGGCCACCTGTGTGATGCCATATGCTTCGCCATCGGTCAACACGATAATTACGCAGTCTTGCTTGTTGGTCGGCATCCTGAGCACGTGTTCAAGCGCTCCACCAATCGCAGTGCCCCCAAGGTTTGCCTCGATGGTCTTGACCCAGTTGTTCATTTGCGACCGAATCACCGGTCCAACCCGCATTAACCCAGGCGTTACATCCACGACATTACTGCCGAACCGCGTCACTGCAATTGAGTCGCCGTCGCGCAACAACCCGAGCAGTCGCATGACTGCCTGTTGCGCTTGGCGAATCGAACTGCCACCCATGGACCCCGAACAATCGACGAGTAACTTGATGTGCATCGGAGCGACGTTCTTGAGTTGTGCTGCAGGCAAATGAACGTAACTTGCATACCAGTGTTGCCCGGCATGTGGTGTGTACAAACTGATATACGCCTGTTCAAAGGCATTCACATGCATCACCACATCACGATCCATGGTGGCGCCGTTGATGGCCACGTGGCAATTGTTGCCATGCATGCTCATCTGCGCAATGTGGCTGACAACATTGATGCGCGCGTGCGCAATCCCGTGGAATCGTATCAGTGCGCTGAATGGATAGCTCACCGTCAGACTGGTCACCGGTGCTTGGTCGGGCGCAATCCCCGAATCTTGTGGGTTACCGTATTGTGGGGCGATTGTGGTTGGGATAGCGACCCGCACCCGCCCATCGTGGGGCATGATAAATTGCCCGTAACGATAGCCGATTTTGACCTCTTCGCCACTTGGCAATTTGCCTAACTTGAGCATATAAAACTCGCCTGCACGCTCAATGATAATCGCGGTGTTGCCCTTTCGTATGGCTTTGTCGTACTCTTGTTGCCCGTCATATTCAGGGAATACGGCGCTTTTGAATGTTTTGCCGCGAATCTGAATGGTAACGTCGAGTAATGTTGCATCATGTGCCAATGGAAAGGTGTACATCACCTCAAGTGCTTGATCGGTTGGGTTTTGATACACCTGTGTGATGGTCATGATGCTGAGCAATCCGACGTAGTCACCCTCGACATGGACACTACGTAATGGAACAATTTGCCCGTTTTTTGCTACAAAAGTAGCATGTGTTGGTGAATCCAATTTCATTCTCCTTTGTTTTTCAACACTTTATCGTGTAAATAATAACACGATTACGTAGTATTGTAACACAAAGTCTGCAAGGTGTATATGAGACACACATGCAGACTGGTGAACGATATATGCAAAGGCCCTGATGTTGCGTTACTTCATCATAATTTGCCAAATCGCCTCGGCGACTAACGCCACCAAAAAGAGCAAGCCAAACGTGCGTGTATGCACAAAGGCATACGGCGAATACCACAGCGGCCAGACGTCTTTGGGGTACTCAGCCGGTGGCTCACTTGGGCGTGGTTTGGTGAAGATCATCATGGCAGTGACTGCAGCGGGAATAGCAATTGCGACGATGGTCAGCCATCCCGATACCACGCCCATGACGATTAACGCTGCCACGATGGCGTATTCGGCGACAAATAATCCGATTGCCACATACCGTGCACCGGGATCACCGAGGATAACCGGGAGCGTGTAGATATTGCTGGCTTTGTCTGACGGCATTTTGTCGATGTGTTTGCCGAACAACACGGTTGTGGCAGCGAGGGTTTGCGGCAGACTGATGAGCACCGCATTCCACGACCATTGTCCGGTGATGACGTAGTAGCCGCCGCCAACCATGAGTGGTCCCCAGACGAGGAGCACCGCGACTTCGCCCATGCCGATATACTTGAGTGGCCAGGTGTAGAAGATGACGAATACTGCACCAGCCAGCAACAAATAAAATGCGACCTCACCGCGGAGCCATACCAGGTACGCTCCGGGTATGAGTGCAATCAGGCCGGTGACAGCCACATACAACAACAACCCGCGCTGATTGAGTAGGCCGTGGACGAGTGGCTGAGGACCATATTGCGCACGAAAGTAGTTGTTGTGATCGACCCCTGTGCGAAAATCAATTAAGTCATTGAGGAGATTGTTAGTGGCATGAGCCATCGTTAACCCAACGAACAAACAGACCCATAACACCCAGTCGAACATGCCGTCACGCCAGGCCCAGATGCCAGCGATGGTTGCTGATGTGCCAGTCATGACCAGGACGGCCGCACGTGAGGCGACGAGCCAGCGTGAGATGATGTCGAGTGATTGCCATTCTTCAGGACTTAAACGCGGTATTGTGCGTAATGCTTTGCCCCACATTGCCAACATACAAGCCTCCTGTGTTGATTGCATTCGGATGCGCCAATCATATCATGTTCTTTGTAAAAATATATCGTGCCAGATTTTTAAGGAGATGATGCTAAACGATATGCTGATTAATCACAATTTGGTTCACGTATGATGTCGCAACGGTAGATTTCTTCACCGATAACGTAAGTAAGCATGAGAACGAGGGCGAATAAGCTAACCCCACCAACAATGCGCACAATCGACCACGGTGGGCTAACGCGTATCGGCAGAATGATGCGCATAGCACCATACCCAGCCCACAGCATGCTCATACCGAGCAGGATGATTTCACGTAGGGAGGTGTGCCCGGTAGGGCGTATCACGTTGAGCAGTGGTTGAATGGGTAGGCTGACAATTGTATTGAGAATCAAAAATGGTGCGATGCTCCAAAGTCCAATGATGCCGTAGCGGCGGAGTTCGTGCATGATTGCCCTCCATGATATGGTCGGTGAATTCATACGATGCTCATCACATAATGGTACAATGTATTCTTGTGATGATTTGCACAAAGGTGCACAAATGCAAAAGCGGTACTGGCGACTCTATTTTACGCTACTTGGGATAGTTGTTCATATCTTTGTCTTTGATATGGTGGCGGGGCGCTATTTTGCGGGGAGCGCAGGTCAGCGTTGGATGCGTCTCGCACGGCGATTTCGGCGATTAGCGATTGAACTTGGTGGTGTCCCAATTAAACTGGGGCAATTCTTGAGCGTGCGTGTTGATGTGTTACCGAGTGCAGTGACAGCGGCCTTGGCAGACTTGCGCGACCAAGTGCCGCCGGTATCGTTTGAGCATATTGAGCCAATACTCAGCGATGCCTGGCAGATGCCATACGCCGAGGTGGTAGCAACGCTCGACACGACACCGGTGGCTGCGGCATCGTTGGGGCAAGTCTACCGGGGGGTACGCCATGATGGGCGTGCAGTTGCCATCAAAGTATTGCGCCCACAGATTCACGACATCATCGAGACAGATTTAGCGGCGGTGCAAGCAATTGTGCGTCTCATCAAAGATTATTCAGTCATTCGGCGTCGGGCTGATTTACAGCGATTGTTTGATGAATTTGCCAGTGTGTTGCGTCAGGAGCTTGATTACCGACAGGAGGCACAAAATAACCAGCGTCTTGCTCAGGTATTGCGTGGTGATTCGCGGGTGATGTTGCCGGTAGTACATGCCGACATCAGTACGACGCGGGTGTTGGTGATGGATTGGGTGGATGGGATTGCGCCTGATCAACACGGTGCGCTTGATGCGGCGGGTATCGATCGTCCGGCGTTGGCACGCACGCTGTTGGAGCTATTTTTTGTTCAGTGCTTCGAGGCGGGTACATTCCATGCGGATCCTCATCCTGGCAACATCTTGATTGAACCGCGTGGTGAAGGGCGCTGGGTTATTCACTTGCTCGATTTAGGGGCGGTAGCGTATGTTCCAGCCACGTTGTTACAGCAATTGCGTGCAGGAGTGATTGCCGTGGTAGGTAATGACATTCCAGGGATCATGGCTGCATTGGATGCACTCAACATGATTTTGCCTGACGCTGATCGTGACGAGATACAACGCGGGCTACGCCAGGTTTTGGGTGAGGTCAGTAGTCGTTCCATGAGCGAGATGCGCACCATTGATTTTGTTGGATTAGCGCGTGATTCGCGAGAGTTGCTGGTATCGTTGCCCTTTCAAATTCCACAAAATGTCATTTACTTGGGCCGTGCATTAAGTTTGTTGAGCGGTGTTGTCACCATGATCGACCCACAGATCAACATGATTGAGACAGCACGTCCATTGGCGCGCCGGTGGACCCAGCAGAATCAACAATCGTTGATTGACGAGGCTATCCGCATTGGTCGGTTGTTGGTGGGATTACCGACGCGCATCGATCGCATCATTGGCCAACTTGAGCAAGGGAGTGTGGGTGTAAATTCCGCACAACTTGAGCGTCAGCTTCGCCGACTAGAGGTAGCACAGCAGCGACGTGACTGGATCGTGGTGGTGTTATTGGTAGCGTTCATTGCCAGTTGGTTCATCCGATAATTGTGCAGGATGCGTTGACACTCGCTTGAATGACGTTTAAGATGAACGCAACGATAAATCCATTGAAAGGGTCGTTGTGAAGCGTTTTCGCCTTTGGATTGGGATAATCATCAGCATTCTGTGTCTCTATATTGCCTTTCAAGGCTTGCACTTTGGTGATTTTTGGCAAGTGATTCAGTCGGTCAACTACTGGTGGATAATTCCTTCGGTGATGGTATACACGCTTGCGGTCGTGATTCGCACATGGCGTTGGCGCTCCATGTTGCGCCCGATTGCTGATGTGCCCTTACGCAGGCTTTGGCCGGTTGTCGTGATTGGATACATGGGCAATAACGTGTATCCAGCTCGAGCAGGCGAGGTATTGCGTTCGTATGTGTTACGTCGCCGTGAGGGTATTTCGATGAGTGCCTCGTTGGCAACCGTGGTGCTTGAGCGGTTGTTTGATGGGTTGATTATGCTGTTGTTTGTGTTTGTGACCTTGCCGTTTGCGCCACTTCCGCCTTTGTATAATCAGATTGTGACGATATTTAGCATCGTGTTTGCGGCTGCTCTCATCTTCTTTTTGGTATTGGCGTCACGCCCTGCGCTGTTGATGAAGGTATGGAACTGGGCGGCGATGCGCGTGTTGCCAGCACGAATTGCCAGCAAGGGAGAGGATATTGTTACCAAGTTTGTCAGTGGACTCCAATCGCTCAAAAGCCCACGTGAGATGCTGATTATCTTTGCGTCATCGGCCCTGATTTGGTTGACTGAGACGGGCAAGTACTGGGTGATTATGCAGGGCTTTCCTTTCCACGTTGACTTTACGGTGCTCATGTTGATGACGGCAGTAGTGAATTTGGCCACCACGTTGCCCTCAACGCCAGGGTATGCTGGCACATTCGATGTACCGGGGATTCTGATTTTGCAGAGTTATGGGGTAGCACAAGCGATTGCTACCGGGTACACGTTGGTACTCCATGTAGCGTTGTGGTTGCCGATTACTGCACTTGGGGCGTGGTACATGCTCCGCGATCACATGGGCTGGGATGATTTTGATCGAGCTGTTGCGGCACGTCAGGGAGAGGTGTAATCATGCGTATTTTGATTGTAGGCGCCGGATTTGCCGGTCTAACGGCTGCTCGCAATCTAATCAAAGCCGGTCATCATGTCACCATTTGTGAGGCAGCCCCTCACGCTGGGGGATTGGCATCAGGCTTCAAAGGGAGCGACACGTGGGAGTGGCCCCTTGAGCGCTTTTATCATCACTTGTTCGAGACAGATGCCGATATTCGCGAGTTGATTGACGACATTGGGCAGAGCCATAAGCTCTTTTTTGAGGCGCCGCGAACGGTGCAGTGGTGGCGTGACCGTACCTGGGCCGTTGACAGCCCAGTCAAGGTATTGCAGTTGCCGTTAATGCCGTTTTTCGACCGTGTACGCTTCGGGTTTGCGATTGCCTGGCTCAAATACCTAGTTCGCGATTGGCGCCCGCTGGAGCGTGAGACGGCCATGCAGTGGTGTCAGCGTGTGATGGGGCACCGTGCGTATCGTTCGATGATTGAGCCGCTGTTGCGGGGTAAGTTTGGGCCGTATGCCGAGCAGGTCAACATGGCTTGGTTGTGGTCACGCTTCAAGGCGCGGAGTTTCAAATTAGGCTACTATCACGGCGGGTTTCAAGCCCTTGCCGACGATCTAGTTGCTGATTTACACGCCAAAGGTGCCAAGTTTCATTTTAATCGTCCACTGACGTCATTGACCTACGACGGCAACAACTGGTTTGCCACGGCCGCAAACGGCGAGTTGATTACCTGTGATCGTATCTTGGTAACGAGTGGTCCTGAGATGCTTAAGCGCATGGTGCCGGCGTTGCCTCCTGCCTATACGGCCGGGTTAACCAAGTTGAATTCACTCGGAGCGATGGTTATTACGTTGGCGTTACGTCAGCCGTTAACGAAGGGTGATTACTGGATTAATACGCCCAAACCTGAGTTCCCCATGTTGGCGATGGTCGAGCATACGCACTTTGTGGACACCGTGCGCTACGGTGGCGATCATATTATCTACTGTGGCGATTATGTGCCCGTTGATCACGAGTATATGACGATGGATCGTGATGCGATTATTGCCCGATTTATTCCGGCCATGCAACGCATCAACCCGGCGTTTGACGCTAGTTGGATTCGTGATGCATGGGTGCACCGAGAGCGGTATGCACAACCGGTGGCACCGGTTAACCATAGTCAAAACATCCCGCCCATCAAGACGCCGCTAGCCGGTCTGTATTGGGCCAGCATGAGTCATGTCTACCCATGGGACCGTGGGACAAACTTTGCGGTTGAGGTGGGTAAGCAAGCAGCCCAGACGATTTTGGCAGATACGAAGCCAATCAAGTAGGTGCGGTCATGGTGAGGAGTGGCAACGCCACTCCTCACTTTTTGTTGGTACGCGTGCAAATCTCCCGTATAATTGCGGGTATCCAATCGATATCATATTGCAAAGGAGTCAACGATGACTGAGCGATTTTTGTTGACCGGGGCCTTGGGATGTATTGGCTCGTGGGTAGCCTACAATTTGGTCAAAGAGGGGAAGCCACCGGTGATTCTCGATATTGGTGGCGAGCCCAAGCGCCTCAAGCAGTTGATGAGTGATGCTGAACTCGCCCAAATCACCTTCGTCAACGGCGATGTGACTGATTTGGCCACCGTCGAGCGCACACTCGATGACCATGGCATTACCAATATCATCCATTTGGCGGCGTTGCAGGTGCCGTTCTGCCGGGCTAATCCACCACTCGGGGCACATGTGAATGTGGTGGGTACGGTCAACATGTTCGAGGCGGCCAATCGACGCAAAGATCGCATCAACAAGATTGTCTATGCCTCGTCGGTGGCAGTCTACGATGCCGCTGATGGCGATGCCAGTGGCAATGTGAGCCATGGCATGGTTGGGCATCCAACGACGTTGTACGGCGTCTATAAGCAGGCGAACGAGGGCACTGCACGGGTCTATTGGCACGAACAAAAGTTCCCCAGTATCGGCTTGCGCCCGTACATCGTCTACGGCACTGGGCGTGACCAAGGGATGACATCAACACCGACCAAAGCCATGTTTGCGGCTGCGGTCGATCAGCCATTCCATATTCCGTTTGGTGGGCGTGCCGATTATCACTATGCGGATGACGTGGCCAAGACATTTATTGCCTGTGCCCGCGTGCCATTTGCCGGCGCTGAGATCTTTAATTTGCGCGGCAGTATTGCCACCATGCCCCAAATCATCGCAGCCATCGAGGCCGAGGCGCCAGGTGTTGCTGGTAAGATTACCTACACCGAGCAAGCCCTGCCGTTCCCTGATGAATACGAAGCTGCGCAACTCGAGGCGCTGATTGGCACGTTGCCACATACGCCACTCGAGCAGGCGGTGCGTGATACGATTCGCCGCTATCGTGATTTGACGGCGCGTGGTGTGCTTGCTAAGGATGCATTATTGGCATAAGGATGCACTAGGGCGGAGATTGGATAACCCAATCTCCGCTTAATTATTTCAAATTCATTTTAAATATTCAAATATATTTGAAATAATTTGTGGGCATGGTTTGGCAGAAGGAGGCAGGCATGGAGTATCGCACACTCGGTAACACTGGTATCACACTCTCGGCGTTGAGCATGGGCGCATCATCGTTGGGTGGCGTCTTTCATGCGATTGATGAGCATGAGGGCATTCGGGCGGTGCACATGGCGCTTGACGCCGGTATCAACCACTTCGATGTGGCGCCGGCGTACGGGGCAACGGTGGCCGAGACGGTGCTCGGGCGGGCGTTGCAGGGTGTGGCGCGCGATCGCTATGTGCTTTCGACCAAAGTCGGGCAATACGACAAATACGGCGTGGACTTTAGTGCGACTGGGGTGCGCACCAAGTTGCACGAGAGTATGCAACGGTTGGGGGTTGATTACCTCGATATCGTCTACTGTCATGATATCGAATATGTTGATATTGACATGGTGATTAACGAGACGTTGCCGGCGTTGCGCCAGGCGCAACGTGAGGGGCTGATTCGGCAGGTGGGGATAAGTGGCTATCCGCTGGCGATTTATCCACGGGTGTTGGCGGCCTGCGATCTTGATGTGGTGCTGTCGTACTGTCATTTGATGATTGGCAACACACGGTTACTTGACCTGATCCCACAACTCGACGCCCGTGGGGTGGGGGTGGTGAATGCGGCACCGTTAGGGATGGGGTTGTTGACGCGTCAAGGGCCACCGGCGTGGCATCCGGCCCCGGCGCATATTCGTGCGCGGTATGCCGAGGCGGAGGCCTTTTGTACGGCGCACGGGGTTGACATTGCCCAACTGGCGATGCAGTATAGTGTGGCGCACCCACAGGTGGCGACGACGCTGGTGAGTACTGCCGCACCGGCACACATTGCAGCCAATCTGGCGTGGCTCGCACAGCCGATTGATACGCAGATGCTCGCCGAGGTGATGACGATTCTGGCGCCGGTGCGCAACGAGAGTTGGCAGACTGGGCGCGTTGAGAATAATTGAGTAAGGAGGGCGCGATGACGCCTGAGCACATCCCACACCCGCCGATTACCGACCGTCAGTCGTGGACCGAGGCCCGGCAGTCGTTGTTGGCGGCCGAAAAAGCCTTGACGCGCGAGCGCGATCGGGTGAATGCATTGCGCCGGCGCTTGCCGATGGTGCCGGTGGAGAATTACCAGTTCGAGGGACCCGATGGAGCGTTGCGCCTGAGTGATGTCTTTGCTGGGCAGCGGCAACTGATTATCTACCACTTCATGTTTGGGCCGGATTGGGATGCTGGGTGCCCGGTCTGTACGCACTACATGAATGAACTGTGCGATTTGTCGGGGTTGGCAACGCGCGACACGACGTTTGCGATTGTGGCGCGGGCGCCGATTGCCAAAATCATGGCGCACAAGGCTGCTACGGGGATTCGCTTTCCGTTTTATTCGTCGTATGGGAGTCGGTTTAATTATGACTTCAATGTGTCGGATGAGCGGGGTGAGGGGCAAGGCGTGAGCGTGTTCTTTCGGATTGATGAGCAGGTCTATCACACCTATAGTACGTATCAGCGTGGGGTTGAGGGGTTGACAAGTTGGGATGCGTTTTTGGACATTACGCCGTACGGGCGTCAACAGGATTTCGAGGATTCACCACCGGGATGGCCACAACGCTCGACATATGGTGAATGAGGTAATCGAATATTGAGAAAAACGTGTTATTCTGGGCGTGATAACAACCGCATGCGGAGAAATATATGACGCGCACCATTGTAGTACTTGAAGGTGACCAAACTGGTCAAGAACTGCTCGAAGAAGGATTGCGAGTAATTGATCCAGCGGTGACTGGCGTGCAGGTCACGCTTGAACGCTATGATTTAAGTCTTGAGAATCGCCGGGCCACCAAAAACGAGGTTGTCAACCAGGCGGCAGCTGCCATGCTGAAGTCGGGTTTGGGACTCAAGGCGGCCACGATTACCCCAGAGATTAAGGGTGATGTCGGCAGTCCGAATGCGATTCTGCGTGAAAAAGTCGATGGCACGGTGATTGTGCGTACTGGTCGCCGTATCCCCGGTGTGCGCACGGTCGCAGGTGCGCACTCTCCCATTGCGGTGATTCGCATGGCCGTGGGTGACGCCTACGGCGCCAAAGAGTGGCGCGAGGGCGAGGGTGATAACGAGGTGGCCTACCGCACCGAGATGATTACCCGCGGGCATTGTCGCAGTGTGGCCGAGTATGCCTTTAAGTATGCCGAAAAAATCGGCGCCAAAGTATTTGGCGGACCAAAGTACACCGTGAGCCCAGTGTACGAAGGTATGCTCAAAGAGGAGATGGATGCTGCGGCCAAGCGTCACCCGGCAATCCGGTATGAGCCACAGTTGATTGATGCCACGTATGCCTTGTTGTTGGCTGGTCATGGCGATGCCATGGTCATCCCGGCGCTCAATCGTGACGGTGACTGTTTGAGTGACATGGTTTTACAGATGTTCGGTTCGATTGCCGGGAGCGAGTCGCTCTTGATTGGCTTTGATGAGCAGTGGGGACCGCGGGTGGTGATGGCCGAGGCGCCGCATGGGACTGCACCGGCGTTGTTCGGCAAAAACATCGCCAACCCGATGGCCATGATTCTGGCTGGGGCTTCACTGTTGAGCTACTGTGGCAGTGACGGTGTGTTGGCTGCTCGTGCCATTCAAGAGTCGGTGTTTGAGGCGGTCTACGACGGCATATGTACGGCCGATTTGCAAGGGCATTCCACGACCACCGAGTTTACTGACGAGGTGATTAAGCGCGTGCGTAAGAAAATCGAAGTATGGGGCTCACTTGATCGGTAGCTGTGCACGCTCTGCCGGGTAGTACGTCACGTACTGCCCGGTTTTGTGTGTAGTGTGGGTTGATGATTATTCTTGAATAAAAATGATTGTATGTGCGTTTTTTCAGTGGTAAAGTATTGTGTATTTTGCGGTGATGAATTTTGCATTATAAGTGTGGCAACATCTCCCGTATTCGCTTTTTTTGTCATCATTCTGATGCGGTAGTTTAATTGTGCTATGGTGAGTTTGCGTCTTTTTGATGACAATATAATCCACGAAAATTACATTACTATGACAGATAGTATTGTAAGCAAAACGCAATCAATTTGTGTCATTAAAACAAAATATGCAATGGTATACTGCTCGTATAAAGACGTTGCTATGATATGTAGTAAAAACTGAGAGGAACAAATAGGCATGCGTACAGATGGAATCATCGGGTGGTATGTGCTGATGATAGGACTGGCGCTGGTCATTGGATACACGCCGGTGCGAGCTGAAGAGCGCGTTGTGCCGACGTCGGCGATTGTGCCTCCCACGCATACTGGGACGGTTGTCTCAGCCACAAACACGGTGGTTGCGCCGACTAGTACCACAACTCCCAGTGGAAACGTGAGCGGGACACAGACGGCAGTCGTGGTGGCAACGCAGACGGCGGCAGTGGCGGCCACACAAACGGCCGCGGTGAATCGGAGTGCGACGGCGACATTGACACCGGGTGCGAGTGCGACGGCGGTGGTTGTGACGAGTACGGTAAAGCCGACGCAGACACAGCCAGGGAAGTTGCCAGAGACTGGAATTACTGATGGCATCGAGGTATGGCAGAACCAGCCGTTAATCGTGGTGATGATCGTGACTGGGGTCCTGGGTCTTGCATTTTTGTTTTATGGACAGCGACACTAGTGTATCTGAACGACATATAACCGAGTCGTGCAGAGATGATTGACAAAGAATGGTGTTTGGGTACATGGCCAAAAAGATGATGCAACAGGTTTTGCAGCGTATCCGGGTGATTCGAAGAGTGCGGATACGTCAGTCGCGTGTATCAGCAGCGGTACCAAAGCGGCAGCATCATCAGCGGGTTATGCGCCTGTTGAGTGGGCCAGTATTGTTATTGACGATGATGACCTTTTTGTATTTGTTCGGTGTATCGTCAACAATAGAATTGGGGCAATTACTCGAGAGTGTGACGGTTCCACAGCATGTGAATGCAGATAGTACGCAGATGCAACCGGTTGTTGATGCCACGATGGTGCCGGCAATTGCAACCATCCCCATCGTCATGATGACGGCAACGCCAGCGCCGATTGTGCCGACAGATCTGCCTGCGCCGGTAGTGGTTCAGTCAGGGCGGATATCGTCAATTCGTATTCCAGCAATTGGTGTTGATAGTCGAGTGATTGAGGTAGGGTGGGAGCGTGTGCTGAATGCGGCAGGTGAGTCCGAGTTGGTGTGGCAGGTGGCAAAGTTTGCAGTCGGCCATCACTTTACGTCGGCTGCGCCTGGAGACGCTGACAATATTGTGTTGAGTGCTCATGTAGGTGGATATGGGCGTATATTTGCGCGACTCAATGAGCTCCGGCCAAACGATGAAATCGTACTGGTGCGAAATAATCAGGCGTATGCATATCAGGTACACGAGAGTATCTATGTCAATGAGGCGAATGCAACCGAAAGCGAGCAAATTGCCAACTTGAGTTATATCAATGCAACTGGTCGTGAGATGGTTACGCTTGTGACGTGTTGGCCGCCGAGTGGTCCTGACCGATTCAGCCAACGGCTGATTGTACGTGCATGGCCTGTGGGGAGTGCGCATGAATAAGCAACGATATCTGCAACTTGTGATGGGCATGTTGTTGTGTGTAATTAGTGTTGTGGTACCACCGGCGCGTGTATCAGCGAACGATGTTGATGTGGTCATCCAAACCGCACGCTCGGGTGGTGTGAACATTACATGGTCGCCACCAGCGACCGATCATAATCTTGAGTTGCTGTTTGTGGTGGCGACTGGCAAGACGCCAGTAGTAACAGTATTGTCACAGACACAGACCATTGATACGAACATTCTGCCCATCGTAGATGATCATGCGGGGCTTACGAATAGTGCGGTGAAGTTAGGCCAAGTTGTACAGGCGCGTGGTCAATCATTGGTAGGAATAATCATCCAGCCACGATTTTATGATGCACTCGGCATACCACAGCGCTTGACGCAGGTGTCGTTTAATGTCAGTGATGTGACGTATATCAGCGATGTACAATCGCTCACCAATGCGCGGCCCTTTTTGCGGCAGAGCATTGCACCACGACAATACCAGGTCAACGAATGGCGTGTGATAGCTGGTTCGGGGTGGCAACGCATACGTGGGAACGAGTTGATTGCCGCTGGATTACCGGTGCGGAATCGCTTTCTGAACAAACTGGAATTGCGCCGTGGCAATCAGCTCATTCCTTTGCTGTTGATAGGGTTTGATGATGCGCGCATCGATGCTGCTGACGAGATTGTCTTTTTTGCGCCGCCGGTGACAAGCCGATGGCAGACGACGCAAACCATGTGGTTGCGATTCGGCAATGGTGCAGGGCGAATCACCACTAGGGTCATTCCACCGGTCAAAGTAACGGCAGCCACGACTGCGTGGGAGATTGCACAGGTGCGTCAGCCAAGCCTCTACGAACCAACGGTAGCTGGTCAGAACGGTGAGTACTGGTTCAGTCAGCGATTGCGACTCGATGCATCCATGGGGAGTGAACCAATTGCACTTCAGCCGAGTTGGAAAGCACCAGTGCGTGGTGCACAAGTACGAGCCACGGTACAGGGATACGCACACGAAGACACAGCGGGGCCGCACGTGTTGTCGTTGAACGGTGTTTCGACCACGTGGGAGGGTGTGGGTGCATGGCAACAGACGCTGGTGGATCGAGGCATATCAAGTACGTTGGAGCTCCGTAGTGACGGTATCAGTGAGATGTTGATTGACTCGGTGGAGTATGCGCGGTCAGCCTCGATTATTGTGAATGTGCCGTACGAAATTTCTACACCGGGGTGGTATCGTCCTGCGGTGGCGGTGACCTCGACACATCGCGTGTTTGATATTACCGACCCGTTGGCGCCGGTATTAATTCGTAACGCCTTTCAGCCAGGGTTATTTGATACAACTGAGGCAAATCGGCGCGTGATGATTCTTGCACCGAATAATTATAGTGTTGCACGCATCACGCGATTGGTGAATCCGGTATGGAGTACGGTGGGGGCTGATGCGGTGTATATTGCGCCGACAGCACTCCTGCCTGCACTGAAACCATTGATCGACTATCGGAACAGCCAAGGTGTGGCGACCGTGGCCATTGATGTACAGACGATTTATGATGGCTGGAACAACGGTGATATGAGTCCGCATGCGATCCGGTCGTTTTTGCAGTTTGCGGCACATCGGTGGCAAAAAGTCCCGCATACCGTCGTATTAGTGGGAGATGGTACGGTTGACCCACTCAATTACAGCAAAAGCGGCGTGGCAAACGTGAACCATATACCGCCGTATTTGGCGGAGGTAGACACGTACATGGGTGAAAGTGCGTGTGAGAGTTGTTTTGTGCGGCTAGACGGCACGAATCCATTGAACGATGCGGCACCAGATATGGTTATTGGGCGCATATCGGTACGTACTGCCACCGAATTAACTGATTACATCAACAAAATCAAGCGCTACGAGGCCCAGCCGATTATTCGTTGGACGAATCAGCACGTGATTGCGTCAGATAATCCTGATAGTGGCGGGGATTTTCCGTATTTTGCTCAGATGATTCAACGAAGTGCGCATTTGAGTGGTCTGCGTGCGCAGTTGTTCTTTTATGATCCGTTATTGGCGTCGAAATACACGGGACCACGAATACAGAATGCAACTACGCTACGGAATCAGTTTTTACAGGCGATTAATGCGGGTGCCGGATTGGTGACGTATGTGGGGCATGCAAATCATTATCAATGGGCATCGACGGATTTTTTGGTGAATCAGCCGTACCTCATGAATATCTGGGATGTTGACGGTCTGACGAACGGCAACATGACGCCGATTATGGTGAGCATGGCGTGTTTAAGTAGCGCGTTCCAACGTGAATCATCAATTGGGCAGACCATTGATGAGCGCTTGGTGTTCAAGAGTAGTGGTGGTGCGATTGCGACGTGGGGCTCAGCGGGTATGGAAGTCGCCTCAGGGCATAATCAGATGTTTTACAATTTTTATCGTGTGTTGCGGGATGGCAATCAACCGTTGCGTACCTTGGGAGCTGCCACATTCGTGGGGAGCGTCTATTTGGCGGCTAGTTCAACGTGTTGTGCCAATGTGATATCTGCATATACGTTGATTGGTGACCCGTTGGTGCGCCCGCGCATTACGACGACCACGGGGCGGAGTGATGACATTGTGGAAGACGAGATTGGCGCGCGACCAGGGGCCGCACCCAATCAGACCGATGGCGCAATGGTGGAGGTGCAACTCGTTGATCAGCGGTTACTCCCGACACCTGCGGCACTCCCGCCACAGCCATAGTTCGTCACCTACTGGTCGAGGTGAGCAACTGTCAGGATTGCGTTTCACCGGCGAGCGCCACTACTTCGGCTGTGCGTAGTGCTTTTTGTTGAAAGACGTCGGCGTGTATGTGACGCAGCATGAAGACCGAGATGATGAGCAGGCACATCTCGATGGCAAAGACGATGGCATAGCCACCGACCGTGCTGCCTAGACCATAGACGACCACATCGCGAATAACGCCACTCAGCACGGTACCACCGAGGCGAGCGAGTGCATCTGCGACACCCCATGCCCCGATAAACACGCCTACTTGACCGGTAATGGTCATGTCAAACATCAAGGCCAGATTGGTGGCGGTAGAAATACCGGCGCCGAATCCGAATACCATCAGTCCGGGGATAAGGAGCTCGACTGAATGAAGAAGGCCAGCGCAGATAATCGTGGCTAAGCCACTGGCGGCGATAATTGCACCTGCTCCAGCGGTTGGTTTGAGGCCGAAGCGATTACTGAGGGAGCTGGTAATGAGGAGCGCGACCAAGAACGCAATACCCCAAAATGACGTGTAGCGCGTGGTCTCGGCAGGTGGTATTCCGAAGACATCTGCCGCGTACGGTTCGAGAAGAACGTCTTGACTGAGAATTGCAATTAACAGGACGATCAAGTAGACGAAAAAATACTTGGCCTGAGGGTTTTGGCTCATCAGTTGCCAGGTCGCGCGCATACCGAGTTTGTGTTCAACAATGACTTCGCGGTGGCGCGGTTCAAGCCCAATGACCCCAATGAGACCGATGATAAGTGCAATCCCTGTGATCCCATAAAAGGCGGTAATCAGGCGTTCGTGCGTATAGGGGTCAATACTCCGCGCAAAGAGAATCCCGCCGATAATCATACTGAGGATGAGCGAAAACCACATGACACCGACGACTTTGGTACGTTGTCCAGGTCCAGACAACTCGGTTGCCAGCGATAGGTACGAAACGGTGGCAAAGTTGAAGCCGAGACCCCAGGCGCCGAACGCCACAAACCCCAGAGCAATTCCCCACCACACACCTGCGTGGATGGCAAAGGCAGCATGTGGTGCGAGTGCTGCACCGCTTGCACACAATAGTATCCCGATGATGATATAGGGACTGCGGCGCCACCCCCAGAGCGGTGCGCGTTCGCTGAGTGCACCGATCCACATCTGCATGGGTGAGAAGAGATAGGGTACTGCGATGAGCAGGGCTACGAGCGACGCTGGAATTTTGAGCTCGCTAATCATGATGCGATTGAGTGTGCTATCAATTGGCAAGAGCGTGAGTGCAACTGCAATGTGTACGGCACTGAGACGGATGATTTGACTGATACGCATAGCCGTGTGTGCTCCACTAGGCACAATTCTGAAGAGCATTGTACAATAATCTGCTCATTCAGTGTAGGGCAAAATGGCGTTTTTGGTCATTCTAATGCCAAAGTCTGACCGACCGGTCAGTCATCTGATATCGGCATCACCGAATGGTGCACGTCGTACCACTGCCCTTAGCGCACCAATATCCCTGGGCGGTGATAGGTGGTTCCGTCAATCGTGACATCAATCATTGGCCAGTTACCGGTACTGGTAATGGACTCAGCACCACTGGGTGTCAGGATCATGGTGTCTTCGGTTTTGGTACCTGTGATACTCGGATTCCACGCAAATGCCTGACCGACGGCGATTTGGTGGGTGCTATCGTGGCGAGCCTGAATTTCGCGATTTTCGTAGGCGGTAATTCCACCTTGATGATGCAAGTGCCATTCGTCGGCATAGCCGAGGCGTGCGTATGCGGTGCATACATCAGTAAATGCAGCGCCCAGCGTTCGCCCAGGTTGACTGGCATGCCAGGCATGGGCATCGACGGCGGCACATGCCTCGGTACGGCGAATCTGGTCATCCGAGAGCGCACCAAAGGCCACGATGCGTGTTGCTGAAACGATGAGCCCATGTTTGCGTGCACAGACGACGAGCATGGCAATTTGGTTGACGCGTTGTTGGGTGGGAGCGGGGTGGCGATAGGCGCGTAATCGTGCATCAGCAGCAACGAGTGCAACAACCGGTGTTGCACCAGCGGCATACATGTGTGCTGAGAGGAGACCCGCAATCTCCATTTCGGACATCCCAGGGCGCACCATACGTGCGGCGTTTTCGAGTGCATGACCAGTGGCAATCCCATGTTCGCGAAAACGTTGTTGTTCGGTCTCGGTGAGTTCGACGCGCATGGCAGTGAGTGGGCCAGAGAGATTGTGCGGTGTGCCAGCGATGTCACTCCCCCATTGCCCTGCACCGCAGAGTTGATCGACCAGCGTATCGCGCATCGTCGGTTCAAACCAGTTAAATTCGAGTGGTGTCAAGGGGACATCTGTGGCGACTTCCGCCTGCATGCGCGGCATCTCGATTTTGTTGGCGATGAGATAGTCGCCGCGTGAGGTGCAAAGAATGCTCGCTACGGCCGTTTCGCTGTTGATGCCGACGTGAGCTTGCCCACCACAGCTCATCCAGCTGATATTGGCGCATCGGGTCAGGAGAATGCCATTAAGACGATGCTGTTCGAGGAGTGTGGCGATACGCGCCCGTTTGATGGACCATTCAACCTGCTGTGACATCGCATACCTCATTGGTGTTCGGGTGATTGACTATAGCACCATGATAATGGAAAACCGGAAGTCGTATGCACGACTCCCGGTTCCGATTGGTGGAGCAATGGGGGATCGAACCCCAGACCTCAACACTGCCAGCGTTGCGCTCTCCCAGCTGAGCTATTGCCCCATGGTATGAATTTGGTGGAGGTGAGGAGGCTCGAACTCCTGGCCTCGACAGTGCGATTGTCGCGCTCTCCCAGCTGAGCTACACCCCCGAAATCACCTAATCCGTAGTATACGATGCTGACATGCGCTTGTCAAATGGTATTTACGAGAGTGAAACTGGGGTTACGAATCCAGTGGTGTTGCATGATGAATGTGACCGGTGATGCTTGTCCCAGCTGCCAGCGTGTTAAAGACGGTACCGAACTTTTGCACGTTAAGATGGAGCATGTCGAGTCGATGCGCACTCTCATCGGTATCTACAATGATGTCGTAGGTAATGGACTCCATGCGTGGTGGCACATCTTGGCGTATACCATGGAGATTGATGGTGAGGCCACGCAATTCAAATTTGAGGATTGGCGTGACACGTTCGATGCCTTTTATCATGCAGGCGGCCAATGCTGCCAACAATAGTTCAGCAGGGTTGAAAGCAACGGTTTGACCACTCATACTCGTATCGAGGGTAATTGTTGCGGTATCACACATGGCGAGACTGTGATGGTCGTCGATGCGTTGTGCTGTGACGGTGAATGTCATTTTTGCGGTGTTTTCTAACACGGCGGCTCGCCTTCTCATGGGTGACAGAATGCCCGTGTCGCTCGTACGACACGGGCATCATATCGACTTAAATATCGAGGTTTTTGACCTCTGGGGCATGGGTCTGAATGAAGCGTTTGCGCGGTGGTACCAGGTCGCCCATGAGCATGGTGAAGGTTTCTTCGGCGACGACGGCGTCGTCCATGGTGACTTGGAGGATGACGCGGTTGCCGGGGTTCATGGTGGTATCCCATAACTGCTCAGCGTTCATCTCACCGAGACCTTTGTAGCGCTGGATTTCGACGCGGTTACGCTCGCTCGGAGTCATCGTGGCAATAAAGGCATCGCGCTCGGCGTCACTAAACACATAGCGTTCGTTTTTGCCAGAACGGACGCGGTAGAGTGGTGGCTGGGCAATGTACAGGTTGCCGTTAGTGATGAGCGGGCGCATATAGCGGAAGAAGAAGGTCAGCAAGAGCGTGCGGATGTGGCTGCCATCGACGTCGGCGTCACTCATCAAGAAGATGCGGTGGTAGCGGATTTTGCTGACATCGAACTGATCACCGATGCTCCCGCCGATGGCGGTAATCAGCGAACGGACTTCGTTGTTTGAGAGCATGCGATCGAGACGGCTTTTTTCGACGTTGAGAATCTTGCCGCGCAACGGCAGAATGGCTTGGAAGCGGCGGTCGCGGCCTTGCTTGGCGCTGCCACCGGCGCTATCGCCCTCGACGATGAAGAGTTCACAGTTGGCTGGGTTGTTGTCGGAGCAGTCGGCCAGCTTGCCCGGGAGCGAGAAGCCTTCGAGGGCGCCTTTGCGGGCGGTCTCGCGGACTTTCTGGACGGCGAGGCGGGTGCGGGCTGCCGAGACACACTTTTCGATGATGCGCTTGGCGTCGGCCGGATTCTCCTCGAGCCACATCTGCCAGGCGTCACCGAAGACGGTGTTGACGGCGGTGGCCGCAATCGGGCTGACCAGCTTTTCTTTGGTTTGGGAGCTGAACTGTGGATCGCGCAACTTGACGCTAATCACGGCCGTGAGACCCTCGCGTACGTCGTCTCCGGTCAGGTTGCTGTCGTTGTCCTTAAGTAACCCCTTACCACGTGCGTAGGTGTTGATGACACGAGTGAGGGCATTGCGAAAGCCGGTGACATGGGCACCGCCGTCAGTGTTGTTGATGTTGTTGGCAAATGAGTAGATGGAGTCAGTGTCGTATGACTCGGTATATTGCAACGAAATTTCGACGGCGACGTCGTCGGCGGTGCGATCAACGTAGAACGGGTTCTTGTGGAGCGTGGCCCGATCTTTATTGAGGTGGCGCACGTACGAGCCGATACCGCCCTCGAAGTAGAAGTTGAGCTCATTGTCGTCGCGTTCATCCACAAAGCGGAAGCGCAAGCCCTTGTTGAGATACGACATCTCGCGGAAGCGCTGGGCAAGGGTGCGGAAGTTGTAGTCGAGCGTCTGGATGATTGTTGCATCGGGCAAAAAGGTCGTCTCGGTGCCGTGTTTGTCGGTGGGCCCGACGTCTTTGACGTCAGCCTGGGGCACACCACAACGATACTCTTGGACGTGGTGGCGCCCACCGCGGTAGACGTCAACACGACAGTACTCAGACAAGGCATTGACGGCCGAGACGCCGACGCCGTGCAAGCCGGATGAGACTTTGTAGCCGGTGCCGCCGAACTTGCCACCTGCGTGAAGTACGGTCATCACGACTTGGAGGGTGCTCACGCCCATTTTGGGGTGGATGCCGACGGGGATACCTTGGCCGTCGTCACGCACAGTTACTGAGCCATCGTTGCGGATGATGACTTCAACGGTGGTGGCACGCCCGGCCATGACCTCGTCAACAGAGTTGTCGACGACCTCACGCACCATGGTGTGAAGACCCTGGATGTCGGTCGGTCCGATGTACATGCCGGGGCGTTTGCGCACGGCCTCCATGCCCTCGAGTACTTGAATTTGACTTTCGTCGTAGGTTGATCCCTGCATTGACAAATCACTCATATGCTGTTTTCCTATTTGTCTGGGCAGACGGGCAACGCCACATCTGCTGACTTGCATGCGCTAACGTGCGTGCGTTGCGCTGAACGAACGATATTCGGCCGATGCGAGATAATTTCGTACAAATGTCATCCGTGCAATGACAAGACCACTGTTCAGGTAGGCACTTAACACGACAATGACGATTTGACCGATTTGATTCGTCAAAAAACCGGTAAAAATAACCCCACTACCGGCAACGACGATAAAAATGACGAACTGGAGTAATAGCACGCGCCAGAAGAGCCGCCGTACCATGCGAAAGCTCTCTTGAATGGCATTGACGGGCCCAGCGCCGTGAAGCACGATGAATTCACGCGTAAAGCCTAGATAAATGCCGACCCATAACCACACACCGGAACCCAAAAAGATGATAAATGCACCAAATGCCGGGTTGATGTTCAGGAGGAGGAACGTGAAAATCGAGAGTGGAACGAGGAGAATGACCACCGCAGCAGCGAGCAGTAGCACATATAGCCCCAGCATGGCTGCAATGCGCAGGATGGATGCACTATCGATGCTGAATGCACGTTGTTGGCTGGCATCTGCGACGAACGTGAGATACATGGCACTTGCGAAGAGTCCGATGGTATTGACGATGACAATCAGGATCAAGAGTTCGCCCGCATTATGAATGAACCAGCCATTTGGTGGGGTGACCACAGCTGGTACTGCAACCAGAAAGGGGAGCCCCAAGGCGTCAGCACTGGCGCCAGCGGCACGAAATCCATAAATGGCATACGGAACGACGTTAAGCCAGGCAAACTGTGGTCGCACGTCATCGAGTGCGAGTTGTGCAAGTAGGCCAAGTGTCTGGTCGCGCAAATCGCGCATTTCCGGTGTTTCGCCGGCGACTGATTCGCGAACGAGTGTGCTGAATTGTTCGTATAGTGGTGCAAGCGAAACACCAGGGATTACCCAAAGAATAAGATTCATGACGAGTGGTGTCAGAAGAATCCACCAGGCTCGATTGAGGGTAGAGTATGCTTCGCTAATTACGTCTACAACGCTTGGTTTATCGCCTACATTGGCCACAATTCAATCTCCTGTAATCTGTAGTAATTATACCATATTGCCATCTAAAGCGATGGATATGCTACAGAATCGATGCTGAGTCGTGGACAATCATGCCTACCATGTGCAGATTGCGTTACCCGAGATCGGTCGTTGTGCTATCTGGCGATTATTGCGGTATAGTAGAAAGAAATAAATTACAGTATTTCTGACATGAGGAGATGCGAGTATCGTGAGCGATTATTGTCCACAGCCGACCAGCCATATCCGTCGCCCGCTTGCTGATGTGCCACGCATGGTGGTGGTATATGCACATCCCGATGATGAAGCATTTGGTAATGCGGGGACGATATTGGCGGCACGTGCGGCAGGAGTTGAAGTGCATTACATCTGTGCAACACGTGGTGAGTGTGGCACGGTTGATGCACAATACTTGCATGATTATGCCGACGTCAAAGTGTTGCGTACGGCCGAACAACTCGCGGCTGCAGAGGCGTTGGATCTCGGTGCCGTGCATTTTCTGAATTATCGTGACAGTAATATGCCTGGTACGCCGGATAACCACCATCCTGAAGCACTCGTACAAGCACCTATTACGCACGTGGCTCAGACGATTGCCACGTTTATCGACGAAATACGGCCCACCTACGTCATCACCTTTCCACCATATGGTGGGTATGGTCATCCCGATCATATTGCCGTGCATCATGCTACGTTGGCCGCCCTAGCAGCTGCAACGTGGCAGGTACCGTTCGTCTATTATTCAACGTTCTCGACCACGTTGTTGCGCATGATTATTGGTGTAATGCGTTTGACTGGGCGTAATCCACGTGCCTTTGGCCGGAACAGCGATATTGACATTGTGCGCGTAGCTGAAGAGGCGACGCCGATTACGACCGTGGTGCGTTGTACCCACGTGATTCCTGCCAAGATTGCCGCATGGAATTGTCATGCGAGTCAAGGAGGGGGGATGACGCGCGTCCCGCGTTGGGCGTGGCGTTGGTTCTATGGGGTTGAGCACCTGACGCGCGTACAGCCGATGATGCGTGGCAGGAAAGAGAAGTTGCGATTTGACTATGACACAGCCCACCGCTCTTAGCATGCGGCCTGCCACCATGGCCGATGTACACCGCATTGTGGAGATTCATGCGGTGGCCTTTCATCGTACCTTCATGGCGGCATTCGGGCGTAAACGCTACGAGGATGGGTTGCGTGTGATGGCCGAGGTATGGCGACGTCAAGGATCGGCTGGCCTGCATGGAATGTGGGTTGCCGAACATGACGGATTGGTTGTTGGGACCATCACCATGCGCACACGCGGTGCGCATTGGTTGCCGGCCAGTGTCCCTGTCGAATGGTTGTTTGTACGTGCCCTCGGGGTGGTACGTGGCATGTATGCACTCCATGCACTGTCGTTCATTGAGTATCATGTGGCGCATGATGACTTGTATATTACCGATGTGGCCGTCGATGAGCGCTTTCAACGGCAAGGTGTGGGGCGCGCCATGTTGGCACATGCTGTGGCGTATGCAGAACGTCAGCACCTTTGTACGGTGAGTCTGTATGTAGATGCCGCAAATGTGGCGGCATGTTCGTTATATCTGGGGAGTGGCTTTGTGGTAGAACGTACCCATTATTCGTTGATGGGGTGGATTTTGTTGCGCCAATCACGCTGGCTGTTGTTGCGCCGTTGTGTGAGCTCGGTGGCCATGAACGAACATGTGTCCATTCGGTCATAAGGCGACTAGGCGGTTGTAGACACTATCCTTGTACACAATGAAACACCCCCGTGGTCGGCAGACCACGGGGGTGTTTCGTCTGGATTATGGTGTGACTGTCGGTGTACGTGAGACTAATGCAGCGAGTTTCGGATCACCCCAGGCGAGCACTTCACCATTACGGAATCCGATAACGGAGTGCGAGTACCCTGCAGAGATGGCACCGCCTTTCTGGGTGAGTGTTGGCACCTTGGACTGTCCGAAATCGTTAATACCCCACGCATATACTGCTCCATCACGATCCAATGCCATGGAGTAATACCGGCCAGCACTGATTTGGATGATGTCTTTGAGCCCACGTGGTACACCACATTGACCCAGATGATTGCTCCCCCAGCACACAATGGTTCCATCGTTCTTGAGTGCCAGTGAGTGGTCGAACCCGGCTGATACTGCCGTCACGCCGGTCAAGTTGGCTGGCACATTAATCTGCCCCCAGGTGTTGCGCCCCCAGGCCTGCACACGCCCATTCTTGACGACGAGTGAGTGTGAGTGACCGGCCGCAATGGCAGTGAGCCCGGTGCGCGCCGTGGTTGGTGCCTCGCGCTGCTTGAAGTCGTTGCGGCCCCAGATTAGGAGCGATCCGTCGGTCTTGATGGCCATGACGTGGCCGAGGCTGGCCGAGATGGTGCGGACACCACTCAATGCACCAGTGGGAATGCCGGTACCTGGCATACACTTGGTCGTACACCCGGCGGGGAACTTGCCGAGGGTGCCGAAGTCATCTTGCCCCCACCCGAAGACGCGTCCGTTGGCACCGAGGACGACGGCGTAATTCGAGCCTGTCTCGACTTCAGATACGGGGCGACCGTTCATCCAGGCCGGCAATGATGCTTGCCCCTCGCGGTTAAAGCCCCAGGTGGCCAACGTGCTGTTATTGAGCACGACAAGGGTGAAGGCCGAGCCGACGGCTACGTCACGAATTGCAAATGGATGTGGTGTGGGCGTGAACGTATTGGTCGGCGTGAAGGTGTTGGTCGGCGTAAAGGTATTTGTGGGTGTACTCGTGAATGTACGGGTCGGCGTAAAGGTATTCGTGGGTGTACTCGTGAATGTACGGGTCGGTGTGTTGGTTGATGTATTCGTCGGTGTGAAGGTGCTGGTCGGCGTGAAGGTGCTGGTTGGTGTGTTGGTCAGTGTATTAGTTGGTGTGTTAGTCGGTGTGTTGGTTGGTGTGTTGGTTGGTGTGTTGGTTAGTGTGTTGGTTGGTGTATTGGTTGGCGTGTTCGTTTCTGTGGGTGTGTTCGTTTCTGTGGGCGTGTTCGTTTCTGTGGGCGTATTCGTAGGCGTGAGAGTACGTGTATTGGTTGGTGTTTTGGTAACTGCCGGGGTATTGGTCATCACCGCACTGCCCACATCTTCGAGAGTACATGGGTCATCGGGTGTGACCGTACAACCAGGAACTTTGTTGGGCACACCACCAGCGGCACCACTAGATACTGCGGCACTGAGCGCATTAAATGCCGACGATCCGAAGATGTACGCATAACTGAACGAGACGGTCTGACCAGCCGCTACAGCAGTAAATTTACGCACAATACCAATGGTGTTATCACCGTTCCCAGCATTTGGCGCAGTAAAGTAGTCTGAGGAGCGCTCACTCCACGGGCTACGAATACCCGTATTTGTTACGTTTGCTGGGGAGTCTTGTGCCGTGTAATAGCCCATTACCGCCTTACTAACCGTTGTCTCTGAGAAGACTAAGAAGCGCCCATCGACAATCGAATAGCCGCGTGCATTGTTGGTTGCACTTGAGTCGCCCGGTGCAATACTTGCGTCTGAGTCAATTGAGCGGCCAATGTATAATTCGGCGATGGTTGATGCACTCGTGTTGGTGATGTACGTGGTGATTTCGAGGATGCGATCGGCATTATCAAAGAAAAAGTCATTTTCCATCATCAACCCGTTGGCAGTATCAGTGACATGAGTGACGACACGATTATCGTAGGTCGTACCACGATAGGCGATACCGGATTTGTTGCTGATACTTTTGGTGGCACCTGCATTCCACCCAGAGCCTGCACCAGTAGCACCGCCTGTGTTATTGAACACAAAGTTGGTTCCGTCCTTGACGACGCTGATTGATTCGTAAGCGGTACCCGGTGTCAAAAAGTCATAGCTGTCGTTGAACGTGCTACTGCAATTTTTGTCAAATTGGATGCCCGGTCTAGTGGTATTGTTAACTCCAAGAGATCCATTCGATTTGACACCGATTTTGAGACAATTCCCAGTCATGATCATGTTGGTACCCACATTTGGCCCATTCGAAACCGCAGCATATGCTGGTGTGGCAATCCATGCATTCATCATAATCAGCATAATGGTCATGAGTAGTGATGCTGTGCGTACCTTTCGTCGGTAACGAAGTGTGCTCATCAATACCTCCACAAATTATCTATCGTAGTACTAGTTACAATAGCATTATTTTTTATTTTCATTTATTCTTTTTTCACAAATATCGGCGTATACAAGATGATTTACTAGCGCAAGAGGGTGTTTATCTGCGGATTTATCGATAGTTATTGAACTGTAATTCAAATACATAGAAATTATTAATTTCTACATAGTATATGCATGCACATACCGAGGTATATATGTGAGGAACGTGCAGCGAGAACGGAAGAAGAAACAACAATCGGATACAGAATCAAAAAGAACACCCCCGTGGTCGGAAGACCACGGGGGTGTTCTTTTTGAGGGATGAATTACGGGGTTGCGGTTGGCGTACGTGTGATCAGTGCGCCGAGTGCGGCATCGCCACCCCAGGCTAGCACTTGACCCATGCGGAAGCCGATGACCGAGTGGTTGTAGCCGGCAGCAATGGCACCGGCTGGTGCAATGCCGCTTGGCACCTTGGATTGACCGAAATCAACGGTGCCCCAACCGTAGACCTTACCGTTGCGATCCATGGCCAGTGAGTAGTAGCGACCTGCGCTGATTTGGACGACGTTGGTCAAACCGCGTGGCACGCTACACTGACCGGTGTGGTTGCTGCCCCAACAGACGACCGTACCGTCGCTCTTGAGCGCCAGTGAGTGGTCAAAACCGGCTGAAACTGCGGTGACGCCTGACAGTGTGGTTGGTACATTTGTCTGACCCCAGGTGTTGCGACCCCAGGCAATCACGCGACCGCCCTTGACGGCGAGTGAGTGTGAGTGACCAGCAGCGACGGCAGACAAGCCGGTCAATGCGGTACTTGGTGCTTGGCGCTGGAGGAAGTCGTTGCGACCCCAGATGAGCAATGAACCGTCAGTCTTGATGGCCATCATGTGACCGAGGCTGGCCGAGATGGTGCGGACACCGCTCAATGCGCCAGCGGGGATACCGGTACCAGCAGCACATTTCGTCGTACACCCGGCAGGAATTGGACCAAGTGTGCCGAAGTCATTCTGACCCCAGCCGTAGACGCGGCCGTCACGACCTAAGATGGCGGCGTAGTTCGAACCCGTCTCAACTTGAGAAACGGCACGACCCTTCATCCAACTTGGTAGTGATGCCTGACCCTCACGAGTAAAGCCCCAGGTGACCAACGTGTCATTGTTGAGTACTGCCAGGGTGAAGGCCGAACCAGCTGCCACGTCACGGATGGCCAACGGGTTTGGTGTTGGTGTGAAGGTGTTGGTCGGCGTGAAGGTGTTGGTCGGCGTGAAGGTGTTGGTCGGTGTGAAGGTGTTGGTCGGCGTATTCGTGAATGTGCGCGTTGCCGTAAACGTACGCGTGGGTGTGAAGGTGTTGGTCGGCGTACGCGTGGATGTGCGCGTTGCGGTGTTGGTTGCAGTGTTAGTCGCGGTGTTGGTCGCGGTGTTGGTCGCGGTGTTGGTTGGCGTGGATGTTCGCGACGGCGTGAGAGTGATGGTTGGGCTGAGTGTGGCAGTTGGGATCAACGTCTTGGTGGCCGTTGGTGAACCAAAGGTGAAGTTGATTGATTGTGTACCGACGCCATTTACGCGCTTGTACGAGCCAGCCGATGTGAGGTCGCCAGTCACACTCGCTGCGTCAATTGTTGAAACACCGGGTGACGTGCGAGAGACTGGAATTGCAAGCGTACAAATCGATACTGCGGCGCGCGTTGCACCTGATACGGTGATGACCGATGAACCAGGCGTTGCAGTGACGGTGCCACCACAACTGTCGGTGTACGCACCACTAATGGTCATGCCCGCTGGGAGGGTGAATTCATAGCCTACGCCGGATATGGATGCATTAAACGTGTTTGTGAGCTGCAATGTGAGGGTGCTTGTGCTGTTTGCAATCGTACCAGCAAAGTACGCTTCAAGCATCAATGACTGGAAGTTGACGAACTGTTGCATGGTGCGTTCGTACGTAGGAGTCGTACCATCACCAGCCCCCGTCCCTAGCGTCCATTGCACCATGATACCGGCATCGTGGGTTGATGCCATGTTGGTGTTGACGTTATTGTCAATATCACCACCATTGTTTACGGTGTCATATGGGGTATAAAAACCATCCGATCGTGCATTGGTGAACTCACCTTTGCCTTCGACCTCACGGAACCCAATCAAGATACCGGCTGATTGCTCGAGTGAGATGACGGTACGGACGGGTGACGTGGCACCGAGTGCATTTGCTGAGTCACGACCACCCGGTGCTGTATCACCACCGTTGTATAACTTGATGGCTTTCGATGTGTCATGATTACTCGGTGCGATGATTGCATATGTATCGTCAAAAAAACGATTGGGATATGTGTATTCGATTTCGCGCAGTAATTTGTAGGTCTTGCCATCAAGTGTTCCGACATACTCAAGTAATGCATACCCGCTACCACCGGCAGTTTGGGCGTTGGCCTCTGCGACGGTCTTTACTGCAGTGCCAGATGTTGCCAACACGGTGATGCTGGTCCATGACCCAGTACCGCCAGGGCCACCGCCAGCACCAATTGATGCTGTGCCAACTGCAAGCACAGGTGCATACCCCGAACAACACCATTGTGGTGTATTTGCGAAGTAGATTTGATCGGAACCTTGCGTTGGTGAGACGCTCCCGTGCTTGGTGAGCGATCCTGAGCTGCCGTTGATGATGATTGCCATACCGTCGTTGCCGGTTGTGCCGTTATCGCCGCCGAATGCGTTGATGATGACCATGTCTGACCCGGCTGGACGTGAACCAGCTTCAGCTGTGGGAACCGGTGCAAAATGCCCGGTACCAAAAATTGTTACGAACACGATAAACAAAGTGACCGCTGTGCGATAAACCATTGTGGACTTAGTACCTCGTGATGTGGAGTGATTAGTCATAAAACCCTCTTTTTTGTTGTGTGCACCCATGAACACGTCCCTTCTTTGCACCAAATAAACTTGACCATGCATTTCAACTTACATGCGCTCCTGACAACCTCGATTGCACAAACAATGCAAAACAGTTCATTGCCACAACAGTTATTGTCTGCATGTTACAGTTTAGTATCAATACAAATATGATTATACATGAAAATTAAAAAAATGTAATAGGTACTTCTACATAATAGTCAATAAGTCGGATAATGATATGAGGGTGAGAGGGGAATACTCGGGGTATGAACTCATGTCGGGTTGGGTGAATGACTACGAGGTGCTTGTCATATCCTCATAAACACCACCGCCCTCCGCGGCCATATGACCACGGAGGGCGGTGGTGTCGTTGGATGAATTACGGGGTTGCCGTTGGTGTCCGTGTGATCAATGCGCCAAGTCTGGCATCACCACCCCAGGCCAGTACTTCACCCATGCGGAAGCCGATGACCGAGTGGTTGTAGCCGGCAGCAATGGCACCGGCTGGTGCAATGCCGCTTGGCACCTTGGATTGACCGAAATCAACGGTGCCCCAGCCCCAGACCTTGCCGTTGCGATCCATGGCCAGCGAGTAGTAGCGTCCAGCACTAATCTGGGTGACATCCCTGAGTCCGCGTGGCACACTGCATTGACCAGTGTGGTTGCTACCCCAACAGACGACCGTGCCATCACTCTTAAGGGCCAGTGAGTGGTCAAAGCCGGCTGATACGGCGGTGATATGGTATGTACGGTCAGAAGGCTATGCTAGCGAAGTGTGCGTTGTGCGACCTGCCAATAGCGCGAAAAGCGTTTGATGTCGGTGTTGGCAGGGATGTCAACAAACGCCGGTTCGGCGAGGATCTCAACCGTATGTGTGCGTCGGAGTTGTTGGCAAATCGCGGCAAAGCGTGGCGCTGGCGTACCACTCGTCACGATGGTATGAGCGTGATGGAATTGGGCGAAGGCGCTGACCTGCTCTACCACGTCGCCGCGGTAGATGGTGACGGGGAGATCAAGCAAGGCCTCGTACATGAAGACAATCCGCTTGAAGCTGATGCCGTAGCGTGTCAACAATTCGTCGTCCCAGACAAAGAGCGCCGGGGCATCGGGATAGGCGACAATGGCGGGATTGGTGGGGCGCAGGGAGTCGCCGTGGATCCAGGTGATATGCGTCATCGTCGGGCCTCGTATTCTTGTTGAATGAGTTGATTCATGTGCGCCGTCAGGTCAGGTTTAATGTGTGTGGGTGAGCTGATAATCGGTGCAGTCCAGCGGATGCGTACGAGTGGGACTTTGTACCACGGTACGATGAGTTGCAGGGTGGCGGCCATCCAGTCGCGCTCTTTGCGCTCGGGGATGCGGCGAATCCACCAGTTGCGCAAGGCGCGGGCTGAGATGACGCCGCTAATCAAGGCGCCGACGACGGGTAACTCTGGCACCACGCGACAAAAGAGTGCAGTGACATCGGACCAATCGTCGAGCGTGGTGTGGGCGTCATCCATCACGGCCGGGTCGGGTTCGATTTTGCCGGCGGGGAATGTCAAGAGCGCCCCGCCGTTTTTGAGGTGGCGGGCGGCCTCGCGCATGACGCGCGCCCGCCCGGTTGGGTCATCGGGCACACAAATCAAGCGGGCGGCGATGTTGGGCATGGCGCGCAAGAGTGGCCGATCGGCGGCAATCACCAGCACATCGTTGCGCGGGATGGCAGTAAAGAGCGCCGAGGCGTCGACCATGCCAGGGTGATTGGCACAAATCAACACCGGGCCACTGGCCGGCACGGTACTGGGGTCTGCCTCAACCCGGCCGGCGTAGGTGGTTACGATGGCGTGCCCGGCGGCGGCCAACCCGTGTTGGGCGGCCAAGGCGTCACACGCGGCCATGCTCCGGGCCAAGCGGTAGGCTGGGTACCAGCCGAGGGTGGCCACGATGCGCCGGATGATGGGGCGATGGTGGACGCGGAATGATTTTTGCAGGTCCGTGACGTTCATGGCGGTGAGGGCACGAATATCGGCGTTCATCGGCGTGGGCGCTCCTGTGGTTCGCTCGGTTTGTGGGGGAACAAGCGCTGTTCAAGCGTTTCGTACGACGCATCGAGTGGACAGGCACGGGCTAGCGGACACGTACGGCAAAAGCGCTGATTGGTATAGCGCGCGAGGTTTTCTTTGTTGAAAAAGTACGGCTTATGACTAAACGTACTCGCCACCCACTGCCACGACAAATTATTGCTGGCTGGGTCGCCGTCGAGCAGGTGTTGCAAAAACCAGCGGGCACCGGCTTGCCAGGCGATTTGACGCCAATGGACGATATAGGCGGCCAGCCACATTCGTGCGTGATTATGCAGATAGCCGGTGCTGGTGAGCTCATCCGCAAAGGCATCCATGCAGGCGAGGTTGGTCTGGCCGGTACGAATGTCGTCGGGGAGCTCGCGAGCGTAGTGTTTGGCCGAGTAGCCGGTTTTGTAGGGTTCGCGGTCTTGCCAGATGCCGTCGCCGATCTGTGCGTAGACGCGTTGCCAGTAGTCGCGCCAGGCAAGTTCGTTGATCAGCTTCTCACCTTCGCTGGCGTATTTGATGCGATCCCAGACGGCATCGCGGACCTCGGCGAGGCTGAGCACGCCGTGGCGAATGTAGGCGCTGAGACGCGTCACGGCACCATCGAGCGCATTGCGGGTAGCGGCGTAGCGCACGGGGTTGATAGTGGCGAGTTGGCGCTCGGCGGCGGTGCGACCGCCGATGGTTGGCGAGACGGTGTCATCGTCGCCGACGATATCGGCGAATTCGTGATGTAGGTAGGCAACGAAGTCAGCGCGCGAGTCGAATTCGCGGCGGAGTGGCGTCTGGCTCATGCGGGGTTCCGTTTCGTTGTGGGCGGCTTGCCGCCGCTGTGTTTGTAGCGGCGACAGGCGTCACTGCAGTACTTGACCTCGTCCCAGGTTTTGGCGAGGCTTTTGCGCCACGTAAAGGGGCGCCCACAGGTGACACAGACTTTTTCGGGGAGGTCTTGTTTTTTGACACCGCGCATGGTTGATGCGTCCTTATTTGTCGTTGGTTGCGAGTTGTGCGAGCCAGATGGTGGCTTGCTCACGGATATGCTGGCGCTCGTCGGTACCGAGGTGTTTGAGCCCGAGGACGGCAGGCCCCATGCGCGGGTTGGCGCGGAGGGTTTGCTCGTGGGTCAACAGAAAGTTCCAGTAGAGCAGGTTGAACGGGCAGGCAGCTGTGCCATGACGGAGTGCGGGATTGTAGTGACAGCTGCCACAATAATCGCCCATCTTCTTGATATACGTAGCAGAGGCGATATATGGTTTTGTGGCAATTAAGCCGCCGTCGGCATTGAGCCCCATGCCACTGACATTGGGCCACATCACCCAGTCGTAGGCGTCGATATACCCGGCCAAAAACCAGTGGTTGACGGCGACGGGATCGATGCCAGCCAGGACACAGAAGTTGCTTATCAGCATCAGGCGTTCGATATGATGTGAATACCCATGGCGCCAGACGGTGGCGATGGTGGTGTCGAGACAGCGCATGCCACTCTGCCCCTGCCAAAACCACGCAGGCAATGGGCGTTCGGCCTGCCAGTGATTGCGCGTACGCAAGCCGGGCATGTGGCGCCAGTACTGCACGTACATGTACTCGCGCCAGCCGAGGATTTGACGCACAAAGCCCTCGACGGCGTTGATAGGTGCCCAGCCGTCATGGTAGGCGCGCTCGGCGGCGCGGATGCACTGCATGGGTGAGAGCAAGCCGAGGTTGAGATATGGCGACAAAACTGAGTGGAACAAGACATGGTCGCGTTGGGTCATGGCATCTTCGTAGTCGCCAAAAAACGGCAAACGGTGGGTGACAAAATGCTCCAAGGCGGATTGGGCGCCGGCGTGATCGACCGCCAGACCAAACGGTGCTGGTGTGCCGTGGGCGTGGGTCATGGCGGCCACCTCGGCGATGACCTGTTGGGTGATGGCATCGGGTGTGATGCTGAAATGGGGCGGGATGGCGCGGGTGGCCGGGAGTGGTTTGCGATTGTCGGCATCGTAGTTCCACTGGCCACCAGTTGGTTGGCCATCGGCATCCATCAGCACATTGTAATGCTGGCGCATAGCGCGGTAGAACGGCTCCATGACGGTGCGTTTGGTGGCTGGTGTATCGGCGATAGGGTTGTGCTGGTTGACCAAAAACTGCTGATTGGCGAGGATGGTGACGGGGCGGTCGCACCACGTCTGCCAGCGCTGTTGGGCCTGGCGGGCGGCGTATTCGGCACCGGCCATGGTGATGATGTGGGTGTCAGGGTATGTCGCGACGTGTTGTGCGAGTGCAGTCCGCCAGTTGGGGGACTGGTAATAGTCGACGGCGAAGCCAGACTGGCGGAGCCAGTCGGCATAGTGGCGCATGGCGCTCAGCACCAAGGTGAGTTTGTGGTGTTGATAGGCGCGGAGGGTGATGCGGGCTTGGCTTTCGACGAGCATGATACGGATATCGCCCGGCGCAGCAAGTGATTGTGCGTGGGCGATAGCGGGGTGGTCGATGAGCAGTTGATCGGCCAGAATGGCCACGGTGATGGTCATGAGCTACCTTAGTTATGACGATGCCCATGCAGATAGTCTGCATGGGCATCTGGTCGGGTTATTCGTAGCGCAGGGCCTCGATGGGCAAGAGCAAGGCAGCGCGTTTGGCGGGGTAGTAGCCGAAGCCGATGCCGATACCCAGGGCGAAGACGATCGAGATGATGACAGCCGGGATTGACAGGATCATGCCGAGACCGGCGGCGGCTGCCACAAGTAGGACTAATGTCACTGCAAAGCCGATACCAATCATGCTGCCGATGAGACTGATGGTGGCGGCCTCGATGACGAATTGGCCGAGCACGTCGCGGTCGGTGGCGCCGAGCGCTTTGCGGACGCCGATTTCGCGGGTACGTTCGGTGACGGCGACAAGCATGATGTTCATGATACCGATGCCGCCGACGACCAAGCTGATACCAGCCACGATGGCAATAAAGCCGGTGATGGCGCTATTGATGCCATTGAGGATGCCAAGGGCCTGGGTCGGTGAATTAAGGCGGAAGTCATCAATGGCCTCGGGCGGTAGATTACGGGCGTCGCGGAGCGTCGCCTTAATCAGCCCTTCGGCTTGGGTGACGGTGCCCTCTGTGCGAAGCCCGATGAGGATTGATGACATCTGCAGGCCACGACCGGGTAGATCTTGGTTGCCGGCGATGCGTAGGCGGGCCGTGCTAGCAGGGACTAAGATGCGTTGATCGGACGAGAATGGGCCACCGGCTGCTCTGATAACGCCGACGACGGTCAGGCTTTGGCCGTTGATGACGATGGTTTGGCCGATAGCGCGAGCTTTGTTCTCCGGGCCTTCGCCGAAGAGGTCTTCGACGATGAGGCCACCGAGGACGGCGACGCGAGCGGAGTCTTGTTCTTCGGCGCCGGTGAAGAAGCGGCCGTATTCGATGGGTACTGATTGTACTTGTTGATAGCCTTCACCAGTACCGACCACGAGTGAGCCGACCTCGACGGTGCCGGCGCGAGCCCGCACTTGGATGGCGACTTCGGGCACGATGGTGCGGAAGATGTCGCTATGGCGGGCGGTCATTTTTTGGAGCGCCTCGAAGTCTTTGATGGAGAGCAAGCCATACCCCGAGGTGATACGGGCGCCGAGGGCGTCAGGATCGCCGGGCAAGATGGCAATACGGCGGGTGCCGAGGTCAATAAAGCGCTCAAAGACTTGGCCTTGGAGGGCGTTACCGAGCGACAACACGGTGACCAGCGTTGATGAGCCGATGATGATGCCGAGCATGGTCAGGAGCGAGCGAAACTTGTTAGCGCGCAGGCTTTCGAGGGCCATGCGTAATTGTTCACCCCACATATGAGGCCTCCCGTTGGTGAGAAAGAACGCGCCCATGGTCATCGGTCTGGATGCCGTAGTAGTCGTGGAGCGCTTGTAAGTTGAGTTGGCCGTCGCGCAGGCTGACGATGCGATCCATCTGCTTGCCGATTTCGGCGTCGTGGGTCACGATAATCACTGTGATGCCTTGTTCGCGGTTGAGTTGGCGAAAGAGCTCCATAATCTCGTGGCCGGTGCGGCTATCGAGGGCGCCGGTGGGCTCGTCGGCTAGCAACAAGGCTGGGTTATTGACGAGGGCGCGGGCGACGGCGACGCGTTGCTTTTGACCGCCCGAGAGTTCATTGGGCCGATTCGTCAGGCGGTTGCCCAGCCCGACTGCCTCGAGGGCAGCACGGGCGCGGGCGTCGCGTTCGGCGGGTGGGACACGGGCGTAGACCATGGGCAACGCGACGTTTTGTAGGGCATTGAGGCGTGGCAGCAGGTTGAAGTTTTGGAAGATGAAGCCCAACTTCTGATTGCGCACTGCGGCCTGTGCCGAGCGATCGAGCTCGCTGGTGTCAATGCCGTCGAGCAGGTAGCGCCCGCTGGTGGGGACATCGAGCAAGCCGATGATGGTCATGAGCGTGCTTTTGCCGCTCCCGGATGGTCCCATGATGGCCAGCATCTCACCGCGATCGACGTGCATGGTGACGTTGTCGAGGGCGACGACGCGGTTATCACCGCCGTCGAAGATTTTGCTGACGTTGGAGATGGCGATGACGGGTTGACTCATTGGGTCACCTCGACGACGTCGCCGACGTTCAGGCCGCTGGTGATCTGGATGAGGTCGCTATCACGGACACCAACGGTGACTGGGCGATCCTCGCGGGTGTTGTCTTTGACGACGGTGACGACGGTTTGACCGTCGACGGTGCGCACCGCGCTGCGTGGCACGCTGACAACATCGTTGGCCGAGGCGGTGATGATCTGGGCTGAGGCGGTCATGCCGGCTTTGACGGCGCGATCATCGGGAGTCACTTCGACGGTGATTTCGTACGAGACGACGCCACGATCGCTCTGGGCCTCGGGCGAGATACTGACGACGGTGCCTGGCAGCACTGGGGCGCCGAGGGCGTCGACGAGCACCTCGACGGGTTGACCGACACTGACCTTGGCGACGTCAACTTCGTCGACGGTCACAAGTACTTCGAACTTGGTGACATCGAGCAGGCTGACGACTGGTGCATTGGCAACAAATTCACCTGGCTTGGCATCGACGTTGGCGATGATTCCAGCAAATGGAGCTTTGAGGGTGGCATCATCGATGCGCAAGGTAGCCATCTCGTATTGGGCTTGGGCTTGGGCGACGCGGGCGTTGGCACGATCAAGACCGGCCTTGGCGGCGACGACATTGGCCTCTTGGGCCTCGACTTGGGCACTGCGTTGGTCGCCGAGGAGTTTGTTGAGATTGGCCTCGGCTTGGGCGACATCGGCTTGAGCGCTGGCCACATCAACAGTGGCGCCGCCGGTGAGTGCATTAAGGTCGGCGCGGGCAGTGGAGAGGCGAGCCTCGGCACTGGCAATGCCACTGATTTCATTTTGGCGGGCGGCCTCAGCATCGCGGGTGGCTTGGGTCAAGTTAGTTTCGGCGTTGGTGAGGTTCAGCTTCGCGGACTCAAACGCATTGAGGTAGTCGCGGCGGGCTGGATCGCTGAGATCGCGGCCGGTGCGTGGATCGTTGTCTTCTTTTTGGACATGCTCCCAGTCATCGCGGGCGGCGGCGAAAGCGGTTTGCGCTTCACGCACGGCGTTGGCGCGTTGGGTGACGGTGATGTCTGCTTGTTCTTTGGCAACGGACAGGTTGGTGCGTTGTGCAATCAAATCAGCTTCGGCTTGGGCGACGGCAGCCTGTGCACGTGCCACGACTTCGGCACGCGTGCCACTGCTCAACAATGCAAGGCGTGCTTGGGCTTCGGCCAAGTTGGCACGGGCAGCTGCCACATCATTGGTGGTGACGCTGCCAAGGGTTTGTTTGAGGGCGGCTTCAGCAGCATTGACTTGGGCTTGGGCGACGACGGCATCTGCCTTGGCTTGATCGAGAGCTGCCTTGGCAGCGTTGGCATCAAGTTGGAGCATGGCGTTGTCGAGGGCAACCAACGGTGCGTTTGCTGCCACGCTGTCACCGGTGTTGACCATCACGTCAACAACTTTGCCACCGGTGCCAAAGCTGAGATTGGCGCTTTGGAGGGGGGACATTTTGCCGGTGGCAGTAATCGTGCTACGAATGTCAGCGGTGGCAACCGTGTAGGTCTGACCAATTGTGGTGGCATTGTTATTGCTGCGGAGTGCAGGGATAACAATTGCGGCGACCAAGGCCACGACAGCGACGCTGATGATAATTATTGTGCGTCGTGATAATGTGGGGATCCGGTTACCTAATCCTTGTGATGTTGTGGCCATGTTGTCCTCTTTTGTGTGTGTGCTGATATTAAAACGATTCAAACCAAGATGGATGAGTGGGCGACTCCGTGCAAAAAGAGCTGGCTGATTTGGCCAGCGTCAAGTTGCAATTGAAGTGCCTGTGCCTCGGGACCGGTGTATGCCTCGATGAGACAGAAAAACAACATTGCGAGGTCTTCGGCATTTCGTTGCTGAACGACACCTGTGGCCAGTCCGTGTTGCATGAGCGCTACGATGGGTGCCATCATGTTGGCATAAAAGTGACGCGCTAAGTACATTTGACGCTCTGGAGTCAGATGTGTACGGATTTCGTGACGCATCATGCGGAAATCTTCGTGGGTGTGCGCCTGAATCGTACGAATGACTGCAGTGAGTTGGTCAACGAACGGATGCTGTTGATTGTGTGTGGTGGCCTGTGATAGCTCATCGCCCATGATGCGCAACGCACGGTCTGCAACTGCGGCATAGAGCGCCTCTTTGTCACTGAAGTGGTAGTACAACGTCGGTTTGGTAATGCCGACCGCATTCACCACATCATTGATTGACACGCCCACGTATCCTCGTTCCATGAACAAGTGGTGCGCTGTTGCAAGTATCCTTTCGGCTGTTTGGGCGCCATCTCGAACCATTGTGCTCCTTTTGACTCATGGGATCCATGAGCGTGATTTCTATACCGAACGGTAAGTATTGTAGATTGTTTTCAATGTCTTGTCAATACTTTGCAAATGTTTTGTTCAATGAGAGTTTCATGAGTGTGCGACAAAAAGCATTCACCGTTGGAGAGGTAGGCTCCAGCGGTGAATGCTGTGGATGGTAGGTATATGGTGTACTCGTCAGAGAAAAGGGTGGCAGACAATCATCTACCAGACTATCAGGCCTGCGATGGGCATGTTATTTGAGGACGTATTCGCTGATGATGCGATTAAACGAGACGATATCGAAGCCACCGCGAATTTCGAAGCGGACGCGACCGACGGCGCTAATGAAGAAGTCGATTTCGCAGTCGAGATCGAGGGTGCCGGCTGTTTCAACCGAAAAGGTTTGGACTTTGCTATACGGGATCGAGGTATAGTCGACCTTTTTGCCGGTGAAGCCTTGGACGTTGGCGGCGATGACGCGTTTATTGGTGAAGACGACTTGGTCACGGATGGTTTTGAAGACAGCCAGGACGGTTTCGCCATCAATCAAAAAGTTATTAATAGTGGGAATCATATCTTTGACCGCAATCGGCGTGAGTTTGAACAGGGCGTTATTCGAAAAATCAATCATGTGTAAACCTCTGACAAGTGCTTATCCGGCGGTCCAGCCACCGTCGACGGTGAGGACGGTGCCGGTGACGAATTTGGCGTCGGGCGAGAGCAGGTAGGCAACGGCGGCGGCGACGTCATCGGCCTGCCCGAAGTCTGCCGTGAGCGGTTGGAGTTGGGCGAGGCGCGACTTGATGTGTTCGTCGCTTTGGGCGCGTTGGCTCATGGGGGTAGCGATGAGGCCTGGGGCAACGACATTGACCCGCAGGCCTTGGGGGGCATAGTAGGTAGCCATGGCGCGTGAGAGCCCGATGATGCCGGCTTTGCTGGCGGCATAGGCGTGGGTGGCAAAATCCGCATCGCCGCCGACCATCCCGAGGACTGATGCGACGTTGACGATGCTGCCACGGTGGGCGAGCAGGGCCGGCAGGCAGGCTTTGCTGACCAAAAACTGGCTAGTAAGGTTGAGTTGGAGCGTGTAGTTCCACCCCGCGAGGGTACACGCATCAACTGGGCCATCGCCGGCGCGGCGCCCGCTGCCACCGGCGGCGTTACAGAGGCCATCGAGGTGGGTAATGGGGGCGAGGGCGGCCATGACGGCCTGTTCGTCGGTAATATCGAGGGTGATGGGGGTAATGGTGCCGTTTGGATGGGCGCTACACAGTGCTGTCAACGCCTCGGCGTTGCGATCGACGGCGATGACGTGTGCGCCCTCGGCGAGGAGGCGTTGGGTAGTGGCGAGACCGATGCCACTGGCGGCGCCGGTAACAAGGATGATGTGGTTGATAAATCGTTGCATAAATAAAATAGCCCCTCGGTGATATATGACCATCATATACCACCGAGGGGGATGTGTGAAGCTATCCGCGGGCTTGGGCGACGGCTGCGCTGATAGCGCGGGCGGCGTAGACCTTGACCATGGCGCGGCGGTACTCCTCTGAGGCGTGGATGTCGCCGAGGTAGTCCATGTCGTTACCGGCTTGGGCGGCGGCAGCCTTGACGGCGGCGTCACCACCATCGGTACCGATCAGCGCTTGTTCGGTGGCAGTTTGGCGGACGGCTTGTGGGCCGGCGCCGGTAACAGCCACGCGGGCGCTGGTGATCTTGCCACCGCTCATGCTGACCATGGCGGCGACGCCGACGATGGCATAGCGTGAGGCGGGGTGCTTGAGCTTGGCATACGAGGCACCTTGACCGGCGCCGATGACGGGCACATGCACGGTGGTGATGATCTCGCCGCTATCGAGGGCGGTGGTGAGCATGGCCACGAACATGTCGTCGGCGGCGATTTGACGGGTGCCGCTGGCGCTTGCGACCGATGCTGATCCACCGAGGGCCAAGAAGACGGCCGTGAGGTCGGCTGCGGGGTCGGCGTGGGCCAGGGCGCCGCCGATGGTGCCAGCGTTGCGCACTTGGATGTCGCCGATTTGACCGACGCAGTCAGCGACGATGGCGCAGGTGCGTTTGACGGCTGCTGAGCTGGCGATGGCATGATAGGTCTCACCGGCGCCGATTGACAGGGTGTTGCCGTTGACGGCGATGCCCTTAAGGTCGTTGGCGGCGGCGATGTCAATCAAGACGGTGGGCTGACTGAGGCGCAACTTCATGGCGGGGAGCAATGAGTGACCACCGGCAACCAACTTGGCGTCTTCGCCGTGTTGTTGCAAGAGCACCAAGGCTTCGGCCACACTGTTGGCTTTCACATATTGAAAGGCAGCAGGAATCATAGGATGAGTACTCCTTTCGCACGTACCTACTTATGGGCGTGCATGGCTTTCCAGACGCGTTCGGGCGTGGCCGGCATTTGCATATGCTGGACACCGAACGGTGATAAGGCATCAATGATGGCGTTCATGACACATTGGGCACTGCCGATGGTACCGGCCTCACCTGCACCTTTGACGCCGAGTGGATTCACCGGACTAGGGGTCACAGTGTGTTCGATCTCGTAGTTCGGGAGCATGGCGGCGGTTGGTACGGCATAGTCCATCAAGGTACCGCTGAGCAACTGACCGTTGTCATCATACACTGCTTGCTCATAGAGTGCTTGGGCAATGCCTTGGGCGATACCGCCGTGAAGCTGACCGTGCACGATGAGCGGATTGATGATATTGCCCACGTCGTCGACGCCGACGTAGCGTTTGAGCTCAATGGCGCCGGTCTCTGGTGTCACTTCGACGATACAGATATGGGTACCAAAGGGGAAGGTGCAGTTGGGTGGATCGTAGTAGGTGGTCTCGTCCAAGAAGGGCTCTTCGCCGTTGGGCATGCTGGCGCCGACCGAGGCGTAGAGGGCAATCTCGCCGAACGTTTTGGACTTATCGGGCGAGCCTTTGACGTGAATCTTGCCGTCGGCGAAGACCATGTCATCGGGGTTTGCCTCGAGCAGGTGGGCGGCGAGGCGTTTAGCCTTCTCTTTGATTTTTTGGACGGACTTGACCATGGCGGTACCGCCGACGGCAAGGCTGCGTGAGCCGTAGGTGCCGTAGCCGAACGGGGTGCCAGCGGTGTCGGAGTGCTCAATCAAGACGCTGTCGTAGGGCACGCCGAGTTCATCGGCCACGATTTGGGCGAAGGTTGTCTCAACGCCTTGGCCGTGGGGGAGTGAGCCGGTAGTGACCACGACTTGACCGGTCAGGTGAATGCGCACATTGGCGCTCTCCCACAAGCCGGCGCCCCAGCCTTGGCCGTTGGCCCAGGCGGTGGGTGCGACGCCACAAATTTCGACGTAGGAGCTAATGCCGATACCGAGGTAGCGACCCTGCTTGCGCAACTCGGCTTGCTCGCGGCGCATATCGGCGTAGCCGATGGTGGCGAGGGCTTTGTCGAGGGCTGGGGCGTAGTTACCGCTGTCGTAGGGCAACAGACCGAGGCCGTTGTTGTAGGGAAACTCGTGGGGTTGGATGAAGTTGATGCGGCGCACTTCAGCAGGATCCATGCCGAGCTCGACTGCCCAACGATCCATCATGCGCTCAATCAGGTACGACGCTTCGGGGCGGCCAGCGCCACGATAGGCATCGACCATGGCGGTATTGGTATAGGTGGCGATGACGTCGATTGAGACGTTGGGGATTTTGTAGACGCCGGTGACGATGCGCCCGTAGAGGGTGGTCGCCACGCCGGGGGCAATGGTTGAGAGGTAGGCACCGAGACCGGCAAAGGTCTTGATGCGCAAACCGGTGATTCGGCCATCGCGCGTGCCACAAATCTCGACGTCGGTGACGTGATCGCGACCATGACTTGAGGACTTGAAGTTCTCGGAGCGATCCTCGACAAACTTGACCGGGCGGCCGAGTTTGCGTGCAGCCCACATACAAAAGACCATGTCTTGGTAGACGAAGATCTTTTGGCCGAAGCCGCCGCCCACGTTTGGTGCAATCACGCGCAATTTGGTCTCGGGGATACCGAAGACGAAGGCGGTGAGGAGCAAACGGTGGACGTGGGGCGCTTGTGAGCTACTCCAGAGGGTGAATTCACCGGTGGAGCTCTCATAGTTGGCAATGGACCCACGGGTCTCCATGGGGGTGGGCATCAGGCGTTGGTTGATGATGCGCTCTTTGACGACCACTTGGGCGTTGGCGACCGCAGCATTGGTGCCTTCGCGGTTGCCGGCGTTCCACTCGACGACAATGTTGTTTGGGGCATTCTCGTGGAGTTGGGGAGCACCGGGGTGGGTGGCCTTTTCGGGGTCGACGACGACGGCGAGGGGTTCGTAGTCGACGTCGATGAGGTCAAGGGCGTCGCGAGCGATGTAGCGGTCTTCGGCGATTACTACGGCCACCGCCTCGCCGGCAAAGCGGACGACATCGACCGCAATGGCGCGAGGGGTGTTGAGGTTGTTCTTGAAGCCGCCGGCGGGCCAGGCACAGGGGAGAGGATTGACATCCGTCATGTCTGTGCCGACGTAGACGGCGACGACACCAGGCAGTGCTTTGGCCTTGCTGGTGTTGATGGAGCGGATGCGGGCGTGGGCGTAAGGACTACGCAACACGGCTGCGTGGGTCATGCCGTTGAGTTTGACGTCGTCTAAGAAGTTTCCATGGCCGGTGATAAGTTGGGGGTCTTCACGCCGTTTGAGGGCGCGACCCACCATACGCGTCGTTGCTTCTGCCGTCATTGTTGTTCCTCCAACAAGCGAACGGATTCCGTGCCGATGAGAATGGGGTCTTCCAAGGGATTGAACTCAGGCGCATCCGATATGCGCTAGGCGTTGGGTGACGTGACCTGTTCGCCGCGCATCTTGGCGGCGGCGTACTGGACGGCGCGCACGATGTTGTGGTAGCCGGTACAGCGACACAGGTTGCCCTCGAGCCCATGGCGAATTTCGTCGTCGGTGGGGTTGGGGTTTTGGGCGAGCAAATCAGTTGCCGCCATGATCATGCCTGGGGTACAGAAACCGCACTGTAGGCCGTGACACTCCCAAAAGCCCTCTTGGAGTGGGTGAAGTTGTCCATCTGGCGATAGTCCCTCAATGGTGGTGACCGATGCACCATCACAGCGAGCTGCCAGGGTTGTACACGACTTCACGCTCTTGCCGTTTACCACGACCACACAAGCACCACACTGACTTGTGTCACACCCGATGTGTGTACCGGTCAAGTTGAGGTGCTCACGCAGATAGTGCACCAACAGCGTGCGGTCTTCGACATCACTGGTGTGGGTCTTTCCGTTGACCGTTACCGTAATCTTAGCCACAAAATGCCTCCTTTTGCGTCACGTGGAACGTGTCGTATCTGTAACTGCAAACGCAGTAGACAGCCTTGTCCGATGCATGAATTACGGGATCATGCGCCCAATCAAAAAGCCGATGACCAACAGCACTGCGGCGGCCACAATGCGCCCGGTGGTCGTGTTGAGCATCTCTCCCATCATACCAGCCACGAGCGTCTCGGGCTTCATTTGTTCGGCCTCGCTGAGGACGACTTTTTTGGGGGATGCCGGTGCCACAGGCTCGCTTGATGTCGCGGATGCGCTTGGTGCCATGGGCTCAGGTGAGACAATGGATGACACAGAGGTGTCTGGTGTGGCGGGAGCTACTGGCTCGGACGGAATGCGTTGGAGAATCTGCTGTTCGAGCGCTTTGAGGGCTTGGCCAATAAGTTGCTTGGACGCGCCATCAATGAGGCGCTGCCCGACGCTCGCCAACATCCCGCCGATTTGGGCTTCGCCGCTGTATTTGAGGTTGGTCTTGCCGCCCTCGAGTGGCTCGAGTTCAACGAATCCGACGCCATCCACGACGCCGTTTGAGCCCTTGCCGGCGGCGACAAGTTTGTACGATTGTGGTGGATTGACGTCTTCGAGGCGGATTTTGCCGCTGTAGACGCCCTTGATACCAGCTATGCCGATTTTGATGGTACCCTCAAATTGGTTCTCACCGACTTCAGCGAGTGATTCACAGCCGGGCACCACACGGGCAAGCACCTCGATGTCGTTGAGTGCTGTCCACACTTGGGTTTGGGTGGCGTTGATGGTGTAGTTCCCTGAAATTTTCACCGGATACTCCTTCGCATGTTAAGCACACGCTTCGCACTCAATACCAACATCAGACATATTTGGTGCGATGATAATTCTGCGTACTATGTATTATATAGAAGTTGAGCAGTGTGTACACGGCGACTTTGACACGGTGGGGAATGTGACATGTTATGTGGTACCAATTGGACGTGTGTGCCGGTGATTATGGGAGACTATTCAACCGAATATACCGGAATCAATTGGGTAAGCACAGCGCATTTGAATCGTAAATAGTGCTACTTCATTATGCTATGCCGAAACGTGCGCTTTGTCAATGATGGAATTGCACAAAACACCGGTCTTAATCAGCGAATGACGAGGAATTCATGCAGAAGACACTCACAATTGATGTGACTGGTGATGTGCACGATGGAGTGCTTCGGTTGCCTGCACTCCCCGATGTGGCACACCAGCCGATGGTCGGCCTCATGTATTTGCTCGCTCACTGCACCATGCTCACGTTTGATGGGATTTGTCGAAGACAGCGCATGTGCGTGACACAGTATGTGTGTACGATTGTGGCGCAGCAGCGAGTGGTACACCCGCAAATCTACGAAACAATCGCGCTTCAGATGGAGGTTCGTGGTGATGTGGCACATGCACAACGCATCACCCACGGGTTTCACCTTATTCCTAAGTACTGCCCGGTGCACGCGACACTGGCGGCAACATGTGCGATAACGCATCACCTGACGATAACGGAGGCATGATGAAGGTACGAATCGAAACGGCATGGGGAGAGATTGTGGTGGTGTTGGCCACACAACAGGCACCGTTGACGGTGGCGAATTTTGTGCGGTACGTCCAGGCGGGTGCCTATACTCAAGGGGCGTTTTGGCGTACCGTGGTGATGGATCCTGATAATCAACCGGCGAATGACGTCAAAATCGAAGTTATTCAAGCGACGTGCCGTGATGATGTGGTCAAGTTTGATGCGATTGCCATGGAACAGACGGGGACAACGGGTCTTTCGCATCGCGATGGAACCATTTCGATGGCACGCTTTGCGCCTGACTCAGCACAAGCCGATTTCTTCATTTGCATCGGGGATCAACCCGAACTCGATCAGGGTGGGCGTCGGAATTCGGATGGGTGGGGGTTTGCGGCGTTTGGTCAAGTGGTTGAAGGGATGGATGTGGTGCGTCAGATTCAGCGTCAGCCGCACCAGGAACAACGCTTGACGCCAGCAGTGATAATTCATCGGATTGCGATTAGCGGGTGATTTGACAGAATCTGCATATCATTCGTATAATCGGTGGCATATTTCATCGAAAATCTTTCGCATCTGCGGCCTGAGCAACGGCGCACGACACGGCAAAGTTCGCCGTGACGCACCTGCAAAGAACTCACGTCATTCATGAGGTGTTTTAATGCAGTATTTGTGTGGCGCAAATTTACTCGAACTCGTCCAAGGCGATATCTGTGTGCAGCGGGTTGACGCGATTGTCAACGCCGCAAACGAGTCGTTGACTGCAGGGGGTGGCGTGTGTGGTGCCATTCATCGGGCAGCAGGCGTCGAATTGTCCCGTGCGTGTGACCAAATCGGCGGTTGTCCGACGGGCGAAGCGCGGCTTACCCCCGGCTTCTTGCTACGGGCAAAGTATGTCATTCACGCAGTGGGACCACGATGGCACAGCCGTACCGAAGATGCGGTGTTGCTTGAGCTGGCTTATCGCCATGCGCTTGAACTGGCGAGTGCCAATGATGTCGAGACGATTGCGTTCCCGGCGATTAGCACAGGTATCTTTGGGTATCCACTCGACGAGGCAGCGACCATCGCAATTCGCACAGTATCACGCTTTTTGGAGCAACAAACACAAATCAAACTTGCGCGCTTTGTCTTCGTGAACGAAGAGGCCTTTGCAGCGTTTCGCTATGCAGCGCGCCGCCAGCTTGTGAGTGCCTCGGTTGCCAGTTAATCGCTGAAACCATGGGTTATGTGAGCGGGGGATGTCAGCGACATCCCCCGCCTTTTGTTGTGGCGTGCTGGAACGAACCATTCGTCCGGTGCGTCATACACCATGAACAGGCGTTGTGTGGGCAGTTGCCGCAATGAAGTTATGTGAGGAAAAAGATGCACCGTTTTTTATTCGTGGTGGTGTGGGCATTGATAAGTTGGGGATGTACGACCACTGCAGAAGCACCAGTTGTTGATGAAAAGGCGCCACCGCCACAAGTGCCGTTGAGCGGCGAGTGGGTATTGTTGAGTATGAATGGTACCCCGTTGGCAGAACTTACGGTATCTCTGGAGTTTCAAGGAACACAAATTGCGGGAATGAGCTTTTGTAATTCGTACAGTAGCAGTATTACAGTTGACGGCGATACCGTGACGGTTGATCCTGCCATCGCTGCCACGAAAATGTTTTGTCCCGAAGGAGATACCATGACGCTCGAACAAGCGTACTTCGAAGCGTTGGGTTCGGTTGCGTCATATGCAGTTGTCGATGCGCAACTTGAGTTGCGCGATGCAACGGGGCAGGCTATCCTCGTGTACCAGCGCTAAAGCGCATTCCAACGCTGTTGCTGATCTGATTACACCGAGAAAGGAACCGTCACATGCTACGACGAATGCTGCTGTGGATGATGCTGTTAATCACTGGCGTTGCATGTGCAATGCCTGGTGGTAACACACTGGCAAACACACAATGGCGACTGGTCTCAATGAACGATCAAACGCCACCAGATGGCATCGTTGTCAATCTGGATTTTACCCAAGATACCTTTGGAGGTGTTGGCTTTTGTAATAATTATGGTGGGAATTATCGTGTGAGTGGTGACACGTTGACCATGGACCAAACCGCCATGACTATGATGGCGTGTATCGGCGACAATCGCGATCAACTTGAGCAACAGTACATGACCGCACTCCTACAGGTGACAACGTACGAACGTGCAGAGAACGAATTACGCCTATTCGATGGTGCGAATCGCGTGGTGTTACGATTTGTGCCATCGAACTAGTCTGGTTGCATTCATGGTATGCTGAGACGGATTATGATCGCCCAACGTAGAGAGGTGCACCGATGCAACTCCCACAGTCAAAGATTGACTTTTATCGTGAACACGGCTTTGTGCAGATTGATAATGTGCTGAGCCCGGCAGAACTCGCCGAATTGAGTCAGGCGCTCGAAGAGGTGATGCTGACCGATGCCCAAAGCTCCATCCAGACCGATCGGGCTGGCGGCAACTACTACAAAGTGCTCAACCAACGCGTGAATACGTGGCGCGACCACGGGATTATGGCCAAGTATGTACTCCACGAACGCTTGGCCCAGATTGCGTTGCAATTGACGGGGTCATCGGGGATTCGTTTGTTCCACGATCATGCGTTGTGGAAGATGCCGGGTGACTCCAAAGCCACCCCGTGGCACCAAGACTTCCCGTATTGGCCGATGCACGAGTCAGGCGCGCTCTCGGCCTGGATTCCGTTGCATGATGTGGACGAGCACAACGGTTGCATGATGTTTGTGCCGGGGTCACATAAGCGGGGTAAGTTGACGGGTATCGATTTGGTGAACCCGCAGGATATTTTTGCCTTTGAGGAGAGTGCGGGATTAGCGCAGCAGAGTGCGGTCAAGGTGCCACTCAAAGCGGGCTCGCTGACGTTCCACAACGGCTTGTGCTTCCATTATGCGCATGCGAATCAATCAGACCAACCGCGGCGCGTGCTGGCGCTCATCTATTACCCTGATGGCACTCGGTTTAACGGCAAATCGCACGTGATGACCGACGGATTGGGCTTGCAAGAGGGAGCGCCGATTAAATCGGGCATATTCCCCTTGTTGGCACGTCAGTCATAAGCACAAACAATGCACGCGGAGGGTGGATTCAATAAATCCACCCTCCGCGTGGGCGTTTATTTGACCGTGATGGTGCCGTACATGCCTGCATCAAAGTGGCCCGGATAGGTGCAGATGAACAGGTAACTCCCAGGCTGACTCGGTTGCCAGGTGATGTCGCCGTTTTGGTTGGGCATCATCATCGGTATCGACGCAACCACTGCTGGGTGTTGTGGTAAGTAGTTGGTCTGATTAATGGCATCACGATTGACCTCGGTGGCCACGGCCAAATCGCCGTCGATAATCACGATGTTGTGGGGCAGTCGCGACGTGTTGTCGAAGTTGATAGCCAACTCTTGTTCGGCGGCTACGGTTATCTCGCTGCGCGAAAAGAACATATTGTCGCGCACGGTCATGGCAATCACTGCCCGGTCACAACCGGTGGTACATGGCGTCGCTTGTAGTGAGCGCGTGTCACCGGGCTGTGTTGACGATGGTGCCTGACAGGTAGTAATCATCAGCGCAATCAGGAGGAGCAGAAACGCGCGCCACATGATTGCCTACCATTCTGCGACGCTGCCGTCTTTGTGACGCCAGATCGGATTCTTCCAGTTGTGGCCTTCTTTGGCCTTGGCGCGCACATACTCCTCGTTGATTTCGATGCCGAGACCGGGGCCGTCGGGGATTTTGACCATACCGTCTTTGTATTGAAAGACCGTTGGATCGACGAGGTAATCGAGCAGGTCGTTGCCCTTGTTGTAGTGGATGCCGAGGCTTTGCTCTTGGATGGTGGCGTTGTGGCAGGTGGCATCGACTTGCAGACAGGCAGCTAAGGCGATGGGGCCGAGTGGACAGTGTGGGGCCATGGCGACGTCGTAGGCCTCGGCCATCGAGGCGATTTTCTTGACCTCGGTGATGCCTCCGGCGTGTGACAAATCGGGTTGGATGACGTCGACAAGGCCGTCGGCGAGGATGCGTTTGAAGTCCCAGCGCGAGAAGAGGCGCTCGCCGAGGGCAATCGGGATAGCCGCCGCGTTGACGATATCGCGGATGGCCTCGTAGTTCTCGGAGAGGACGGGCTCTTCGATGAAGAGCAAGCCGTGGGGTTCGAGCGCCCGGGCGAGCACTTTGGCCATGGGGCGATGCACGCGCCCATGAAAGTCCATGGCGAAGCTGACCTCGGGGCCAACGGCCTCACGGACTGCTGCGGCGCGCTCGGCGGCCATCATGATTTTGGCTTGGGTATCGAGATACATCAACTCTTCGGTAGCGTTCATCTTGAGCGCCGTAAAGCCCTGTGCTACGGCGTTTTTGGCGGCGGCGGCGATGTCAGCCGGGCGATCGCCACCAATCCACGAGTAGACGCGAATCGAGTGGCGTACTGCGCCACCCATCAGTTGATAAATTGGTACGCCGTAGCGCTTGCCCTTGATGTCCCACAAGGCCTGGTCGATGCCGGCGATGGCGCTCATGGCAAGGGCGCCGCCACGGTAGAATCCGCCGCGGTAGAGCACTTGCCAAATATCTTCGATGTCGTTGGGGTCACGACCAATCAGGTATTCGCTGAGTTCGCTGACGGCGGCGGCAGTTGTTGCAGCCCGTCCTTCGACGATGGGTTCACCCCAGCCGCTAATGCCTTCGTCGGTGGTAATTTTGAGAAAGAGCCAGCGAGGTGGCACGGTGAATAATTCAAGACCGGTGATTTTCATGGCAGTTCCTTTGGCAAACGGTCGTTTCGCCCCTATCATACCCTAAGAATGGTCATGATGATGCACAATCAGGGAGTTGATATGGATGTGGCACGACTGTGTGAGCTCTTGGGCAATCAGGCGGAGGTCATAGCTCATCTGACGGCGGATATTGATGATGCATCGGCGCGTGTGGTGCTCAATGACAGTGAATGGACGATGCTTGAGGTCATGTGTCATCTCTATGATGAGGAGCGTGAGGACTTTCGGGTGCGCGTGATGCAGCCGCTGATGCACCCAGACCTCCCGCTCGCGGGGATTGATCCGGAGGGATGGGTGGTTAGCCGTGGCTATGCCCAACGGGCATTTGGCGAGATGCGGGAGCAGTTTTTGGCAGAGCGCGCACAATCAATACTGCAATTACGCCAGCTCGGTGATGTGGATTGGCATGCACCACTCAACCATCCGCGCTTGCATGAATTGACGGCTGCGCAGGTGGCGTGGGCCTGGGTGGCGCACGATTTGTTGCATATCCGGCAGTTGACAGAGTTGCGCTATTTGTTGTTTCAACGCCACACAACGCCATATGGGTATGGGTACGCCGGTGATTGGTAGCGGATATTCTAGATGCTGTGGCGTTGATTCCATTGACGGTATGAACGCTATCGCCGTACAATGATGACATTCAGTTGGGCAACGCGGCCTATTCGCAGTGTGTTCTGCACACACACAGTTGGGAGAGGGAGCCATGAGCGCAACACCACGCACCACGCAAGAAATTCTCGATGTCACACGCGAGACGACGTTGTACGAATGGACATCACAAAAAGCCATCAAGCCGATGGTGATTGATCGTGCCGAAGGTATTTATTTGTGGGACACGGACGGCAAGCGCTACATGGACTTCAACTCGCAGTTGATGTGTGTCAATATTGGCCACGGTGATCAGCGCGTCATTGATGCCATCACTGCGCAGCTTAAGCAAATTGCCTATGTAGCGCCAACGGCTGCTACGACCGCTATCCGTGCCGAGGCCGGGCGTCTGCTCAAAGAGATTACCCCAGGCAATCTGAGCAAAGCGTTCTTTACTAATGGTGGGGCTGAGGCCAACGAAAACGCCATCAAAATTGCGCGTACGGTGACTGGTCGTCACAAAATCATTGCCCGCTACCGTTCGTACCACGGGGCCACGGCCGGCGCCATTACCCTGACCGGCGACCCACGCCGTTGGGGTGCCGAGCCCGGCATCTCGGGTGTGGTGCGTGCGCCCGATCCGTACCGCTATCGTTGTCGCTTTTGTGGCAGCAAAGAGGGCTGTACGCTTGATTGTCTCAACAGTATCGAAGACATCATCATGTTCGAGGGGCCGCACACCGTTGCAGCCGTGATTGTGGAGTCGGTGGTGGGCACCAACGGCATCATCATCCCACCAGATGGCTACATGCAGGGCTTGCGTGAGTTGTGCACCAAGTACGGCATCATGTTGATTGCCGACGAGGTGATGAGTGGCTTTGGCCGTACGGGCAAGTGGTTTGCCGTGGATCATTGGGGCGTGACGCCCGATATTATGACGATGGCCAAGGGCTTGACCTCGGCCTATGTGCCACTCGGGGCTGCGGTGGTGACTGACACGATTGCCGAGTACTTTGAGGATCGGCCGTTATTGGCTGGTTTGACCTACAACGCCCATTCGGTTGGGTGTGCGGCGGCCGTGGCCTGTATCAATATCTACAAATCTGATGGTTTGATCGATAACGCGGCGCGCATGGGCGAGATTCTCAAGGTCGAGCTCGAGAAGATGAAGGCCAAGCACCCGTCAATCGGCGATGTGCGTTCGATTGGCTTGTTTAGCATTGTTGAGCTCGTCAAAAACCGCGAGACGCGCGAGCCACTCGTGCCGTATAACCCCAAACCAACCGAGTTGGGACCGATGCCGGCGTTTAATAAGTTCTTGCGCGACAACGGGGTGTTCACGTTTGTGCGGTGGAATACGTTCTTCTGCAATCCGCCGTTGACGATTACTGAGGCCCAATTGCGCGAGGGGTTGGCCATCATGGATCAGGGTCTTGACATCATTGATGCAAGTTTGGCATAAGGATGAATGGTATGCACGTCTATAAAAACTTCATTGGCGGCGAATTTGTTGCATCACAAGGGACGCGGCGCATCAACAACGTCAACCCAGCCGACACGCGTGAAGTGTTGGGCGAGGTAATTCTGTCGACCAAAGCCGAGGCGGCGCAGGCAGTCGAGGTAGCGGCCAAGGCCTTCAAGGAGTGGCGCAAGGTGCCAGCGCCCAAGCGTGGTGCGATTGTGGCCAAGGCGGCGCAGTTGATGCTCGAGCGCAAAGAGCAGATTGCTCGCACGTTGACGCGTGAAGAGGGCAAGTTGCTCAGCGAGGCGATGGGCGAGATGCAACGTGCCATCAACATTGCTGAGTTCTGTGCGGCGCACGGTCGACGCTTGAACGGTGAGGTGATTCCGCTGGAGTTGGCCAATAACGTCGGCTACACGATGAAAGAGCCGGTGGGTGTGGCGGCGATTATCACGCCATGGAACTTCCCGGCGGCTATCCCCATTTGGAAGATTGCCCCGGCCCTGGTGGCCGGCAACTCGGTCGTCTTCAAGCCGGCATCACTGGTGCCGGCCACAGCTGAGCTGCTGATGGCCTGTTTTGCTGAGGCTGGGTTGCCGGCTGGTGTGCTGAACATGGTGATTGGGTCGGGTGGCGAGGTCGGCAACACCTTTGTGGATCACCCCGATGTACGCTTGGTGTCGTTTACGGGTTCAACCGATATTGGTCTGGGCATCTACAAGCGAGCGGCAGGGCGTGGGATTCGGGCGCAATGTGAGATGGGTGGCAAGAATCCGGTGATTGTGTGTGATGACGCCGATCTCGATTTGGCCGTCTCAGGCGTCTTTACCGGGGCATATGGATCAACGGGACAGCGCTGTACGGCGACGAGTCGCGTGATTGTGCAGCACGCCGTGGCGGATGCGTTTTTGGAGCGTCTGATGGCGCAAGTCCAAAAGATGAAGATGGGCAATCCGTTAGATGCTGGTATCGACATGGGACCGAGTGTGGATGAGTCGCAACTCAAGACGGTGCTTGACTACATCGAAATCGGCAAAAACCAAGGTGCCGAGTTGTTGTGCGGTGGTGACCGACCGACGACCGCTGAGTGTGCCCATGGGCACTTTGTCAATCCGACCATCTTTGACAAGGTGCAGCCGCACATGCGTATCCACAACGAAGAAATCTTTGGACCGGTATTGAGTGTGGTGCGGGTCGAAACGTTCGATGAGGCGCTTGAGGTGGCCAATCACAGCGAGTTTGGCTTGACGTCGAGCGTGTATACGCGCGATTTGACGCGCGCGTTCCGCTATATTCATGAAATCGAGACGGGTATTACGCATGTCAACTCTCCGACACTTGGTGGTGAAGCGCAGATGCCGTTCGGTGGCATGAAGAACACGGGCGTTGGTCCACGTGAGCAAGGCACCGAGGTCTTTGATTTTTATACCGAGACCAAAGCAGTGTATATTGACTTTACGGGTGCCAAACGTGAGGGAAAGTTGTACTAAACGGGTGATGGTTAAGAATTATCCGGGGTGTGCCACCACGGCGCACCCCGGATTTTAGTTGAGTTTTGGGGCAGTGCGCAGGATGGTTTGGGCGTGGTGTCGCACGCTCTCAATGTCGGGTGCGTTGGGTGCCATGGCTACGTAGCGCTCGAGGTAGGCGACTGCCTGGGCGTAGTAGCCGAGTCGCCCAAGGATGAGTCCATAATCGCGGAAATCGCCACTTTCGGCGTGATTCATCTGTAATATGCGTTCGAGCGCAGCTGCGGCTTGATCGAAGTTGCCCCGCATAACATGACTCCCTTTGATGTTGCGCAGGATGCGCACCATGATGTGGTGTGCCGTTGGAATGGCCAGCCATTCGTGCACATCGCTCGAGACGCGTTGGCGTTGGAGATAGTTGCTACACTCGGACATGCTCCAACGCTTGCCGGCACGGAATGGATCAATGATAATCGGATCGCCATGTGGTTGTCGGCATTGCACCATAAAATGACTGGGAAAAGCCACGCCGTGGCAACTAATCCCCATGTGCTGTGCCAAATGGATGTACAGCACAGAAAGCATAATGGGGAGACCGGTACGTTGGGTCATCACGTGGTCGAGGTAACTATTGGTGACGGCGTAATATTCTTCTTCGTTCCCAGTAAATCCGAGCTCATCAAATACATAGTTATTGAGCGTGAAAATGCGTTCTTCGCTGGTCAGTGTTGGGCTTGTGCGCATGGTCAATTCATGGCACATGGTGTCAAGGATGGCATGCACGTGGTCGCGCCGATCGACTCCCTGTTCTTCCCATGCGAGACACAAGCAGGCATCTATCAAGTTGGGGGGATTGGTGTGCATAGCACGCAAGAAGGCGTTGCGTGCAGGATGTGCAATCGCCCGACTCCTCACGAAGCAGACTCTGGTTGTGCACTCATTGCAAAATCAGGATGCTCGAGGAGCCAGGTATCGAGCGCCAGCAGTGCGACGGCGGCGCGCTCGACAACGACACTACGCTCAACCCCTTGTTGGAAGCGACCGAGTGCGTGGAGTAATCGGACCACGCGTACGAGGCGAACCATGGTGGGGAGTGCGGCGATTTCTGCATCGGTCAAGCACAAATCACGTTGTACGGCACTGAGAAATGCATTGACTACCTCAGTGCGGTGATTTTCGTCGAATCCACCCCAGGCAAGCAGCGCAATAGCCACATCAAGGAGTCGTACGTCGTGACGAGTTAGCTCGAAATCAAGAACAGCGTTGATCTTCTGATTATGCACCAGGATGTTACGTGGCGTAAAGTCGCCGTGAATTACTTGTTGTGGGAGTGATTCATAGAGTTCGGGAAGTTGTTGTTGTAACGACGTGACCAGCTCAATGATGCGTTGGGTGGTGTCTGTTTCAAGCGGTGCGGCACGGAGTGCCGCAATCGGGTCAATCACATATGGATGGACGCGTTGAAGTTGCGCGTAGGATGTTGGTGATTTTGTGGTGGGTTCTACCTGGGCAAGTGCATTGAGCAGCTCGGCAAGTGCTGTACCAGCCAAGGTGGCGGTAATCACTTCGTCGGCATCTGGATGCTCGCCGGCAAACCACGGTGTCAATGACATGAGCCAGTTGCGGTATCCGTCATCGAGCATATGCCAGTATTCACCATTGCGTGCTCGCATAGGAGTTGGCACGCGAAACGACAGTTGTTGTTGACTGAGCATGGCAAGTACCTCGTGCATGTAGGCAAGGTGTTGCGGGTGCTCATGGGCATACGTGCACAACACGGCTTTCTGGTTATTATCAGCCGTAATCAAGGCAAGATGATTGTTTGTGCTGCCCATCATTGGCTCCATTTGCCATGGTGTAGGCAAATCCCAGACTTTACTGAGTTCTGTGATTTTCATATGCGACTTCTTTCTGACGCAGAAGCATGGGATGCCGGCTCGCTGCGTAACATCCTACGGACCAACAACAACACGGGTATCAGGAGTGGTAACAGGACGGCGGGACGTGCGCCTGCCCAGAGTAAGGCTCGGAGTCCGGCACGCATACGGGCCACTTGCCGATGTGTTTCATCAGCAACAGGGAGAGGTTGTCGTAGCCATGTGGGTTGGGCAATATGCTCATGCCACCCCTGGCCAAAGATATGGGTCATCTCAGCGATGTAAATGTGCTTCACGCCACACGCAGCCACATGTGCGACGTCGCGCATTAATTCAACTAAACTCAGTGGATGATTGTTGTCGTCGCCGGCGTCAACGTTGCCAATGATGGCAGCGGTGTACTCTGGCGCATAGGTGGCAATGAGTCCCGGTCCATATGGACGTGCCGTACTACTGCACAGCCGTACAACGGTCTGGTGCGCGGCGAGATCGGGTAAGCCGAGGAGTCGGCGTGCAACCGTTGATTGACTGACGCGGTCGTCGCGCACAAATGGCACCTCGTAACTCTCACTTGTATATCCATCTGCGTGGATACTTGCCATGATCTGCTGATAGTTGATCGTGGCATCCTCAATGTGCCACCGATTACCGAAGCGTTGAATCAGCGTGTGATAGTCAACGTTGGGTTCATCACCAAATCGTATCGTGTCGCGAATATCTGGCTCAATGTCAATGCCGATAGCATCCCAACGTAAACCGTGGGCCACACTCCACTGATGAATGTGCTGGTAGCGTGCCTGGAACGCATCGGCATCGTGCATGCGAAAATCACGAGTTGCTGCTTGTTCTTCGGGGACAATCCACGCAACCACCGGTATACGATGCCGATTCAGCTGGCGCACAATGGCCGCACGTGCGTCCGTTGTGTCGCGTATTGCCATACAAATGCGCATCTGGTTGACGCTTAAATGTGCGTATACCTCATCACGCCAAAAATCTGCTATGGCATGACTCGGTATATTGCATATGTAGGTGACAATCGGTTGTTGCGTCATTGTTTTGTCATGAATGAATATACATTGTCATCTTATTGTAACACGATGTTTGTATCATAGCATAACTAAATGAAAATTTTAAGTAGGGAATTTGTCAAAAAATGACAAATACACAATACGTTGAATGAAATTATAGAATGTGTGTCTCGTTGCGCTGATAGAGTGCACGTGGAGTTATGCTGAAAAAGTATTTGCATCTTGTAATAAAGCGTGCTATAGTTATTGACGTTGTGACTCTGTAGCTCAGTGGATTAGAGCGCTTCCCTGCGGAGGAAGAGGTCGGGCGTTCGAGTCGCCCCAGAGTCGCCAAATGGGCGGCTGACGCCGAGATGCGTCAGCCGCTTTTTAATACACGGGAAGGTGACGGAGCGGTTGAACGTGCTCGTCTCGAAAACGAGTAGGGTGCAAGCCCTCGAGAGTTCGAATCTCTCCCTTCCCGCCAATGACAACACCTCGTACAGACCGCCGCGGTTTGTGCGAGGTGTCCGCATATGAATTTGTGTGTGGAGGTGAGTATATGCCTCAGCCAATTCGGCGTCCACAGGTGCTCAAACCTGGCGACACGGTAGCGGTGCTATCGCCGTCATGGGGTGGTCCACATGCGTATCCGCACATCTATGAGCAAGGGTTAGCCACACTGCGTGGATGGGGACTGCGCATCAAAGAATACCCCACGACGCGCATGGCTGATGCCGAGCTCACGCGTCATCCCGAGTGGCGGGCACGTGATTTCAATCATGCCTTTGCTGATCCCGAGGTGAACGCAGTATTTGCGAGTATTGGTGGTGATGATTGCATGCGGTTATTGCCGTGGCTCGATGATGCGTTAATTGGGCGCAACCCCAAACTCCTGATGGGGTTCTCTGATACCACGACGCTGTTGTGGTTCGCACATTTGCAGGGGATGGTCACGTTCCACGGGCCGAGTGTGATGGCTGGTTTGGCACAGGTGGCATATTTGCCAACCTACTACCGTCAGCACTATCATCACATGTTGTTTGCGCCAACACAAACGTACACGTATCAGCAGGCATTGCAGTACAGCGACGGCTATGCTGATTGGCGTGATACAACCCAGCGCAATCGCCCCAAAGCGTGGCAGTATAGTCGAGGTTGGCAGTGGCTACAAGGAGCTGGCAAAGTGCGTGGTCAATTGCTTGGTGGGTGTATTGAGGTACTCGAATTCACCAAGGGGACACGCTATTGGCCAACGGCAGATTTTTGGTATCACAAAATCTTGTTTTTGGAGATGTCCGAGGAGAAACCATCAACGATACAGGTTATGCGGTGGTTGCGCAATTATGGCTTGCAGGGTGTGTTCGACCGTATCAGTGGGCTCATCATTGGGCGTCCACGCGATTACACGGTGAACGAGCAAATTAGCCTTGATGCGGCGATTGTACGCGTTGTGCGCGATGAATTCGGAGCGAAGTCATTACCGATTATTACCAACGTTGATGTGGGACACACCGAGCCACAACTGATTGTGCCACTCGGTGTGCAGGCAGAAATTGACTGTCAGGCGCAAACGCTTACGCTGTGCGAGCCGTGGTTGCGTTGAGTGGCCGATAGTGCAGGAGCGCCATGGCAACGGCGAGCCCAATGGTGATGACTGTGGCCCAGGTACCAGCTTGGGTTGGGGTAATCGGGTAGGCGAGTGCCGGGTAGTGGTCAAAGCCATAATCAACGTAGATCGATAACGCTAACCACGCAATTGCCCCAAAACGGACGGACTTGGCGACGTTCATGAGTGCGGGCCACAGTACCAACCCTTGTCCGGCCATAGCGAGATGTACGATGACGAGACCGATTTCGAGCGGTAAATACTCGCCCGTGGCTGCCCATTTGGTCCCCCAAAAGATGACGGTCCAAATGCCGTATTTGATACAGGCGAGACTGGCTATTGCGGTCAGCCAATCAGGATCCCGCCCTTGGCGGAGGCGAATATAGGCAACCATGCCGTAGAGTGCGGCGAGCGGGCAATCAGGAATAAACAACCACGCCCACCACGGCGCTGCCGCAAGCTGTGGTCCGTACCAAATGACCGCACCAATCAGAAATCCGCCAAGATCAATAGCCATACATAACCAAAAAACTGCCGGAACGGCATTGATGAGTTGCATCAGTTGGCGTAACCAGTACTCGCTGAATTGCCAGAGTCGTGTCATGCAGATGCTCCATTCGTGTCGTCGAAACGGATGAGGCGAATCGGCACTCCCCCTACAACCGCTCCTGCCGGTACATCACAATTCACCAGACTCCCCGCTGCCACTGTGGCGCCATCACCGATAATGACACCTGGGAGAATCGTTGTGTTGGCGCCAATCATGACGTCGCGCCCAATCACCACTGGACCACGTCGCCACTCACGCCGCAAAAACTCATGGCACAAAATAGTACTGTGGTAGCCAATAATCGTATCTTCGCCGATGGTAATATCTTGCGGAAAGAAGATGTCGAACATGACCATTAACCCTACCGATACGTGATCGCCGATGGCGGCACCGAGCCGGCGATAGAGCCAGCGCTTGAGGCCAAGCCATGGCGCGTACCGGGCGATTTGGATGATGACAGAATTAATAATGATGCGCACCATACCACCCGTCACCTGTGGGAAGTAGGTCAAGCTGTTATGCGGACCTGGTGACGGGTGGATGCTGAGGCGTTCATGTCGGGCACGAGATGAGCCGAGCGTCACAAATTTTATCCTTGGGTTTTTTCGGAGATAGTAACCTTCATTAACTCGTCGCCCTGACGAATCGAGGTGATGACCTCAAGCCCTGAGAGGGCTTGGCCAAATACGGTGTGACGTCCATCGAGGTGCGCCGTCTGCTCACGCGTATGTACCAAAAAGAATTGACTGCCGTTCGTATTAGGACCGGCATTTGCCATTGACAACGCACCCGGGCCGTGCTTGAGCGGGTTGCCTACACACTCATCTTCAAACTTGTACCCTGGACCGCCACGACCGGTGCCGGTTGGATCGCCACCTTGAGTGACAAACTGGGGCAATACACGATGGAAGATGGTGCCGTCGTAGTAGCCGTTGTTTGCCAAGAAGATGAAGCTGTTGACGGTCTTAGGCGCATGCTCTGGGTAGAGCTCAATGACGATTTCACCGCGTGCCGTGCTCATGGTGGCAATATAGCGCTTGGTGACGTCGATTTGCATTTCGGGTGGGGTTGGCCATTGTTTGGGGGTTGTCATGATACATCCTTGCACAGCAACGAATACACCATATGATTATACCAAGTGTCGCCTATGTGTGATGCGGTTTGCACTCGTGCGATTGAACAGTGGTATGCTAGATGCGGGTTAGGACAAGCTTGGAGGAGTTCAACGATGAGTAATCCGACGCGCGTTGGGGTGATTGGTGCCGGGGCGATTGCCATGTACGGCCATATCCCCGGGATTAAACGGCATCCACAGGGGAGTGTGGTTGCGGTATGTGATACCAACAAAGAGCGTGCCGAAGCCTTGGCAAGCAGTCAGAGTGTGGCCAAGGTCTACACCGATTGGCGCGAGTTGGTCAAGGATCCCGACATCGACGCCGTGACCATTGCCTTGCCAAATGCTTTGCATGCCGAGGTGGCTATTGCTGCCCTCAAAGCGGGCAAGCACGTGCTCAGCGAAAAGCCGTTGGCCATGACTGTCGCGCAAGGCGAAGAGATGGTGGCCACTGCCGAAAAAGAGGGTCGCATCTTGGCGGTGAACATGACCAATCGGCCACGTGGCGAATTTCAATATATGAAAGCCAAAATCGCTGAGGGTCGTATCGGTAAGGTCAGCTATGCAACAGGTCGCATGATTCGCCGTGCCGGCATCCCCGGTTTCGGGAGCTGGTTCACCCGCAAAGAGTTGGCCGGCGGTGGCGCACTCCTTGACATCGGTGTCCATATGCTCGACGCCGTGTTGTACATGCTGGGCAATCCCAAAATTTCAGCCTTGCGCGGTGAAGTCCAAGCCGTGCATGGGCCACAACGCCGCGGTCTTGGCGGTTGGGGTATCGACCGTGTGATGGACGGTACATTTGATGTAGACGATTTGGCATCGTTACACTTGCGTCTGGCCGACGGTGGATTGGTAACCATTGAAGTGACGTGGGCTATTTATGGTCAGAATGAAGAGCGCGTGCAGATTACTGGTGACCAAGGTGGGTTTGACTTCTTCCCCAGTCTCTACGGCACTGATAAGCCGTTGCGCTATTACAGTGACGACAATGGCAGTCCAATTGAGACAATCCCGACCTTGCCCACCGTACCCGATGGGGCTGGCAATGTTGGGTATAAGCGCTTTATCGATGCGATTCAAGGTAAGGGCAGTGTGGTGGCATCTGGGGCAGAGGGCTTGGCGATTCTGCGCCTCCTCGACGCAACATATCGTTCGGCTGCCGAAAAGCGTGAGATTGCACTGTAGCACATCGTGTGCGACGTCTCCATCTGCGCCAACGGGCAGCACGCCGCCTCGCATATGCGGGGCGGCGTGCTATTGCCAGTGGTGGTTGCGTCTGAGCGGTTTGTACATCATCGGTAATCACAGAGTTGGCTATAATGGATAGACAGCACCGAACCCGGATGATTGCCCAAGTGAATGGAAGTATCAGCGCATGAAATCGTTTGATTATTATCTGCAGAAACAGCGTATTGCCGCAGTACGTCCATGGATTGTGCCAGGCGCAACCGTTCTTGATATTGGGAGTGCCGATGGCGCACTATTTGAGGCACTTGGGAGTCATATTGCCCGTGGTATCGGCATTGATCCGGACGTCCCGGCAGAGATGACCATTGGACGATATACATTGATGCCCGGAATGGTGCCTGACACGGATTTGCCAGCCGCAGCATTTGACTGTATTACCATGCTTGCTGTGCTCGAGCATATTCCGCATGCGTCACAACAGGCCTTGGTGGAATATTGTTACGGGCGCTTAAAAGATGGCGGTCGTGTGGTGATCACCGTGCCATCTCCTCTCGTTGATTATATTCTGGTGTGTTTGCGCTGGCTACGTATTATTGATGCGATGTCACTTGAGCAACATTACGGCTACCATCCAGGTCAGACGCCCGTGCTGTTTGGTGCGCCGTATTTTCGCATGCTCCAGCATAAACGCTTCCAACTAGGATTGAATAACCTCTACGTATTTGAGAAGGTCGCAGCAGGCACGATACCGAGTTAATCCAATCAACACAGACGGCTAACCATCACTTAACACCGGTGCGTGAGAATCACAGGAGTGTTGTATTATCATGTGTATGTACAAATAGAAGTTCATAGTCTCTCCGTGAAGAATACGAGCACCCTATGACACGTACGCGTCGGAGCCCGAATAGCAAGGTGCCTGCCCCGCAGTCACGGTTATTGAACCGCGAACAGAGTTGGGTTGAGTTCAATGCGCGTGTGCTCGATGAAGCACTCGACCAGCGCAACCCATTACTTGAGCGCGTCAAGTTTTTGGCGATTGTCAGCACTAACATGGATGAATTTTTCATGATTCGGGTGGCCGGATTGCGCGAGCAACAGCGTGTAGGGGTGCAAACACGTTCACCGGATGGATTGACGCCGACCGAGCAGTTACAGGCTATTCGTACTGCAGTCAATGCCCAACTTAAAGTACAACGTGACTGCTGGGTTGATGACATTACGCCTAAGTTGCGTGAACAGGGCATTTGGTTGCTTGACTACCAAGAGCTGAACGTGACGCAACAGGCAATTATTGATAATTACTTCGTCAATCAGATTCAACCGGTATTGACGCCATTGGCGTTTGATGCGAGTCATCCATTTCCATTGATTTCTAATTTGAGTTTGAATCTTGCGGTTGTGCTGGGTGACGAACACGAAGAACGCTTTGTGCGTGTGAAAGTGCCTGGCGTCTTGCCACGACTTGTGCCGTTGCCTGTTGATGCCATGGATGTGCCAGCTGGGCTCGATGTAACGCAATGCGCATGTTTCGTTTGGATTGAGCAGATTATCGCAGCAAACTTGCATCGACTGTTCCCTACAGAACTGGTGCGTGAAGTACATGCATTTCGCGTGACGCGCAATGCCGACTTCGAAATCGAAGAAGACGAAGCGGATGATTTGTTGCAAACCATCGAGGAGAATGTGCGCCAACGTCGCTTTGGTGCAGTCGTACGGTTGGCAGTACAGGCTACCATGCCCGCACGGTTGCGTGCGTTGTTGTTGCAAAATTTACGCCTCGATGACAATGATTTATACGAAATTCGTGGACAACTTGGTCTCTCGGTGCTGATGCAACTGCTCAAGTTGGATCGTCCTGAACTCAAAGATGAGCCGGATGCACCGCGTATCCCCTTGTCATTGCGCGATGCCGCAAATCCGGTTGCGTTATGGGATGTGATACGACAACGTGACGTGCTTGTCCATCATCCCTATGATTCATTTCAGCCGATGATTGCGTTTATTGAGTCGGCTGCCAGCGATCCAGATGTATTGGCCATCAAGCAAACGCTGTACCGGGTGGGGAGTAATTCGCCGATTGTCAAAGCCTTGATGCGCGCGCGTGAACTTGATAAACAAGTGACGGTGTTGGTAGAACTCAAAGCGCGCTTCGACGAAGAAAACAACATTACCTGGGCCCGTGCGCTTGAGCGTGCAGGGGTGCATGTAGTGTACGGCGTCCCCAATCTCAAGACGCACGCCAAGATGTGTCTCGTCATTCGGCGTGAGGGTGATGTGTTGCGTCGTTATGCACATCTCGGCACGGGCAATTACAACGCGAGTACGGCGCGAATTTATACGGATATCGGGTTATTCACCAGTGATCCGGCAATTACGGCCGACGTGGCTGATTTGTTTAATTTCTTGACGGGGTATGCCAAGCACGAGTATTTTCGTTCGTTGTTGGTGGCGCCGGTGAATTTGCGCAGTCAACTCACCGCATTCATCCAACGCGAGATGGCGTTGGCACAATCGGGTCGACCTGCGACGATAATTTTTAAGGCGAATTCACTGGTCGACCCACAGATGATTGAGCATTTGTATGCGGCATCGAATGCTGGAGTCGAGATAGACCTGATTATTCGTGGAATGTGTGCATTGCGGCCTGGCGTGCCAGGGATGAGTGAGCGCATTCGGGTGCGGAGCGTGATAGGTCGTTATCTTGAGCATAGTCGCATTTATTGGTTTGGCAATGATGGTGATCCGGTGATGTACATTGGTAGTGCTGACATCATGGAACGCAATCTTGATCGACGCGTCGAAACACTCTTCCCGGTGCATGACCCTGTCATGCAGACGTGGGTACGGCAGCGCATGTTGGACTCGTATTTGCGCGACACCGAACGGACACGTGTCTTGCGTAGTGATGGCACATGGTATCGTATCCGTGATCACGAGGGTGCGAGTGGGTTCGATGTTCAGCGGTTTTTTGCGAGCGAGCTGACTGCAGAGTAACGCAATCAACGAGTGCCGTATGTGGTGGTGATGCTGGTGGTGCAACGGGTTCTGCTTCATGCGATGTTGCCACGGATTATGGGGCGTGCCGTGGGACTGCATCCATTGCTCGTCTGTGCGGTGCTTCTGATTGGGAGTGCGGTAGCTGGGGTGTGGGGTGAGCTATTCGGTATTGCGCTGGCGGGAGTGGTCACGTCAGGCACCAATTACGTGCATGATGAAACGGCATAGTACACACCCTGTACACGTATTATCCACGGGTTATCCACATATACTTATTTTCAACATTAGAAAGCCGTAAACGCTATATTTTGCACATGAGATACACCATATTTCCACGCGTTATCCACAGGTCATCCCCCGATGTGAACCGAGCGATAACCTGTGGATAACGTGCACACTAGCGTGGCACAAACGAGGTGTCAGCGTGTAAGCGGCGTACGAAGGCGGCCATTAAGCGGGCCGCGTTGAGGGCATCGTTGAGATCTATCATCTCATTCGGAGAGTGCATGTAGCGGTTGGGGATTGAGATGACTGCAGTTGCTACGCCAGCCCGCGAATTATGAATTGCATCTGCGTCGGTGGCGGTACGTGACGGATTCGCTTGAATTCGGTATGGAATGTTCGCCTGTTCGGCGGTTTCGATGAGCATCTCTACCAACAACGGTGCATTCGCCGAACCACGAGTCAGGACGGGACCGCCGCCGATGGTGATATCGCCTTGTGAGTTGCGACTGGCATTCGGGTGGTCAGTAGCAAAGGTAACGTCCACGGCAATTGCGACCTGTGGTTCAAACGCAAAAGCGGCTGTGCGTGCGCCGGCGAAGGTAATCTCTTCTTGGGCCGTGGCCACGGCTGCCACTGAGGCTTGCGGTCGTTCTGCGGCGAGGAGACGCAGGGCCTCGAGGACGACAAAGGCGCCGATACGGTTGTCAACGCCACGACCGATGATGCGGTTGTTGGCCAAGATATGTGGATCTGCGTCGATGACGGCCGAGGCCCCCACGCGAATCAACGCATTGGCGTCATCAAATGACGTGGCACCGATATCAATCCAAAGATCATCAATGCGTGATACCTTGGTGCGATCATCGGGCGTCATCAGGTGAATGGGCTTTTTGCCGATGACACCACGGACCATGCCATTGCGCCCAATGATGCGAATGCGCTGACCGACAAGCACCTGACTATCCCAGCCACCGATGGGTTGGAAGTAGCAGAAGCCTTTGTCGTCAATGTGGGAAATCATCAGACCGATTTCATCAATATGCCCAGCAAACAAGACGCGTGGTGCACCACCATTGAGGACGGCAAATGAACTCCCAAGGACATCGCCGTAGACGTTATCGGCAAATGCTTGTGCCTCGGTGCGCCAGACGCGTGCAGCGGCGATTTCATCACCGGATGGACTGGTGGTATTGAGTAAACGGAGCAAAAAATCACGGGCAGCATCGTTCATACCAAATCTCCTTCATCTGGATAATGTATCTATCCACCCGTATTGTGCCATGATTTAGATGTGGTGTGTGCGGCCTTGGTGTGGCCAAACGCGTAACGCCATGGTGGTAACAGTACGCTGTACGAGCCGACTCCCTGCGCTCATCAGGTCGTGCATGCGCCAACACGTGCCGTTGACGTGTGTGTGGCCGAGGGTAATGGCGTCACGGAGTTGGGCGGGAGTTTCACCGTCAAACAGCGTATATCCGTAGCCAATGGTATCGAGGAGATGTGAGTCACTCCCGCCAATCATGGGCAATTTGAGGGTGTGGGCGGCGTGGGTGGCGCGGACATTGGCATAGCGTGGGCGTAGACTGGCATTGAGCGTCTCAATGGCATCAAATTGCCAGAAGCGATGTGGTTGAGCGGCGTGTGTGAGCAACCCGTGATGACCCAAAGAGCGAACCATCCAGTCATAAGGATGTGCGGCAACAGCTAATCCGCCTTGTTCGTGTATGGCGCGTATGGTATCGTGTGCACTCATGCCTGGGCGAATGCGTTCGTGAATGAAGTAGGCGAGCAGATGACCTTCACGGGTGGAAATTTCTTCGCCGATGATGACATGGAGGTCACTTCCCTCAGCATACTTGTGCGCTTCGTAGGCGCCGGTTATTTCATCATGATCGGTAATTGCAATGACACGAATGTCTGTATGCTGAATGATATGGTGAACCACCTGTGCAGGCGTGGCATGCCCATCACTGTAGGTTGTATGAAGGTGAAGATCAGCCTTGGTGAGTGACGTACTACACGGCATATTGGTGCTCCAAATTCGTGCAAGCTGGTTGTACTATCACCATTGACAGCGTGATTAGCATACCGTGGTTGGGTTAAGATACGTACAATACTGGGTTAAGATTTGGTCAGCAATATATGGAGTCTCGGTGTGCAGTCAATTACGAGTAAGATAGAACTACAAATAAAGAGGAGTTTCCGATGACACAGAGTCAGTTGCTTCAAGAAATTTATGCACAACCGGCGGTCACTAGGACGCTGTTAGCAGAGCGGCCGATGATTCATCAGATAGCACAGGTGATTCGCCAGTATCAACCGCGGTTTGTGATGATTGCAGCACGCGGTACGTCAGATAATGCAGCGCGCTATGCACAATACTTGTTCGGGATGGCACTGGGGTGGCCGGTGGCTCTCGCCACGCCGGCACTTGGTACGTTATACAACGCGGATGTTCGTCTTGATGGGGCGCTGGTAATCGGCATTTCACAATCAGGACGGTCACCAGATATCTGTGATGTGGTACAACGTGCTCGCGCGCAGGGGGCGTTAACGGTAGCAATCACCAATAATCCTGCATCGCGTCTGGCCCAGAGTGCGGCCAATCACATTGATATCTATGCTGGGCCGGAGCTGAGCGTGGCGGCTACCAAGAGCTACACCAATCAACTGACAACACTGGCGCTGCTCGTGGCCGCATTGACCGATGATGCCACATTTGATGCTGCACTCGATGAATTGCCACAACTCCTTACTCAGGTCCTGGCCGTGCCACAGGCGAAGATTGATGCGACAGCGGCAGTATTAGCAGATGCGCCAGCAGCCATGAGTGTTGGTCGTGGTCTGCAATATGCAACGGCATTTGAGGCGGCTCTCAAAATCAAAGAACTCAGCGGGCTGCCTGTCGAGCCGTATTCGTCGGCCGATGTGCTCCATGGGCCGGTGACGGTAATTGAGGCGGGTTTTCCTGTATTGATAACGAGCGATACTGGTGCGACAAGTGCAGATATGGCGGCCTTGTGCACGCGTTTGCGCCAGCAATCAGCCCAACTCCTGGTGGTGAGCAACGACGAGCAGCATTTGCAACAAGCCACCGTTGCGTTGCCACTCCCGGCATGCGATCAGCGCGTGGCCCCGATGGTCGCCATTGCCACCTGGCAACGGGTGGCACATGCGAGTGCCCATGTGCGCGGTCGTGATCCAGATGCACCGCAAGGGCTGACCAAAATCACCGAAACGCGCTAAACACACATCCCCCGGTGTCATGCATGACACCGGGGGATGTGTATGACCGTACAACGATAATTTAGTTGATGGTCAACGTGCCCTGCATGCCGCCGCCGTAGTGACCGGGGTAGGTGCAGATGAAGGTGTAGGTGCCGGCCTCGGCAGTGAACTCAATGGTCTCGCTGGCGCCTGGAGCCAACATCTTCGTGTTTGCCAAGATGTTGCTGGTGTCAGCTGGAATGTAACCAGCGGCATCACCGGCCTCGGCTGCGGCCTCGTCAACAGCAAGAGCAACATCACTGCCACCCTTGACGATGACGATGTTGTGGCTCTGGGCGGCCGACGTGTTGTTGAAGGTCAAGGTCACTTTGCCGGCTGGAGCGGTCAAAGCAGCATTGCTGTAGGCCAAGTTCTCACCATCGGTGGTGACGGTCAAGGCGCCATTGCTTGCGCCGCCGCTCTCACCGCCACATGCTGCAATCACGAATGCAGCTACGGCCAACAAGGCCACTGCCCACTTGCGAACTGAGATCTTCATGCGATCTGACTCCTCGTTACGATTTGACTATCTGTGTTGACACGCCCGTGTCATGACAGCATGTGTATATTATCACAAAGATTTCGCTTGTCAACAAATTCACAATGATAATTTGATGAAAACAAGTGACGCGAAGTAGTTATTGGGGGACAAACGTCAAAATATCAATCCGTGGGCGCCAAATTTCAACGAAATCGCCGATATTGAGTTGCTGTGTGCCGAGGCGTTGTGCGAGGTGAGGTGCAGTAGCATGTGTGCGTACCCCTACGCGACCAATGCCGATATCAATAACAAATTCACAGTAGAGGGATTCGTACGGGAGCGGGGTCGCAGGAATTTCCCAGATGGCGACGTGGGTAACACGGCCATACACACGTGGTGCGCCAGGAATACCATCGGATTGTGCACGAAGTCCTTGGTGCGGTTCGCCTGATTGGATGCGGAACTGGCAGAGTAAGAGTACCAGTTGGGCATATCCCACTGATCCCACATGTTGGGCATTGACCCGATGATGGCGGTCAACCACGGGGAGATGGTAGGCGTTTGGATGGTGTTCGGCAAGGGACAATCCAACTGTGGGCAGGTAACGACGGCCATCCTGATGGAGTTCGCCTGGCATAAAGGTGGCAAAGCGACATGGCAGGACAAGGTGTTCGGCAGCAGAAAAATGCATGATACGGTTAGTCCTTGGCACTCATTGACTCACGGAGCGTCGCCACAAACTTGGTGGGTTGATAGGGACTGACGAGGAGAATACGCTCGTGATGGCGGGCGATAGCAATGGTGCGATCGCGATCAGTCACCATACAAAAGAGGCGTCCGTAGCGAGCCGAGATAAATGGTCCTTGGTAGCCGAACACACCAGCGTTAAAGGCACGTGCTGTCCGTTGTAAGTCGGTTGCAACATTTAAGATGGTCACGGCTTCAATCGAATGATACGGCACACGAATGGCACGCCACCAGCGACGTTTGATGATGAGTTGATCGGTGTGAACCTCCAGTGTCAGAGGCATACCAGCCCATGATAACCAGACAAATACCAACAACGTGGCAGCTACTGCGCCACTGATAACCGCACCATAGTAGGCGATCTGGTAGTTAAGGAGACCGCTTAACGCCAAGAAGAGCCCTGGTAGCGTGAGCGTGCCTCCGACAAATACAAACCCCTGTGTGATGCGCTGTGCATATGTATCGAGGGGGGCACAATCAAAGATTTGTGGCGTTGACAAGCGTTTTCCTTTGGTCACATACTCACTGTGCCCTATCATACCATAGCCCTGGATTGCTTGACCATCATAGTGCCAAACGGCTATACTAGAGGATATATTTTTATGCGGTAATTGGGGACAAATATGTCGGCTTTTTGTGTAATTGTGACGACACAGGCGACACCTGATGAGCACACGCTCTACCTGCTCGGTGGAGCGCTCACGGCTGACGCCATGCCTACGCTCATCGCACATCTGTTATGTGATCCGATTACGCAATCTGCCGTCTGGTACGATTTGTCACGCCAGCAACTTGATACACTCACGCATGATTGTGCTGAGATTGCGTATCGCCCGGGAGTGACCGACAACGAAGCAGAGAGTATCCGTATTGGTGCGCATCATCTCGGCGTGACAGCATTGACGCATGTGCGCACGGTACGGCGCTATCGCATCCACCCAGGTGATCAGACGAGCCGGCATAACGAACTCATCCAAATTCAACAGCTGTATGCACCTACAGATACCGAACGACGCCTTGCATTTTATCTGCAGTTGTTAGCGGTACCGAGTGCGCGGCCGAGTCATGTGGCAGTTGTGCCTCTTCGACAATGTGACGATGCCGGCTTGATGCAATTAAGCAAACAAGGCCTATTGGCGCTCGATCTCGATGAAATGCGCACCATCCAAGCCTATTACCAGCAGTTGGGGCGCGATCCAAGCGATGGTGAGCTTGAGACGATTGCACAGACGTGGAGCGAACACTGTTCGCACAAAACATTCAAAGGAAAAGTGCGCTACAAAGGTGCGCCACACCACCTGCCACCAGAGCGATATGCTTTGCATGCGGCCCTTGTGGGATTGGGGAGCGAAGCAGAAATTGACAGTTTGATTCGACACTACTTGATGCGTGCGACGCAGGTGACTGCTGCTAACCTGACGCATCTACCGCTTATTTCAGCTTTTGTGGATAATGCGGGTATTGTGGCCTTTGATGATGAGTATGAGCTCTCGTTCAAAGTTGAGACGCATAATCACCCATCAGCACTCGAGCCATTTGGTGGAGCAAACACCGGTATGGGAGGAGTCTTACGTGACGTGCTCGGGGTATCAGCAAAGCCGATTGCAGCAACAGATGTGTTCTGTTTTGGACCACTGGAGAGTGACATCAGTCGTTTTGCGGGGAACGTGTTGCCACCGGCGCAGGTGGTAGCTGGTGTGGTTGCAGGCGTCCAAGACTACGGCAACAAAATCGGCGTTCCTATCGTGAATGGAGCCATCTTTTTTGATGCCGGATATATTGCAAATCCATTGGTGTTTTGTGGGACGGTCGGGTTGGCACCACGTAACACGCATCCACGTCGTGTGCAGAGTGGTGACGTGATTGTTGTGCTTGGTGGGCGTACGGGGCGTGATGGCATTCATGGTGCGACCTTTTCGTCTATTGAGCTGACGCATACGACGGCTCAAGAGGCGGGGAGTGCCGTACAAATTGGTGACCCAATCACCGAGAAAAAGCTCATTGATGTGGTGATTAATGCCCGTGATGCGCGGTTGTACAGTGCAATTACTGACTGTGGTGCTGGTGGGCTATCATCAGCAATTGGCGAAATGGGCGAACAGGTGGGGGCGCGAGTTGAGTTGTCTACGGTGCCGCTCAAGTATGCAGGGTTGCAACCGTGGGAGATCTGGCTTTCTGAGGCGCAAGAACGTATTGTCATGGCCGTGCCACCCGCCAATCTTGCAGCGTTGTTGGCGATGTGTGCCGCCGAAGAGGTCGAGGCCACTGCAGTGGGTACATTTGACGGTAGTCGGCGTCTGGTGGTGACCTACCACGACCAAGTCGTCGTTGACCTTGACATGCACTTCTTGCACGATGGACGTCCACAGCGTACCTTGATGGCTGAGTGGTATCCGCCATCAACGACTGCGCCTAAGTCGATTGCGACGAATGCGCAACAGCTCCTACTCAAGTTGCTTGCCCACCCCAATATTGCCAGTCGTGAGCCGGTGATTCGTGGATACGATCACGAGATTCAAGGTCGCACGGTGGTGAAGCCACTGGTGGGACGAATGAGCGATGGCCCTGGTGATGCAGCGGTGCTGCATGTTCGTCCTGACACCATGCACGGGGTGGCGATTGGTTGTGGCATGGCCCCACAGTTGAGTCAATACGACCCGTACTGGATGGCGTTGAATGCGGTTGACGAAGCAGTACGGAATGTAGTGGCCGTGGGTGCAGATCCGCAGTCATGCGCCATTCTGGACAACTTTTGTTGGGGTGATCCGCGCCAGCCCGATCGCATGGGCGCGTTGACGCGTGCGACGGCAGGATGCCATGATGCGGCAATTGCATTCGGTACGCCGTTTATATCGGGCAAAGACTCACTGAATAACGAATATCGTGCTGCCGACGGCACTCGCACGGCTATTCCTGGTACATTGTTGATTTCTGCGATGGCGTATCATCATGACATCCGACTTGCGCAGACGAGCGACCTCAAGTCTGCCGGTAATGCGGTGTATGTGGTCGGGTTTACCACGGATGCCATGGCGGGGTCGCATGCGAGCATGGTGGCGGGTAACATCCCTGGATCAATGTGGCAGATGCCGCAGGTTGATTTGGCATTAGCACCACAGATTATGCGTCAAATGCATGTGGCTATGCGAGCGGGGTTTGTGGCTGCATGTCACGATATAAGCGAGGGTGGATTGGCCGTTGCAGTTGCCGAAATGGCGTTGGCAGGGCGAATGGGCTGTCACATTAATCTTGATTTGATGCCGAGTAGCACGACGCTGCCACTGGTGCGGTTGTTTAGCGAGAGTCCGAGTCGTTTCGTCGTTGAGGTACCAGTGGTGCATCAAGCGGCTTTCCAACGTGCACTCGATGGCATTCCGCACGCATGTATTGGGCAAGTCACCAGCGATGCACAGATGCATGTGGTTGCAGGTGGGCGCGTCGTCATTCAGCTTCCTGTGAGCGACCTCGTTCACGCATTTCATACAAAGGTACTATGACAAACAACGATTTTGATACATTTGTGACGCACGTGATTGCAACGTTGCCGGAGCTTGATGCGACGATTACAGACGTGACGTTTTTGGATGGACATCTTGTGATTATGCGCGGTCAAACGTCGCTGTCCATAGATGTTGCGCCATTTGAGCACGCCTATCGGCGTCGACCAGATGCACTTGATGCGGTGGTGACCACGCTTTTGCGCGTCAGCAAAGGGGAGAAAGGCGTGCCTGATCCGGGGTATCAGGCGATTGCCGACCGCATCATACCACAGTTCAAACCGGTGGTGCTCTTAATGGACTTGCTCGAACGCGGTGCTGACCCCATCGTGTATCGGTTGTTTTTGGCTGACATCATGGTGACGTATGCGATTCGTGATCAGCAACGCTTGTCGTTTCTTACGGAGACACAACTTGAGCGTTGGGGCGTGAGCGAATATACTGTACATGAGCAGGCGTTGAATAATTTACGTGCCATGTCACAGAATGTGGCGTATCATGTGGCTGGTCACGGTGATCAGCAGATAATCATCTTCAACAACGATGATGGACTTGACGCGGTGCGTTTACTCCTCCCTGATTTGCTCCTCGACGTCGCCCGCACGTTGCCGGGGAACTTGGTCATTGGCATCCCCAATCGAGATTTTATGGTTGTGCTCAACGATGAAGATGCTGATCGTATCGTCGCGGTATCATTGCAGATTCAACGTGATATGCGACAGCATGCACACGGCTTAACGCAACAGTTATTCACGATCACAAACGGTGAAGTGCGCGAATTTGCCGGACTTTAGGGATCACAACACAAAGTGAGTATTGCATGGAGATAGTGCTTATCCTGGCGACCATTATGGTCTTGGCAGCATGTGTCGTGTTTGGCATGGCAACCAAGACCAACGTGTTTATTTTGGTAGCGCTGACGGCCATGCTTGGTGGTGCTGGTTCAGTGTTATGGCACTGGTTGTACGGCGTGGTATATGCCGATGCGCTGATTAACCTGCTTGGTGATCAGGTGCCGTTGGTCGCACTGTTGGGCGGTTGGGTGATGGTATTCCCGTCGCTGCTTATTTTTGCTACGCTCCGTCGTCGCTTCGGGCAGATTAGTTATTTGCAGTCGTGGTTGATTGCACTCATCGTGTTCATCTTCTTTTGGACGATTGAGGGGATTGGTGTGCAAGTCGGGTTGTGGTCATACGACAACGAAATCAGCGCCATCGGGGTCCCCATAAATGTTTTGTTGGCCTTGTTACATACACTGAATGCGATGATTCTGTTGCGAATGCTGTTTGAGTATTGGCGTGTCGAATTTGTGACCACGTTGCAACTGCCGTTTATTTGGTTGGGGTTACAACTCTTAACGTATGGCATTATTGGTTCGCCGTATTACGCCATGTCATTCTTGACCGGGAGTAGCATTATGACGGCGTTTGGGCTGCTGAGTACGATTATGCTGATTGGTTGGGGGTTGCATATTGTGATGCAAGGCCTTTCTGCACTGCAGAGTAATCAGGGTGGTACCGCATATATTTCGAATTTTGAGGTGCTCGCTGAGCTTGACCGCGCAGAGCGCAGCGATAATGATTTGTATCGATAATGCGCAAGGCCCACACCACGACCGGTGTGGGCCTTGCGCGTGTCAATCGTGGTACCGTCGATTATGTACGACGGCGGCAGATTGCAATACCGTCGCGGATTGGCAAAATCACCGATTCGAGATCGATGTGATGCATGATGGCGCGATTGAACTCCTGGATGCCACGGACAATCGGGGCTGCCTCTGCTTCATCTTCGAGGACCAACGCATTACACAACACGTTATCCGCTACCAAGATGCCCCCACGGCGTAACAACGGCACACACAACTGGAGTGCTTTGAGTGCTTCGTTTTCGTCGTTGAGGTGACGCAAAATATCCAAAAAGATGAGGTCGTACGGACCACGCAAGTTATTGAGCTCGCGGAACCAGTCACCTTCGTGAATTGAGAACCGATCACTATACCCTGCCTTAGACACCCACTCGCGTGCGCGAGTATAGCGCGCAGGGTCTTTTTCGATGGCGGTCAACCGCCCATCGGGATGCTGAACCAAGGCACGGAGCAACCAAATTGCTGCATATCCTGTGGCGGTGCCGATTTCGAGGGCATCGCGTACACCACTTGTGCGGGCAAGCATGTACAAGAATTGACCTTCTACCGCACCGACAAGTGGCCACCCATGCTCGCGCCCGATGCGCTCCATGTCACTCAACGGGGCCGGGCGTGGCGGCATCAAGCTCGCCAGATAATCTTCAATTGCGGCATTCGTAATATCATCGCGCATGCTGGGCTCCTTCCAAATTCCACCCGCGCAGATTGTACCACAAACAGTGCAGTACGGTATAATGCAGTACAAGGCATTGCAACACGCTCCGTACCGACGGATGAGAGATAGAGGATGAGTTATGGATGCATCAGTTCCACGATATGACCGAATTGTCTCGATGGTACTGCTCGTGCTATTGGGTATGGCGGTTGTTTTTTTGGTTGATATTAATCCGAACATCATTCGCGCCCAATTGGGTGGCGATTTGCCGGTCATCACCGTATCGTGGGTGATTCTGGCGGCCATCGTGATTCTAACGAGCATGGGTGCCGATTTATTTACGCGCGACCATCCACAAGTACATGCACGGCCGCTCTGGTTGCTCAACCTGCGTTTTACGGTGGTGGAGCTTGCGCCAGGGTTCTGGATTCTGCCGGCTTTTTCGGTTATCACGTCATTTACGTTCTTTCGCCTGTTCAACTCTGGCCTACAGATGCTCGCCTTTGTGCTCGCACTGATTGCAACGGGTGTGCTCCTGCTCGCATCGTTGGTGGCACAGCACTACTCAATGGACCGTCAGCCTGAGATTCGTCAAGTGGCCTTGATGGTATTGCAGGGGCTGGCACTGCTCATGGCGTTCGGGTTATTCAGTGCAATCTACTACGCCCGTATGCGTACGTTGTATGCGGCTGTGCTGGTGGGGAGTAGCGGGGCATTGCTGGCCTACGCCCAACTCCAGTGGAGTCAAGTGCGCACCAATCTAGGGCTACTGTCGCTAACGGTCGGTTTTGTGCTGGTACAAGCACTATGGGCGCTCAATTACTGGTCGGCGCCGTTTTTGTTGGGCGGTGCCATGCTCTTGGTGATTTTTTATGTGATTACGGGCATGTTGCAAATCGCACTGAGTGAGAGCAAATCGCGGCGCGGGTACTGGGAATACGCGGTGATCGGTGGCCTGCTTATCATCACCATCATTATGGCGGTCGTCTGACGGACTAGCGGATTTCTATGCCACTAATAGCCATACTCAAGGGCCGGTCGTCGGCGCTGCCAAGGACATCACTTGGCTTGACCGCGCCATCGTTAGCCGTAAAGGTTATAAGATTCACGCCTTGATTGAGCGTGACGTTTATCTCGTTTTGACCAAGCACCGCAGTAATTTGCTGCGGTGCTTGGTTATTGACACTGATCTGGAACGGTGATTCGGTGTCAGATCCATTTGGTCGCAAAAAGCTACTCGCTTGCCAGCGTATCGTGTACTGCCCCGCACGCGTGACAAAGACGCGAATCTGTGCAGGACTGCTAGCCCAACGCAGTCGTACGCTCGGCTCAAACCGGTACCAACCATCATGGAACAATGCCGCAATGCCTGGTGTAGTGGTTAAATCTGGCGCCTGCATCTGACTGATCGGCCGAATGGTGATGTCACGGAGTAGGGCCTGTGCTGCCAGTGCCACGCCATCGTTGCTGATGGTGAGGCGCAGATGATGCGTCCCCGCTGGCACACTGACAAACTCGTTGATGGTGCGCTGATCGACTGCCGGCACCTCGCGGATGAGCGCGTCGTCGAGCCAGACACCGATGGTGGCGTTGGTCGTCGTAGTGCCGACTGCCGGCAACACGCGGTCGATGGTCATCTGGAGATTGACACTTTGGGTGATTGGCATAGTCACCACAATGCTGGCAGGGAACTGGATTGGCCGCAAGGCCTCGTCGAGCGTCAGCTTCCCATCTTTGCTATAAAATCGCCCATCAACAATCCAACCACTGCCCAACTGTACCTCAGCCAACGGTGGTGCGTCATCAGCCAAAAGTATAACCCGGCCGACTTGCAACGGTGCCGCCGGCGTTTGCTCGCGACCCAGCCGTGGCCTGATGTGGATTGCATCGTACCCCGTTGCCTGTACCTCTGGGGGAATCGTCAGCTGGTGCTGTACCAGTGGTGCCGTGATGGCCACGCTACTCGGGATATACAGATTGCCGATTTGCTGTTTTTCTTTAAAAAATATGACGTCGTAGGCAGTTATTTGACTTAATTCAAGCGCAATTCGGCTCGAATAATTCAAATCGCTTAACGACACATACAATCCATCGTGAGTGATCGGCAGCGCATAATCACTATTGACGTAGCGTAGGTCGTCGAACCCAATTCGTGTGACCGTCGGGTATGTATAGGCGAACGTGTCAACCAGATGGTCATACTGTCCGAGGTTAAATGCCACAATGGTGCGCAGACGCTCGCCGTCAAACAGGGGACCGCTAACAATCAGCCGCAAGGCATCGTAGTACTGTGCCAACTGCGGGTCACTGATACGATTCTGGCCGCGTTCAACGCTTTCGACATAGCCTGCCGGGATGGTGCGATAAAAATGCCCGATGCGCCAGGCCGGATTGTAGACGGCGGGGAGCCGTGCGAGTAATGGATCGCCGAGGGCGAGCTCGTCAATGACATGCACACCAGGCCCAACTGCCAGCCCTAATGCGCCGACGGTGGGGGCCGTGATGGTGCGCGCACTCTGGGCAAACGGCACAAGCGTAGTAAAGGTGTTTTCGATGGGAACTGTCTTGGCAAAAAACGAGCGATCAAGCTGCAAGAGACCCGATGTCTCGGCGTAGTAGAGGCGCTCGTCGGTGACCCCGTTGCTATCCGAAAAGGTCGGATCAACCTGGCCTGCCTGACGAAAATTACTCAACAACGGATTGACTGGATTAATCAACCCAATCAGCAACAATGGGATGGCGGTAGCATAACTCACCACGTGATGCGGTGTGAGCGTGGCCACGAGCACGGTGGCCATGATGAGTGGCGCCGTCAAAAAGCGCCCAACCATGAAATCGCCACCAATCGAGATGATGTAGACCCCATAGAACACAATGCCCAAGGCAAGCCCGCGATGGTACAGGTGCCCCTGGTGCAAACTTAACCAACCACCGAGGATGAGCATGACAAACAGCACAGGGTCGTTTTTGAAGGTCTCAAACAGGTAGAGCAACCCTTGTTGCATCAACTCACCGCGCGCCAAATCGGTGTTGAGTTTGGCGTAGGCTGTATTGGGGAACAAAAAGCCGTAGTAGAGCAATGAAAACCCGAACCACAGTACAACTGGCACCACACCAACTAGCAACCGCATGAAGGCTTGGCGGTCGATTAACTGCCAACGAATGCGGCGTGACCCACTCTGCTCAGTTGGGCGTACCAATAGACTCAAGAGCGCTGGTGCAATTAACAGCAGATGATCTTGGCGATTGAGCACAATGGCGGCTGCCAACAGACTGAGTGTGCGGTAGTGTGGGGTGGCGAGGTGGCGCAGGTAGACCGCTGCAAAACTGACGATGAGCAGATGGGCAAGCGGATTCTCGAGCCCCGAGGTGCTGTAGTCGATGAACGATTTGGAGAGCAACAAACCGACTGCTGCCACTACAAGGCCACTGTCTGACGCATCAATGCGCCAGGCGATGATACCCAGCGTGACGATGCTACAGATAAGCGAGACGACGATGGTGCTGAAAAAGTATTCGTGACTAAACGCCGTAACGAGTGCAAGCACCCCCATCCAGAGCGGATGGGTATAGGCTTGCACTCGTTCGCTGATGTTGAAGGTCGGGCCAAATCCCCGATGCAGGTTATCGATGCTGCGCAACGTCAAGCCGGCATCATCAGAGATCCAGGCGTTTGCTGTCATGACGATGCCGATGAGGAGGGTGCCAAAAGCGACCAAAAACGGCTTGATGATGCGTGATTCGTATACCATGATGCCTCAGTTGTAGCTAGGCGACTACTCGATGCCAACGCTCCAGGCCGCCTCGAGATCATCGGGTGAGAAGCGCCGGAAGGCCAAGATCGTGTTGGTACGAATGATGCCATCGAGGCGTGAGACCTCGTCCGGAATGACCTCGGCTAACTTCTCGTAGTCTTTGAGGCGCACAATGGCGATGATATCCCACTCACCCGTAACGCTATACACTTCGTTGACATGCGGCAAGCTGGCTAACTTTTGGGCGATGGTCTTGATGGCATCTGGGCGCGCTTGAATCATGGTAAATGCCGTCAGCATGGTCTGCATCCTCTCTGTCATATTGTGGCTAGCATACCACAAAAGAGACGAGTTAGGCATTCATTTTGGCTGGCAGCTCTGGCACAAATTGGAATGACGGCTCGGCCTTTTGGCGACGCAAAATGCCGATGATAATCGACCATGTCTCGTACAACCCGTTCGGCGTATACGGCAATTCGTGCTTGATGGCACGGTGTAAGCGCGCGAGTTTGTAGCACGGCACACCGGCGTACATGTGATGCTCGATGTGGTAGTTCATGTGCCAGTACAGGAATTGCACAATCGGGTTGAGGTAGATGGTACGCGTGCACAAGCGAAAGTCCTCGACCTCGTCTTGTAATCCAACATGCTGCGTGTTGTTGCACAAAAAGAGCAACCAGCCACCATAAAACGGCGCAAAGGTAATTAATACCGGCAACATCCACCAACCCGTGACAAACGCTTGGGCGATGATGAGTGCATGTCCGACCAGCAATATGCGCGTCCAATTAAACAACTCACGACGACGGGCTGGTTTGTTCTCAGGGAAGAGTGTGCGTTGCCAGTCGTTTTCAAGTTGTCCGGTGCTCAACAAAAACCAACTCTTGGCACGTTCGATGATGCCCCATGGATTGATGATTGCCGTGGTGATGAAGCTTTTGAGCGTAATCTCAACGGGCAAGATGACCTCCATGTCGTCAGGTTGGTGCAAGGTGTACTTGTGGTGCTCTTGATGGCTCGCCCAGAAGTAGACGTGATTGAGTCCACCGATGAAACTGACGATGTACAAGAACACCTTGTTCAGCGCCTTGGTTTTGAATACGGTGTTATGACAAAACTCGTGGAAGGCGTTGAGCAAAAAGGCATACACCGTGCCGTGCGCAAACAAGCAGAGCAAAAGAATCGGCCAGCTCCAGTTGTTGGCGGCATACCATGAGAGGGCACCAGTCGCTACGATAATCCCGAGGTGACCGAGCGTCTGTGCAAACCCCCACGCATCGCTGCGCTGGTTGAGGTCGGCGAGTACCGCACGATCAAGAGGGACGCGATACCAGTACAGTTTGGACTGGGCAATGGGTTCTTTGTCGGCTATGAGTTCTTTGTCGGCTATCGTCATGGTAATCTCCTCGATTGGTGATGATACACTCACCCCCTCGTGGTGAATCCAATCATGCCGAGGGGGTAACGGTAACGAATCAGGCGATGAGGGGTGGGTCATCACCGTCAGCAACGGCAACAGCGGATTTCGCCTTGGGATCGCGCATTTCGACGACAGTTTCGCCGTCCTTTTCGACCCAGACGCCACAAGCACCACCCGACTTACTGACGCCGAGGGTGACTTCACTGCCGTCCATGCGCAGGACGGGATGGTAGTACTTAGCCACCTTTTCGGCTTCGCCGACGATGTAGTGGCCAATCAACGACCGACGAAAGCGGTTGGTACTCGAGTTGGGGAAGCTGCCATGAATGAGTTGCCCATTGAAAAAGAGCACATCGCCGGCCTTCATGATAATTGGCTCGACGCCCATCCCCTCGGGTACTGGCACCATCACATCAGTGAAGCTCTGTGTTGTATCGGCCGGCACGGTGCATAGTAAGGGCAACTTGTGGCTACCGGGCACAATTTGCATACACCCGTTAGCCTCGTCACAGTCGTCGAGGGCTAGCCATGCGGCCATACACGTGCCTGGTTGTACGCGCAAGTAGTATTGGTCTTGATGGAGGGCTTGCCCACGCGCACCCGGTGGCTTGAAGTAGAGCATGGTTTGGACGGCATACGGAGACATGCCCAGCAATGAGGTCATGACGGTGTCGATGCGCTGATCGATCATCCAGTCACGACTCGGCTCGTCCCAACGGTGCATATGAATCATGCGCGGGTATTGTTGGAGGGGATCTGGGGTATTATCATCACCTGCAATCGGTACACCAGCAAAGTCACCTTCTTTGGAACCTTGACGGCGTAATTCCATGAAGTGCTCAATGAAACCCGCTACCTCTGAGGAGGCAAATAAACGCGGCACAATTACATAGCCGTCGCGTTGGTATTGTGCGGCGTAGCGGAGAAGGTCATCGTGTGACAACGTCATTCCATGCTCCTTTGCGTGGTATGGTGGCGATATATCCTTGCACCCTATTGTACCATGCTCTGCTGTGGAAACGTAGCAGGGGGAGCATCGGAGCAGGGCACTATCAATCGCGTACATGATGGATTGCGGCTCACTGTTGTGCGCTCGAATGGGCGTGTTCGCTGGTACGGTTATGGGTCGTTATGGATGGTGTATCTGCGGATGAATGAGGGGTTGCGTGATGCACAAGTGTGCATTGCAATGCGTACGTTGCATATCGCAGGTATTTGACACGTTGTATAAGGTACGCTATGATTGCCTCAGTGAGTGAGTAGATTCCGCTCTAGGAATGATGTAAGGAATACAATCAACTATACAATATCGTAGGGTTTGGGTAAATTGTGTTGTAGCTAAACATAACAAATCCGACACTCCTACAGGTAAGTATAGTTTGACAACACACACCACGAAGCTATTTCTTCATGCTGCGTATCGGTATTGAAGCGATAGAATCATATGAGGCAGTATTGTACCATCCTAAACGCATGAGGATTAGTCATGTCGAGCACGAGAGAAATTCAGCTAGCAATCTACACAGTTATTTCCCAACTGCTTGAAGACAAGTCGTTGGAAGTGACTGATGACATGCCGCTTATTGGCAGCCAAAGTGTGTTGGACTCGATGAATCTCGTTGAGCTTTGTCTTGCACTTGAGGATAAGGCAACAGAAATGGGTTTTGAGTTTGACTGGACCTCAGATGCTGCCATGTCGCGTTCTCGTAGCATGTTTCGGACGGCTGGATCATTAGCTAATGAGTTTATTAGCCAGATGGAAGCGCAAAAATGATCGTCGTCACGGGTGCTAGCAGGGGATTAGGGCGAGCAATTTGTGATCGTCTCATCCAGAAAAATATTGATGTATTTGGGCTTGCGAGGAATGTCGAGGGGGTTCCGTTCGCTTCGGTGAGTTGTGATGTTTCGTCGTATGACAGTGTGAAGGCTGTTGCACAGCAACTCAAGAAAGATGGAGTGAAGGTTACCGGTTTGATTAATGCGGCTGGAATTGCATCAATGAACTTGGCCGTTATCACGCCGCAAAGCGTTGCGCAAAAAATCATCAACACCAATTTGTTGGGCACAATTTATTGCTGCCAACTTATCGCACCGCTCATCATTAGGAACAAACAAGGCGTAATCATCAACTTTTCGACGATTGCGGTTGCGTTAGGATTAAAGGGTGAATCAATTTATGCGGCTTCAAAGGCTGGTGTAGAAGGATTCACACGGTCGTTTGCTCGCGAGATGGCTGACTTCAATGTCAGAGTAAACTGTATTGCGCCTGGACCAATTGACACAAGCTTGCTTAAGGGGATTACGGCGGAACAAATCCACAAAATAGTTTCCCAACAAATCATCCCAAAGCAGTTCGCGCCGGAGTCAGTAGCTGATTTAGTTGAGCTCCTCATTGACAGTCGTAGTGATTCTTTGTCAGGTCAAGTGTTACATGTTGGTGGTGTGTAATTGAAGATACTTGAAAAACTTGCTGAGATATGGGATGGCGTTGACTATCCATTTCTCATTCACAAAGGCGATGAGCTACGGTTTTCGGAGATAGCAAGCCAAAATCCGATTGACTTGAGCGAGGTGCGTAAAGGGGACGTTGTTGCCATTATTGGTGATTTTAATCCGTCTTCGATACTCACCTTGTTGCGGTTGATTGATATTGGTGTTGTTGTTGTTCCACTTACCGTTGAGACACGACATGAGCATGAGTATTTTTTCGAATCTGCGCTTGTGGATGTGGTTATTGATGGCACTGAGGTACGACGGCGCCATCACAATCAAACGCATGAATTTATTGAGCAACTGCGCACACTTGGACATGCGGGGTTAGTGCTGTTTTCCACGGGCACAACAGGCAGGCCCAAAGCAATTCTTCACGACTTGACGCTTTTCCTCAAGCGATTTGAGACTCCCCGCCCTACGCTCAGAACCATCAATTTTCTGCTCTTTGATCACATCGGTGGTATCAATACGCTCCTGCATACATTGTTCAACAAGGGTGTTGTTATTGCACCAGAGTCTCGCACAGTGGATTCCATCCTTGAGACATGCCGCAAATATAGTGTTGAGGTCCTGCCGACTACCCCCACGTTCTTGCGCATGATGTTGATGAGTGGCGCGGTACCGAGTAAGGTGCCAGATTGTCTGAAAATCATCACATACGGCACAGAACGGATGGATCAGCCAACGCTTGATGATTTGTGCATGTTGTTGCCGAATGTCGATTTTCGACAAACCTTCGGCATGTCAGAGCTTGGCATTGTGCGTGTCAAGTCTGAAGCAAGAAACAGCTTATACATGAAAATAGGCGGTGAAGGTGTCGAAACGAGAGTGGTCGATGGCGTACTTCAGATACGCTCAAGCTCTCGTATGATCGGGTATTTGAATGCCCCTTCGCCTTTTGATGCTGATGGTTGGTATGACACGAAGGACGTGGTAGAGGTCAAAGATCAATACTACAAAGTCACTGGTCGTGTAAGCGACGTGATTAATGTTGGTGGTCTTAAGTTCATGGCCAGTGAAGTAGAGCGTGTCGCCCTGCAGTTCCCGAATGTGTCGCTCGTCAAAGCGACGCCAAAGCCAAACCCAATTACAGGGCAACATGTTGAGTTGCTTGTTCAAGCGACTTCAGAAGACGCAGTTGATAAAGTAGCACTGTTAGATTATCTGAAGGATAGATTGCAACCGCATATGGTACCGAAACGTATCCGTATTGAGAGTGTTGCGGTCGGACATCGATTCAAAAAGGCATGATGATGAAATATATCGATGCGATTTCATTGATGAAGAAAGCTTCTTTTGAAGAGGCTTTTTCGTCACGCGTTTATATTTTAGATAAGCAGCGAAACGTTATTGGATTTCTTGTTCCTGTGGGAGAGTGGATTCTTGCTGATGAGGTGAAAATCGAGCAGATTCGCATGTGGAGACAGAGAACTATGAGGATGTTTCTGACTCAGTTCGAATCAACCTTTGAAAAAACGTTTGGCTATTTGAAACATTTATCTATTGAACAACAAGGTCGTATGTTCTTTTTGATTTATGACGATAAACATCGATTTGTGGGGCATGTAGGTATTGCTGGTGTCGATGGCATAAAGGGTGAGTTAGATAACCTCGTTAGAGGGGTTGATGGTGGGCATCCCCGGTTAGTATATTTCGCTGAAGTTGCGCTCTTAAATTGGTGTTTTCAGAATTTAGGTATCGTTGAGAGCGATGTTCGTGTGCTTTCGTATAACTGGCTTGTACTCTCTTTACATGAAGAAGTTGGATACAAGCATATTGAAAACATACCCCTTAAAAAAGTCACCAAAGATGGCGTTGTGTTTCACGAGGCGGTCACCACAGACGAATCAAACGTGAATTATTCTTGTACGAAGATGCTACTGCAGAAAGATGCATTTTACGCGATTAATGATTGGCTGAGGTAATACTGTTCATCCACAATTGTGTACTCTCATCAGGCGTGAGCCGTTGAAAATACGCATGGTAGGCAGCGCAAAATTTACACAACGCACAACACTACACACCTCTGAAATTCACTCGACTCATCATACCTACGTCAATCTAGGCAGCCTGTTGTTTGGCAGTGTATTGATCTGTCAAACACACGATGAGCGATTCATCGGTGATATGCAATCTTCTAGCCACATACGTTGATTGCTATGACAACCATGGAACTCGCTGTGTTCATCCGCCGACTGGCCTGTGCTGATGGGTGTTATTTGCACACCCATTCCCCAGACACGTTTGACGACGATTGCGTCACATCCATGCGGGTTATCAATCCTCTTGTGCATCTGTGTGACCTACAATTACGTATGGAATGGTAGTTCTCGTGTGCGGAGCACACCGGTGCAG
>CAYZZI010000003.1:0-7100 GCA_964482795.1 uncultured Klebsiella sp.
CGTCGAGCCGCCCAGTCTCGTTAAAGGGGCACCGGCATAACTGCCAAAAACATCAGCGCTCCGTCGTTCGCACGAACGACCGCGTTTGCTGCCTAATATAGGGAGCACGTTCACCACCCCTCGCCCGGCCGGGTGAGTGAACGACAATGCCGGGACGCTGCGAGAGAGATGTTTCCGTATCTCGCTTAAGACAAGGAAAATCGCAGATTGCTCGCTTTGTTCCTCGTGTGGGTAAACTGCTAAAACAATCAAGGAACTAAACGTGTAGACGCGCCCAGTCAGCTTATTCTGGACGGGGGTTCGACTCCCCCCATCTCCACCACTTGCAACGCACACAGCACACTGTGTGCGTTTTGCTTTACGAACCTTCCCGATGAATTAATTGTTCAACCTCATCGATTAGATCCTGCATATCTGCACACGCTTGTGCAGGATTTTGCCACACATCTGCGAGCAACGCATCAACACGTTGATGATATTGATGGGGTGTTTTCTCGAATAATCCTGCACGCGAGACTGCCTGTTTTTCATTTAAACAATAGTGTCGGTTCAGTGCGAACAGTATTTGATTCAGTGATGAAATTGCGCGAACAAGATGTGCAGTTACATAGTAAGCATCGTGTCGATGGATATTTTTGATGGCCAAATGAGTCGAAAACTGGGCCTCAAATCGAAATGCACGATAAATGCCTTGCTGCACTGCATCAGAGTAGCTTTCCACTTGGCGTTTCAGCGACGTTATCTCATGCGTAGCATCCCAAAGCACGTTGCACACACTCAACTCACCCATGTACATCACGTTGATGAATGCATGTGGATGCCCTGGATGATAGTGTGCTTCTATCTCGCCGTTCTTACAGGCTGAGATTACGTGGATGACGCGCGTTGTATCGCGCAAAATGATATCTACGGGTTGACCACGGACACGTAGCCACGCGCCCGCATTGACCCATGGTCCCCAGCCCCCAGGGTCAGATACCAAATGCGCACGATGGTCATCATCGAACATCTGCACCACGTGATTGAGGGCGGCCCAATCAAGTGGTTGAACAAGCCCATAATACACACCGATATCAAGATCTGAGTCTTTTGTGGCATGCCCTGTTGCGTGAGAACCACCGAGCACCACCGCATCAATGCCTGGTACCGTTCGTAGTGCTGACACAATCAGACGAATGATCTCATCCATGTATTCCTCTACTGACGTGTTTCTAATGCGTGTTCGCGACATCTTCAGCTCTTCGTCAGTTACCACTCACACTATCAGAAAAATTTATTAAGAGCATATCCCGTTAAATCCTTTATTGACAAGTTACTACATAATATGGTAAATTACAAAAAGATGACAATGCACATGAGGTGATTGATGAAGTTGATTCGATACGTCGCTTTGGGCACACTTGCTATGATTATCACAGCATGTGGCAATCAGCCTACTGACGAACAAATTGTTGAAACGCGCGTCGCACAGGGCATTCAAGCGACACAACTTGCGCTCGACTCGACCGCAACGGCTCAAGCCGCAACGAACCCAGAAGCGGTAACACCGCTCATTGTCTTTGCGACGGCTACAAGTGCGAGTGCCGGCGGTCAAGCACCCGCAGCTACCGCCCGCCCAGCTAATAATCAACCGGCCGCCACAGCTACTTATGCACCCGTGGCAACGGTGACTCCAGAAAACGAGCAAACTGCAACTGCTGATGCGCTGGCGTTACAAACCGCAACAAGCACCACCGATGCCACGGCATCTGCAACGACAGATACAACTGCAGTTGCAACAGCAACAGTCGATACAACGACGACGACCCAAGCAACAATCGAAGCTACTGCGACAAGTGCGGTTACTGCAAATACTGCTACAGTGGCAGCAACCGCTACTGCAATTGCGCCAACCGCTACCTCGGCGCCTCCAACTGCGACGACACTTGTTATCGCGACACTTACACCTGTAGTAGCAACGGCTACACCGTAATTTCTGACACGCCATGCTTGTTGTGTACACAACAAGCATGGCGTGCATTACTATTTGCTGCGCGAAGTGAGGGCACGATGGAATTGGCGTTCCAACTGAGTAGCATACTGGTCATCCCATTTTGGATTTTGATGATCTTTTTTCCTAAAAACACCATTACAATGACACTAACGCGCACATCAGTAATGTTCATTCCAATAATCATTCTCTATAGTGTGCTCGTCCTACCAAACTTTTTTGCGCTCTTGCCCGAGCTAGCCAATCCACAACTTACTGTAATGCAGAACTTATTGAGTACTGCTGAAGGTACAACAACTGCGTGGATCCACTTTTTGGCATTTGATTTGTTTGTGGGAAGATGGATTTTTGTCGATAGCACGAACCAACAATTTCCCAGATATGTACAAATACTCTGTTTGATCACAACATTTATGGTTGGCCCTTTTGGGCTACTCCTCTATATCATGATACGTCGCGTTCGCCTCGGTACATTTGCACTAAACTAATTGTCACAGGTACATTGACATACATAAATTATCATGTTAACGTAAGCATGTAGTCTTATGGCAATGTGAACAAAATGAAATTAACAATTTGGCAGAGACTTTTTAAACGTAAGCGCACAAACGAATTGTTACGCCAACTCATCGAAGAGCAAAAACACATAGCAACCAAACTCGATGCATTGCACTTGCATGTTCAACAATTAACATCCCAAGTTGGCGTATCAACGGCGTCCCAGGCACTTGCGCCTGGCATTATTGAAAGGCAATCAACACGCGGGGAGGAATCCAATTCGCAACAAATTACGGCGTATTTATATGAACATGGAATACACATAAAATCAATTCCAGCTGAGAAACCAATTGACCCGGTGCATGACGAAATCGCGCGTCTAATTGGATCGAAATTTTATTCTGTTGCACCGCTGCTCGATAACATAAAACGGAACATGCAACTTGGGAACTCGTTTACGATCAACATATCACAGTTACCGCAACAAAACATTGCAGATATCACGCTCCTCGGGCGTAAATTACACGAATTGGCGTTTTTGACACAATTTCATTACCAAAAAGCGCCAAAATGCCTTTTGAGCGCACGCCCGAGCACCCTCCCGGACATCCAAAACTTTTTTTCAGGAAATTGGCTAGAGCGTTATGTAAAATTACTATTAGAAAAAGTAGCAACTGATACACATGCTCACGTCGCAGAAATCATGATGAATCCACAAATTGTGTTGCCAAATGGCGACGACTTCGAACTCGACGTATTGGCGCTCGTCAATCAACGTATGTACTGGATAGAATGCAAAACAGGCGCATACCAAGAACACATTAGCAAATATAGTCGATTTGCCCAACTAATCAAGCTTCCACTCACACAATCCGTGATGGTACTACCAGAAGCTCATGAATCTTTGACGCGCAATTTGTCAAGAGCATTTGGCATGTGTGTTGTGAACCTCAATGAACTCAATCAACATGTTGATAGCGAGTTTAGCAAACCTTAACTCAACTCAATTGTCATCGCAGTACGTGCAGGGCATGATACTGGTTCCGTAAGTAGCATTCGTGCAACCTGTGTAACTGACGTGCCTTCTGTATAACTCCACGAGTCTGCAAAAGATGCAGTGTTCCCCTGTACAGTGAGTGGCAGTAACACAGGAGTATCACGCTGATTCACAAGATGGCACACAATGCGTCCGTTGGCAGATTTGGTTGCAACAAAAGAAAGATCGGCATCCTCACAACTCGAGTGGATGAGTTCGTTTTCGAGTCGAGCTAAGAGTTGATAACTTTGATATATGGGCAGAGGACCAGAATTATATGATACTGGGCCAAACATGCCTATTCCTTGTGCGGGTATCGCACCAAGACAAAACTGCGCAATAATTTCACAACGCGCTTGAATGAGCCGACCCATCACATCACTCCACCAAAGTGCATTCGCGAATGAGTTTGTACCGGTCTCACGGTCAACACGCCCGCTCCAATCTGAATTTGCTTCAGTAATGGCTATTGGGACCTCACGACCAATATACTCACGTAGTAGTTCACGTGTTTTGTTCACACTTTCGACCCATGCAACCGGATCACGACGTAACTGAGCGCGTGTGACTGGCTCTAATCCAAACGGATAGCGATGCCACGAGATCATTTCAATGTCTGGAACACGCTTAATGAAGCCACGGAGCCACGGCTCACCCGTTGAATCGACTGGATATTGCTCATTGGCATCAAATTGGCTAATCTCCGGCCCCATGACGATAATGCTGGGATCTACTTTTTTCATGGCAGTACGAAACGCAACAAAATCGTTGACGTAGTCGGCTACTGTATATGATGTTGCACCACGTTTCTTCACAAATAAATCTGGCTCATTACCGATGGCCCAATACTTCACACCATATTGCTTTGTAATGTTCGTATAGTTAACGAGTTGTGCAGCTTCAGATGCAGAACCGCCAAATAATCGCACATGTATATTCGGTTGTGCGCCAATAGCGCGACACAAACCAATGTACTCATCAACCATCCACTCAGTAACACTGTTTTCATCACCCCAGTTACCACCCGGCCATCGCACCATGCCCAACTTTATTTGCTTGCTCAAATCTCGATGTTCAAGTGCGAGAGTTTGCCATGGTCCAGTATTACTCGCGCGTATGAACGGGGATAAGGGACCATAACTATACGTCGCATCAACAAATAACCCAGGTTGGGGACCAGGCGTAGGACCGACGCTTGGTTGTGATGTACATGCAATCAATGGCATCATGGCCAGTGTAGATAGTGCAGTTCTGCGACGCATTTGAACTCCTTAGCAAAAATTGGTATGATGCATCAATAATACCGCATCAAAGGAATCATGGATTTTCTATGAACGAGGTTGAAGAATACATCCGTACTGCGCAGCAACGTGGCACTTTGCCAGGAATTGTTCTTGCAAGTCAATACGGATATGCTCCGGTTGAAGTAGTCGCATGGGGTGTTGATGGCGCAGGGAATGCACTACACGAACACAGCATCTTTCCCGTAGCATCAATTACCAAACTTGCACTAGCATTACTTGTTCATCGTCTCGTCGAGCTTGGTGCCATCGCACTGAACGATTCTCTTGATATGCACATCAAGGAGATTCATCCCGATGCGGCAAATCGTACAATCCGTTCCCTCCTTGCACACACAAGTGGCTACGGATTTGACCTACCAAACAAAGAAGGTCGGTATGGACATGGACTCACGTGGACAGTACTTGCCCAAGAATGTCTCACAACACCTCCTGAAGTTGCAAGTGGTGTACGTGTACAATACAGCAACCTCGGTTATGGCATTCTTGGTGTGCTCGTGGAACGCGTGACGAACCGATCGTGTGCCGACGCACTCCATGAGTATGTCTTACAACCGCTTGGTGTTCGTGCTTGGCTTGGTGCTCCTGAATCAATGAATGTCGCAGTTATTGGTGATGTCCGTGGCAAACACAAAGGCACCGATCTTGAAACATACAACTCATCGTTTTGGCGTGCGTTGTCACTCCCGTGGGGCGGATTGTTCACAGACGCACTTGGTGCAATACATTTAGTACAAGCATTTAGTGACCAGAGCGACTTTTTGAGTCCAGTACAACGCCACGAAGCAACATCGGATCACACGAATGCACTCCATGGCGGATTCATGAAGCCATTGATGTGGTCAGTATCACCTTGGGGACTTGGCCCTGAACTGCGTGGACACAAATTTCCTCATTGGGTATCATCGACATATTCACCACAATCATTTGGCCATAGTGGTGCATCTGGCATGTTAGTCTGGCATGATCCGGAGTGCATGCTTAGTTTTGCAATGCTTGGTGCTCGTTCAGCAGATGGTGGATGGCTCTTGCGACACGCACCCGAAATTAGTCAACGTTTACGCAAAGCGTACATGTAATGAATATCCGTCCAATATCACTTCATCACCACGAAGTAACCCAAGTAGCGCAACTCCTCGTTGATGGATTTGCCGGTATCTCATCAGCATGGCCCAATCTCGATGTGGCAAGAGAAGAAGTGCTTGAGTATAGTTCTGATTCGCACATCAGCCTTGTTGCAGTCTGTGATGAACGGGTGTGTGGCTGGGCAAGTGCAACACCGCAGTACCAGCAGTTCGGCTGGGAATTACATCCACTTGTCGTTGCTCCTCAAAAGCAACGACAAGGAGTTGGCAGCGCACTTGTTGTGGCTCTCTGCAACGCACTCGCCGAGCGTGGTGCAACTACATTGTTTGCTTGGTCAGATGACGAAGGTGCTCATACATCGTTGGGTAATGTAAACCTCCTTCCTAATCCTCTTGAACACCTACAACATTTTTCTTCCTCAGACCATCACGCTGGTGGTTTTTATTTGAAAATGAATTTTCATTTGTGCGGTGTTCTCCCAAATGCAAATGGAATCGGAAAGCCAGATATTTTGTTTGTTCGTGCAATTCAGTAAATGTTCCTTGTGTCGAATCACATTTGTCAAAAATCAGATTTGACTTTTTATTGAAAGCGACTATCATTATTAATGGCAGTCACTTTCAATTAGGAGTTATCATGTATCGCTTATTTGGGATACTCGCACTCATGGCAGTCATTCTTGCGAGCTGCGGCGCAAATACTTCGCCGGCATCGCAAACCGATCAAACAACAAAAGAAACATACACCATCGTCGCATCAACAAGTATCCTCGCAGACATTACCGCACAAATCGTTGGCGATACCGGTACCGTAATCAGTTTGGTTGGTGCAGATAGCGATGCACACGTCTACGAACCATCACCTGCGGATGGCGTTACGGTGGCCAATGCATCAGCGCTCGTCGCGATTGGGCTCGAATTTGAACCGTGGTTTGAAGAATTGTATGCAACATCTGGTAGCACAGCACCATACATTGTAGCAAGCGCGGATATCACGGCAATTCCAACAGCAAAAGCAGATGACGCCCATGCAGATGAACACAAAGGCGAATCCGCTGATGCCCATGCAGATGAACACAAAGGCGAATCCGCTGATGCCCATGCAGATGAACACAAAGGCGAATCCGCCGATGCACATGCACATGGTGAGTTTGACCCGCATGTATGGCAAGATGTACAAAACGTAATCA
>CAYZZI010000003.1:7200-108522 GCA_964482795.1 uncultured Klebsiella sp.
CATGCACATGGTGAGTTTGACCCGCATGTATGGCAAGATGTACAAAACGTAATCAAGATGGTGGAGCATATCCAAGCAGAACTTGCCACGGTGATGCCAGAGCACGCTGCAACACTCAAATCGAATGCAGACGCCTATGTTGCAACATTAACAGCTCTTGATAGCGAAATTGCAGCACAGATGGCGATCATTCCTGAAGCACAACGTGTACTGGTCACCAACCACGATACCATGTCGTACTTTGCACAACGCTATGGACTTCGAGTTGTTGGCACGGTACTCGGTTCAGTTAGTACTGAGTCGGGTGATCCTGGTGCAAACGAAATCGTAGAGTTAGTTGCGACTATCAAAGAGACAGGAGCTCCAGCAATATTCATCGAAGCGTTTGGCAATGATGATTTGGTACAAACAATTGCAACCGAGGCTGGCGTGAATATTGCTCCACCGCTCTTCACGGATGCACTCGGTGCCGCTGGGAGTGATGGAGCAACATATATTGACATGATGCGGTATAATAGCCAAACAATTTATCAGGCATTAGGGGGCTCATCTGGCCAATGATCAACTATAGTGGGCGTACGCACGTTGCTTCTGTGCCGGGTGCGCCAGCCGTTCACATTCAAGGATTACACGTACGCTATGATGTACGTCAAGGTGATGCACTCGCTGGAATTGACATTACAATTCCAGCGAGTAGTCGTGTCGCACTAATTGGTCATAATGGCGCAGGAAAAAGCACATTACTCAAGACGCTCGTTGGGTTACAGACATTTCATGCTGGTCACATAGAAATTTACGGTCGTAAAGTGCGTGCATGTCACCATCGCGTCGCATATCTGCCACAACGAGGCGAGATTGATTGGAAGTTTCCTATCACGGTTCGGCGGTTTGTCATGACTGGCAGATATGTTCATATTGGTTGGTTACGTCAACCCAAAAGTCATGATTACGCGCTCGTCAATCAAACGCTCATGCGGATGGGAATCGAGCATATCGCAGACAGAGTGATAAGCGATTTGTCAGGTGGCCAACAACAACGTGCATTGCTTGCACGAGCAATCGTTCAAGAGGCCGAGTTATTGCTACTCGACGAACCATTCAATAACATTGATCCAGACACGCGTTCGCTGATAACTACGATGCTCGCAGAACTCCAGCTCCTCGGACGTACTTCGATAGTTGCCACACACGAGACGAGTCGATTACGCGATGAATTTGACTATATAGCACATCTTCACGAAGGTCGCATGATCACGCTTCACCCTGCCGCCCAATATCCACATATCCTGATGGCAGAAACATATGATTGATCTATGGAACTGGTTTGTCACACCATTTGAATACCAATTCATGCAGAATGCGTTCTGGGCTTCTCTGTGCATTGCTATCACATGCGGCGTCATAGGCAGTTATGTCGTGTTGAGACGTCTTGCATTCATTGGAGATGCACTAGCGCATACAGCGCTGCCAGGAGTCGTTGTTGCCTACTTGAACGGGTGGAATTTAATTGGCGGTGCCGTCGTAGCGGGCGTCATGACAGCACTCGGAATAGGGTATTTGGCCAAACGGAGTAGTCTCCGTGAAGACACTGCCATTGGCGTCATATTTACCGCAATGTTTGCACTCGGTATCGTAATGATGAGCGGCACACAATCATTCCGTGATTTGAACCACATCTTATTCGGCAACATACTCGGCGTACAAACACAAGAACTCTGGATGATTTTGGCAGTATCTGTTGCAGTAATCTTGTTGTTGTTACTGCTCCACAAAGAGCTCGAACTTGCGTCATTTGACACTATCCACGCAGAAGTTGCGGGGATAAACACGGATCACTTACGTACTACATTGCTAGTCCTATTGGCATTTACTGTGGTAACTGGTATACAAGTTGTCGGTGTCATCTTGACTTCTGCGTTACTTGTTACACCGGCGGCGGCAGCGTCACTCCTCACTCGGAATCTTCGTACAATGATGTGGGTTGCAGGGGCAATTGGTGCATTGTCGGCCATTCTCGGCTTAATCATTTCATACCATTTTTCTGTTTCCACAGGGGCTACGATTGTGTTGGTGTGTACCGGTATTTTTGCAATTGCGGTAGGTGTACGTCGAATGTTACTGAGATAACAGATGAAAACATCAATATCAACGGGTATCATTGTCACTGTTGAACAAATACCTATCCTGCGCGATATCATCGTTGCGCACAACCTTGATGTCTTCATACGTGATACTCAAGACACCCAACTACTCGATGAGCAATGGAAACCGTGGGTTCGACGCGTGCGCCCACAACTACTCCATTGCCCTGCCAATATTTGGTTATATACACCGAGTTATGCATGGCCTGAATTACAATCGCACCATCGCATCCGTACCATCATCGCAGAACAACTCCAACAATGCATTCAAATGGCTAAATTACTCGGTACAACCGGTCTTGTGATCCCCCTCGAACACGTCTACTCACCACTCCACGACAGAATTGCATACTATTTACACACCATCGAAACCCAGTTACGCGCGAACGACTTACAGATGATGGTACATGCAGCAGATGCTGTCACATTCGATGAGATATGTGCGTTTTTCAATAATGCATCATTCAGCACACGCGTGATAATGCACAGCGATGCACTTGCCACGGCAGCAGCGCCACCAGATCATGCACATTGGTATGAAGAAATAGCAGTAAATGATGAAGATACAATTCACGAAGCGACATGGATATCGCACCGAATCATTGGCGCGCACGAGCATGCATCAGCTATCCGTAAAAAAGTAGTGTGGGCAATCAATACACTCCCACATATCGACGCACGAGATGTCGCTCAAGATGACGCGGATACATTCGAACAAAGAGCCGACGAACAGGACCAAATCGTCTCAGATTCACCTGTCAGTGATAGTGATGACAAAATCACGTAATTCATACTCTACGCGCACCCCCTCAACATGGAGGGCTAACGGTGCTTGTAGATTAAAATCTAAGGTTCTACGCCAAACATCCTCATACTGCCTCTGTAGATGCGTCCGTCGTTCGCGTTTTCGCTCATCAGATAGCGTCGACCATACCTGCAGTAATTGAGCACGTTCTTGACGAATACGTGCATGGTCCTGCAGGAGTTGCACACGTTCTTCAATAAACGGCGGTGCAAACCCATTGCTTTTCAACATTCTATAGCCGGCACGATCTTCGGGCGGCACAAGCGCATCATCATCGAGGTCAAGTGGGCGTGCCACCGTTTGAGTCGGGTGGTAAATGCCACGCTTTTTTGCCTCTTCAAGGAGGATATCAATGAGTGATTTTCGCTCAGTCATGAAACTTTCAGAAACTTACCATACTCAGAACTGCGATTACTCGTTAAAGTATACACATACTCGAATGTACGTGCATCATTGTTGTATAATGTGTTCAATTGGAACAAAAGTGGGTTAATCGTGCCGAAGACAATGCGACGACGATCGCTTCGCCCTGCAAAACTTCTCCGACGTCCAGTCAAATCAGTGCCGCTCCAGGCCTCACCGTTACATCTCGCATCACGACGTAGCGGCGGTCAAGCCAACTCGTGGCGGACGTACATAATCGTGCTCGTTGTGCTCTTGCTCTTTGGCATCGCAGGTTCTGCACTTGCGGTGTTACGACGTACCGATCAGGCACTAGGTGCCATTCAACAGACAGACCCTCGGTTGAATCAGGATAAATCAAATGAACAACAGGACCCCAATCAACCAGATCAATCTACTGGTGGTACGACAGATGAAATCGACCTCAGCCAGCCATTTACACCAGCAACGCTAAAAGAACCGTTCACCATGCTGCTTATAGGCGTTGACAAACGCGCCGAAGCGGTTGATGAGGGGGTGCGGAGTGACACGCTGATACTTGTAAGAGTGAATCCATTACAAAACTGGGCAACAATGCTGTCGATTCCCCGAGATTCAGTTGTTCCTCTCCCCGATGGCAGTTACGGCAAAGTCAACCGTGCATTTTCATACGGCTACTATAATGCGGAAGCGCTCTATGGAAGCGGTACAGAGGCAGATGCCGGTGGTGGAGCCGCTGCTGCGGAGACGCTCGAACGCTTTCTCAAAATAAAAGTCGATTACATTGCACAAGTGGATTTTCAAGGGTTTGAGCGAATCGTGGATAGCGTTGGTGGCATCATGGTAGACGTCAAACAAACGCTTATTGATCCAGAATACCCCACTGAAAATCATGGCGTTGAACGCATCTATATTCCGGCCGGTCTTCAAATCATGGATGGTCGCACATCTCTCATATATGCACGATCGCGACATTCTTCGAATGATTTTGACCGCAGTAAACGACAACAACAAGTGCTCAAGGATGTGCTTCGCCAGGTACGAAGTCGTGGGTTAGCCGCCAATATGTCGCTACTACCCAAATGGGTGGGTGTCCTCGAGCAGAATGTGCGTACCACGTTACCACTCGGCGATATCGGTACGATGACTGATCTTGCAGGCATCGCGACAAGACTTGATAGTGACCGTATTGCACAATTTGCCATTAACCCAAGTGCCGTGCGCGTAGACAGCGTGAATGGGTCAGATATCAATTGGAATGCCACAGATATTCAAATCCTCGTAAATAAATGGCAGAGTGGCGCTGAGGTTCCGGGTATTGTAAATCTTCAAGTGTTAAATGGCTCACAAATCAACGGCGTGGCTGGGCAAGTCACCAATTACCTGACACGCCAGGGATTTGCCACGGTGGCCGCAAGTGATGGTACGACCACCACGACCACCATTCTCTACGATATCGGGGATCATCCCGAGGAGCGCGCCAAGCTGATTGACGCACTTTCTTTGAGTGAATCACAAGTAGTGATTAACAGCGCGCGACCGCAGGGAGCCAGTTCCGACGCGAATATGATCCTCGTAATTGGCAGCGACTACAAAGAAGCTTGGACAGGAACATCCCCATGACAATCGACCCATACCGTGATGTATTATCGCAACGCTGGGATCGCGAACGTGATCCTAGTGTGTTAGTCTATGACCGTTTGCTCACTTGGAAGGGTCAACCGCGATTTCGCTATGGTGCACGTCCCAAACAAGGCACAGAAGGCATTAACAACGCAATCTCAGCAAACTTCACCATTTGCTCATACCAACACAATCCACTCTTCAATATTTTTTGTACAGTAGGGGCTGCATATTCTGTGATCCCCAAAAGCAGCAAAAGCAGTGGTGACCCACGTGGCATACGACACGAATATCTGATGCATGCTCCCGCAGACTACGACAAAGTGGCCTGTGAAATGTTACTCATGATTTCCGAGTTCCCACATGTGCATTCAATCGAAATCGGCCCCGGATATGTTATCCCCATTGGTGAACCAATCGTACCCGGTTCACGTCTCGAATATTTATACCTGACATATCCATTCTTAGATGACGCACATATCTACGACGCCAATCCTGCTGGTGAAATTGATCACCCTCAAGCATACATCCAAACACTGTGGGTTGTCCCATTAACGCGATCAGAACGCCAGTATTTACAACAGCATGGCGTCGAAAAGTTCGAGGAATTTCTCCATAGCAAGCATGCCGAGCGATACGATGCAGATTTTGGTCGTGCAAGTTTGGTTGATCGGCGGTGACGCTCATGCACGAATACCATCAAATCGCCGAGCTCTATGCAGTTGATTTTGCAGAAGTACAAGAAGATGTTGACTTCTATCGGGCCTTTGCAAAACACACTCGTGGACCAATTATTGAGTATATGTGTGGCACAGGGCGCGTGTGCATTCCCCTTGCGGCAGATGGCAACCAGGTCGTCGGTGTCGATACATCGACAGAGATGTTAGCCATTGCACAACGTACCAGAGATGCCAACGATATCTCTGCACTTCAACTGCATCAAGGCGACATACGCACGTGGCAAGGTGATACCCGATTCGGATTAGCCATTATTGCACTAAACTCATTCATGCATCTCACCTCAGTGCATGACCAACTACAAGCGCTCAATAATGTCCATCGTGCATTGTTGCCAGGTGGATATCTGGTACTTGACTTGTTTCACCCTGATATGCGCACCCTGCCAAATTACAAAGGGGATGTGGTGCTTGATAAACGTTTCACCTTGACTGATGGGCGGATGGTACACAAGTTTGTTTCGCAATGGAGTGACATTGCGCAACAGCTCATCCATGTTGTATTTATGTATGATATTACAGACATCCAAAACGGAGTGCAACGCAAAAGTGCTAGCTTTGCAATGCGTTATTTTTGGCGTTTCGAGATTGAACATCTCCTCGCACGTGCAGGTTTCACATTACAACATTGTTATGGCAGTTATGATTTAGAACCATTTGACAGTGACAGTGAACAGATGCTAATCGTAGCTCGAAGAAACAGCAAATCACGGTGATAAGCAGAGTGATATAATACGAGTTAGTAATTGCCATCCGGCGCAATGCATGAGGAATTTATGTATCGTACGCACACCTGTGGTGAACTACGCGCACACCACGATTCACAAAGTGTTACTCTGGCAGGTTGGGTACATCGCCGACGTGACCATGGTCCGCTTATTTTTGTCGATTTACGAGACCGCTACGGTCTTACACAGGTCGTTTTTGATGCGGCCAATGACGCCGCAGTACACGCAATTGCCAGCGAGGCTCGCAGTGAGTTTGTGCTACAAGTCACAGGAAATGTGCGTAAACGTCCATCTGAGGCCATCAATCCAGACCTCGGTACTGGCGAAATTGAGTTGGTTGCCACGGCTGTGAATGTCCTCAATCCCGCCAAACAGACTCCTCTGATGATCAACCGCGATGGTAACGAAGAGGAGCCTTTGCGACTCAAGTATCGCTATCTTGATTTGCGTCGTGAGCGCATGCAACGCAATTTAATATTGCGCCATCGCTTCGTCAAGTTTATTCGCGATTTTCTCGACAAAGAGAACTTCATCGAAATTGAAACACCAATATTAACCAAATCAACACCTGAGGGTGCACGTGACTATCTCGTACCAAGCCGTGTCCATGATGGTGAGTTTTTTGCGTTGCCACAATCACCACAACAAATGAAGCAGCTTTTGATGGTCGCAGGGTACGATCGCTACTTCCAGATTGCACGGTGTTTCCGTGATGAAGACCTGCGTGCAGATCGGCAGCCAGAATTTACACAGTTGGACATGGAGATGGCATTTGTCGACATGGAAGATGTCCTTGATGTGGTTGAGCGTCTCTTTACGGCGATGGTCCCTGCCGTAATACCGCATAAACGCACCATCTCTCCGTTCATGCGCCTGACGTACGCCGAAGCTCTTGAGCGCTTTGGCTCTGACAAACCAGATTTACGCTACGGGCTCGAACTGATTAAACTCAACGACATCGTGGAAAATTCCGCATTTGCTGTGCTGAGTAGTGCCGTGGCAACTGGTGGTCAAGTCAAAGGCATTTGCGTTCCTGGCATCGCTAACTACTCGCGCAAGCAGATTGACGAAATCACGGATATTGCTCGCCAAAATGGCGCAAAAGGGCTTATGTGGGCAGCTCTACCTGCTGATGGCGGCGAATTACGCTCATCATTTGCGAAGCAAGTAAGCACTGACGAAATGCAAGCCATCTTGACAGCCATGAACGCACAACCTGGCGACATGGTATTGATTGTTGCCGACACCACCAAGGTCGTTACTGCGGTGCTCGACAAACTCCGTCGTGAGTTCGCAAATCGTCTCAACTTGGCAGATCCCAATTTATTGGCGTTCGCCTGGGTCATAGACTTCCCACTCCTTGAATGGGATGCCGAAGACAATCGGTGGAATGCAGCTCATCACCCGTTTACAGCACCGCTCGACAGCGATGTAGCCTTGATGGACACTGATCCAGGCAATGTACGTGCCAAAGCATACGACCTCGTTCTTAACGGGTATGAAGTTGCGAGTGGTTCGGTACGCATACACCGCCGCGAGGTACAGCAAAAGTTGTTTGACTTGTTGGGCATCAGTCGCGAAACATCGCTAGCTCAATTCGGTCATATGCTCGAGGCGTTCGAGTTTGGCGCACCACCCCACGCGGGTATTGCACCGGGGATTGACCGAATTGCCATGATTTTGGCAGATGAAGCCACCATACGTGAAGTGGTAGCCTTCCCCAAAACACAACAAGCGCAAGACCTGATGATGGGCGCTCCATCACCAGTGGACGAAAAGCAGTTGCGTGATTTGCACATCAAACTTCGATAATCGACTAGTCGCCGTGTGCGTCATGACGCACACGGCGGTTTTTTTTAGGAGCATGTGATGAAAATATATACGAAAACAGGTGACGAAGGTGAAACGGGATTGTGGGGCGGTCTACGCGTCGCCAAAGACACTATCCGCGTGCATGCCTACGGAACTGTGGATGAATGCAATGCCACGATAGGTCTCGCACGCGCACATGGCCTGCCACAATCAATCGATCAGATGTTGGCTTCAATTCAGAACCAGTTATTTGTGGTAGGTGCCGATCTTGCCACCCCCGGTGATGCCGCCAACATTCCGCGCGTACAACAATCCGATGTCACGTCACTTGAAGAAGCGATTGACACGCTCGAATCACAATTGCCGGCACTTACACAGTTCATTTTGCCTGGCGGCAGTATTGCCGCCGCACAACTTCACCTCGCACGTACCGTGTGTCGTCGAGCCGAGCGCTACGTGGTTACATTGGCGCGTGAAGAGGCCTGTAATGCAGTCATCGGTGTCTATTTGAATCGACTCTCGGATTTTCTGTTTGTGGCGGCACGCGCAGCAAATCATTTGACCGGAGTTGCCGATGTCCCGTGGGTAAGTCCTCGACAACAATCAAAACAAGCATGATGGCCATCCTAGGCATCTCAATAGCATAACGAAGAAACGAGTATCCATGCTTACAGTCAGTGGCCTCTACATCTATCCAATCAAAGGATGTCGTGGAATTTCATTGTCAGAAGCAGTCGTCGAAGATATTGGACTCGCCGATGATCGGCGATTACTCGTCATCGACGATGACGGGACTTTTCTATCCCAACGCGAAGTTGCAACCATGGCTTTGATAGATGTCCGTGTTCATCCGAGTGGATGGCAACTCTCAGCTCCACATGTGCCGAGTATTGTCGTGACCCCAACAACAACCGGGCCGACACGCCTCGCTACGATTTGGCGCGACACTTGTATGGTCGTCGACCAAGGTGACGCCATAGCACGTTGGTTAAGTTCCGTACTTGGTCAAACATGTCGATTGGTCGTCATGGCTCCATCTTACCGTCGTTTGGTGAGTGCTGATTATGCATTAAAAGCAGACGATGCGGTAAGTTTTGCGGATGGATATGCCAGTCTGATAACAAACTCACTTTCACTTGAAGATCTCAACTCCAAATTGTCAATCCCCATCGGCATGGACCGATTTCGCCCGAATATTGTAGTCAGTGGTGCACCTGCATGGGATGAAGACGAGTGGCACGAGATTCGCATTGGCGACGTTGAAGTGACCGCAGTAAAACCATGCGCACGGTGTGTGGTAACAACCACCGATCAGATGAACGGTAGTCGCTCACACGAGCCACTTGCAACACTGACGACCTTCCGTAAATTTGGTCACGGCGTTATTTTCGGACAGAACCTCATCCACCGTACACACGGCATGATACGCGTGGGTGATACCGTAACAATTACACGACGGCGCTCATGATGTGAGGTATATTAGCGTTTATCAGATGGGTCTTTGAAAAATGCACGCATGTAGCCGATTGTCATAGGCAATTCGATAATGAAGTATGTTGCCAATGTAAACACAAACCAATTCGTTTGAAAAATGATGGCATTAAACTGATGATCACTTTCACCATAGAGCCACCACGCAATAGAAATCGGTATCAAACTCATCAGAAGATCATAAAATGTCAACTTGGACATTTGGGAGCCCACATATTTGGGGTAAATAAGTGTGTACGCTACTGCAATAACGACCGCATTGACCACTAATATGGTTGTCTCTGGATTCATATGTCCTCACTTAATTACAACAGGAATTTCAATCATATCTTTTGTAGACCCAACGACTATGGTAAGTTGCATTTGCCATTCGCCGCTCATGTCAAGATTCACATCGGGGAATACATACTCACCGGATGTTGTTGCTTTAACCATGATTGGCGGCGCAAGCATGCCATGTTGGCGCATAACCGGCAACAACGTAATTATAGCATCATCAACTGGGTTGCCCGATAGATCAGCAAGTCGAATGACAACCGTCCGCTTTCCTAATCCCTCTTGTTCAAGCATCATCGTGACATCATAGTGTGCAGATTGTGCTGCAATCGGTGCCGCACACCCACCAAGTACCAACCCAAGCCACACTACGAAAACACAAATACGATGACATACCACGATATTACTCCTGAACCGCAAGTAATGCAGGTACCGTGATAACTTGTCCGTTAACTTGCACCTGCACCCAGATTTGGTACGTTTGTGGACGCGGAAATGCATAGACAAACTGTACAGTATGACCCGGCAATGCAACCGGTTGAAAGTCTTCATTCATTGGACCAGCTGCGTGGACATGCCCAAACATGCTCCCACGTTCATCTCGCACAATCATGTGCCCACGCATACCTAACCAATATTCTAACGATGGAACAGGGTTCCCATCGTCGAATACCGCCACATTGATCGTCGTCGGCACTCCTACGCGGGGCACCTCGGATGTCGATATGGATATGGTGTGATCATTCAGCGTGTACTCGGTTGGCACCAGCGAGACACGTTGTGCACTTGGGCGAGCTTGCGTTCCCCCCCCAAGCCACTCAATTGTACCGCGCAAGACCTGTGAACCACTACCAATGCGTTCAAGTTCGAGTGCAACATCATACTTTCCATTGGGCACATCTGTAAGGTTGAGTGCATACGTACCAGATGCAATGCGTGCAGGATGGGCGTGTACAAAGTTGCGCGTTGTGTGTTCTATCATGACCAAATGCATCAATGCTTGATGATGTGGTACGAGATCATCAGCGGGTAACCCGGTGGAACCATCGAAAAGTTGGATTGTAAGTGAACTGTCGTCAACGCCCATGACTGCAGTTGCATACGGCCGTGTCTGATCATTCGGCGAACGCCACTCCACCGTAATTGACGGCCAGACATAGATTGCACCAAGCAGTATTGCACCAACCAGTGACGCAGTAAATCCATGTGCATACAATGCTTTAAGCCACGGACCAGGCGTTGGCCAAACAATCGAGGCAGTCAGAATAAACGCAAGCAGCCCAAACGCCACAAATAAGGGAATTGTAAGTGGTGGTGCCGATGTTTCGGGTACGGTGATTGGTACTACAACAATACCTGTTTGATTTCGACCATCGCGGACGTGGATAAGCAAATCCCATGCTCCAACACGTGTAATCGCCACATCAAAGACTGCAATAGTGTGCTGTCCCTCTGGTATGGACACAGAATGCTCATCTACATCCTGCGAGTTTATGTGTGTTGCATTGAGAGAGATTGTTGCGGCACCCACAAATGGCTGAACCGGCCACACACGAGCAGTGAGTGTTGTGGGTGCCCCAGTAGGCACTTGAACCTCTATGCGTAGTGGATGAATCCCTGCATCAACCTCGATCACTTGAGCACCGCCGGCAATCAAGCCGTGTGCCAAAACAACACGCGGGACACATATGAGTGCAAGACAACATAAACAGATGATGTGAATAGTACGGCGGAAGATAATCATACGGTAACCGACCTATGTATATGACTACCATGCATCATACCACGTGAAGTATGGTATGATATTTTAAGTTCAGCCTAAACGAACACGTACTTGCATGATTGACATTCTCCTTCACCCTGCTACCGTTCATGTGCCAATTGGAGCCGTCGTGGCTGCCTTTGTCTTTGCCATGTGGGCAAGGTATAAACAACATGCACAACTCGAACAAAGCAGTTTATATCTGGTTATATTTGGTTGGATAAGCATGGTTCCGAGTCTCATCACCGGCACCATTGACGCCGTTGGTCACCTCAACAATCCAACAACTCCTGCAGAAGCACTCAACTGGATAAATTTGCATGCATTCAGCGCGATTGCGCTGTTTGTTGTTGTTTGGCGTGCATGGCAAATCAGACGCAAAATCACTGCCACACCCGTGTGGAGTGATGACACGTATCGCAATTATGCAATTATGCTTACGCTCGCCATGGTATTGGTTGCCATTTCAGGATGGAGTGGTGGTCATATGGTCTACGAACTTCAACTTGGTCGTGCGTCATAATGTGGTAGAGGATTACATGTTGAGCATCATTAACTTCGTTGCAATTACCTCGTTCATTGAATTGTGCAACAAACTCCGTCTTATCTCGTGGAGTGTGACAGGCAGGGAGAATCTTCCAAAACGACCGCAAGGCATGGTTTTGGTGTGCAATCACATCCAGTGGCATGATATTCCACTCATTGGCTGGGGCTTGCCACTTTCGCATCGACCTTGGTGGCTGGCAAAAGTAGAAATTGTCAATAGCTTGTTTGGTGCATGGTTCACAATGATGCAAGTCATCCCAGTCAAACGGGGTCAGCGTGACATTCAAGCTATTGATCGTGCGGCCGATTGTGCACGCACCGGCGGAGTTGTGATGATATTTCCCGAAGGCACACGCAATCACACTGGTGAGATGCTCCAAGGTCGCGGTGGGACAGCACGCATCGCACTACGAGGTGGAGTACCAATAGTGCCCATGGCAATTGTCGGCACCCAACGCAAATTTTGGTTTAGCGAACGTCAACTCATCATTGGCAAACCCTACTATCCTGAGGTACGCGACGGCGATGCCAATAACGAAAAAATTCCCGCGAATGAGATGAGTCGTCTGACTAACGAAATCATGTTCAAAATGTGTGAACTCTTACCGCCCGAGTATCATGGTTATTACCGTGAGTTAATGCAAGAATATCAAGCACAAGGATCGCACTAATGTTTGCCTATCGACACTTTGTCTTCCTCCAAACAATTACTGATTTCTTGCGTCGGCTCGGCATTCTCAAGTGGACAGTAGTGGGACGTGAACATCTTCCACCCAAAGGAAACCCTTTTGTGCTGATTGTGAATCATGTGAAGTGGCATGATATTTTGGTGGTTGCTGGAACCATCCCTCTCACCCATATCCCCTATTGGCTAGCTAAATCTGAGTTGTTCAAACCAGTACTCGGCTGGTGGCTAACATCAATGCAGGCTATATCGGTCAAACGAGGGCAAAGTGACAGCGCAGCCCTTGATGCTGCAGTAGCAACGCTCAAGCAAAACCATGTCATGATCGTCTTCCCTGAGGGGCATAGAAGTGGCACCGGCAAGCTACAAAAAGGTCGCGGTGGTGCAGTACGCATGGCATTACGTGCAGGTGTACCCATTGTCCCTGTGGCCATACATGGAGTGGAAAAAGGAATAGGAGCACCGATTACAATTACGTACGGCAAACCATGGCAACCTGTTTCGAATAGTGGTGTGATCAACATCGATCCCGACGAAATGACTGCACTGACCGACGAGATGATGTGCCGGATTGCCGAGAAGCTCCCCAGCGAATACCACGGCTATTATGCTGAAATAATGAAGCAGCGAAGCAAATGAATTATTGATCACCCATGATTTGGTCAACAATCCAAATCGCCAGACGGGCTGCAAGTATTGCTAGGACTGCGCTGACGAGTTGCTGGATGGCTTTGCGTTGGGCTTTAGAATCCATGGTGACTCTCGTTCAATGGTTGCAAAAATCTTGGCACTTTCTTCACGTGCACGACGACTGATATGTGTATCAGGATTTACACGGTGACGATGATCTACCACATGTGCCGTCTGTCGACGCGCCCACATGCAGACAGAGACTGCTGATATCAGACCGATGAGAAAACCGCGTATCATAACTACCCCGTTTAGATGTACACTACAAATTATAGCATGTAGGCATGTGGCAAACTGCTATAATCTGTGCAAAAGGAGATATAATGCCATCCCTACACGCTGCAATTGCAACACCACTCAATGATCATGGTGCGCTCAACAAAATTGCGTTTGGACAGCTTATCCGTCACTTAGAAGCTCTGGGACTTGATGGAATTGTGCCGTGCGGTACAACCGGTGAAGGTCCATCGTTCAGTGTCCCAGAACGCCTTGACATTATCACGACTGCCATTGCTCACCGTGGAACTCTGCAAGTTATGGCAGGTACAGGTTGTCAGTCCCTCACCGATACCATCTCACTGACCAACGCATCTCTTCTTGCAGGCGCAGACTCCGCACTCGTGCTACCACCGTTTTTCTACAAACAATCTGGTGAAGCCGGGGTAATTGCATGGTATCGTGCAGTTTGTGATGCGTTGCCACCCGGTGGCAGAATCGTACTTTATCATATCCCACCAATGACTGGTGTGCCAATTACTACGACAGTCATCGACGCATTACTGTCAAGTCACGCTCAATGTATCGAAGGCATCAAAGATAGTGCTGTAGATGCGGTACATACACGCATGCTCTGTACACGATATCCACAACTCAAAATCTACACTGGCAATGCTCCATTACTCGGCCAAGCAATAATCGATGGCGCGGCTGGATCCATATTGGCAATTGCCAATATTGTACCCAAATCATTACGTCTACTCACAGACCATCCAGATCGACAGGATGTTCAACAACAAGTTGCACAAGTTGATGCCTATGTCCGCAAAGTAGGTGCGGTAGCAACCATCAAAGCCATCCTCAATCAGACCGAGTCCCTCGCGCTTGGCCGGCCGTGCTTGCCGCAACTCCCTCATCCCAATCCCACACAAGCATATGCAGAATTCAAAGCAATCGGCACTTATACGGAATAAACATGATTGCAATTTACTTCGGGCCAGATGAATATATGCGTAGCTTGGCTGTTAAGTCGCTACTCGCGACGATTCCTGATGCTGCGCAACAACTCAATGTGGCACAACTTGACGGTAAACGCTTCAAACTTGAGCACCTGATGAATGCATGTGAGGCGTTTCCATTTTTGCATGACCGTCGTTTGGTTATCGTAAATGACTTATTGAAACATCAAAAAGCAGGTAAAGAGCGCGATGACCTGAAATCGTATCTGGACCGCATCCCTGCCTGGGCGGATATATTGTTCAATGAAAACGAAGAATTTGATAAACGCAATGCTATATTTAACCATATCAGCAAAATCGGCCAAGTCCAGGAATTTCTTCATCCCAAAGAAACAGAATTAATCCGATGGATTGGAGAACAAGCGCGAGCTCGGCAGGTTATCATCGATAATGCTGCAACTGCACGTCTAATTGGACTCGTAGGCAACAACGGTCGAACGCTCATTAATGAACTAGATAAATTGGCAAATTATGTGCGCCCTGGTGGACAAATCAATGAAGCAGTCGTACAACTCATGGTGGTTGATGACACCGAACAAAACATGTTTAGCTTTATTGATGAAATGGCGTTACGACGCAAAGGTCCGGCACTTGCCAAACTCCGTAAACTCATGATGGATGGACAAGCACCTCAATACGTTATCTTCATGGTTGCCCGACATATACGCATCCTCCTGCAAGTGAGAGAACTCGAGCTCCAACGCATGCGGGCAAATGATATTGCAACTAAGGTCGGTTTACGACCGGGATTTTTGACAGACAAAGCCATTCAACAGGCTCGCGGGTTCGGCCCAAATGAGCTTGAGCGACTCCACGAACGCCTTCTCGCTCTTGATCACAAGAGTAAAACTGGCGCAATTGATGTACTCGCAGGTCTTGACCTACTTGTCATGGAGGCATAAACACAACGCCCTCGTAGCGATGCTACGAAGGCGTTGCGTACGCGGTCGTCAGACTACTTGGCGGCTGCGTTAACTTTCTTCATCAGGCGTGACTTGCGACGTGCGGCATTGTTCTTGTGGATGATGCCCTTTACTGCCGCTTTGTCAAGTGTGCTAATGGCAGCAGTGATTGCAGCTGGGTCTGCGTTCCCGGAAGCAACGGTCTGCTCAGCCTTTTTCAGCATCGTCTTGACACGTGAGTTGTAGGAGGTGTTGCGCTCGCGTCGCTTTTCCGACATGCGGATGCGCTTGAGGGCTGATTTGGTGTTCGCCAAGGTGACGGTTCTCCCGTATAATTCAATCGACAAGTGCTCACTAGAGTCTCTAACAACTGATTATAGCAAATGTTCCTGTGCTCTGCAACAGAATTGACACACATGTTCCGTTCACGTACGATTCTGAATACACTCACTGTCGCCATCGGCTACTTACTGAGTCGCATTCTTGGTGTCATCAGAGATATATTCATCACTGCACAATTCGGCACTAGCAACGTCGTGGACGCATATCGTGCTGCATTTGCCGTGCCAGATTTGATTTATTTGGTGGTTGCGGGTGGTGCACTCGGCACAGCGCTCATTCCCGTGTATCAACAGCAACAGCATGTGAGTCAATCTGCCGGGTGGAAATTAATCAGTGCGGTGATGAACGTATCACTTCCACTGTTAGTTGGCATTTCAGTCATTGCCTGGATATGGGCAGAACCACTCCTTCTGCTTACCACTGCACGTGGATTTGCTCGAGACACGCAATTATTAGCCGTCGATTTAATGCGAATCCTCTTGCTTCAACCAATTCTCCTGGGAATTGGAGGGATCATCAAAGCAACGCTTGAAGCGCATGACAATTTTCGCATCCCCACCTTAGGATCAAACCTCTATAACATCGGGATCATCCTAGGAGTTGCCATCCTGGCGCCTATCTGGGGTATCTATGGCGTGGTGTATGGCGTCGTACTCGGAGCCGCGATCTTTTTAGTTGTGCAAATTCCTAGCATCATTCGTCTTGGTTGGAAGTGGCAATTTGCCGGGTATCAAACTGACGGATTGCGTGATGTCTGGCAGCTCCTTCTTCCCCGCATCTTTGGTCAATCAGTTTGGCAAATCAATCTTGCCGTGATGATTAGTATTACATCAACGTTTGGCGTTGGTGCAGTGGCTGCGACCGGGTATGGCATGCAAATCATGTTACTCCCACATGGCTTAATTGGCCTGAGCATCGGCACCGTCATATTTCCACTCCTTGCACGTCTATTTGTGTTGAATCAATTAAAAACATTCGCATCACATGCTAGCACTGCACTTCAAAGTGTCCTTGCAGTGACATTGCCTGCCTCGCTCGTGTTATTTCTCGGTGCAGAGAGCATTGTGGGCCTGCTCTATCAACGTGGTTCATTTGATACGAATTCAGCAATTTTGACAGTGCAGGCAGTACGCGGCTATGCGCTTGGCATCGTTGGATTTAGTCTTGCAGAAATTGCTGTACGCATCTGGTTCTCACTTAAAAACACTCGGTTACCCGTTGTTGTGGGAATAATCACCGTACTGCTAAACCTGAGCATGGCATGGCTTTTTACACGCTCTAATAATATTATTGAAAACGTTTTTATCATCACGCTTATTTTTAGCGTAACAAATACGATAGAAGCAATTTTGTTAATACTATTGCTAAAGCGACAACTTTTTCAGATTGTTATATTTCCAAAACCACTGCTCTGGCTGTTTAGCGTGGCCGGTATGGTGGTAATATGGCAAGTAACCCGATTGTTACTCCCCGAACTGCCGAGTAGTGGTGCATCATCCATTGAAGAGTGGTTAATTTACTTGATGCACATGATCGTGCTACTCATCATATTCGTATGGGGGGTGGCGTGGGGAAGTAATGGATTTGCGCTCATGCGTGCCGCTCGCCAGCGTGCACAGGACGAACAGCAAGGAGATGATGCGTCATGAACCGTGTGCTTGCACTCATTCTCGCAGGTGGTGAGCATCCTGCACTTAGTGTTTTGACTGCCGAACGTGCTGAAGCGGCTGTGCCGTTTGCTGGCAAATATCGCATCATCGATTTTTCATTATCCAATTGTGTTAACTCAGGCATCACAAACGTTGGCGTGTTGACGCAGTATCGTCCACGTTCGTTGCAAGAACATATCGGTGTAGGCAAACCCTGGGATCTCGATAGGCGCATTGGCGGTGTGCATATTTTGCATCCATATATGGGTGCTAGCATTGGTTGGCAAAAAGGAAACGCTGACGCACTCCGTGCGAACATAGATTTCATCGCAGAACAACCTGAAGAACTCGTGCTCGTATTGGCCGGAGACCATATTTACAAAATGGATTATCGTCCCATGGTTCAGGCACATTTGGCCAAACAATCGCAAATGACGGTTGCAGTGCATTCCGTCGGCAGTCACGAAGTACATCGATTTGGCATTGTCACCGTCGATCACGAAAGTATGGTATCGCGGTTTGAAGAAAAACCAAAGCGCAGTGCTTCTACACTGGCGTCCATGGGCATATACTTGTTCAACAAGGATTTCCTTCTCGAAGCGCTTCGCACTACAACCGAAGAAAACATTGGGCGTGATTTGATGCCCAAATTTGTTCGCAACGCGAATGTCCACGCATACCACTTTCAAGGGTACTGGGCTGATGTCGGCACATTACAAGCATACTTCGAGGCAAGCATGGCATTACTTACCGAAACACCTGCTCTCGACATTAGCGACCCTAATTGGGTAATACACACAAAAAGCGCTGAGATGCCAGCAGCCGAGGTTGGCACCACCGCCACAATCAGCAACAGCATGATTTGTGACGGCAGTCGTATCAATGGAAATGTCAGCGGTTCAATCATTGGGCCGGGAGTGGTCATTCCTGCCGGCGCCAACATCATTGACAGCATTATCTTTCCTAATGTCGTAATCGAGCCAGGATGCACAATAGAACGAAGTATCATCGATCGTGATACCCATGTCATGCACAACTCGACAATTGGCCACAAACACAACGCATCACCAAATCAAGCGTCGCCCGACTTGTTACATACTGGATTAACACTCATTGGAGCTCACAACGTTATCCCAGCACACACCACGATTGGCACGAACGTCATCATAAAACCACGAGCCAACGTATCACAATTCGGCACAAACACCATCATCGCAGACGGCACAACGCTCTAAATAGCGAACACGGCCACAGAGACGTCTGCATGACGTCTCTGTGGCCGTGTTGTTGTAAATTACGTCAATGCAGCAACAACCCGTCGTCCAGCTTCACGCAGATCGGATTCATTGAATAAGCTGAATGCAAATCGAACTGCTTGATACGGTAGCGGCAACTGGGTGAACAACGAACCAGGCAAAGCATCGACGTGTGTAGCGCGAATACGCTCCAATACATCTGCAGTGTTGGTATTCATCGGCAATCGCATCCACAAAAAGTAACCGCCACTTGGTTCTTCCCATGTGTATCCGTGGTGTTGCAAAGGTAATAACGCACCATGCAATGCATCACGACGTCGCGCATACTCGGTCCGATACGACGTTACGATTGACGCATATTCACCGCTCTGAATCAATTCAGCCACGATCAGACCAGGAAAATGAGCCATCCCACCGCCACTATCAAGGAGACCGCACCCTGCAAGCCGATTAATAATCGGCCCACTTGCAGCAATAAATCCTATACGCAAGCCTGGAGCAAGTGATTTTGCAAAAGAACCTAAGCGAATGACGTGACCGCGCGCAATTGAATGCCACAGCGAGGGTAATGGGGGGGTGTTGTACCACAATTCACGGTACACATCATCTTCGACTACGAGTAAACTCTCAGACTCAACCAGCCGTTTGAGCGCTAATCGCCGTGAAGACGACATCGAGACTCCCGTAGGATTTTGGCACGTAGGAATCGTATAAACAAATGCAATACGTTGGTTTGATGCACGGCATGCATTCACCTGTTCCGACAATGCGTCGACAATCATTCCTTCACGGTCGCACGGAATCGGCCGAATGTCGATAGGCATATCTCGCAAAATGCGCAACGCGAGATGATATGTTGGATTCTCCACAAACACAACATCACCAGGTTGTGCATACAGTGCGCCTACGAGGGCTAATGAATGCGAATTCCCTGCACTTATCATCAGTTCATCATCTAGCGGTGCAGCACCTTCATGCGTAAACAACCACTGCTGAATTGCCTGACGTAATGGAATAACACCCCTGTCAATGCCATACGTCAGCATCGCACCTGCATATCGCGACAATGCACGGTCAGACGCCTGTCGAATTGCGTCAACAGGCAAAACCTTCATATCGGGATGCCCCCACGCCAAGTCAATCACACCAGGTTGCAACTGCAACTGCAAGATATTCGCATAGTCAATCATCAAATTCCACCACTAGGTAAAGGGAACAACTAAATCAAACAACGGGATATCAACATCAAATGTCTCGGTAGGATGTTGAAAAAAGGTGTAATATCCGGACATAGTCCCACGCGATGATTTAAGCACACAAAAACTCCGGTATTCGTGCACATCACCAATACGCAAGAATGGCTGCTGGCCAACCACACCGTCACCTGAAACGGTATATTGTTCGCCAATTGCATCGCTGATAATCCAGTGCCGACGGATTAATTGGGCATTTGTGCGACTGCAATTCTCGATGCGCACCAAATACGAAAAAACAAAACGCCCCGCATCTTGATCTGATTCTTCACTGAGATATTCAGGAATAACAGAGACGCGAAATCCATGCGTTTCTTTGTAATAAAACGGGCGTTTTTGCATGATCTACCTAGCCTGCTGACGTTGCAACATCATAACACGCTCTACAGCAACAATCAAAAGGAGTAACGCGACAATCTGTATCACCACGACTCCACCATTTAGCACTGCAACATTTGCACGAAAACCAGCTACAACAAGAAGATTGCTCGCCATGGCAATTACCAAATGCCACCACCCGCCAACGACATGATGTCTTTCAACCCACACACACCAAAATGCACCGATGATGAACATGAACATGTCATAAAGCTGGACTGGATGACGATATGCTCCCACCATTTGCACCGCAAACGGGCCATCCCAAAGCCGCCCCAAATCTGCACCAGACCAAAAGCTCCCAAATGCGCTCAAAGAAAAGGCGACAAGCGTTGGTAAACTGAGTATCTCTAACCACGTACGCACATCCGCATGTAATCGTGTTGCACTCCACGAAAGCGCCACCATTCCACCGACAACAGCCCCTGACCATGAAAAATCCAACGTCCGCACCGATAATAGTTGCAAAAAAATCACTTCGTAGGGTGTAGCGCTTTCGATCAACACCCATAGTCGTGAACCAAGCCATGTTGCAAAAATGACGAATACAAATACCCAATCAGGAAGCACCATGCCTCGTTCAATAAAACGTCGTTCTGACCACCACCACCACAGAACTACTGCCAGCAACGTTATCAATCCTGCAGTACTTACACGAACGGGTCCAAGAGAAATCAATGGCATCATTGTATTACCTGTACTCTTCCTGAGTTAGTACTGTTGCCATTGTGCGAAACAACGTCGGAGTAATGGGACCGCGATACAACAGACGAATGACCCCATTCGCATCCACAAAAATGGTCGACGGCAAATCATTTGCCTGGAGCAACATACCCATCTGCCGTTGTGGATCCTGCCAGATATCGAGTTCTATGGACGAATGCAATAAATGCGACTGAATTTGCATGAGCGTCTCACCTTGATTGACAGCAACCATGCGAATACCACGGGCTTCCATTTCAGGAACGAGTTGATTTAGTACTGGCATGTTTGCAGAACACGCAGGACACCACGTGGTCCAGAGTGTATACACGACAGGCGTTCCCAACGAGTCATTCGTTGATACCACATTTTCTGATACATCAGTTAACTGAATGAATGGCATACGATGACCATCAATGATTTGAGGGAGAGTGGGAGTGTCGTGTCTAGTACTGATGATCCACACCAGACCAACGACGAATAACAACAATACTCGTGGATGTAACGATACATTCATGGATGTGCGACTACTTGTTGATTATGAATACAGGCATAATTTTCATCAAATCGACGTGAGATGACGCGTCCGGGTATTGTGTCTTCAAATGCTGGCATGTAAAGATACTCCTGGCTCCACACAAAGCAAGGAACTGCAGTGGCAAATGCACGGGCTGTGGGGACCAATAAACATGGATGCAGATGTGCACACATCGCAAATGAACTACTGTGGCGCGGCTCGTGTAAGAATGTGACCCCAGATTCTTCGTACCCCGGGTCCACACATTGTAACTGTAAATGCTGCGGTGGATCACCCATGGCACGTTCATGATTTCCACGCACAAGAATCATCTCAACATGAGCAACTGTTGCACGCCAACGCTCAAATTGCCCTACCAGTTCTTGATGATATGTATTTCGCATATGGAAGACATCACCAAGAAAAAGGAGACGATTTACGTGGGTATGATGTAATACTTCACTGACACGATGGAGCGTTTGTTGTACACTTTCCACAATTTTAGGCATCCGTGGCACAGCGCGCCCTAGGTGTAAATCAGCAATAATGACCATCTGTCTACTCGGCCAATACAACGCTCTCATCGGTAATAGATGGAACTCTAATTGTGGTTGCGGGTGAATAATCATTGTGTTACCACCTGTTGAACCGTTTGATAATGAATATCGACCGTGTCATTGATGTTAATTCCATACCCACCTGCCATGGTCACCACCAATGGTACCCCTTCTGTGGTGACACGATCAATGACAATGCTGTCTCGAAGCAGCAGTCCTTCTTTGGTAAGTGCCAATCTACCCAACCCGTCAGCAACGAATGGATCTGCACCGGCAAGATAAAATACCATGTCTGGTCGAGACGCAGCCCATACATAATCAAGTGCTGTACGCAAAGTTTCAAGATATTCATCATCTGATGTGCCATCAGCAAACTCGATATCACAATCACCCGGTATTTTGCGGAACGGGTAATTCTTCGCAGCATGCATAGAAAACGTATAACACCACTCGCGATCACGCATTATTTCGGCAGTGCCGTTCCCTTGGTGCACATCTAAATCAATGATTAATACTCGCTTTATTCGATTTCTTTCATGCATAGCCAGCGATGCTACCGCACAATCATTGAACACACAATACCCTTCACCATGACCATGGCATGCATGATGTGTTCCACCTGCAAGAGTGATTGAACGACCATCCTGTAGCGCAGCGAGTGTCGCCATGTAGGTTGCACCTGTGGCACGGAGTGTACGTTCAACCATCTGCGCAGACCAAGGAAATCCAATTCGACGAATTTCGCTGGGGCTCAACGCGCCGGTAAGCACCCTTTGCACATACTGTTGGTCATGCGCTCGAAGGAGCTCGCTCATTGGAATTGCTTCAGGCTCGACCATCGTATGAGATTGCATCCACGCTGCAGTAGCCACTCGTTCACGCAGTAATCGGTATTTTTGTGAAGGGAAGCGATGACCGTCTGGAAGTGGTAATTGGAAGCGGTCTGTGTAGAATACCTGCATTGTTGTTCCTCGCCCTGATTATACCACTCAACGCATACAACTTCTAGAATTCAGTTGACATTCATGACTCTGTAGATTGTAAATAAAATGTGATATATAATCATTCCACGCATTCGCACACCACAAAGGAAGTTTCATGAGCAACAGTTACACAAAAACAACACGCAACAGTTGGGGCTCACGTATCGCAAACTCATTCATGGGAGTCCTATTCGGGTTTGTGTTAATACCACTTTCGATTTGGGGATTATGGTGGAACGAAGGTCAACCTGATCTCTCAGTGCTTGCTGAAGCGTCCATAGCCGTTGATGCAACACAAGTTTCCCCTGAAAACGAAGGTAAGTTTGTTGCAGTAACCGGAGTACTTCAAGCAGATTCCGTTTTGGGTGATGATCCTTGGATGCAACCCGGTGATTATGTTTCTCTCTATAGGCGCGTAGAAATGTATGCATGGGACGAGAGTTCAAGTACACAAGAAACTGAAGACGCATTAGGTGGCGGATCCACCACCACTACTACCTATACATACAACAAAGAGTGGACTGAATCACCCTCCGATTCAAGTTCATTTGAAATGCAATCAGGACATGAAAATCCTGCCAAACCCCATGAAAGTAAGTTGACGTCAGTCGCCCGTGCCTCAATCGGGAAATTCGCCTTCGATGCGCAACAAATATCACTCCCCAGCGGCGAAAAAATCGCACCACAACCAGGCCAGATCCCTGAAGGATACGTATTAAAAGGCGATTATATATACAATCGTGCTGAGGCGGCTTCGAATCCACAGGTTGGCGATATTCGTATTTCTATCGATGCTCTTAAAAGTGGCATCACTGTGACTGCATTAGCGCAGCAACAGGGCAACTCTATCACGCCCATCACCGTCGATGAGCAAACATTCTTCCGCGTATTCATTGGTACTCGTGCCAACGCACTCGAAACACTCCACAACGAGTATTTAGTATTTGTATGGATGGTGCGTTTATTTGGCATTTTGGGTATTTTCATCGGATTACAATTGATTGTCGGACCAATAGGACGTATTCTTGGCGTCATTGGCATCATTGGCAAAGCAGTAGATGGTATTTTTGGGTTAATCAACGGTATTTTGGCAATTGCCATTGGGACCACCGTTATCATTATTAGTCAAATCTTTCACAATATTTGGCTGTTACTTATTACCATCGCAATCATCGTGGGTATCACCGTCTATTTCTTGCGCAAGCGCAGCGCAACGCTCGGTTCTGCCACAGACACACCAGTAGACACATCACCACCAGCGATGACGTAAACATTCCCTACGAACCCTCGATTGTCATGTGACAATCGAGGGTTTTTTATGGTTCTGGTTCCGAATCCGGTATTTTTCCTTGTTCACGCTTAATTCTTTGATGGATTCCTTGTAGTGCAATAAACGCCGGCCGCGGACTCCAATCGGGATTGAGGATACCAAATGATGCTTGTTCATGAAGCGGATTACCTTCTTGTTGCCAAAGCACGGCAAAGTTCATGTTCCAAAGGAACATCACTCCTATCCATGAACGACCAGTCTCGTCGCGATATTGTTCATACACCATCTGCGTAGCATCGCCAATAAATTTTGCTTGGTCTTCGAGCGACACAACGTTCCCGTATTCGTATCCGGGTGTATTGTTTTGAGTAGCCCAGCCATACTCAGTCAACCAAATTTGTTTTTCTGCCAAACCATATTCGACCATGATGTTCCGCACGGACTCCACATGTCGAAAATAATGCGTCGGATGATCGTTCCATCCAACCGGGTTACCTGGTTTATCTGGCCACATCGTATCAGGAGGATTCGCGGCAGCTCCGGGATGAACGCCCTGCGCATCAAAGAAGTTTTTGACTATCCCACCTCGATACTCGTACAGTTTTCGCAGAAATCGCTCATCATCCATCGCAAGATTGACATCATTGACACCCGTTGAGGAAGGTGCAGCAGCAACCACATACGTGTACGGCCGTATTTCTTTGATACGGCGATATCCTTCCATCAACATCTCAGCATAATGTGCTACTGCTTCGTCATCTATTTTGCCGCCGTTTTCGATGGCCAGATTTGGTTCATTCCAGATTTCTACGGCAGTCACAAGTCCGCCGTAGCGGTTGATCATGTCGGCAACAAAGTTGCCGAACGGTTTGGGATCTACAGGAATACCGTTGGTTTCATCATAAAACGTCGGTGACTGGACAATGCTAATGAGCAACTTGATGTTAGTCCCCGAGGTATCGGCAATAATCTTGTCAACTTCATCCCAATAGTAGACTCCAGGTGATGCCTCGATATCCTTCCAATGGATTTGTTGGCGAACCCATTCAAATCCAGCAATTTCTGTTAGTGTGAGTACGCGCGGACGATCGGTATAAAAAAGATGACTGACAACCCCGAATTCAACTTCATCGATACGCGGGAAATTCCCTAACCCGACGAGGTCGGAGGTGACTTGCTCTGATGTATTTGCGTCAACAATCAATCCACTCTCAAGAGTCGGCACTGGAGGTGGAGTTGAGACAGGTTGTGTCACAACCATGATATTACTACTCGAACACCCGATTAAAAATACCAGTACTAGACTGAGTACACTTATACGATTCATATGTGTCTAATTCTCATTAGTATTATGGCAACAAGTGCTTGACTTCAATCTCAACGAATCCACCGGCTGGAAGAGTGACTACCTGTGTGTTTGTCTGCGTAGATATAAACACCCACGAATCAGAAAGTTCGAGTTGCACATCAACAATTCCATCATCAGATGGATTATGTAAACGAAATATACCACGTTCTGCATCATTCACAAAACGCACCTCTAATCCATCAACAATTTGTTGACGTCGTGCAATATCGCGAAGCGAAGCCACCCAGACATCCTGTGCGTCTGCAACTGCATATACCACACGTTCCCACGCACGAATTTGGTCGACGGTATACACTTCTTCGGTATGAGCCCAGTAATCTATCATTCCATCAGTTGCTCGTATGCGCTCAAGAAGTGCAATAGCCTGATCTTGTGTTTGTACGGTCAAATAAAAATCCGGACATACCATGATAGATGGATGTCCAGGTAAGGGTCGACAGCGTGCATCACTCGCACTAACGATATGATACTGCGGTAGCTTTGGATTCCATGAAGTCCGTGTCAGTGAAGTAATGCCAGCATCCACAAGTGTTTGCCACGAATCAAAACGCATGCCCGCACTACTACTCCACGGAAACGCCAATGAGGTCGCCGGAGCAACACCACGTTCGGCCGCAATTGTATTCCATGCAGCTGCATCACGACGCCATTCTTGTGGTGAAGCCAACCCTCCATAAAAATGGCTGAATGTGTGGCTTTGGATGTCATGCCCTGCGCGTTGAACTGGTTGAATCAGATCACCAAAGTACCATTGTGGGTGCGACTGGTAGTCGCCATATGGATCAACACCAAACCACGGTTGCACAAGCCACGTATCACCGCGCCAACCATTCGATGCACTAGCCCAGGCAAATGTTGGATTATCCATGAACGTGCGACGCTCTTTGTTACCCCACAAAAAGTTATACCCGTTCACGTAGTAGGTTGCTACAAAGTTGTGCGGTGCAAATAACTTCAATGAATTCGTCAATCCGACACGCATGCGCATGCCGCGTATCAAAGGATCTTGGCCAACATTCGGGTCATCAACGGAACGAGAGTGGATTAACCCACCCATGGTTGTTTCCCAGTCATACGAAAATGACACCGCAGCATTGTATCCTGCTGGCCAAGGACGTATCTTCAGTGGTGACGATTGGGTTCCAATTTGTGTCAGTTGCCGAGAGAGCACGGAGGTGCGAAATTCAATCTTATCCAGATAGACGCGGTCATCAGAGGCTGGTTCAAAACGCACCTCAAGATGTGTGGCACCTACTGGTGCACGATCATGATCTGCGATAACGCTCCATGGGCGTATATCATCGACACCTACCCACGCACGAACTGCTTGCCATTCACCGAGACGCTCAACACGAAATCCATCTGCACCCGTCCAAATCCAACGACTACGAACTGCGGTCATCGAAGGACTATCTGCCAATGCCAACGTGCGAACGCAGTAGGTTTGACCAGACACAACGGATTGAACCGGTAGTGAAAGCCACGTGGCAATACCCAACATGTGTACCGATTTGCCTGCACCATCAGCACTAAACTGACCAATGCGGACGCCGGGCGCACCAGCCTGCCATCCGTCTGGCAATCCAGATTCGACGGAATCAAGTGCTCGATCATCCAGAATAACTGGCTGCAAAGGAGTACCACATGTGTTCAGTCGTGAAATACCCCAAAACACCGAGAGTACACTACACACACATAACGCAATTGCTCCAGGCAATATGAAATGCTTCATCATGTCATCTATCGTAGCTGTAATGGTTGACGAGCAGATACCAAGTTCGATTGAACCGTTGACTGCCAGACGACTGGCAAATGTGTGAATGCGTTCGATTGTTCATCAAATGCAATGACACCGTATAGAAATTGTTGTACATACAGTGATTGATCATTAACCTGAATGAGATATTCCGCTGAGGTCGGCCATCCAAGTACATTCACACCATCTATCTCTTCGTAGTACTGCGCAAATGCATCATGAACCAAGAATTGTGATTGTGTGAATGTGATAATCGTGCTTTCATCAACAACGTCAACGATATCACCGGTGAGTTCAGGCAAATCTAACGCCAAAGGCTGGACATTAGCGTACCACGATGTACTGTCATATTGGACGCTCATGTTAGTGAAATGTTGCGTGTACACACCATTTTCTAATGTGTAATCGCCTAGCGGATCACCAATTTTATCAGTTCCATAAGCCTTCCAAAATCGCCATATAGGCAAAATGAATCGCGTGTCCACATCTTCGCGATCGACAACTGGTGGGAGCAACTGCGATGCATTCTGCATTACTGCACGTACCCCTGCCACATTTTGGGCGAATTCAGGCTGATCACCAGTCTCAAGTTCCGGAATGATTGCGGGCAATTCCAATCCACGCGCCCAATCATGCATGCCGCCTGTTATTGGGTAGAGCTCCCAAAATCGAGAGTACTTATAATTTGCGGCTTTTGCGTATACCTGGGCCATCTCAATCGCAATCGGGTCATCACATTGCGGTGGAAATACCAATCCTGCAGCTGAATGTAGAAATATCACGCCTGATGCATCCATAAGAAATTTACGAATAACTCGGCTTTCAACTTCTGAGTCTGCATAGTCACCGCCAGTATTCGATTGTGTCCCATACGCACCAAATACAGAGCGCGACCAATCATTGGCCGGACACGCATCCAAGTTAGTGTTCATATTTCGATTAAGATCGACGCCTCGCGCATTTTGTCGCACATCTAGAACGTCCCCATCCGGATTCAACAATGGAATGATGATGAGTTCTACGTCAGATGGAATATCTTCGGGGTGATTTCGAAACCAATCAATTAGTTGTTCACTCAGTACTCTGGTGTTTCGCTCTGCACCACCATGTGTCGCTCCTACCACCACGAGTTTATGCGGACCTTCGCCAAACCGATATGCAAGAATTGGCCTGCCCTCAAAGCTCACACCTATCTCAACAACATTCGGTTCTTCGGCTGCGATCAGCTGGACACTGCTGATTAGTAAGAATATTCCAAGGATTAGCACAATGCGAAACTTGGTGAACATGACCACTCCTCACGCAGCTACTCTTCATATTATACGCACTCTGTGAACTGTGTTTACTTATGTTCCATTGAGATAAAACTGATAAAACTATTTGACATGGTCCGGTCAACATGCTATACTCCCTAACGTTGCAATTGCGTTGGGGCGTATAGCTCAGCAGGTTAGAGCGCGATCCTGATAAGATCGAGGTCGGTGGTTCGAGTCCACCTACGCCCACCATGCAACCTTCGTCTTCTTGGGGCAATAGCTCAGTTGGGAGAGCGCCTGCTTTGCACGCAGGAGGTCCGGGGTTCGAATCCCCGTTGCTCCACCACTTCCCTCTTATGTATCACACATCACTCACCAACCACATTCAACTGAACAAAGACCGATTTTACAAGGGCACGCTTTTCCAGAGTGGTCACATGCTCGTTGGTATTGATTGTCTTGATGTTGGACAAGTGCAACATCCACATTTGCACCGTGGTCACGACAAAATGTACTTCATTCACAGTGGTCAAGGCGAATTCACTGTGGCCGAAACCACCTTTACAGCACAGATTGGCGACGTTGTGTGGGCACCTGCCGACACTCTACATGGCGTGGTGAATACCGGTAATGAACCACTGATTATGCTGATAACCATGGCGCCGGAACCTCGCTGATGACACTCTTTCATCTCTTTCAGAAGCTTGATCGCGTCATGCGTAATCGTCCGGATGCACAGCGATGGCGGGTTACAATGAACGAGACAACACTTGAAGTTTTTCGTCGACCAATTCTCACCAGTGAAATGACGCTCGGTGCAATTGGTATTGGTAACGCGCCAATGCCCGTGCCGCGCTGTATATGTCTCGTGAAGCTAGATACATCATCAACAAACGTAGACATCTATGATGAGTCTGAAAACCATATCGCAACCACAACCACCCATGATGCATTGACATTCATCATTCACTACATTCAGGTCACGTCAGCTTCATTCAACGATGCGTAAATTCCCCAGTCACGGTCGTACCTAAATGCGTGCCACCATCGGTATTCATGTAAGAATACGATGGAGAAATAGCCATGCCTTTGGTTTCTGCGCTTCTTTTAATAGGCTGGGTACTTGGACTACTCATGCACACATACACGCCCGTGTTATGGATGGTGTTGCTGACACTACTTTTCGCAGTACGCAAGCACCATCACATCACGCTGCTCGCATGTTGCCTGATGAGCGTTTTCGGCATGTTACGCATCGAATCACACACTCATATCACCCCACTAAATGATCTCGTAATGCGATCGGTCACCGTCACTGTGACTCAACAGTCATCGGATTGGAAACAACAGTTACTCGTTGTACGCGATGACACAAATCGATTATATCGTGTGACTCTCCCTGCACATCCTACATATCACCGCGGCAGTAATATTCACGTGTCGGGTGCTATATTTCTTTGGCCTCAACCTCACTCTGATTTTCATTATCAAATGCAGCGTCAACGCATCATTGGTGAAATTCGAGGGTTAACCGTACATCATATATCAAGCAATGGCACCGTGATTTCGTATTTAGAACGACCACGTCAGTACTTTCTGCACCAAATATATCGGTCATTTCCAGAACCAATGAGTGCAGTAGTCGCCGGTATGCTCCTCGGCATAGTCGGCGATGTTGATAATGCAACAGCCGAAGCGTTTCGCCATAGTGGTACATCCCACATTTTGGTCATTAGTGGTTGGAATATCACCATTGTAGCGGCTTTATGTCAAATTATCGTCAAAAGAATTCGACCTTCACGCTTCCTCGCATTACTACTCCCGCTAATCGTCATTTGCATGTACGTACTCTTCACTGGTGCAACTCCTGCAGTCGTACGTGCTGGCGTGATGGGCAGCATTATCGTGATTGGTAAATGGCTGGACAGACCACGTGCAATGTTTAATGTGATTGTGATTGCAGTCATCATCATTACATGCGTTGACCCTTCAGCGCTGTGGGACTTGGGCATGCAACTCAGCACGTTAGCCACTGTGGGTTTAGTCGGATTTTCTGGTCCTATTGAAACCTTGCTAAAATCCACATTGTTGCGATCAAATTCACTCTCCTGGGTTCGTGAAAGCCTCTCAAGTACAATAGCAGCACAACTTACCACATTACCAATTATGCTATGTCGACTCGAGCTACCATCATGGTGGAGTTTGTTAGCGAATACCATCATCACACCAGTAGTACCATTTGCCATGGCGTGTGGCACGGTGTTTTTAGTGGCGACACTGATTCACCCGGTATGTGCTACGTTAAGTGCATGGATTGCATACCCGAGTTTTGCGTGGATTATCGTTGGATCAACCGTCATCGCCTCATGGCCATCGACACGTTTTGTCTCTTTGCCGACGCATAACACGTTGTTAGAAATAGTGTTGCATGGATGTTGGTTGATTGGGTTACTACTCATAAATACCAACCTCGCCAACGCAAAAATACAACACAACCAGCGTGATTCAATGGTATGATGCACGTATTACCAGCTACCACTGCAGGCATCGAGCTAAACCGTCGTGCAGTACCGTACATAGCAGGATACACACATGCGTGAGCAACAACGAAGCATACTTTTACAAATTGCCGGAGTTGGTGTACATATTTACACCGCTATGGGCGCAGTCCTCGCGTTATTAACCATCATGGAAGCTATCAAAGGAAATGTAACGTTGGCGTTGTGGTATAGCTTGGCCTCCGTATTCATTGACAGCACAGATGGGATGCTTGCGCGTAAGTTTAATGTTAGCAAACATATCCCATGGTTTGATGGACGCAGATTAGATGATATTGTTGACTACTTAACGTATGTATTTGCACCGATGGTGTTACTCTGGCAGAACGGATTTTTGCCAGAGGGAGTAACCGGCCAAATCATTGCCATTATTCCATTATTTGCATCAGCCTATCAATTTTGTCGCGTTGATGCCAAAACTGATGATTACCATATTGTTGATGAAGATCATTTTTTCCTGGGATTTCCAAGCTATTGGAACGTCATTGCCTTCTACGCCGTTATTATGCAACTTGACCCTACGCTGGTGAGTTCAATCATCGTGGTGTGTTCAATTTTGGTGTTTGTACCAATCCGATACATTTATCCATCACGTACACAACTACTTCGCCCAGTGACACTTGCGTACACGAGTCTTTGTAGTCTTGGATATGCTGTAATTCTGTGGCAAATGCCGTATGTAAATACGGGCATGATTTATTTCACGTTGTCGTATGTAGTCTACTACTTTGTGTTAAGTGGAATACTCACTATTCGTTTGTGGCAGCCCAAAGTGGCTAATGCAAATTCATAATCACACATGGAAGAACAATCAGGGCTACGCACATTACTACCATATGGTCGGCCATATCGTTGGCTATTAGCACTCGGCACGTTGTATGCATTCATTGGAGCAGCAGCGAGTGCATTTAGCCCAGTGGTGCTTGGATATGCCATAGATGAACTGATAGAGCGTATCGACCAGCAGACGTTGTTGTTTTATACGATGGCGATTATTGGGCTCACCATTATCTTGGCTGTATTTCGCTACTTACTGCGCATGTTAACTGGAACTATGGCTGCAGGTGTGAGTTATACCATGGCACAGGATTTGTATCGGCACATGCTCACATTTGATCGAACGACGCAAGCTTCGTTTGGTACAGGCGACTTGCTGTCACGTGCGTCGAGTGATTTCATCTATATATGGCGGTTCTACAGTGCTGGATTTCAGATGGCGATCCATGCAATTTTTTTGTTGTTAATTGGTTGTGCGTTAATGGCATTGACCAGCATGCCACTCGCGGTACTTACGGTTTCCATGTTGATTATTAGTTTGATTGCACAAGCTCGACTAGGTCGACTTGTTGAAGACGCATTTAATGTGGTACAACAGCGACTGGCACGGATTTCAGCATTTTCACAGGAACACATCACGGCCCAACGCACACTCGCAGCATACACTCAAGAAGCCGCCAGTCGCCAAGCATTTCATCAATTAAGTGACCAATATGCGCAAGAGTCTATTCGATTTGTGTTGTTTTCGAGTGCAATTTCCCCATTACCACAGCTCGTGGTGCGGCTTGCAGCCACTGCGGTGGTGGCATATGGGGCTGTACTGATTATCAACGACGAGCTGACAATCGGTCAATATGTGCAGTTTATTGTGTACTTGGGGCTTCTGAGTAATGCTGCAAATGCACTAAGTCACGCATTCGAACGCTTACAACAAGGAAGTGCAGCTGCAGCACGTATTGGCACTGTGCTCCAGCGCATTCCACAGGTCATTAATCACAAAGAGGCGATCACGCATGTACCGCACGGTGAAATTGCCATCAACCATGCGAGCTGGTTGCAAGATGGGCATACCATCCTCAATGACATTCACGTCGCCATTCCACTTGGCCAACATGTAGGTATCGTCGGCGCTACTGGTTCAGGAAAGAGCAGTTTATTGGGGTTGGTATTGCGGTTGCGCGATCCCGATAAAGGTGCAATCATGTTCGACGGCATTGATGCGCGCCAAATAGACCTCTTTTCATTGCGAAACGGTATGGCGTACGTCCCACAGGAACACATGTTGTTTAGCATGACACTGCGTGAAAACATCATGCTGGGAGCACCTCAATCAAAGCCTGATGATGTTGCACACGCACTCGAAATTTCATGTCTTGATAGGGATATTGCCCAGTTAGCACAGGGGCTTGAAACAATTGTTGGTGAGCGTGGCACGATGTTATCAGGTGGGCAAAAACAACGGCTAGGCATTGCACGTGCGATTATCACCAAAGCACCAATCATGATTTTTGATGACGCGCTCTCGAATATTGATGCGCACACTGCGAACGACATTGTGCAAAATCTCAGTCGAGCTCGGAAAGGGCAAACAACTATCATGGTCAGTCAAAAAATCTCCGCAGTGCGCCATCTTGATGCAATAATCGTGCTCGATCAAGGTCGATTGGTTGAATACGGTACACACGAGCACCTCCTCGCACAAAAGGGCATTTATGCACAACTATATCAACGTGAATTAAGTGCCCACTAAGACGTTGGGAGGATGTGTGCGACTGTTGTTCAAATTCATGCCAATCATAGCGTTGATTTTGAGTATGACAACGGCAGTCATAGTCGCAATTACACATCCACAAACTGTGATTGTGCCAGTTGGAGGAGACAAACAAACTCTACTACGTGGCTACGACGAACCATTTCTAATAAACATGAATCCCGCAGAGCCAGATGAATGGCCAACAGATGAACATCCTCGACGGTGGAGCAAGTCGTCATGGGGCATACAATGGCCGAATGCTGGTAGTGGGTGGTGGATCGGTCAGATTACGATAAACACCACGCCACGTCCAGCACAAGACTTGGCAACCATCGCATTTACTACACCACACATGAACAAGGTGGTTCTCCCCAACGCAGTGCGACACCTGCAATTGTTGGTAAAGAGTCATGGTGAAACTCCCAGCATCCTTGCTCGGATGCCCCCATTAGCAATTGCGGGAGATAACCGAGATCTCGGCATTGTTATAACTGAAATTGGACTTAGGCCACTCACCGATGTGCTCCGAGTACAACGAATGATTGCAGTGGCCGCCGCACTGCTACTCTTCGCGCTCGTGGCATCAACATTCACAGCACGTTGGTGGAGCGTTCTACAATTAATTGGGTGTCTCGTTATCGTCTATTCAAACGCATTTTATGAAGAATGGTGGTTGGTCCATACTCATACAGTCATCATTTGCGCAATCATTGGAATCGGTATTTGTTGTATACCCAAATTGTTACGTCAAGTAAAGATAGATGACAGAATAGGCTGCATCATCGGGGCGAGTATAGCGTCACAGCTACTATTATTGAATAGTTTATGGCTCAAATCATCGGATGTGTTGATGCATGTACGGATGCTCAACGACGTGATGCTCGGTAAGCTGTATTTTACTGCGCAACTTCCTTGTGAAGCTGGTGGGCAATTCACCCCATATCCAATTATCAGTTATCTTATTGCAGCCCCAATTGCAGCACTCAGCGATGAACGATGGTGGCATATTGCAGTCCTACAAAACGGCGGGATTTTCGTCAATGCACTCGCCGTACTGTATATGATACGAATCTGCAGACAATACAATTTCAAACCGCAGACACTTCTCATTATGACTCTATTTACAGTCAATAATATGTTTTTGATGCGTGCACTCCATATAGGCGAGATAAGCAATAGTTGGGCTCATGGGCTGTATATAATCGCCGTGTTGAGTTGGTTTGATCAACGTACCACAATGTCACTACGCGTCTTGATGGCCGCACTTGTCATGCTCACGCATACCGGAATCATCATTACATTTTTAACTACGTTAGGAGTATATTCATTATTCAAATGGGTTACTGAACGGAAGACACCTCTCCACGAAATGCTCGCTCTAGCAATTGCAACAAGTATCGCAGCTACGTTGTATTTTAGTCAGTTTGCCACACTGCTCTGGAATAATCCTGGCATACCAAATTGTCCACCAAACTATCCACTTACCGTACGGTTTAGCACAATCACAGATAACTGGCCATGGACACTCGTTATTGCGGGTATGCTCGGTGTATTCTTCAATGTACGAACTCCGATACGTACTATGCTCATAATCGGGTTTAGCGCCGCAATCATGGCATGGGCGATGCTTCTCTTCCGCGATCAAACAGTGCGGTGGGCTATTGCACTTGTGCCATTCGTCGCTTTGAGTGCAAGTCTTTGGCTCACAAATGTAACGCGCCGTGCATGGGCAGGTACATTGGTGGCCTATACCACCGTGCTCTACACCATATGGTTGATCTATAGCGAACGATGGGTATACCTGATGAATTACCTTCACAACTAGTGCTTGTGTATAATATCAAGGCATCATGTACATGAATGCGTGTTTGCGGATATGGGGTCGGTACATCACAGTAGTAACAGAAGTGGGATAGCATTTCATGCAATATTTTCAGTCAATCTCATGGCGTTCACTTGTACTTGTAGTGGTTGTAAGCAGTTTATGTTTTGCGGCAATCAATGTGATGCGCATTTCTGAACATGTAGACATGTTTCATCCGCGATCGATTCTCCGCATAAATGATTTTCATGCACGCGAATACGCAATTCGAGAACCAGTCGTGGACTTAGCATTCACACAGGTCAGTGACACAGAAGCGCGAGCAACTATATCTACGAACCCACAAAATGTCAAAGTCATTGAGTTTGATGTTGACCCAAAGCCTGCGCAGCTCCGCAGACGCTTGATGGCGCTCTTCGTCGATGATGCACGTATTCTTGAGGTAAACGATATTGGCGAACAAACAACGTATGGTGTAATTATCCCGCCAAGTGTCAACTTCACAGCACAGAGTATTATTCGTGTCGTCACCATTCCAGATGACAAAATCACTCCACCGTCAGTTGAAATACGTGCAATTCGCGTCAGTAATGCAGTCATCTTTCGTTGGAGTCAGGCACGCTCACAATTACACTTTCATGGGGTCGCAGGCGGTTGGTGGAGTGTGACTGCGAACGCATACCCAAACCATCCTGATAATGTGCCATACAATGCCTTTATTTCTGTTGGTGATCGAAAACTTGGCCCACTGACACATACGGTCATCGGATTTCGGAAATATCAATATTTAGTCCCTCCAAGCGCAGTTGACAAAGGGGACATCCATGTATTGATTGAAAGTGACACATGGGGAGACACGGTTGACGAACCGAGAAAGATAGGTGTGGCGGTTGCAGATGTGCGTGTAGAACCATTAGTCACGCCGTGGTGGCAAATAGGATTATCTGCACGACTTGCTACGCTGATTGCAATCGCACTCGTTGCAGCAATCAGTGCAACTCTGGTTGGAGTATCAGGTGCGAGTGTCGGTATCGTAATTGGTCTTGCATTATCGTGCATGATGTTTGTTGACCGGAGCTACCTAGCAGAGTGGTTTCCACAACTCCTATTACTAATGGTCATCTCACTAGCTACGGTTCCTCTCTGGTACCGAATAATTGACTGGATTACTGCTGAAACACCGTTTAAGCAAGAGACAAAATATATCATCGTAGGTACTGTACTTTTATCGATATGGTTAAAGGGAGGCGGTATTCTTTATCCGATTATGCGCCCCATAGATATTGAATGGCATATGGATAAGGTTCGTGAAATATTGGCAACATGGGATATTGCTAAATTTTACCGACCTGGTGCATTCTCTGAGTCTGTAATGCCTATAACCGAATGGGGTGAGGAACGGCCGATGATTCCGTACTCGCCGTTTTATCATTTATTTAGTTTGCTGTATGCGCTGTTTCCTTGGAGTTTGGAAAAGAGCGCAACTATCTTTAATGCATTTCTCGATGCCTCACGGGTGGTGATTATTGCGGTGCTTTTTCGTCGCATTGGAATGAGCGACCGCGTATCGTGGATAGCTGCGGTGACCTATGCCATTGCGCCAGTGACATTTTTGTTGCACGCATGGGGAAATGCACCAACCACGACAGGTTTGTGGTGGACATTAGTCACCACGAGTGCTTTACTGATTGCAGGCAAATCAATCCATGATCGAAAAATTTTCTTGAGCATATTGGCATTAACTACAATGTCCATGTTGATTTATACGGTGACTGCTGTCTTCCATGTGTTATTCGTGACTGTGTTGGCGGTGTTGTTATGGATCATGCCGACCAATCGTGATAAATCGACAATAAAGCCAATTCTTTATGCAACATATGGAGGTCTTGGCATAGCAACGCTGATATATTATGGGCAGTATATTCAGCCAATTATCGAACGTACAATCCCTTACTTTCTTCAAATAAGTGTGGCAAGTCCTGCCAGTGTTGGCGTAGAAAGACCACCGTGGGGAGAATATCTTTGGGCGTTCATACCCACGTTACGCTATGACTTTGTTGATAACCCGTACTTATACTTTGGTATTTTTATACCAATGCTAATGGTGATACCGGGGGTGATGTATTTGCGCAAACGTCAGCCGTTATGGGCTTATATGGCTGCAATGTTTGTTATATCATTATTGTTCATGGTTGCTGGATACCGCATCTCAATGGTTGACAAACAGATTTTTTACATCTTACCAATTGTCATGCTTTGTTGGGCGGTACTTGCTGACCGTTTTTGGCGCAGAGGCATTGCGGGACAACTCATGATCAGTGTAATTATGTTATTTACAACCTATAGTGCAATGTACTTATGGGTTGTCCGTATTGATCGTGCACCAGTGGTGTTGCCATGAGCGAGTCACAATGGCATCAACCGCATACCGATATTTCAGCACTGGCGAGCGCCATAGACCCTTGGTTACAGCACATGACGTGGCGACGTGACTTCGTGACATGGCGAGAACGTCGTCTGTACCAAGAACAATACCAACAAGATCGGATTGCACAAATTGAACGTCATGCTGGGCATCTTCGTGGACGCACCCTGCTTGATCTTGGCGCGGGCATGGGCGGATTCGCCGTCGCCGCAACGCTCCATGGCGCACACGTGACCGTCTCAGAATACAACTTGCCGTATTGCCATATCACGCAACTCCGTGCACAACGATATGGCATCACGCTACCAATTGTGAATGGAGCTGGTGAGCATCTCCCATTCACAGACGCATCGTTTGACATGGTGGTCTGTTGGGACGTCATCGAGCACGTACAAGATCCACGTGCGATGTTGAACGAGATTTATCGTGTGCTCAAACCGAATGGTCAACTGCTACTCACGGTCATTAATCGTCGTGCCTGGATTGACCCGCATTATCATATACGCGGATTAAATTGGGCACCACGTGCTCTCGCGGAGTGGTATATCAGCTACCGTGGACGCGATAAAGAACACACCAATTTTCAGGATATGCAACGTTTAAGCGCCATGCATTACTTCGATTATCCTGAGTTCGTCTCACTCGCAAAGGCCCATGGCTTTCAGACTGTTGATATGAACGAAGTCGCACTCGTCGAAGGACGTTTTGTGAGTCAAAAGGCAACGAGACAGCGGATACGCAATGCACTACGGACGGTTGGACTTGAACACATCGCATATAAAGCACAACGAGCCTGGTATACCGGCATGTTTGAACTCGCGCTGACGAAGGTTGCTCCATGAGCAACAAAAAATCCGCACCGAGCCTGTCGCATCAAGTTTCGCGGGCGGTGATTTGGAACACCGTTTTTGTGCCGTTACGCATGATTTCTGAAGTGGCAGCCACAACGTTGAAGTTGACCGTACTCCCAATGGCGGCGTACGGCTTACTCGCATTGGTGAGTGGAGCTGCGTCAGCATTCGGTACCTGGATTGACATGGGTACCACTAGAGCGCTGCCCAAATTTATACCTGAGACCATGCGCGCACGGGGAGCGTTTGGCGTGCTTCGACTCCTGCTCATTGTATTTCTTGCACAAGTTATCGTGTTGTTGGGAATTGCAGTGACGCTCGCGTGGCAACAACAAAGTTACTTGGACAGCCTTGCCGCTCGCGTTCGTGAAGACACCCGCATCGATCAAGCTGCGCAAACGCTTTTACAGAGTATCATCGAATCACAAGGATGGATGTTCATAGCAGTCATCGTGGTCATGTTGGTCATGGGTGTCTGCTATGACATGCTGATGGCATATCTCAACAGCTTCTTCAAACAACGTGCATGGAACGGGATTGCGTTGCTTGCAGGGCTACTCCCGCAACTGTTGGCGGCAATCGCGATTGTTGCCGCCCAATTCAGCACTGAACCACTACGGTGGAGTGTGGTAGGGATTCTCGTCACTGCGGCGATGGCCCCATCATTCGCGGTATGTATTGCACTCTGGCATGTTGTGTCAATATGGCGCGAAGGCGCAGACACGCCGATCAACGAACCGCCACGTGCGACGAGTCAATGGTTGCCCGAAGGGTTTTTGAAATACTCTGGTGTCTCATACTTGATGACTATGACAGATTTTATTGCTAGCAAAGGATTTGCCGTTTATTTGACGAGCAGCATCAGCGATGCGGCGTTATTGTGGGCTGGAGCGTCGCTGGTTGGCATGGTGCTCTCATATTTGTACACTCCGCTCGTAGGAATAACCGTTCCGCTTTTCACCAGAGTCCGTTCAGGCGAAGGAGGCACCATTCAAGGAGCGTATCGTTCGATTGTACGGATCCAGTTATTTTTGTTGGTACCAGGTGGAATTGCACTGATGTTGTTGGCAGCCCCAGCATTACGCATTCTAACGCCGCAGTATCAAGATGCGGTCTATATTGTGTATGTACTCGTCCCATGTTTGTTCATTGAGAGTTTACTCACAATGGCACATAACGTCCTAATCGTCTATGAAAAGTTGACCATCGTGACCATTGGTAGACTGCTCACACTTGTGGTGATACCACTCGGCTTTTTGTTTTCGCCGATGTATGGCGTGGTTGGTCTTGCACTCGCATATGGTCTTGCACGGGTGATTGCAGGCATATGGGCAACTGCATGGGGCTGGCGCATCATCCACCTTGAATGGCCCTGGCGCTTTACGTTGCGAGTACTTGGTGCAAGCACAATCATGGCGTGTGGTATATATGGTGCAACGCTGTTGATGCCACCTCTTGAAGGAACTACGGGCATTTGGGAGCGCTTGGCGTTATTACCGGGGTATGGTGTGATTGCACTAGTCAATGCGTTACTGTTTTTGGTGATGTTGCGTGTATTCGGTGGACTAGAAGTAAGCGACCGTGAGCAATTATTACGAATCAACCTACCATTTAAGCGCTACTTGATGAAGGTATTGTGATGCGTATCGCCCTCTATAACCTAACTACAACCATCGCATATGGTGGCGTTGAAAGTTTCGTTTGGGATTTAGCCAATCAACTGCATCAGCGCGGACATCACGTCGATGTCATTGCAGGGCACGGTTCACGTCGTGAACAAATACCTGGTGTTGCAGTGTACACATACCCATACATTGGGCGCGATGCGTTTCGTGTCATCCCTGGATTTCGCCGTGCATACGCAGAACGAAAGCTTTTTGAGCGACTGAGCATGGCACCTCGGGGCATCGCGAAGTTAGTGCGTGGAGCATACGATATTATTCATATCCAAAAACCATACGATTTGCTTCCCGCATTGATTGCAGCCCGCCTCAGCAAGGCGAAAGTCGTTTTGGGATGTCATGGTGAGGATTTTTACTGGGGGGACCAATGGCTCGCTCCCTGCGTTGACGGCGCTGTCAGTTGCAGTGCATTTAACGCAGATACCGTCAAACGACGCTATCCTATTGACATTGATGTTGTGTATAACGGCATTGACACGACGCAGTTCTATGCAAATGCACCAACCACACCCGATGCACCACCACTGAAATTTTTATTTGTGGGCCGGTTACAACCATGGAAAGGCGTCGACACGGCGATTCGAGCACTTGCACATGTTGACCAGGCAACCTTGACAATAGCTGGAGATGGCGGGCATCGTGCTACACTTGAACAACTTGTGGATGATCTGAACTTGCGCGATCGAGTGATGTTTTTGGGCTCGGTTGAACGATCAAGAATTGCTGATGTGATGCGCAATCATCACGTACTGGTCGCCACTAGTTTTGCCAGTGAAACGTTCGGGATTGGTCTAGTTGAAGCACAGGCATGTGGACTGCCGGTCATTGCATCGCAATTTGGCGGATTTGTGGAGGTTGTAAACGATGGTGTTACCGGCGTATTCTTCACTCCGCAACACCACGAAGAATTGGCAGTGCACATGCGCATGTTCAGGGATAACCCGAGTCTACGCAGGCAGTTTAGTCATAACGCTCCTCCATGGGCAGCACAATTTAGCTGGCACGCTGTTACTGATCGAATTGAAGCGCATTATCGTCGTGTGATTGGAATATAACATGCACATCATGCTCATATCTACGTATGGCTTTGACCCATCGTTCCCAAGTCGACCAGAATTCGTATTAGCACGGACGTTGGCCGACATGGGGCATACAGTGAGTGCTGTCGAATACTGGCATCAACCAAATCAACCGCAACGTGCAGAGTATGCGCCAAATTTAACGATATATCGGTGCAGAACAACTGGTTTTTTCTCCTACGATTTGTTTCAATTACAACGCCACATTCCTCGTCCAGATATCATACACGTCCATCATTTACGACATCTACTGGCGTACCAGGCACAAAAACAGTGGCACTCCTCCGTGCCAATGGTACTTACGCCACATGGTATTTTGCATGATGGTGATCTTGTAGTTGATCGTGAACGACCATTAGATCACCCTCTGACACCGAATTTGCTGTTGTTTAAACCGAATCAATTACTGCATGCACTATTAAGAGGCAACCATCCGCGAAAATCTGTGCGTAACTTTCTCATACATGCACCGTTATTGCGCTATCACGGTATTTTTGCACTATCTCATCACGAAAAATCAATACTCACAGCGTTAGGAGCCACGCAGGCGAACATCGACGTCATTCCTAACTCAGTAGAACTACAACAGTACGAACAGTCCTCGCGTCCAAAATTTGCGCGACCTACACTTCTCTTTATTGGCCAACTTGTACCTCGAAAAGGGTGGGATGTAGCAATACGTGCATTGCCAGCCATTCGGGCGAAAATCCCAGAAGTACAACTCATCATGGTCACGCATAACACGAGTCAAATGCTTCAACTTGAAACACTCGCACATGAACTCAATGTGCGTGACATGATAGACCTCAGGACACGCGTCAACGAAACCGAAAAAGTCGAGTTACTTCAACAATCGCATGTGCTCGTTGCACCGAGTCGCTATGAAGGGTTCGGCATCCCACCAATCGAGGCAATGGCTGCAGGATGTGGCGTGGTCACCACGGACTGTGCAGCAGGCAACGAAGTGGTCACCCATGAAGTTACCGGCCTTCTGAGTCGGTATGATGATGCAACGGATGTTGCGACACAAGTGTTACGCTTAATGACCGACCAGTCACTCTATTCCACGTTGACCAGGCAAGGACGTGCATACGTGCATGCCACGTATAATCCTCACGTCGTTGCAACACAGACGTTGACTGGGTATCAGCGGTACATCAGATAGCACAATGTTCACTGTGCTATAATACGTTTCGCATTGGTATCAGAGGATGAATGAACAATGGTGACTATTTCGAGCGTACGCGCCCTGCTCTACGAGATTTCATTGGACGGATGGCGCATCTTATGGCGCACGGTCAACGATTTTAGTTTATGGCGAATCATCGAATACCCATGGGTTACTCGGCACTTACACGCCAAACGCGGCGACGTCATTGTTGACATTGGATCAGGCACCTCGACATACCCACACATGCTCAGCAAAGCGGGACTTGATGTGGTAATTGTGGAGTTAGACGCAGATCGAGTGCGCTGGCAAGCTCAGAAGCGCGCTGAGACAGCGCAGCCGGGCGACGGGCGATTTTTTCCAATTGTTGCGGACGCAACCAAGTTACCGTTCCGCGATGGCGCAATCGAACGCATCAGCGCTGTTTCCTCATTAGAACATATCCCTGACGACAAAGCAGTTGGTCGAGAGATAGCGCGCGTGCTCAAAGATGACGGACTTGCGGTGATGACATTACCATTCACCAGTTCAGAACGAACTAGTTTTTTTGCTGGCGTGCGCAACTTTGCCAAAGTTGCTAAAAACACGTTCGACCAAGTTGGCAAAAGCGGATCATTCTTTCGCTTTTATACTGATGATGACATCAAACAGACCTATCTAGACCCGGCCAACGCAATCGTAACTGCGCGCCATGCGTTTGGGCGGAGTATCCTGAATGGGCGTTATCACGAAACAAAACTCACAAAGTGGTGGCGTATTTTTATTCTTAAAGACATGTTACTCGCATGGATAATTCATCCTCTGGAAGAGGCATTTGATGGTAGTGACCCGCTGTATGTGATGTTGGCATACAAAAAGGGCAAGAAAACGCCTCAGGAGTAAGGTGCATGCGACTGTTGTATTGTTTGCCTCGGTATGATGAGCATGCATTGGGCAATCAAATTCACACAGAAGTGATTCAACACTGGCGCAATCTCGGCCACACCGTCGAGATTGCGACAATTTCATCTACATCGCGTCTCCCCGTTGAGAAACGTGTGGACGACACCATTGTGCACTACTTGCCGACACGACCATCTAAAGCAATTGCAATCGGCAATAAGCTGACCGAGCCCATAACTGGCTATCCCTACTTGGTAGGTGCTATGGCAAGTTTCCGTACGTTTTTTCAAAAGAACCCCAGATACGACGTTATTCACGTAGAAACGGCGTTTCCTTTGGGCTTTGCTGTGGCATGCACAAAGCCACAGCAAAGCAAACTGGCCATCACACTACCTGGTGCGGACATTATGCGTGTCGAAGCGTATGACTACGGATATGCGCGCTATCGCTCCGTGCGGCAGCTGCTTCGTTGGGTATTACGCAGTGCAGATTATGTGCGGGCTGACTCACGGCAAATCGCACAATTGGCAAGAACCTATGGGGTGCCACATCAGAAACTCAGCGCCATCCCCTACAACATCACCAATCACTCTTTTGTTGATGCACACGTAGATATCGCCGCATATCGCAACCACGCGCGACAACAACTGATACATAAACATCAACTGACAGAAGATGCACATATCATCCTCAGTTTGAATCGTCTTCATCCATTCAAGGGAATAGAGTACTTGGTAGAAGCCCTTCCAACAATACTATCCCGCGGGTATAATGCGCATGCGTTAATCGTTGGCCCAAATCGTACAACTCCTAAACATGGCGACTATGGGGCCTACCTGCATAAACGTGCGACCGAACTTGACGTCGCTGATCGTGTACACCTAGTGGGTGCAATCCCGCACGTAGCCGCGCGCGATTATTTGGCAGGTGCAGATGTGACCGTTGTCCCATCCATTGCCGAATCATTTAGCCGTGTGGTCATTGAGTCCGCTGCAGTAGGGACGCCTCCAGTGGTTACACGCACGACCGGAGCAAGTGATTATGTTCGTGATGCCGCATGTGGATCGGTCGTCGAGCCTCAAGATGCACACTCACTCGCCGAAGGAGTCTGCTCGGCTATTTCTGCACATGATGAACTCTCATCAAGGTGTATTCCATTCGCTCAGGCTTTTCGCAGCACTGCAATTGCGCAAGAGCTCATTGAGATCTATCAATCATTATGACAAGTCACTCACCGTCAATCTGCTATGTCGCATATCCCACCAGTCTTACACTGGGTTCAGCGAATGCAGTGCAAACATACTCAACTCTGAGAGAGTTACGTGCACAACACGAAGCACTGCAAATTATCATTCCGCGAATGACCAAAGAAGCAAATCCTTTTGATGAGCTCGGGGTCACATATGTCCCACGCATTGGAATAGGACGTTTATCCCGGCTCTATCGCTCCACGCTCTGGTACTACTTAGAGCGGAGTGTATTTGCATGGATTGTACTGATAATTCTCATGTGGCAAAAACGTCAAGGTCGCCATACCGATGTTATATTTGTCCGCGAAGTCATCTGCAGCTACTGGTTTAGTAAATATGCTCCAGCTCTTGTGAATGCCAAAGTAGTATACGAAATTCATCATCTCGAGCAGACAAACCATTCACGCCCAAAAGAATCGTGGGCAAATACACTCGTCTTGCGCATTGACGACGTCACCGTCAAACAACCGTGTCGCATCGTCTCACTAACACAGACGTTCAAAGACGTCCTTGTTCGAGAAAAATGGCGCACAGCTGATCGTATCGACGTACTGCCAGACGCGTACAATGATGTCATATATCAACCGCAGCACCAACATGAAGTACGTGACCATCTGCAAATTCCAAATCATATCACGATGATTTGTTACGCAGGTTTGACATTTGCGTATAGACGACTTGATCTCCTCGTATCTGCGTTTTCAGCGATGCCCGAAGATCTGCGCAACACAAGTGCAATTTACTTTGTAGGTGGACGACCTCAAGAAATTGCGGAACTAAAATCACTTTGTGCACGTCTTGGTATTGTGGATCAGGTGGTATTTGTAGGTGTAGTGAATCAAATCACGGTAGCTCAGTACTTGGCTGCAAGTGATATTCTTGCAATACCAGATACCGTAACTGACGAAACCGCATCACCTCTGAAACTCTTCGAATACATGGCAATGCAACGTGTTGTAGTGTGTCCGGAAATGCCTGCACTCCATGAGATAGTAGGAGATGATGGTGCGTTTACATTTGAGCGTGGCAACCAAGTGTCACTTACAAGCGCATTGATAACTCTCATGCGTGATCCACAACTCCGGCAGAAGATTGGCATGCGTGCGAGTCATATCGTAGCACCACACACCTATGCATCACGTGCGCGGGCGCTCATTTCCATCTGCACACGCGCTTTTCAAGAGGGAATATGAGCAATCACACCCAACGAGCAACGCACATCGTTGAATCATATCATCAGCGTAATCCAGCGAGTAAACCAGAGTACTTCCGCTATCATCGGTATCGATTTGCAGCCGTCCTCGCACAAATTCTCGCATTACCCGGTAAACGCGTTCTCGAGATTGGGGTGAATCCGGGGCATTTCACTGAAATGTTAGTTGATGCCGGATACGAAGTCAGTGGTACAGACTTGTTCCCTGAACATCGCTCAGACGTTTGGCAGAGACTAGGTGTTGAAGTGCGTCGCTGGAATATCGATCACGAACCACCGCCATATGATGAAGAGGCATTCGATATCATCGTGTTCTCCGAAGTCATTGAGCATCTTGCAAATCCGCCACTTGAGGCCCTTGAACTCTTCCACACGATGTTAAAACCGAACGGTCATCTTATCATCACCACACCCAATCAGTTTTATTTCAAGAGTAGGATGCGCACATTATTCGATATTTTGTTCTGGCAACCGTTTGAACATACTCATGAGTTCAACCGGTGGGCACAGCTCAGAAGCGAAGCACGTTACTACACGCACAGTCGTCTGTTTACCATACCGCAACTCATTTGGATGGCAAAAGAGAGCTCGTACACGGTAGCACACCATTCCTATCACAGTGCTTATGAATTGGTGGGACTTGAGTGGCCAAGAATTCTCACGGTGCCACATCGCTGGATTGTCAAAGCGTTGATTGCCCTAATATCAGCCGTGTTCCCTGGTACACGATCGATGATCATGATAGTAATGAAGAAGAATTCATAGGATTATAAGCTGTATTTCTATGATTTCACTGAGTTATCAGTCTATGATAAGTTAGTAGATAGGTGTATACTATATATTGTCATACTATAATACGTGTAATCAACATAGTTAAAGGTAGCTGTATGAATCGGAAATACTACATACTTTTTTGGGTTGCGATTACGTGCTTTTCGATGTTTCTTGTGCCTGCATACAAGGCCGAGGCATCGTTAGGAGACATCGTCACCACATGCCGTGTCTACCAACGGTACGGCCATACAGTATCAGCCGCGAATCACCCGAACGGTTTGATTTACGTAGCGGTCAGCGATGCAGATGGCGTGGGTGAAACATTTATTCGAAACCGCGCACGCATGGTTGTTCGTGCAGTAGACCCTCTCGCAGTAAAACATGGCGGAGATTGTTCTGACACACAGTTCCGCAGCACTGAATATATTGACACCGATAGCTATACAACATATCACGTACTCGTAACCCCAACAATTGCACGCAGTGATGCCGCAGGCAATGTGTACATCGGCAAAATTACACGTGATGGATTCCGATTGTTGTACATCCCAGCATCAGCTCCCAAAAGTAACCCATATGCAGGAATGAAGATTACCACGGTGACCGGTTTGAGTGGACCACTCTTTACCATGGGTGGTATGGCGGTCACAAATCAACATGTTCTGATGGGCACAGTGGCGTATCAAGACGGTAAAGAACTCTACGGCTACTACAGTGTGATTACTAATGCACAAGCAGAAGCAGGTGGTACGATATCGGGCAACTGGCAGCTTATGTCAAACCAACCGGTTTATGGCCCACAATACTCTGCAATTGACTCTTTTGCCGGGCTTCCAAACGGGCGATTTTTCATCGGAGGATCATTTAAACACTCTGGCCCAGCGTTCATTGCACTTGGAGGATTTCTCGATCCAGCGACACTGACGATAACCGGCATCAACGGCTCAATGGGCAAGCTTGATCCGTTCCCGTGTTCACGATCGATGTTGGGGATTGTGCCATTCGGGTGCTTTTATCCATCTGCACAAATGGGTGACGACGGTAAACTCTACGTATCGTATGGCTCTGGTGAAAATACCAACTCCGGGAGTAGCATTCGATACAACTTCATCACGTACTACGATTTCACTCAAAACCGTTGGGAGAATCTTAGTGGCGCACCTGCACCAGCTCTCACCACCAGAATTCCACAGTTTAGTGGGTTACAAGCGAGTGGTCTCGGCAAGTTCATTGATTCTACAGGCAAAGTATACGCGGCAGGTACCAATTATGTATCAGGCCCATTGACACTTGCAGCCTACGAAAACGGCGCATGGAACAACCGAGGATTTAATATTCCGCAAGTTGAATTCGGCAAACCACAGCTGATAGTATCTCAATTTAATGGTGGTCTACGTTTGAGCGTATTCTATGTATCACTCACTGATGGTGATGTGTATTGGACAACGTATACTTCAACATTCTCAAATGCAAGTTGCGAAGCATCAGTCTCTCTTGAAAACGGTGCAACTGCAGTTAGCGGGACATCTGTTCTCGGTAGTATAACCATGTCAAATGAATGTACCGCCACCAAGTATGTTGCTCGTGTAACCCGCACATCTGCAAAGCCCACCACAGATCCTAGTGCTGGAGAATTCAAGCGATTTACTCGTGCAAACCCAGTGTTTAGTGTCGGCGGTTTGGCAGTAAATACAACCAATTTTGTTCATGTACGCTTGTACGACAATTCAAATCGACCGATTAGTGCATGGATCACGAATCGCATGATTTCTGACACTAGTACCACGGTTGGTGTGACTGCATCACTCCGCAGTCAGCAAGATACTCCTGGTTTCCTTGATTTATCCACGGAACAAGGTTCTTCCTTCGCAGATGAGTTATACACGCGAAGCTTAGTCGCACAATTCACAATTTCGAATATTACAGATCTTTCTGGGCTTTCAACATTCCAATTCTCAGGATCTAATGAACGCACTTACGTCAACAGTATGTTAAATCAGCCGATACGTGTCTTCTTGCAACAAACTGGTACAGCCAATCAGGTAGGTACAACCGTACGACTGACTGACCGTGCAGGCAACGTCGAAGATCGCGCCATGACATTGATCTACGATGTTGAACCACCGACCGTCACAGCACCACCAACAGTGGCATTCACACCAAGCTTTGCTGAATCGTTTGAAGGCGAATTCACCTTGTCAGGTGGCACCATCACCGACAATTTGTACCCAGGCGGGTATTGGGGTGTATGGGTCGCCAGTGAAAAGGTTACTGGCCCAGCTGATGACACGAGGAGCACACTCAAGTGGGGGGCTGTTGAAGTGACCGGTGGTAAGTTCGACTGGAATTTGCTCAACGGGCTTGATGAACTCACGGCAAGTGGCAATTATCGCATCTACGTCAAGTTCCTTGATGGAGCGGGCAACCCAAGTACAACAAGCATCAATCAGGATTTTACGGTCACGTACACTGATACTGACTACGAATTATTCGTACCGTATATTACTGTCCAGCGTTAGGTAGTCACAATGCGGGAATGGTTTCGTTATCTTCGGTCAATTGACGCCGGGCACTTGTTGCTCGGCGTCCTATTCATCATGTCGTTAGTCGTCGCATTGCCACGTGTCTATGCAACAGACGAAGTACAGTATTATGCATGGCTGCGGTCGGTATGGTTTGATCAAGACGTTGATTTCGCCAACGAATATGAGATGTTTGCAAAACTCAATCCTAATTCCGGCATCGAAAAAAGCATTTTGATGCCCGATAGGATACGGGAAAAAACAGGTCTGTACGGGAACATCGCACCGGTTGGTTCAGCAATACTGTGGGCGCCCTGGTTTGTTGCAACCGATCTTGTCGTGCGTCTGCTCCATCTGTTACAACTCGGATTATCCATACCGGCTGATGGCTTCAGTTGGCCATATCAACGCGCTATCAGTTATGCATCTGCTCTATACGGATTCATTGGTTTACTCATTTGTTACACCATCTCACAACGATGGATGAGTGTGTTCAGTGCACGCCTCGCAACTGTTGGCATTTGGCTTGCCACACCACTCATCTACTACATGACGATTCAAATGCCATTCGCTCATGCGAACGGCTTTTTTATGACATCGGCGTTTATTTTTTGCTGGCTCAAAACACGAGACCATCCGCATTCGCCACGGTGGTGGATTCTCCTCGGCATCTGTGCTGGAGGTATGTTCCTAGTTCGTGAACAACTCATTCTTTTTAGTATTTTGCCTGCATATAGCATATGCACATCTGCACTTGCACTACGTAAGCACGATTCTTCATTCGATTGGCGCATGCCATCGTTATGGGCACTTGCACTACTATGTGCAGTGATTATGTTAACTCCTCAAATCGCAGCATATTGGTTTGTGAATGGAGAACCAAGACCTGCAAGTGAAGTATCAGGCAAATTAAACCTTTGTAGTCCACATGCCATTGACACACTCATCGACTTCGATACTAGACCGGAAGCAATTTGTGGAGTGCAAAACACTCCTGTGTCAATTCAGCCCTTCAGTCGTGGTGCATTTATTTGGAGCCCCATATTGATGTTTGCTACGATCGGATTGGTCATGTTCGCACGTCGACTTCCTACTTTTGGAGTGCCATTTCTCTTGGCGTTTGGTCTGCAAGTTTGGATAAATGGTGCATTTGGCACAACATGGCACCTTACCGGTGCATTTGGCTTTCGCAGGCTTGTTGAATGCTCCCCGTTGTTTATTGTGGGTCTGGGATATTTACTCATGCAACTTGAGCAACGGATACATTGGAGTGCGCTAGTCGTTTCAATTTGCGCACTCGTTATCTGGAACATGGGACTGATTATCAATGCAACCGTATTCAACGCTGAGACAAATCTGCGCAGAGGGATCACCTGGCCAAATATTTTGTACTGGCAGCTAGAATTACCACAAAAGTTATGGGAAAAAGGATTTGAGCTTTTTGACCGATGCAGATTCTTAAAAAATAGTTGCTAACTTGCAACTGCGACATGCACATGCTACGATATAGCAGGGGGCCGGTAGCTCAACGGCAGAGCACGTCGCTCATAACGACTTGGTTACTGGTTCGAATCCAGTCCGGCCCACCATCATGAAATCACATCATCTAAATATGTCTTTAACAGTAGGAAGGCCTGTCGAATATCTCGACAGGCTTCTGCGATTAGTGCACCATCAGCCAATGATAACGATCGGCGCTGTGCGCCTAGTTGATATTGTTTGAGGAGTATATCAAGATAAAATGCCACATCTTCACACACACTCATTGCATGTGGCAACGACTGATGCGCCGCTCTATGTTGTGTGCGTTGCAGTTGATGGTGTAGCCAACGTATACGCCAATCAAATACCTTGAGAATGCGTACCACGTTATCAGACACGATGGCCAGAGGAGCTGCTGTTTCGGCAGAGAACGCGGCAACAGCAAATGCATCTGCGCCGAAATGCCAAACTTGCCAGTCTCGGATTGGATGCGCAGGGGTATCAAACGCAACAGAAGGTGTACTGAATAACAATTCATACACCCATGACACATGTTCATACTCTCGCGTTTGTACGGGATTACTGATTTCACACGAGACACACTGTAGACCACCGGGAGAACGCAGTACAGCAACATCGGCAGTGTCTACCGTACCGTCATCACGAAGCAACGACAATACATTGTCATGAAGCGAATGTACGTGCACATGCTGTGTTCCAGCTATGCCGTATAAACCTACCATTCCACCACGTTCGGATGTCGTGTTGATGCGTTCAGCGAGGTCTGAATCTACAGAGGCATGCCACGTCAGTGAAACCTGAACACCCAAATGGCGAAGTCGTAACAACTGGCGCTGTCGCAACGTGAGTAGTGCGAAAACTGGCTTTTTAGCCATTCTCGGATGCAAATCAATTGTACTAGGATCCCACCATTCCTCACTCATCACATACAATCCAGCAGTCCCCAACGCATCGAACACGTTAGACAAATCGATGGAAGGAGCTGTTCGATTGACAAGCGTCGCAACGAACGCACTCCACTGATCCGAAACATTTGATTGCTGATGCATCAACACACCGTGATTATGCCGAATCGACTTGGAATGTGAAAATCTACGGGTACACGCAACGTGGGCGACCACGCGCTTGTCTCAACGACACCAGTGGCTCGAACTCGTTCTATGCGATAAAAGTTGCCTCGCCAGACACCTTTACCGGAATCGCGCCCAAACATCTGCCATGGTAGCGCCCAGACACATCGCCAGCCTGACGCATCAGTACGCGTCCAACTAAACCACTGCGGATCCCAACTCAAGTCGAGCGACATCGTACTACGATGCTCATCGGGATTATGAATGATCCCATCAAAATGTGCATTGAGTGGATTCGACTGCAACTCAAAGTAACGGGAAGGAGTTTCTTGGCCTGGAGCAATAAACAGTTCTACCACTTCTTCGTTGTAGAGCGGAGTGTCATGCTCGGACAAAGTTGCCCAGACATCTGCATCTGCACAATCGTACTTTATCCATAGAAATTGCGGTGTAGCAATAAGACGTACCGTGGTGGCAAACTGCTGCGGGGAGGCGTCTAAGGCATTAGTGAGAATGAGTTGCGTTGACGAATTTCGCCAGTCTGCATCAAGGACAGACGAATCGCACACAAGCCATGGGAGTGAAACTTCATGCAACGTGATGTGATAAGGTGTATCAGTCATTGTTACCACCGCTTTCCACGAGCGACGACCGTTATTGGTCGACAATCATCAATTCCATAGTCACAAAGATAAAGTTCATCAGAGAGGTTCACGGTTGTACACACATGTATTGGGCGAAGTGCAATTCTTGTGCCAATTGGCAAGTCAACCCCTTCTGCAAGTGAAAGGACTCCATGCTCTTCGGACATGCGCACAAGTGTTGCATCATAATCAACGGCGGTTGCATACCCCTTTAAATTCATTCGTTCAAAATTCACATCACCACTAAATGTCTTTGAACCGGCGTCAATAGTGGCAGTACGTTCATCTGGCCGACTTATCACGGTACACAGTATAGAGAGTGCAACTTGGCTCGGAGTACACGATTGCGCATAAATCTGCATATCATCGCCAAATACATAAGTGCCAGGACGTATTTCGGTTATACCCGGCACTGTGGCAGCCGATAATCCTGTGGGCGTCGACCCAACACTTACGGCATGTACGGGAATACCGCGTTGACGAATTTGTTCGGCGATGCGCACGAGCATCATAGCTTCTTCAATGCCTAGATCATGTGGATGGCGACCATTAGCCCCATGAAACCACGCTCCACGGTAGGTAAAAATTCCATCAAAAATGAGATGCGCAGATTGCACGACAGCGTCTACGACGACAAGAACCTCATCAGGATGAACTCCACACCGATGAAGTCCAGAGTCCACTTCAACGCGTACATGAATGTCTACCTGGTATTCAGAAGCGGCAGCAGACAGTTGTGCAACACCGTGAAGACTATCTACTGCAACGATGAGATGTGATCGTTGCGCAAGGCGTGCGGCGTGTCGACACTTATCCATGCCGATGATTGGATATGCAATAAAGACATCATCAAAACCGGCGTCAATAAAGCACTCAGCCTCACTGAGTTTTGCAGATGTTATGCCTCGTGCACCAGCATCACGTTGCTTACGGGCAATCTCAATGGTCTTGTGGGTTTTGATGTGCGGACGGAGCACCACGCCATGCTGATTCACATGTGATTGCCAACGTGCGATATTCGCATCTAATCGTTGTTCATCAATGATGAGTGCGGGTGTAGATACAAGTGAAATATGCATATTCACTCACGTGCTAACTTAGTATGCTTGATTATATGCGCAATTCTCATACTCAAGCCAACTCTGCATGGTATCATACGACTGGTACTGCTAATGCATCACGAGAGAAATCAATGACCAACCAAAACATACGAATGGTGAACTGTGTAAAACTCGGCAAAGAGTTACCCGGACTCAAGGCACCTCCGTTTCCTGGAGTTTTAGGTAATCGCATTTATCAAGAAGTCTCGCAGCAGGCATGGGCCATGTGGCCGGAGCAAGAGCGCATCTTGATTAATCACTACGGGCTATCGTTGGTTGACCCCCAAGCACAGAAGGTACTAATGCAGGCGATGGACACATTCTTCTTCGGTGAAGGTGCACAATTACCACCTGAATGGACACCTGACAAGAAATAGCCACATCAAGGGCGTGCAGGGCGTATCAATGTTGCCGTGGGTACTGGTACTTGTGTAGATCTGGCAGTGGCCGTAGGAATTGGCATGCGAACCGTAGGCACAGGAGTTGATTCTACTGGGTTGCGAGGAGATGCCTGCATGCTCCACAGCTGGTTTACTGCAACTGGTGCTGCGATATCTGGATTACTCGTAACGCCGAGTTGTGCGTTCTGATTTTGGCCCCAGCACCACACCTCGCCATCACGTGTAGTGATGGCGCAGTTTCGGTTGCCACCGGCTGCAATTTGAATAACTTGCCCTTCAAATTGGATTGACAGCCGATTTTCGGGCAATAACGCAGATTCCGTTACTTCGCCTATCCCAAGTTGTCCATGTTCATTGCTCCCCCAACAGATGACTGCAGTGCCATCAAACGCACATGAATGTGAGCTACCCAACGCAATTTGCTGAATGTTCGAAATACCTTGCACCTCGACGAATGCCACATCAGGCATTGACGGACTCCCAAGTTGACCTGACCCGTTGCTTCCCCAACAAAAGACTTCACCCTGTGCAGTGAGTGCACAAGTATGATCATCTCCTGCGCTTATTTGGATCACATCAGTGAGGTTTTGTACGACGGTAGGTGAAGCAGATTGTTCACCGGCAAACCCACCAAGTTGTTGCTGGTTGTTCCGCCCCCAACAATAAACAATGCCAGTGTTCGAGAGTGCGCACGCATGATGTCGTCCTACGGTGACAGCACGCATATCGGACAACAACTCAACTTTGGTTGGTTGTGCTCGAATATCGCCTATACCTGCCGAAGATTGACCGACCTGTGCGTACTGATTATCGCCCCAACAAAAGACTTCACCATTTACAATGGCACAGTTATTATTTGACCCACTTGCAAAGTACGAGACACCAATGAGACCACTGACAAAATTCGGAATTGCCGTGTGTGCGATTTCTCCGGCAAATCCATTGCCAATTTGACCGAATAGATTATTTCCCCAGCATGATAATTCGGTTGTGTTTAGCAAAGCACATGAATGTTCTGCTCCCACAGTGACTGCCAGTGCTGGCACAACCAGGTTGACATTTTGTGGAGTAGCATTCCCAATTGAATCGCCAAACTGACCAGACCCAATTTGACCGGTAGTATTTGCGCCCCAACACAACACACGTCCGCGTATATTGGTGCTACACGTATGATTCGCACCCACATACATAGTAGCTATTTGATTAAGGGCTACGACGGGTGACGGCAACACGGCATCAGCTGTGACACCAGAGCTCCCATTACCCACCTGGCCAAGTTTGTTCCACCCCCAACAAAGCACATCTCCATCTTGGACAAGTCCACAGGTATGTGCACCACCGGCGGCCAGTCGAAAAAACCGATTACCACCTGAAACGATAACAGGCGACACACGAAACGATTCATCGGCTGATCCATTGCCTAACTGCCCATTAAAGTTATCTCCCCAACACACAGCTTCTGCACTTTGAGTGAGTGCACATGAATGATTACCGCCGACTTCAAGTTGTACGATATCGGAGAGACCATTTATACGTTGAGGCTGTACTATAATGGCTTCATCGCCGGTATTTTCGTTCCCAACTTGCCCAAAGTTATTCCATCCCCAGCACCAAACCGTACGATCAGAGAGCAACGCACATGAATGATAATCGCCTAATGCAATGGCTATTGCATTTTCGATTCCTGGAACCTGCGTAGGAATAGAAATGCCCGGCCCGGCTTCACCTATCCCAATTTGTGCATATTGATTACTCCCCCAACACCAAACGGTACCATCTGCAAGTACTGAACAAACATGATTTGCTCCGCTCGAAATATCAACTGCCGAAGTTAAACTGGCAACCCGCAGCGGCGTTGACGAGTTTGCAGTACCGCCAACACCGAGCTGACCATCATCATTGCGCCCCCAACACGCGCCACCACCATCACGCAATAACGCACACGTGTGTGAATTGCCGAGTGCAAGCTTCATGACATCTTGCACTGCAGCGATGACTGGCGCACTAGCATTTTCATTGGTAAGGTTTCCTAATTGACCAAAATTATTATGCCCCCAACAGCGTACTGTTGCATCAGTAACAATTGCACACGTATGCGCTAAACCTGCGTCCAATGCAACAAATGATTCATTGTTTCGAACAGTTTGCGGCAATGGGGACGTATTCGTGGTGGCATCACCGAGTTGACCATATTCATTACCTCCCCAACATCGCGTGATTGACCCGATGAGGAGCACACAACTATGGGTACCACCACTGGTCATAACAAATCCTGCATTAACCGAGGCTAACGTGTTGAATCGCATGAATTCACTATCAACACCAAGCTGAGCATATCGGTTATTACCCCAACATGAAATCGTACCCAGTTGTTTGCGCGCACACGTAAAATCATGACCGGCTACCACGTGAGCTGTGCCACGAAATTGCAATTCCGGTTGTGATATTTGGGATGGCGCTGATTCGCCATTGACCTGACCTACTGTATTTATCCCCCAGCACCAGACATCTTGTTGGATATCAAGGACACATGTATGATGTGTACCGGCAGTCACTGTACGTGCACGTGGAATGTTTGCAATTTTTGTAAATTGTGCTTCGAGCGATGACACATAATGATGATCGCCCCAGCAGTACACATCACCTGAAATTTGAATTGCACAGGCATGAGCAATACCGACAGCGAGATCGACCACATCGATGATTTGTGTTATGGGTGTTAAGGACGGAACTGCACCAATAGAAGCACCCCAACACAGAACAAGGCCACTACTCTGTAAAGCGCAAGTAGTATTACCCCCAGCAACAAGTTTGACAACATTCTGAACTTGTTCAACTATGACCGGTGTAAAAGCCTGTTCAGCAGAACCAGTAACTTGTCCAAAGCGATTATCGCCCCAACACGCTACTCGCCCGTCGCGCAACAACGCGCATGTATGAGCAATGCCAAGTGCAATTTGTTGGACATCAGTGAGCTGAACAACTGGGGACGCTTCGTACTGTGACAATGCGTTGCCAATACCCAGTTGACCAAAGCTGTTATCACCCCAACAATGAACCGTGTGATCGTAGCGTAACACGCAGGAATGATTACCTGATGCACTTATATCAATGACACCATCTAAATCAAGCTCATGCGGCTCAATAATTAATTGTTGTGCTTCCTGAATTGCCACACCAACTTGGCCTTCATAGTTACGCCCCCAACAAATGACGTTACCTAGTTGCCAAATTGCACATACATGTCCATATCCCGCACTAATCATACGCCCAGTTGCACCAAGTGTGACAAATTCAAACTCTGTGGATGAATCCTGCTGTGATGCCGATGCTAACTGCCCAAACGTGTTATCTCCCCGACATTGCACCAAGCCTGCACGAACGAGCACACATTCAAATTGTGATCCTGAACTTATGCGCGCAATACCAGGAAACTGTTCATCAACAATTATGGACGTTTCGTTCCAACAGCGAATTGTACGTTGTTTAGCAACTAAGCACTGTAAACCTAACGGTGAGCTCTGAAACTCAACGGAGGTGACATCGAATGAATTCAGTGCATCTTGATAAGCTGGCGCTACCTGACCTAGGCATTGCAAGCGCGCATCAGTGGTTATTCCACAGGTACTATTGCGCGCCACTCCAAACTGAATGACAGTTTGGTTATTGAATACCTGTTGCGGAGATGCAGTGTTCTGTGCATCAGATTGAGAAATTTGATTTTTACTGTTATCCCCCCAGCACCATAGTTGTCCCTGTTTGGTGAGTGCACACGTATGGTTTTGTCCTGCACTGATCATGACCACATCAATCGGAAGATTAGAAACTTTTTGTGGTTGAACACCTTGCAACGATGGCTCTGGCGTAATTTGAGCGTACTGGTTATCGCCCCAGCACCAGACCTCACCTTGTAGTGTAAGTGCACAACTATGATGTGCTCCTACGACAATTTGTTGTGATTGTGGCACGAGTGTGACACGTGCAGCTATGGAACGGGCGGTCTGCGGACCATTGCGTTCAGTACCGAGCTGACGATATTGGTTATCACCCCAACACCATACTTCACCTGTCTGAAAGCGCAGGGCACACGAGTGTTTACTTCCAAGTGCCACACTCTGGACATCGGTCATTCCAACGACGGGGGAGGGTGATGATAGGAATGCGACATTCTTGCCTTCGACACCTATACCAAGTTGATTGGACTGATTATCACCCCAGCAAATGAGCAACGCCGTACGTGTCACCACACAGGCGTGTTGCTCACCATTAGCAAGAGTTGGTAGTTTGATAGAACCCAGTGCCACAGACTCATTGTCCACGGTAAATGGTATTGAAATTGTATCATCTCGCGGTATTTCAACGCTGTTTTGACTGCCATTTACGCGCTCGCGCACTTCTTCCAATACTGATGATGCAAGAAATGTGAGTGGTGCAACCACAAGGATGATTACACCAATGATAAGAGACGCATACCAGACTCGAATGAGATATTGATGCACACCAATACTCCACCTAACATTACACAACTATATTTTACGCTTAAACGAAACACATCGTGAAGAATCCGTCGATGCAGTTATCGCAAAAGTGCTACGTTTAAGTATGAATGAATACGATAAGGGAAATATGACAACATTCGTGAGATGCACCTTCATTTCTTATGATTTTGAAAATGAGTAGACAAAAACATTCGTTGACAGCAAAATGCATAAATGCTATATTAAACTTGTTAAGTTGAACTTAACTTACCCTCCCTCGTGGATAAGCATATACAACGTATTGTGCATTCATTTACTGAGCGCATACAATCGTTGTATGACACTTGTTCAGTCACACGCTGAAACAGCGTTGATTGATAAATGATATTGCCGTAAGGTGATATCGGGTCCGTTTATTGGTTTAGGAGGAAGACAGATGTCCCAGAAACGCTATGCGCGTTGGGCACTAGCCATCGTGACTGCAATGTTCATTGCAGCATGTGGTGGCGCCCCAGCCGCAGAACAGCCAGCTGAGGAGCCAACGGCAGTTGCAATCCCGACTCAAGCTTCGGTGATTGAAGAGCCAACCGCTGCTCCAGAGCCAACTGCTGCACCAGCAGAAGAAGAGACTGGTTCAATGGTCGGTGAGTTCAACGGCATTCAATTGCCAGAAGACGCCGCTCCATCAGATCAGCAAGTGTACCGCGCCTACTTCGACAGCACTGCGACGTTCACTTCAGTGGACTTCTTCGTGACTGTGTACGAAGGTGGCGGTAACGCAATCCGCGACATGACCGGCGAGCCATTGATCCGCCTCGACAACAACTTCCGCCCGCAGCCTGCTGCAGCGTTGAGCTGGTCGTCGAACGCCGATGGTACTGAGTGGACCTTCAACCTCGATCCAAACTTGAAGTGGAGCGATGGCACACCAGTAACCGCTGCCGACTATGTCAACACCTTCCAGTATGCTGCTGACAAAGATCACGCATGGGACTTCGCATGGTTCTTCGGTGCACCAGGCGAAATCAAGAACTGGAGCAAGGTCAATGCTGGTGAAGTTCCAAACAGCGAGTTGGGTGTCGTCGCTAAGGACGACCTGACCGTTGTGTTCACCACCGAGACCCCAGCACCGTTCTTCCCAGCCAAGGCGCTTTACAGCATGCCTTTGCAGAAGGCCGCGTTCGACAAGTATGGTCCGTTGTACAACAACGACCCAGCTACTTCAGTATCATCAGGTCCATTCATTCTTAAGGAGTGGGTCAAGGGTGAGCGCGTTGTGTGGGAGGCTAACCCCAACTACACCGGTAGCAACAAGCCATTCATTCAGCGCATCGAGAACATCGCTGCCAAGCCAGAGACGTTCTTCATCGGTTACCGCAACGGCGACGTTGACATCGTAACTGGTGAGTACATCGGCGCCGCTGAGAACGAGATCATTTCTGGCGATGCAGAGTTGCAGAAGCAGAAGTTCACGAATGCCGTCGACTTCCGCACTGACTACCTCTTCTTCGACACCAAGACTGCTCCGTTCGACAACGTGAAGGTTCGTCAGGCCTTCGGTCACATCATTGACCGCGACACCATCATTGCCGACATCATCGGTAAGGATCAGGCCATTCCAGCCTACTCGTTCTTGATGCCTGGTTTCCACGCTGCCAACAGCGAAGGCTTGAAGGACATTCAGAGCTACGATCCTGACAAGGCTCGTGCTTTGTTGGCCGAAGCCGGCTACCCAGAGGGCAAGGACTTCCCGAAGCTTGAGCTTTGGTTGCGCAACGAGCCACAAATTCGTATCGACGCTGCTAACCGCATCGCCGCTACGTTGAAGGCTGAGTTGGGTATCGAAGTTGAAGTCTCGAACAAAGAGTTCAAGACCTTCATGGAAGGCATCAATGCCAAGCCAACCCAAATCAAGTTCGGTATGGTGTCATACGGTATCGACTTCTTCGACGCTTCGAACATGCTTGGCGTGTGGAGCTGTGGCGGTCGCCACAACTGGTGTAACGAGACCTTCGATAAGATGGTCGCCGATGCATCAGCCAGCACCGACACCGAGGGTCGTTTGAAGATGTTCCAAGATGCTGAGCGCTTGCTCGTCGAGGAAGCTCCTGGCGTCTACATCGTACACCGCATCAACACCGGTTTGTTGAAGCCATACGTCGTCGGTAAGGCTCTTGAGCCAAACGAGGCAGGTTTCAATGGTATCCAGTGGCCAGGATTCAACACCCTGAGCACGGTTACCGGTTCGATGTACATCCACAAGAGCGTAGCTGACTACAAGAAGTAAGCTCACTCAACAACAGGCGTTGGCACGAAGTGCCAACGCCTGCCTCATTCATTCTCAACTTTTGCATCCGTAATATTCAAGGAAGGGCACCCGCATGGTAGCCTATATCATCAACCGCTTAGCGGGACTGATATTCGTATTCTTTCTTGTATCGGTTGTTGCATTTTTACTCATGCACTCGGTCCCAGGTGGACCATTCGATGAAGTACAAATGCCACTCAGCGAACAACAAAAAGCGAATATTCGCGCGAAATATGGTCTCGATCAGCCGTTGTACGTGCAGTACTACAACTACATGAGCAAGGCCTTGCAGGGTGACTTTGGAACTTCCTTCGCGGAGCCAGATAGCACGGTCGCGGAAGTAATTGGACGTGTGTGGCCAGCCAGCTTGCAACTTGGCGGTGTGACGGTTATCATCGCACTGGGCACAGGTGTATTACTTGGCATTCTCGCAGGTGTACGGCAAAACACGTGGATTGACAGTGTCGTTACATTCATTGCAACCCTCGGCTTGACCGTTCCCAACTTCATTATCTCAATTTGGATGTTGCTCATTTTTGTCGTGCAACTCAAACTTCTCCCCATCGCACTCGACAGCGCAAACTGGGGCAACTGGAAGGCGTGGATCATGCCAGTGATAGCACTCGGCATGGGCCCAATGGGTATCGCAGCTCGCTACACCCGCGCCAGTTTAACCGATGTATTCACACAAGATTACATCCGCACAGCCCGCGCAAAAGGTCTAGGCGAGTCGATGGTGGTCTGGCGGCATGCCATCAAAAACGCGTTAATTCCCATTATCACCGTACTTGGCCCAATGGTGCCAAACTTGATGACGGGTACTATATTTGTAGAGACAATGTTCCGTGTGAACGGCATTGGTAAGTATTTTGTGACGAGCACACTTGATCGTGACTACCCGATGATCATGGCATTGATGCTCATCATCGCATCATTATGGGGTCTGGTCTACTTGTTGACCGACCTGCTCTACACAACTCTCGATCCGCGTATTAAGTTTGAGTAGGACACTAACATGACGGCAACAACCACTTCTGCAAATGAGATCATTCCACAACGCAAACCAGCAAATTTGTGGCGTGACGCTGCTATCCGCTTCAGCAAGAACAAGCTTGCCATGGGCGCACTTGTCGTAGTTGCGATTATGTTTATCATGGCAATTTTTGCTGAACTTATCGCACCATACAACTACGATGAAATCGTCAAAGGACGAACGCGCCAATTTCCAAGCGCTCAGTATTGGTTTGGTACCGATAACGTCGGCCGCGACCAGTTTAGTCGCATCGTCTATGGCGCTCGAATCTCACTCATAATCGGTCTCTCTGTTCAGCTCATTGCTATCACTGTCGGCGTGACGCTCGGCGCATTGGCCGGATTCTTCGGTGGGTGGATCGACTATGTCATTATGCGCATCATCGAAGTCTTCACGGCGATTCCACAGCTTTTGTTTGCCCTCTTTCTGCTGTCAATGTGGGGAGGAGGCCTCTTTAATGTAGTGCTCGCGCTCGGGTTAATTGGTTGGATTGAGATCTGCCGATTAACCCGCGCACAAGTACTTTCACTACGTGAAAAAGAGTATATCGAAGCTGCTCGTGCAATTGGTGTCCGACCGCTTGCGATTGCAGCACGACATATCATGCCGAACGCATTGACACCACTGATTATTTCATTCACTTTGGGCATCCCAGCTGCCATGTTCGCAGAAGCAGGTTTAAGCTTCTTGGGAATTGGAATTAACGACCCATTACCAAGTTGGGGCAAAATGGCCGGTAGTTCATATGCGTTCATCGAAGTGTATTGGCATCTTGGTGTCTTCCCAACACTCATGATCGGACTCACCATGCTCGCATTCTCATTCGTCGGTGATGGCTTGCGTGATGCCCTCGATCCTCGTTTGAAGAAGTAACGTACACGAATCTACATGCAAAACGCTGGTGTCGTATGACACCAGCGTTTTGCGTTACAATACACCAAATGCAATCAGCAAAGGTCATCCTATGCAACTCTATTTGATTCGTCACGGAGAAACTGACTACAACGCGGCTAGTCGATATCAAGGGCACATGCAAATAGAACTAAACCGCCTAGGACACTACCAGGCATCGCTCGTCTGCGCGCGACTCGCACGAATCCCACACATTCACGCGATATATAGTAGCGACCTCGTACGTTGCATACAAACGATTACACCGCTAGCAACACATCGCGCCATGCCAATTACACCTGATGCCGACTTGCGCGAAATTGATGTCGGTTTGTGGGAACACCTGACCATTCCAGAAATTCGTGCGGCGTTCCCAACCAACTTTGCTGCATACTTGCAGGCACCAGGCGAAACAATTCACATGGGGGGAGAATCGTATCGTCAAATGCAAACGCGTGCCATGCGCGCAACACAACGCATCATGACACAACACTCAGAAGATGACCATGTTATCATTGCTACTCATGGAGGCACCATCAGAGCAATTTTGTGTGCAGTAATTGGCCTCGACATCAATCATTACAACAAACTTTGGGCCATGAATTGCTCAATAACAACAATAACCGCGACACAAGGTCAATTACGCCTCGGATCATTTAACGACGTCGCCCACATTGAACTAGCGCCAGAGGTTGACCGTGAGCAATTTGCAGTATGACGCGAACCAACTAGGATACAACGCTGATGTCATTGTGATTGGAGCAGGTCTATCCGGATTACATGCGACACGCCGTTTGGTTCAAGAGGGCGCAAATGTGTTGTTACTCGAAGCACGAGAACGAGTGGGCGGACGATTAGCGACAAGTACATTCAATGGCGAAGTATATGATATTGGTGCTCATTGGATCCCGAATGATGCAGAATTATTACGCTCATTATTGACTGAACTCAATGTTCCACTCTATCAACAGTACCATGTTGGTACAAGTGCACTTACAATAGGTAAACGAACACGACAATTCAAACACAGGCTTCCACTCATCTCACCATTTGTTATGTTTGATATTGGGAGAATTCACAGAAAACTCAATGCGTTAGTACAGAAACTACAGGCAACAAATCACAATTTCACTAAAATACTCGAACAAACAGATCGACTTTCTTTTGGAGCGTGGCTGCATCGCGAATGTAGACATACCACCACAATTCACCTGTTTGAGATATTATGTAAAATCATATTCTATGCACAACCTGACGAAGTGTCATTGTTTTATGTGGTAGATCAAGTCAATTCGCATAATGGTGCCGCAAACCTCTTTTCTATGCGCCCAACGATGAACAAAGAACGCGTTGCAGGAGGAACACAACGTATCGCTGAACAACTTGCAAGACACATTGACCAACAAGTCATCACCGACACTCCTGTACTTGCAATTCGCCAAGATCACGAAAGCGTCATTGCGTACTCACGTGGAAGCTCATATCGAGCACGATACGCAATTCTTGCCATTCCACCTGCAGTGGCCGAACAAATTTACTTCGAACCCACACTTCCTGCACATCGAGATGCACTCCATCAACGGGTTGTCATGGGCAGGGCAATATGCGCTACATTATGCTTCGACTATCCATTCTGGCGAGAAAACGGCAAATCCGGCGTCATGATAAGCCATAATGGCCCAGCCACATTAGTCCATGATGTCTCTCCAGCGAATAGCTCTGAAGGGGCACTGGCGTGTTTAATAAGTGGTTCAGATGCAGCGCATTGGGGAGCACAGCCCAAGTCAGAACGATTGCGCGCACTTGTCAATCAATTACAACCCTGGTTCGGCGATGAAATAACCGCATATCGTGGACTTATTGAACGCGATTGGAACACTGAGCGCTGGACGCGAGGCGCAACGGGATTCATGCCAAATGGCAGTGCATCATACATCCAGAGTCTGGCCTTACCGATTGGAAGATTGCACTTTGCAGGCGGCGAGACAGCAACCAAATGGACGAACACCATGGAAGGGGCGCTTACCGCAGGAGAACGGGCTGCAGCAGAAGTCATTTCTGAGCTTATAAGTGGTGGGTACTTGCGCAAAATGATGGCAAGCGATTAACAAATTACCGCAAAGCCGTTTGCACAAATGAACAAGTTAGATTATAGTTATCCGCGGATTTCTGTGCATGTTTTGGGAGCTCCTGGCGTGCAACGTGGCATCTGCCGCTCCGACATGTGAATGCACTTTAGCTAGCTTTTTCTTTGCACAGTAGAGGAGCAATATCGTAATGTCAAAGAAGTGGGTCTACCTCTTTACTGAGGGTAATGCCACCATGCGTGAGTTGCTGGGTGGTAAGGGCGCAGGTCTCGGCGAAATGACGCGCACCGGCGTACCAGTCCCTCCAGGATTCACCATCACCACCGAGGCGTGTAACGCCTACTATGAGTACGGCAAGAAGCTGCCTGACGGTCTTTGGGATCAGGCATTAGCCGCGATGACCGAAGTAGAGCGCCAAGTCGGCCGCAAGTTCGGCGACCCGGCCAATCCGCTGTTGGTCTCCGTGCGATCAGGTGCTCGTGAGTCAATGCCGGGCATGATGGATACCGTGTTGAACCTCGGCTTGAATGCCCAGACCATCAAGGGTCTCGCTGAGCAGACCGGCAACCCACGCTTCGCAGCCGATGCCTACCGCCGATTTGTGCAGTTATTCGGTAAGATTGTATTAGGTGCTGACGGTGAAAAGCTCGAGCACGTGATGAATCACGCCAAAGGCAAGAACCGCACCGACAACGATTTGACCACAGAAGAGTTGACTGCAATTGCCGCAGAATTCAAGAAGATTATCAAAGCCGATACTGGTCATGATTTCCCCGAAGACCCACAACAACAGTTGCAGATGGCCATCATGGCCGTATTCAACTCATGGATGGGTCGCCGTGCCATCGACTATCGCCGCATCGAGAAGATCCCCGATAACATCGGTACCGGTGTGAACGTGCAGACCATGGTGTTCGGTAACATGGGCGAGACCAGCGCCACCGGCGTTGCCTTCACCCGTAACCCAGCCACCGGTGAGAACGAGATGTTCGGTGAGTACCTGATCAACGCCCAAGGTGAAGACGTGGTCGCCGGTATCCGCACCCCAATGGCGATTTCACAGATGGCCAACGACTTGCCAGAGTCACACAAAGAGTTCTTGGGGATTGCCCGCAAGCTCGAGGCACACTACAAGGACGTGCAGGACGTTGAGTTCACCATTGAGCGAGGTCGCTTGTGGATGCTCCAGACCCGCAACGGTAAGCGCACCGGTATGGCTGCTGTGCGCATCGCTGTTGACTTGGTCGAAGAAGGCGTCATCGACAAGAAGACAGCCCTCAACCGCGTTAAGCCTGAGATGCTCAACCAATTCCTCTTCCCAATTGTTGACGCCAAGGCAGCTGCCAGCGTCGGCAAGTTGGCCGCAGGGTTGGCCGCCGGCCCTGGCGCTGCCAGTGGCAAGGTATGTCTCGACCCAGATCGTGCCGCTGAGTGGGCTGAGAAGGGCGAGAAGGTTATCTTGGTACGCACCGAGACGGCGCCTGAGGACTTCCACGGCATGGTGGCAGCAGACGCCATCTTGACCGCACGTGGTGGTTTGACCAGCCACGCTGCCGTCGTTGCCCGCCAAATGGGTAAGTGCTGTGTCTGTGGTTGTGGCGAAATCGAAATCGACTACAGCAAGGGCCAGTTCAAGGTCGGCGATTTGACCATCAAAGAGGGTGAGTACATCACCGTCGACGGTCACAGCGGTCTCGTCTACAACGGTCAAATTCCGACCAGCGAGTCAGAGGTCATTCAGGTCATCCGTGGCACGCTCAAGCCCGAAGAGTCACAACTCTACGGCTACTTCTCGAAGTTCCTCAGCTGGGCTGACGAAGTGCGCACCATGGGCGTCCGCGCCAATGCTGATACCCCAACCGATGCTCGCGTAGCTCGCATGTTCGGCGCTCAGGGTATTGGTCTTTGCCGCACCGAGCACATGTTCTTCGAGGGCGACCGCATCGACGCTGTGCGTCAGATGATTGTTGCCACGTCACTCGCAGAACGCAAGGCAGCGTTGGCCAAGATTGAGCCACTCCAGCAGGCTGACTTCGAGGGCCTCTTTACCGAGATGGACGGCTACCCAGTCACCATCCGCACCCTTGACCCACCGTTGCATGAGTTCTTGCCACACGGCGACGCCGAAATCGACGCCTTGGCACAGAAGATGGGCATCCCATCAGCAGCGCTCAAGAGCAAGATTCACGCCTTGTCAGAGGCCAACCCAATGCTTGGTTTCCGTGGTTGCCGTTTGGGTATCGAATACCCCGAAATCACCGAAATGCAGGCTCGTGCCATCTTCCGCGCCGTCGTGGCCGTGAAGAAGCGCGGTATCACCGTGTTGCCCGAGGTCATGATCCCACTTGTTGGCGACGTCAGCGAGCTCAAGAAGCAGAAAGAAGTTGTCAACCGTGTGGCCGCCGAAGTCAAAGCCGAGAGTGGCGTTGAGTTCGAGTACCTCGTTGGCACCATGATTGAGTTGCCACGTGCCGCCTTGACCGCCGACAAGATTGCGCAAGAGGCCGAGTTCTTCTCATTCGGTACCAACGACCTGACCCAGACCACCTTTGGTATGAGCCGCGACGACGCCGGACGTTTCTTGCCCAAGTATGTTGAGCAGAAATTGCTTGCCGACGATCCGTTCCAAGTGCTCGACCAAGAGGGCGTCGGTCAGCTTATTGAAATGGGCGTCAGCCGCGGCCGCAACACCCGTGCCAACCTCAAGACGGGTATCTGTGGTGAGCATGGTGGTGAGCCAGCATCAGTGAAGTTCTGTCACCGTACTGGTCTTAACTACGTCTCGTGCAGCCCGTATCGCGTCGTGATTGCCCGCTTGGCCGCAGCGCAAGCTGTCCTCGAAGGCGCCAAGAAGTAATCATCACTCCCTGCTAACCAAACACCCTCTGTCGTTACACGACGGAGGGTGTTTGATGTAGTGAAACCGCACAGATACGACTGTTATGTCATCATGGTTGACGTATGTGCACAACAAGTGCACCAACTGCCCAACTTATGAGACCAATATCTCCGACACGACCAAGAAGGTGTACATCGTGATCTCGATGAAAGAGTTGCGTATATACCTTAGTGGCTTCTGCATATTCCCGAAACACCACCTCATCACTAATTTGCGTACTATTAATCGCCGCACCAGCCAAACAATACCCGACGGTTACCCACACCCACCAACACACAAATGGGTCGTTTCGAACAGGAAAGCGCAGCAGCGCCCATGCGATGGCAATTCTCGCTGATATTCCACTCATCATGGCGTACGGTCTATGTGCAATTAATAAATAGACCGTCACCATGAGTAGACTTGATGCTCTCCAGTATGTAAGAAATGGCATCAGCTGTGTCCGCTTTTCAGGCGCAACTATACTGCGCATCAGTAAAAATAGCGGAATAACAACGGTCAATACAACTGCCAGCACAAAATCAGCATGCACCCTGGTGCGGAGCGAATTCATGTGCTCCTCCTAACAGTAGCCGTAGTATGATCATTGCACGTTTATGCGTTCGGATCGGGGTTCCACCAGCAAGGACCTTTACCGGCGCGGGCTTTGACAGCACGTGACTCAATATCGCGCATTTGACGGTTATCGAGTGGCACGAACGATTCGTAGGCGGCAATAGCACTCTTCATCTCATTCACAAAGCTCATACCGAGGAGTGCAACATCAGGATTTACGGTCAATGTGTAATGCACACATTCATCTATAGTCAACCGAGTCTCAGTACGGGGTGCATCGATACCACCAGTTGAAAGTTTGCCACGCGGTCGTTGTACAACCGGTCGGCCGTAGCCTTCGGTATCTGTGACGAGTTTACCAGCACCAAACGTCTTAAAACACACAGTTCCTACGCCGCGTTCACGACACAACGGTAGTGTTTCGTCGATATATCGACGATCAACGAATGCACCAATCGGGAACATGGCGATATCACAATGACCGTCAAGGACAGCATGGAGGAGCACATCAGGATTATGAGAAGAAATTCCACCAAAACGCACAACGCCACGTGCTTTGAGCGCGGCCAACTCCTCAAACAAACCACCAGGTCTACTCAGATGCTTGTACAGTGCGATATCTGAAAGTCCATGAAACACATAGCCGTCTACATGATCACAATCAAGTCGTTCTAGGGATTCTTGAAGTTGCACATGCACCGGACGATCAAAGTCATCTATTTTTGTGATAACAAACAGGTCGTCTCGGCGTAATTTGATGGCAGCGCCAACAATTTCCTCAGAGTAACCATCTTCATACCCTGGAGCAGTATCTATCACATTTATGCCATATGACATGGCTCGCTGCAATGTTGCAACACTCTCCCCAAAAGGCAATGCACGATCGGCTATATCACCGGCACCAATGATTGAAACCTGCACCCCTGTCTTGCCTAACTCGCGTTTGATCATTCCTCAATCCTATGATTCATTGGGATGAGTTGCTCCACACTTAGATTATTGAGAAATCCTACTCGACTAGCTCTAAGTAAATATCTGTCCAATTATTGTGTGGAACATTACTTCAACTAAACACCATCACAAGCGTCACAAACTCAGATATGAGTAACCATGGTCATAAATCACCATGCATATCAAACAACATAGCGCACATGGAACTCAACCAATCGTTCACATGGTATACACACTGGATGAAAAACATGTTGCACAATACAAAACTATGCATGTTGTACAACCACTTTATTGTATAACATTTTGATTGGTCTTTTTATTTATAACGTTAAAGAAACAACAGATTCGATAATCGATGATGGTTTTTTGCTACAATAGATTTGTTCGGAATTTCGGTACTACGCAGTGGCACGTGCACGGCTTATGTAGCAATCTATCGAATCAGGTAAATTGTAAAGAAAACCACTTAGTAATCGTGTGGAGGAAACATGTCGAAGGTACGAATCGGAATGATTGGCACAGGAGGCATCGCACGCAATCGTCACATGCCATGCTTCAGCAAACATCCAGATGTAGCAATCGTCGCTGCCGCAGACTTGTCTTCGGAGACGCTCAAGCAAGCCGGTGAGCAGTTCAACATTCCTGCGTTGTACAACGATTACAAAGAAATGATTGCCAAGGAAAAACTCGACGGGGTTGTAGTGTGTACACCAAATAAGTATCATGCACCTGCAACCATCGATGCATTACATGCAGGCATTCATGTGTTATGTGAAAAGCCAATGGCACTTGATCCAGCCGAAGGCCGAGCAATGATTGCCGCCGCAAAACAAAACAACAAAATACTCACCATAGGGTTTCATTACCGACATCGTCCACAAGTCAAAGCCGCAAAGAACATCATCGATGCAGGTGAGTTAGGACATGTGTACATGGTACGTGTTAATGCATTGCGCCGTCGAGGCATCCCGTCATGGGGTTCATTTGTGCACAAACACATGCAAGGTGGTGGTGCCATGATTGACTTTGGCGTTCATTCACTTGATACTGCATTGTATTTGATGGGTAACCCCAAACCAATTGAAGTCACCGCAAGCATTTCACAACACCTCGGCACAAAACCAAACGTCAACCCTTGGGGACAATGGAATTATCAAGAATTCACCGTGGAGGACCAGGTTGCAGCGTTTATCCGTTTTGAAAATGGTGCAACTATGTTACTTGAGTGTTCATGGGCACTGAATGTCCCTGAATCAAAAGAGACCATATCACTTTCAGGCACCACAGCTGGCCTTGACGTTTTCCCGCTGAAAGTGAATAAAGCACAATACGACATGCTCACCAGTTGGTCACCAGATTGGATGCCGGATGATGGTGTCGAACCCGGAATTGGACAAGCAGCAGACTTTGTGAATGCCATCCAATCAGGCAAATCACCAAACGTAACGGCGGAGCAGGCGCTACAGGTCACGGATATCGTAGACGCCATCTATCGGAGCGCAGAGTCTGGTCGCGCAATAACGTTATAGAAAGTAGGGGCACACGCACAGTTTCAGCTGTGCGTGTGCAACAATCCAATGAGACTATCAAAACGTGGAGAGTATGGCCTGAGAGCCATGATACGCCTCGCACAGAAAACCGATGGCGAGGTCACACAATTAAAGCAGATAGCTGCACAAGAACACATTCCTATCAAGTTCTTGGAGCAAATTATGCTTTCTCTCAAAAATGCAGGTTTGCTCCACAGCAAGTCGGGTATTGGAGGTGGGTACATCCTTGCCAAACCTGCTGACACGATCACACTCGGCCGAATCATTCGCATTCTGGATGGACCACTCGCACCGATTAAGTGCGTCTCACAAATCGCCTATGAACCGTGTAACTGCCCTGACGAAGGAACATGCCAATTACGCGCAGTCATGAACGACGTGAGAACCGCCATGAGTGACATTCTTGATTCCACGACGTTGGCAGACGTAGCATTGCGCAACCACCCCAGCCAACCATAAATTATGTCATCAAATGCGACGCAATTTGCGCTACGAGTTCAGCAGTACCCGTGCGTCTATAAAAAAAGCGCAGTGGTTGGTTTGATTTGCCAGAATGAATTGTAATTGCGTTCGTGTATGGATCTATGCCAATCACATCGTCCCAAGCGAGTGCAACGCTTTTTTTGTCACCTTTGAAAATAACTCTCGTATTAGTAAGAATCAAATCACCGGTTGCAGCAGGTACATCCGCATATACCGGCATCGACTGACCGCGAGTCCCGCCGATGCGATACGACACACCACGCATGATACGAATACTCACCCCTTGACTACGACCAACCATTTCACGGCGTACTACACGTTCCTCGTAGAGCGTCACTTGTTCGTGCCAATAGGCCTGTTCACCACGTTGAAGATTCACACCGGTCACAACAATTGGGACTAATTTACCTTGGCTTACTTCGTACATTTTTCGTTGAAGATGGAGCGTGGCCATTAATTCGCCTAATTGATTTGATGGCACTTGCGTGAGCTGCACAATTTGATGCATCACGGTTACTTCATTGTCAGTGACGAAGCCATCTTGTTTGATGCGATGTGCCACATCATGAAGTACGTGTAACCCAATTTCGCGTACTTCTTCAGCCGTTAACTGATGTTTTGCCACCTCAGCGCGTAACGCAGCAATTTCGTTGGAATCGAGTTGCACATCGGCGACTGCAGCCACAAAAGCTTGTCGAACCGCTTCAACATTTTGCGCACGGGAAAGTGTATCTTTGAACGATTGGATAAGTTGTTGAATCACATATACCTCAGCATAACGCAATACTGCATAAGGTATGATATCATGACTACATGCAACTAATGTTACGCATTGTGCGTATCACTTGCGTACGTTATATTTCGAGGAGAATTGTCGTGTCAAACATTCCTGATGTAGCATTTGACCCAACAAACCCTGATCCGCGTGTCGCATGTGTACTTGTACTAGACACATCCGGTTCAATGTACGGTGAACGCATCGATCAACTAAATCAAGGACTCGTAGAATTTCACAACGCACTACAAAGCGACAGTGTCGCTCAATCGCGCGTCGAAATTGCCATTGTGACATTCGGGCCAGCGCAACTCACTCAAGACTTCATCTCGGCGGCAAACTTTACGCCACCAGTCTTACAAGCAAGTGGAGATACACCACTTGGGGCTGCACTGCAACAAGCACTGGACCAGATTGCAGTTCGTAAACAGCTGTACAAAGATAATGGAACACCGTACTACCGACCGTGGATCTTTTTGATTACCGACGGCGCACCAACCGACGGTACGGCCTGGCAAGCAGCCGCAACGCGTATCAAAGCAGATGAATCTAACAAGAGTGTGGCGTTCTTCTCTGTGGGAGTAGAGGGTGCTGATATTGAAGTGCTCAAACAACTCTCGACTCGCCCACCGATGATGCTCAAAGGGTTGCATTTCCGTGAGTTATTTGTCTGGTTGTCTGCAAGTCTCAAGGCTGTGTCACAATCACAACCTGGTCAGCAAGTCCCACTCTCATCCGCTGAGAGTTGGAGTCAGGTCTAATACAGTACAATGCCGTCCACAGGATTGTGGACGGCATTACCACTAAAGGTAAACAACGTATGCAGTGGCGAACAGCACGCGCATCTGTCATCGGTACCGGGCACATCCGCGCCAATATGCCTTGTCAAGACAGTAACTATGTCATGCAAATCGGTGATTCAGTAATCATCGCGGTTTCAGACGGACTTGGTTCTGCTGCCTATTCCGATGTCGGTTCGAAATTTGTCTGTCAAGATGTGGTGACGCGTATCGCAAACTCGTTGACTCCACCTAAATCATCATTAATGTCTTCGATCTCTCACTTCATTCTTGGCACGGCGCAGGCACAACTCGTCATGCAAGATATAATGACTGATGCAGTTACGCAGGCGCGCGCCGCACTTGAGGAACTTGCAACCACAAATCAACATGCGTTGCGTGATTACGCGTGCACACTACTCATCGCAGTACTCACTCCTAAAGAATGGCATGTATTACACATTGGGGATGGCGCGGTTGTTGGCATTATTTCGACGACTGAGGTCAAAACGCTCAGTGCACCTGACAACGGGGAATTCATCAATGTCACAGTGCCACTAACCAGTAACGAGTATCGAACAAATCTACGATACAGCCACGGTGCCGATGAATTGTACGGGATCGCACTGTTAAGTGATGGGGTGCAACCAATGTGTATCAACTATCAAACGAACGCTGCATTTCCAGGATTTTTCACGCCGTTGATACAATGGCTTGCCGAACTCCCCGAATCAGAACTTGCACAAGCACACCCTGTACTCACTACCTTGCTCGACAGCGACAAACTCCGTCAGAAGAGCGATGACGATATGACACTCGTGCTCACCTTGCGTTTGCATGCTCCTTCATGATGCCATTGTGTCTTATGAATCTATGCGTATACGCATGGAATTAGTGTATATTGAAGGGAATCATTCTCCCTTTCAGCATACAAGACGAGGGCAGCTTGGGCATTCTTGACAATCTACTCGAACACAATCGCTCATTTGTGGCAACACGGGCGTACGAGCCAATGCAAACGAGCAAATTTCCAAACAAAGGTCTTGCAATACTGACCTGTATGGATACACGGCTCGTTGAGTTGCTACCAAAAGCCATGGATTTACGGAATGGTGACGCCAAAGTCATTAAAAATGCCGGTGCGTTAGTAACAAGCCCATGGGGCTCGGTGATGCGCAGCTTGCTCGTTGCCGTCTACGCATTACAAGTCCAAGAAATTTGTGTGGTAGCACATTATGACTGTGGGATGGGTGTGGTTGATCCTGCACACATTTTGGCACTTGCAAAAGAACGAAGCATTAGCGAAGAAACATTGCAGACGCTCCGCTACAGCGGTATTGATGTTGATGGATTCTTACGCGGATTTGACAATGTCGAAGAGAGCGTCCGAAATACCGTGGATATCATTCGTCGACATCCTATGCTCCCTACTGATATTCCTGTCCACGGGCTGATCATCGATCCTGACACAGGTCGGCTTGATTTGATTGTGAACGGGTATACGCACATGAATGGAACATAAATGGCTCGATACACCACCGCTTCTGGCAAATCTATTTCTCTTGGCAAAAAGCTCGGTGCTGGCGGTGAAGGTGCAGTCTACGATATTGCCGGCGCGCCAAAGCTGGTTGCCAAAATTTACCATCCGCACCGACTTAATCACGCATTAGCCAACAAAGTACGCGCTATGGTAGTGGATCCACCCGAAGATGCCACGCGCCAACCACCGCTCAATCATGTCTCCATTGCATGGCCAATTGATGTGGTTATGAACGGGAGAAACTTTGTTGGCTACATCATGCCGAAATTGCCGAAATCCGACGATCTCTACGATTTGTTACAGCCTCAACAACGAAAAAAGCAGCACGGGCACTTAAATCATCGCCATTTATATCGTACCGCTCGTAATCTTGCCTTAGCAATGGAAGCAATTCATCGTAAGAATTATGTCATCGGCGATGTCAACTTCAAAAATGCACTCTTTAATGATGACGCGCTCATCACGATAGTGGATTGTGATTCAATGCAAGTAACCGATGCACATGGCACAGTACACCGTTGCATCGTAGGAATGCCCGAATACACGCCACCAGAGTTACAAGGCAAAGATTTCAATCAGGAGATACGCACAGCAAATCATGATGCGTTCGGACTCGCAGTGCTGATCTTTCAGCTCTTGATGCAGGGATTTCATCCATTTACGGGGCGTGCACGTCCTGGCGTACCTGATGTCGAACAATCTCACGTGCATTGCATACGCCAACAAATTTTTCCGTATCTCGATAACCAAGCATATGAACCACCTAGAGTAGCACCTAGTTTTTATGTGTTACCGGGAATGCTACAGACGATGTTCATTCGCGCATTTACACAGATCCAGAATCGACCAACGCCCAAGGAATGGGCTCAAATCATCAGCATGATTGAGAAAAGGCTTGTTCAATGCACCAATGATTCTGACCACTTTTACCCTAGTGATGGTGCATGTGTAATCTGTGAGATTGAATATAACAGTGGACGCAGGCAACGCACCTCGCCTGCACCCAAACCAACAGTGAGTACACAAGTGCCGCTCACTCAAACGCACACTAGTGGACAATCAACTCCTCAACGTGCAAACACCAACCGTACACCGACCACACCCCTACCAACAACCTCAACGACAGGACCACTACAACCGGCGCCGATTTCAACACCATCCGCACAACCCGCATCACAACCGGTGCGAGGCACACCACCGCCTGTATCTATGCCAAGTGCTCCAATGAGCGGTCGACTTTTATTCGGTTGGTTACTTTCTTCGAGCGCACAACTCGTTCGATGGTTGCAACCATTCCTCAAATATATCGTAGCGTTAATAGTGAGTGTGATTCTAATCAACATGATCGTATCAGCATATACGGACCTTGTTGCATCACAAAGCACACAACAATCGGGAGTACCCGAACAACCACCCGCTCCTACACGTGTTCAACCCACTGCCGTCCCGATTATTGCAACGCAGACTCCAGTACCGTCAACTCCGACAGTAGCGATAATCGCTGCAGCATGTTTGCCGACGGACATTATATGGTCAACTTGGCCAATGCTAAATCCAGAACTACATGCACAATTACGTGTATCTGAATTCGGTGCAACCGTGGCAAGTAGATATGGCCCTGTGCGGAATATAACAACACAACTTGTTGCATCAACGGGAGCAGTGCAATCTCCAGTAAAACTCATTGAGGCATGTGGTACAGGATATGGCGGTCTGATTGACATCAATGATGCCCAAGCACGGAATTATCTCGGCTGCACACCTGAAACGTGTGATTTACAACGCATCACACCCGTGTTGTTCGCACATGATGTACTTATTCGACGGAATGATTTGCGCACCATCAACGTCAGTGGACGTTCATCATTACTTGAGCAACTACTACAAAGACGAACCAACACAGCTGAACTTTCAGTGATTATGTTGCAACAAAACAACTTTGACCAACAATCGTTTGCGAATGTTGTTTTGCCACTGCTTCAAAAGCCATTGGTTGTGATTCGCAATAATACTGTCCTGTGGCACAACAAGCAGCAACGAGTCGACAGCGTATCAATACCTAACACCACAACATGGTATTCGCCAGCACAGCATTTTGTCACGACACCTTTGTCGCAGCCAATAGCACAAGTCACGCACATCGTAAACTTGACAGGCATGCAATGGCAAGATGGTACACAAATCATGGCAACAGAATATAAATCATGGTTTGATAGTTGTGATAAACGAAACGACCAGCATCCCGCCTGTTCCTACATAGATTCAGTTCGCGCAAATGGAACAACACTGACAATTACCTATGTGCCTGGAGTGCCAACCGATGTTGCAGAAACAATTGCACCATACGCCATCCGCGCCGGTGGGAACAGTACCGAAGCACTTCTCAATTCAACAACCACCCAACTCAAATTGCAAATGCCTTTTGAGACCACGCAACATGTGCTCAAATCGACACAATACCAAATTAACATCGAAACGTTCACCGATTTGCAACAGTTCAATGCGCGCCTACGTCGTAATGACACGCAAATTGCTATAGCCGATCATGTGTTTGCGAATCAGTTGGTAGCACTCTTAGCAAGTGACCCGCTCAGTAGCGACACTCAGATCGATTTGGTACCAAATGGCGGCGTGTATGTCTTTGAAGATACGCAGGAGTAGATATGAAGCGTAACCAATCACGATTCATCTGGATTTGGGTGATTGCATCAATTTTTATTATGTCATGTGGTGCATTTTCGTCATTTGTTGACACGAGTGCTCCCACACCTCAGGTTGTGGTTGTAACCGCAACGCCAGACGTAGTTGGCGACGTGGAAGTAGACCTAAATGAAACGCTACCGACTGCATCGATCGCCGCTACAACCGTGCCTGCAGAGGAAGACGCACGCAACACATCAACGCTGATTGAAATCCAGAGCCGAGGTGTCCTTCGCTGCGGAGTAAATGCTGATCTGCCCGGATTTGGCTTTTATGATGCAGTGCGCGAACGCTGGAGTGGGTTCGATGTTGATTTCTGTCGGGTAATTGCTGCTGCGGTACTAAATGACGCAAATGCGGTAGAATTCGTCGCAGTTACCACTGCTGATGGTCCTAAAGAACGATTTAACGCAGTACGAAGTGGTTTAGTTGATGTATTGATTCGCAATACGACATGGACAGCATCCCGTGATGGGAGTGGTCTGATGTTTGGACCTACGACATTCCACGATGGCCAAACATTTATGGTGCGCAAAGAACTCGGCATCAAAACCCTCGACGATTTAAGCAACAAGCGAATTTGTGCAGGTGAGGGTACGACGAGCTTGTTGAATTTACGTGACGATTTCGCTGCTCGTGGCATTCAGTTTACTCTGGTAGAAACCAAAGGTGAAGAGGAACTTTACACGAGTTATCGCGATGGACTATGTGACGCAGTGACAAGTGATAGTAGCCAACTCGCCGTGGAACGAATTGAACTCCCGACACCGGACGATCATGTTGTTTTGGGCGACCGCATCTCGCGCGAACCACTAGGTCCCGTCGTGGCTGAAGGCGATGACCAGTGGTACGACATTGTGAGCTGGGCAGTGTACGCTACAATGTACGCTGAGGAACTACGCATTGACAACAGTAATGTCGACCAATATTTGGTTGATAGTACTGATCCCCGTGTGAGGCGCCTCCTCGGAGTAGAGGGAACCATAGGTCAACAGTTTGGTTTACCAGTAGACTTTGGCTACAAAATCATAAAGCAAGTCGGCAATTATGCGGACATTTACAATCGAAACTTAGGGCCTGAGACACCTTTTGCCATTGACCGTGGTCCAAATAAGGCTTGGAATCTTGGAGCAGGTGGCGTTCTGGCATCACCTCCGTTCCGCTAAGTTCACACCCTCCCGGAGCTAATAGCTCCGGGAGGGTGTGATGCTGTTATTTATCCGTCAATGGAAACGCAGCCACGAGTGCTGCAATGGTTGCTGGTGTTGTTCGACAACAACCGCCTATGATAGTTGCCCCGGCGTCGACCCATGTACGAGCAGCTGCCACATAATCGTCACACGTTGCCGAACCATACCACTGATTGTCATCGGCATTATAGATTTCGCCAGAATTAGGATACACGATGACGTGTTTGTGTGCATGGGAACGCAATGTGGTGATAATCTCAACCATGTGCTCAGGTGCCGTACAATTTGATCCGATAGCATGAATGTGCGTATAGTCGTTCATTGCTTTGGCTACTTCAACTAATGATTGACCAGCCCAGGTATGCGTGGCATTTGGGCAACTAAATGACATCCAGGCAGTCATTCCAGGGAATTCTGTGAGTAATTCAGCTAACGCTATTGCTTCGTCTAGATCTGGTATTGTCTCGCAGGCAATGACATCCACACCTTCGCTGCAAAGCACCTCCAATCGTGGCCGATGGAAATCTTTGAGTTGCTGGTGGGATAAACCGTAGCGCCCACGATATTCACCGCCATCAGCCGTATATGCACCATACGGCCCAACCGAACCTGCAATGAGTGGCTCATACTCGACGTGCGCACGTCGCATACGCCATGCGTCACGTGCCTGTTTAGCAAGCTGCACCGATCGTGCGATGATGTCCACAGCCTGCTTACGCGTCATGCCGCGGGCCATAAAGCCGGGGATGGATGCCTGATAACTTGCGGTGATGATGATTCGTGCACCTGCCTCAAGATAGTCTCGATGTACTGCCTCGATTAATTCTGGTGCTTCATGCAAGTATTTTGCCGACCATAACACATCATGCAAATCTGCACCACGTGCCTCCATTTCTGTTGCTAACGCGCCGTCAATGATGACGGGTATGTGATTTTTACTATATAATGTAGTTAACATACAGGTTCTCCAAATAGTTAGAATCTGTTTACATCATACATGGATTTTCAGCATTACAATAGGTCATGATATTTTTATAATATTATTCTGATTTTATTTATTTAATTCATATAGGGTAAGACACGTATGCTATACTGACGTATAGGTTCAGCGGAGGAGATGTATGGATCATTTATCCAATCTAGAAGCAGAGAGTATTCAAATATTCCGCGAAGTAGCGGCAACGTTTGAACGACCGGTGATGATGTACTCGATCGGCAAAGACTCATCGGTTTTATTACACTTGGCACGCAAGGCATTTTACCCTTCAATACCCCCATTCCCATTGCTCCATATAGACACATCGTGGAAGTTCCGAGAGATGATTGCGTTCCGCGATCAAATCGAGAAATCACTTGGCATTCGTGTGCTCGTGCATCGCAACGAAGAAGCGCTTGCGCAAGGGATTTGTGTGTTCACACATGGATCAGCCGTACATACGGACCAACTCAAAACAGTCGCACTGCGCCAGGCCCTCGACAAATACAATTTTGACTGCGCAATAGGCGGAGCACGCCGTGACGAAGAGCGTTCACGCGCCAAAGAGCGCATTATGTCATTTCGTAGTCAACATCATCGGTGGGATCCAAAGCGTCAGCGACCTGAACTGTGGCACTTATACAACACGCGCATTAATCCAGGCGAGAGCGTACGGGCTTTTCCGATGAGCAACTGGACTGAGCTTGACATTTGGCAGTACATTCGACGAGAAAACATCCCTGTGGTGTCGTTGTATTACGCAAAAGAGCGGCCCACAGTTGAGCGCGACGGTCAAATTCTGATGGTTGACGATGACCGGTTCCCACTGCAACCAGGTGAACAGCCGGTGATGCGCATGGTACGCTTCCGAACACTTGGATGTTATCCATTGACAGCCGCAGTTGAATCAGATGCAAGCTCCATTGACGATATCGTACAAGAGACATTGAGTGCACGCACATCTGAACGAGCCGGGCGCTTAATTGACTACGACAAGCCGGGGTCAATGGAACAAAAGAAGATTGAAGGATATTTCTAATGCAGCAAGTTACATTAGATACAAAACGCAGTTTGTTGCGCTTTTTGACCTGTGGAAGCGTAGACGACGGCAAATCCACCTTAATTGGACGCTTGTTATACGATGCGCAACTAATATTCGAAGACCAGCTTCGTGGAATTACGATTGAAAGTCAGCGCAAACTTGGTGACGAAGCTGCGTTAGATTTGTCGTTGTTAGTTGACGGACTGCAAGCAGAACGTGAACAAGGGATAACGATTGACGTAGCATATCGTTTCTTTTCTACCGCCAAACGTCGTTTCATTGTAGCGGATACCCCAGGGCACGAACAATATACTCGAAATATGGCCACCGGCGCATCAACTGCAGATTTAGCAGTATTACTGGTCGATGCACGCAAGGGATTGCTTGTGCAGACACATCGGCACAGTTGTATTGCTTCGCTACTTGGGATTCGCCATGTGGTGCTTGCCGTAAACAAGATGGATCTCGTCGGATACGATGAAAAGGTGTTCCGCACCATTGAAGCGCAATACCGCGAATTTGCGAAGCAGCTCAATTTCACGAGTATAACGGCCATTCCGATGTCAGCACTCCTCGGCGACAACGTATTTAAGCATAGTAATAACATGTCGTGGTACCAGGGACTCACATTCATGACGTATCTTGAAGATGTCGATGTGGGTGACACCAAGATTGATGGTCCGTTCCGCATGCCAGTGCAGTGGGTCAATCGCCCGCATCAAGATTTTCGCGGGTTCAGTGGCACTGTTGTTGGTGGCTCGGTAAAAGTTGGTGATCACGTCAGTATTCAACCCACAGGCACGAATGCTGTCGTTCAACAAATTGTGCAATTTGACGCATCACCCGACCTGGCCAAAAAGGGTGATGCAGTGACCATTGTCCTGGATCGTGAAGTCGATGTCAGTCGCGGCAATGTGATTTGTTCAGTTGCCAATCCCACATCAAATGCTGAGCGGTTCGAAGCACATTTACTCTGGATGACTGAACAGCCAGTGCAACCTGGTCGTCAATTTTTGTGTAAATTAGGCACGGTTACGGTACCAGCCGTTATCACACGGATTACCAGCAAAATTGACGTTAATACGTTCACCCTGCTCCCCACAGATCGTCTCGAAATGAACGAAATAGGCGTAGTCGTTGTTCAACTTGAAACCAAAGTTGCACACGACCTATATGGTGACAATCGCGACATGGGTGGCTTCATCCTTATAGACCGCACCACCAACGATACACTTGCTGCCGGTATGATTTTGCGCGATGTTGTCCAAGTGCAGAACATTACTTGGCATCACATGGACATCGATAAATCCGCGCGTGCCAATCTCAAAGGTCAGAAGCCAGCAGTCCTTTGGCTGACTGGATTATCAGGATCGGGTAAATCAACCATCGCCAACTTAATTGAACGTGCACTCTGGTCTGAGGGCAAGCATACGTATATCTTGGATGGCGATAACATACGTCACGGCTTGAGTAGCGATCTTGGATTCAAAGCAGAAGACCGCATAGAGAATATTCGTCGCGTGAGCGAAGTTTCTCGCTTGATGACAGATGCAGGCATGCTCATCATTGTGTCGCTGATATCTCCGTATCAAAGTGAACGTGACAGAGCACGACGTACTGTCGGTGATGAATTTATTGAGGTATACATTGACACGCCACTTGAGGAGTGCGAACGACGTGATCCAAAGGGACTCTACAAACGTGCTCGCGCTGGTGAGATTCGTGGGATGACTGGGGTTGACTCACCGTATGAACCACCGACACAACCAGAAATCCACGTGAAGACCATGGAAAACACCCCTGAGGAGTCGGCGATGTTGATTGTTGCATGGTTGCGCAACAATGGATTTTTGCAAAGCCACTAACTACAACCTCCTGCGGCGACGTATGTCGCCACAGGAGGTTGGGTGATTGTTCGATTGACGCGCTACATACATGCAACACGAAGGCGTTGGAACTCACGTTCCGATGCCTTCGTGTTGAAAATGGTGCTATTTTGCTTTGCGCAGTGATGCAAGAATTCGTCGAATCTCACCAGCCTCGTGCATCGCATCCTCACGCACATGAAGCTCCATGGATGGACTTATGACAATTCGATGCCACACATCACCAACTGAGCTGGCAGGTCTCCGCGGTGCCGCATCGCTTTTCGAACTATAGAGCTCCAATGCATCATACGGTAACGAATAGTCTACATCAGATGACTCTGCGTAGCCTGATGACACGATTCCAAATCGTTCTGAAGCGCTTGCACGCATTCGTGGACTATTCATTACGCCCACTGCGGCACTCACGTGCGCTTCTACCACCGATTCTACGACGTCTGATTCAGCAAAGCGACGTACAATCTCAGCGGGAACCGGACCAGCTAAACGTTCGAGCTCTTGATCGTTGAGCGAAGCCATTTGATCACGAATGACACGAAGCGGCAAGAACCGTTCTTTGAGATGTTTTGCGGCACACAACTGAAGATAATGGCGCAATGTATATCGTGCAAAACGGTCACGACCAGCCGGCTCGTCAAGTACCCCTTCATCAGTGTAGAATCGAATGGTACGGACGGTGACTTGTGCCATTTTAGAGAGTTCGTTTATTGTAACGCCTTCTTTAGCCATTTGAATATCCTAACAGTAAAACTGTAACTTATCTGTATGGTAATCGGTTACACGGCTACTGTCAATCTAGAAAACTAAACATTCGCTTAATATTGGTTCTGTTATAGCACATCAACCATTATAAAACCGTTCTTCGTAATGCAAGAATAGCCGATGTTACATGTTGATCCATGAGTAGGCTGGCACGTTCGTTCTGTTGCATTATGACTGCTTGCACAATATCCTCGTGGTCAGCATGAACCTGATCAAGTTCTAATTGTGTACGTCGATTTTGCAAGCCCATCAAACTCACATGCTGAAATGCACCACTAAATGATTCAACAAAATAGCGTAATAGACTATTTTGACTTGCTACTGCAAGTTGGACGTGTAATTGCGCATCTAACTGACTGTACGTTGGCAAATCAGATCGATTTTCACGCAGATCTTTCAGCGTTTGCTGTAATTTCTCTACGTCTGCATCACTACGATGCAATGCCGCTAATTCAACACTTTGCTTCTCAATACCACGACGCACTTCTAACACTTCTAAAATTGTTACTGCATTTAGTTGTGTGGCACGTTCAAAGAAATGCACTAATGCAGTTGCACTCACTGGACTAATTACCGCATTACGACCATTTGCTATGGTCAAAAAACCACGGCCAGCCAACATGCGCAATGCTTCACGGATGACAGGACGACTCACACCTAGTGTTTCGGCGAGGCGCAACTCCGAAGGGAGTGCATCACCAGGTTGAAGCTGCTGATGCAACACAAATGCCTGAATGCGTTCTATCACCTGTTCGACAAGTGTGGTTTTAGTGATTTTGCCAAGTTTGTTAATCGATTGCGTCATGAACTTCTCTGTTGTATACTTGCATTACCTGTAATACAGCTTTACAGGTCACACCATAATTTACCGATCCCTCTACAGGACGAACGATGCGCACCTACTTGTGTTATCAACAAACCAATGTGCTGATTACCGTCCAAATATGCAATAGAGTCGTACAAAGCTACTCTTGTGAATATGCGCATCTTGACCAGTGGTTACGACAAGTATACCGCAATTTGGTGCCAACTGACCACCACATACAATACATTCATGAGATTACCTGTACTGCCCCTGAAGTAGTGTGGAAGCACTACTGCGGTATGATTCTCCAGTACGTTGTTGCAAACTTCACAGAAGAACAAACGCACGTGCTCTGTTCAGCAGCTTCGACACCGAGTCCCCTTCAGATAGAGGATTGGGTACGTACAATGGCGAGACAGATAGCTCCATCCGGTCATCGCATCAATGGTTTGACCTACCCAATGAATCAAGAATATCAAACATACCTGCTTAGTTCAGCATCGCGTTGTTTGAGTGGTGCATTTTTTGATCATCACGGGTGTATGATTCGCGGTGGTGACGAAATAGCTGAGCAATTGATTGCGCAACGTTGGGGCACAAAACTCAACCACCACACATCAAACTAACAAGTTCTGTGCAATAATGTGTTCACATCATCACGGATAGGAACATCACATGGAACTTTCATTTTGGCAACAAATTGATGGCAGCATTCTTAATGCAATTGGTGTAATCGTTGGTGGTATTGCTGGCCTCATCTTTCGAAATGCGTTACCAACCAATGTTACTCAAACCATTCAATACGCCATCGGTCTAATTACTATTTTTTTGGCCGTTCGGATAGCCTGGCAACTTGGTGATATAGAGATTCGTACAATCCCCGGGATTGTCGTTGCCCTGGTGGGATTAACAATCGGCGGTGCTCTTGGCGAGGTATTGCAACTTGACAATCGACTTAGTACGCTGGCGCAACAGATTCAGACGAAGACAGGACAACAAGCGAATGGGCGATTTAGCGAGGGTCTGTTGACTGCGTTTTTAATATTTTGTGTTGGTCCAGTAACGCTATTAGGGAGTATTGATAACGGACTTCGTGGTGATAACCAACTCCTCACCATAAAGACTGTACTTGACACAATTACCGCCGCGGCCCTCACGAGCACGTACGGAGTTGGCGTCATTGCCTCCGCACTGCCACTCTTATTGTTACAGGGTGGCATTTCATTAACTGCAGGTGTATTTGCACAACTCCTTCCTGATCCCGCGAACAATCCGTATGTGCTTATTGCTACAGGCACCGGTGGCATCATGTTGCTAGGATTGGGGTTCAATTTGCTCGAAGTAACAAAAATTCGAATAGCAGCGTTACTGCCGGCCATTCTCGTTACTCCCCTCTTGTTCTGGTGTATACAATTGATGTAGGGCACTACGGGCCAAGCCCGCAGTACCCTACATCAGGGTTAGACCTAATCGCCAAATTGAATTCCTTGTGCAAGTGGAAGTTCACGTCCCCAATTGATGGTGTTGGTTTGCCGACGCATGTAGGCGCGCCATGCATCACTGCCACTTTCACGACCACCACCGGTTTCCTTTTCTCCACCAAATGCGCCACCAATCTCGGCACCGCTTGTACCGATGTTCACATTTGCGATACCACAATCGCTACCTCGATGAGACAGGAACAACTCAGCCTCACGCATACTATCGGTGAAGATGGCGCTACTTAAACCTTGAGCGACGTCGTTGTGCATGTGGATAGCCTCGTCAAGATTGGTGTAACTCATCACATACAGAATCGGGGCAAAAGTTTCCTCACAGACCACATCTACTTGCTGTGGCATGCGAATGATAGTCGGTTCTACAAAATTCGCACCGACATCGAGACGTTGCTTGCCACCAACCAAGACCTGACCACCGGCTGCTTTTGCTCGCTCAATCGCCTGCATCATACTCGTGACTGCGCTAGAAGTTGCCAATGGGCCGACCAATGTACCAGAATCTAGTGGGTTACCGATTGGCACACTGGCATAGGCTTTTACGAGGCGTTGCATGAGACCATCCACAACGCTTTCGTGGACAATAAGTCTTCGTGTCGTCGTACAGCGTTGACCTGCAGTTCCTACAGCACCAAAGAGCACCGCGCGAACCACCATATCGAGATCTGCATTTGCGGTGACGATAATGGCGTTGTTGCCACCCAATTCAAGGATTGACTTACCAAAACGACCAGCCACAGTTTGCGCAACCTTGCGACCGGTGCGTGTACTACCCGTAAATGAGACAAGAGGAAGACGTGCATCTTCGGCCATGGCCTGGCCAACCACATTGCCGGCACCAACGGCCACAGTAAAGATACCCGTTAAACCGTGGTCATTCATGACTTTGTTTGCAAGATGTTGCGTTGCAATGGCAGTAAGTGGTACCAGCTCCGAAGGCTTCCAGACGTTTGTGTTGCCACATACCGCAGCAATCGCCGCGTTCCAACTCCATACAGCGACAGGAAAGTTAAACGCACTGATAATACCAATTGGACCGAGTGGGTGCCATTGTTCATACATACGATGATTTGGGCGTTCGCTATGCATGGTTAATCCATACAACTGCCTACTAAGACCAACTGCAAAATCACATATATCAATCATTTCTTGCACTTCACCGAGGCCCTCTGGACGAATTTTGCCCATTTCGAGCGAAACCAACTCACCGAGCGGCTCTTTGTACTCGCGCAGGATGTTACCGAGATCACGAATCACGTCACCGCGTTTTGGTGCAGGTACCATGCGCCATGTCTCGAAGGCTTTTTTGGCGACGTCTACTGTTTGATGGTAAGCAGATAAATCTGCAAGTTGTACTTGCGCAATCACGTTACCCGTAGATGGATCTACACTTGAAACCCACTCACCACTCGTTGACAACCATTCTGGTCCAGTACACGTCCCAAGATTCCGCTCTTGTAAATGGAGCTTCTGCAACAACGACTGCACACGACTCGACATAGATGTTCTCCTTCACCACTACAGGAATATTATGACATACGCACATACAAAAGGCTTAGACAGTTTCACTTTCTTGGAAGGATTGTACTGCTTCGACAATATCATTAAAGATACGCCCTTGGCCTTTACCGGTTGATGAACGCCAATTTTTAGAAACACTGCGAATATGACGGCCAAAAAGTGTCCGCACGTAGGGGCTGAGTACGACTAAATCGTGTTGAGGAATTTCACGTTCTATGCGTTCAGCATCTTTGTCCCAATTCGACTTCCAGCCGATAAGCTCCCACGTGACCGTGATATGCGGATGTGAGTTCTTCAGGCGTTCATCAATTTGTTCTTTGAACGATTGTTGCGTTTCATTTCCACCCACATAAAGAACCCGACACGGTCGAAGTGACTCCTTGGTCACATAGACGGTGAAGAATTGATGATACTGCAGGCACTCAGGATGACGCAGTTGTTTCATCCACTCATAGATAGCACGCGCCCGTTGCATGTCCCGCTGACCGATATAAATGTTACACAGCTTGGGCAGTAACGGCAAGGCAATATCATGTTTACCAACCATGAACAGCAACTGAATGTGCATTTCGAGTGTATCCGTCTCACCCCACATTTGCACAAATATCGCATAATTGTCTTCGATGAATTTGGTCATCAGCGCCGCAAAATCACTGTTGCTACTTGCGTTCATTTCGAGCAAATCAAGCAAATATTCACACGCCTGGTCATTTTCATTGGTAACGGCGATGTGCATGGCATTTATGTAGTGTTCGTAGCGAACCGACGCCGATTGGCGGACAAATTGTTCACTATGAAAATAACGTTGCCAGATTTCAGCCCCATACCGCATGACTTCGTCGACAGTGCATATGCTATATAAATCAAGATCGCGATAATTGAACAAATGTTGCATCACATCTCGCGCAACGCCTGCATCGATTTTGGCCAGGTTATGATAAATATCCAGCCAATGAGAAATTGGAAAGAGAACATCAGAGAGAATGATGTAGGTCACATCTTTATGAATGGCCGAGATATCCTCAGCTGATGGCTTAAACGACCATGCACGCAGACGGAGAAAGACTGCCCAATCGTACAAGCCACGCGCCTTATAGGCATCGAGTTGCCGTTCCATACCTTGTCTGGCTTCATGCAAGTATTCAAATGCCTGTGCATATTGATGCTTTGCTGTTTCGAGAATTCCAAGAATGAACTGTGCATTAGTGTAATCGGCATTTGGCACTTGGAGTGCGGATAAAAAGTGTTGTTTTTGACTCTCCAAGGCCACTTTGATCATGCGATTTTGTTCTTTGTCGTCACCGGGCAGAATACTATCCAATCCGGTATATTTGGCCAGTGTCAATCCGATATCTGCATACGTCTGTGATACTTCGCTGAAGTCTTGCACAGATATTGCCAAATCGAACAATTCTGATGCTTGGGTAAATCGACGCTTACGACGAAGAAGTTGTCCACGTTTACGCAGACAGCGTGCATACAAATCACGTTCAACACCTGCACCATGCAGTTGTCGAATGAGTTCTTGGAGAATTCGATCTGCGCTATCACTGCTCTCGCCGCGACGTACCAAATCCGCTGCAATACTATAAATTTGGTAGGGTACACTGAGTGGGTGTTCTGCAACTGCAAGCTGCGGAATGGGACAACGTTCTATCAGCTCTGCGATGTGTTGATAGGCCTCACGTTGGGCAAATGTGGTGAGCAGCTGGTAGAGTGGCTCAAGTAACTCTACTTGGAGCGTGAGAAGTTGCAACCAGAATTTCTTGTGTGCAACGAATGTATCAACAACCACATCATGATTCTCACGCCATAATCCAATCAGGTACCCGTAGTACGCCCACGCTTGTGCCATGTTACTTTGGTGCTTTTCGACAGAAAATCGCACCCCGCGCAAGCCATTAAAATATCCCAGATGAAAGTAATACGCTGGAATTTCGCTATTAAGTCGCAATAACTGATGCAAAGCACGTTCCATTTCATCTGGCACCAATGCACCATTGATATCACTGACACTTTCATTGATTGCGCGTATTAACAGGCGATCAAGTGCACCAAAATGAATCGGCCACGGGGTCAAGGATGGTGGAGGGTCAAGCGGTTTCTGCACTGCAACTTTACGTTCCGGTTTTGGTTTAATCGAATTCACCGATGAGTTGCTTACTGGAACGACGGTTTGTGAATCATCGACGACGACCACAGGTGTCTCCACAGGGGGTAATGCTATCGCCTCCTGCTGAGCGGCGCACCAGGTCGTATGTTCATGCCAGATTTGTACATAGCGTGGCGATGTAAACGCTTCGGTTCGCCCAGGGCAATCAGAGAACAACGTAAACATGCACATGACCGCAATGGGCGGTGGGGCATGCAGATGGAGATGTTCGACAACACGCAAGTACCAGTCAGCTGGATATTGGTTTGAGGGTAAATCTGGTTGACCGTCATTACCAATTTGGCGAATATCTTCGATGAGTTGTGTATGAAACGTTTTGAGATAGCCATGACAAATATCATGAATTATCACTGGATTTGCTGTTGCAAGTGCTTCAAGTCTATCAATTCGCCATGGGAGTTGTTTTTGACGAACTGCAATAATGCGCCAATTTAATCGGCGCATCAAGATTTCATCAAAGCGATGTATTTTCGACGCTTTATCAACTAAATCGCGCTGATCATAGAGTTTGCTAATTATTTCAAGGCGAAGCTGTCGTGAGAGCAACTCCCAAAAGATACGCAGCGCTTGTGGCTTTGCGCTTAATTCGCTTAATGATGAATTTTGCATGGGTATCCACTTTCATCGCATGTTCTGTCAACAACATACCACACCAACATGAGTGATTTTTCATGGTAGATGACGCTACTTCGAATCATACTAATGCATTTCGCATCCCATTAATTAGATGGGCACCATCCGCACCCACAGTCAAAAAGTTGACACCTTGATCGGCATATGGTTGGAGGGCCGACTTGGATGGTCCAATCATGCCGATTCCTCGATGCGCATGCTGCGCCGATGCAATAATTTGTGCAATTGCAGAATCCAACGCTGTACTTGGATTCGCAACTCCGAGTGATTGACTCAAATCCGAGGTCCCGATAAATATGATATCCGCACCTTCCACTTGACAGATTTCGTCACGATTCTGCAAACCGGTGGCAGTTTCTATTTGAAGAACAACCACGGTACGTTTGTTGGTTGTATCTGGGTAAGAACCTGGAGTTGTGCCATACCCGTTTATGGCTGACTGACTCAACAAGTAGGCCATTGTCAATGTGTGCAAGCCACGCGTACCTTGGGGTGGATACTTTGCCCATTCTATTGCTTGGCGCGCTTGGGCGGCACTCTCTATCATTGGCACCATAATGCCGTCTGTACCGGTCTCGAGCGCATGTTGAATGGCACCACGAGATAATTCACGCACCCGTACGATTGTGGATATTCCGAATGCACGGGCAGTAACAACTAAATTGGCAATCATATCAGGAGCCATGGTAATGTGTTCATGGTCAATGATCAAAAAATCAAGCCCTGTTTGTGCTAACAGTGCAACTGCTTGCGGATCTTGAATGGTCAGAAACGTGTTATAGCATGGTCGATTGCGCAACGCATCAGCCAACATACCTGGTGCTATCATCAATGTGCCTCTTTTCAATTGGTGGCGTAGGATATGCATATTATACCTGAACCAAACGAACTATGATTGAATCGCATGCGTATCTACGTACGCGAATAAAAAGGACAGATGTACCACGAATACGGTATAATTCTTGCAGTAATCGAATAGACACTGAGATCACCAATGATTGAAATTACGTCACCTGTACGCGTACGATTTGCACCCAGCCCAACCGGCTTTTTGCATATAGGCGGAGTACGCACTGCATTGTTTAATTGGTTGTTTGCACGTCATTATGGTGGCCAATTCCTGCTTCGCATTGAGGACACTGACGAAAAGCGCTTCGTACCAGGAGCTGCTGATGACTTGATGACATCAATGCGTTGGGTCGGCATCGACTGGGACGAAGGTCCCGACATTGGTGGTCCGTATGGACCATATGTTCAATCTGTACGAAGTGAACAAGGCGTCTACATGCCATTTGCGCAACAACTACTCGAGGCTGGATTGGCATACATGTCATTTACCACCGAAGAGGAATTAGTGCAGATGAAAGCCGAGGCCGAAGCTAAAGGCATCAAGGCATTCCGATTCCGCGGACCCGAGCGTGATTGGCCGCTGGCAAAACAGCAGGACGTTGCAGCAACCGGCAAAGCATATACCATTCGTCTGAAAGTACCTGCTGATGGGAGTACGCATTTTAATGACCTTGTTCGTGGCGGAGACGATGGGATTCGAATTAACAACAGTGAGTTATACGACATCGTACTTATCAAAAAGACTGGCATGCCCGTCTATCATATGGCCCATCTCGTTGATGATCATTTGATGAAGATCACCCATGTACTCCGGAGTGATGAGTGGGTAGCCTCTACCCCGTACCACGTGTTGCTCTACCAATACCTTGGTTGGCAAGCCCCGACATTCGCTCACCTCCCACCCATTCTGCGTCAAGATGGTCATGGCAAATTATCAAAGCGTAAAGACGATGTCTCAGCTAACCGATTCTGGGAGCGTGGTTATTTGGCAGATGCGATGTTCAACTATTTGACGTTGCAGGGGTGGAGCTTTGACGATCACACCGAAATCATGACTCGCGATGAGGTTGTAGAACGATTTACCATCGACCGCGTACAGTCGTCACCTGCACGCTGGAATCCTGCAAAACTCCTAGACATGAACGGAATCTACATTCGAGCCTTGAGCACAGAAGCCGCAGCTGAAGCAATGACGCCTTTCTTGCAACGCGCAAATCTCGTGCCAACACCAGTGGATGCAGCGAGTCGCCAACGCATTCTGGAACTGACGCCATTGATTCATGAACGGCTTAAAGAACTTGGTGAGGCACCTGAGTTGCTCGATTTTTTCTTTGTAGACATTGCCCCGCCGAGTGCAGAATTACTTATCCCAAAGAAGATGGACGCTGCTGGCACCAAAGCCGCATTAGTCGAGATTCACGCATCTTTGAGTGCAGTTCAAGACTGGCAGAGCACCGAGGCGCTGGAGACAAGTTTACGCGCATTATGTGAAAAGCTTGATCTAAAACCTGGTCAGCTGTTTGGAGCGGTACGCGTAGCTGTGAGCGCACGCACGATTGCCCCACCACTTTTTGAGATGCTGATTGCCTTGGGTAAGGGCACAACTCTTGCGCGCATACACGCAGCAATTGACGTACTCTAAAAAAAAGCCCCATCTCGGTTGTACGACCGAGATGGGGCTTTTGTGTGTTTGTTACACCTTCGCGGACTTCTTTTGGCCAGGAATTTCGAGCTTTATCTCATTTAATGGCTGGACACCAGTCAACGAGAGTTCCTTGGCAAAATGACAGGCCACAAAATGCTCATCACCGATATCAACAAGTGGTGGACGTTCTGATTTACAGATATCCTTGGCATATTTGCACCGTGGATGGAAGTAACATCCACTCGGTGGATTTGCCGGACTTGGCACATCACCTTGCAAACGCTCCGGACGATGTCGTAGCCGAGGATCCGCTTTCGGGATGGCATTCAACAGGGCTTCGGTATACGGATGCTTTGGCGAGAAGTAGAGTTTATCGGTGCGCGCCATTTCGACGATATAGCCGACATACATTACCGCGACTCGGTCTGAGATATGCTCAATAACACTCAAATCGTGTCCAACGAAGAGATAGGAGAGGCCATACTTCTCCTGCAGTTCATCAAGCAAATTCAACACTTGTGCTTGAATCGACACGTCAAGTGCTGATACCGGCTCGTCACAGACAATCAACTTAGGATTGAGAGCCAATGCACGAGCAATACCGATACGTTGACGCTGACCACCTGAAAAGGCATGCGGGTAGCGAGACATGTTTTCAGGACGAATGCCAACTTCTTTCAGAAGTTCTGCCACTCGATCTTTCAACTCTGTCCCAGATGCTCGCTTTTGGATTTCAAGCGGTTCACCAACAATTTGGCCAACTGTCAAACGAGGATTCAACGACGTGAACGGATCTTGGAAGATAATTTGCATGTTGGGGCGTAACTTCAGCAACATTTCGCGATCTGCTTTGGTTACGTCAACCTTACCCAACTCTGGATCATTAAAAATGACCTCACCAGCAGTTGGTTCATGAAGACGGAGCAATGCACGCCCTGCCGTGCTCTTACCACATCCTGATTCACCGACGAGTCCAAGTGTTTCACCTTTTTTGATGTGAAAGTTGATCCCGTCAACGGCCTTAACTGTACCGGTTACCCGGCGTAGTAGACCAGATCGAATGGGGAAGTGCTTTTTGAGGCCACGTACCTCAAGCAACATGTCATCGGTCGTCATGAGCGCCTCACGAATACAGGTGGCAGCGCACGGTATGACCCTTGGCTGCATCTACGACAATCTCTTCGGGAACGGTCACATCACAAACTCCATCAATCTTTGCTGGACAGCGCAGATGGAACGCACATCCCTCGACGCGGGAATATGGATCAGGAACAGTCCCCTCAATGGAGGCGAGTCTCCCTTTGGTCCGACCAAGACGGGGAATTGATTGCAACAAGGCAATCGTGTAGGGATGTTTGGGATCGTAGAAGACATCATCAACGGACGCGCGTTCTACAACACGACCCAAGTACATCACCGCTACTTCGTCACACATTTGGGCTACTACACCCATGTTATGTGTGATGAACATGATTGACGTACCGATTTCGGTTTGAAGGCCACGCATCAAATCGAGGATGTTCGCTTCAGTTGTTACGTCAAGTGCAGTGGTTGGTTCGTCTGCAATCAACAGTGTTGGATTACAGGACAAAGCCATTGCAATCATAGCACGTTGGCGCATCCCACCAGAAAGTTCATGCGGGTAGGACTTTGCGATTCGCGCAGGATTTGGCATACCTACCTTTGTGAGAATCTCAATAGCACGACGAGCAGCTTCAATTTTGTCATCCGTTTGGTGTAACAAAATCGCTTCTTCGATTTGGTTACCAACGGTATAACACGGATTGAGTGATGACATCGGCTCTTGAAAGATCATCGAGATATTATTACCGCGGATGGCTCGCATCTCAGGGCTATTCTTTCCGAAGGTTAGAATATCCACAGGATCGCGGTCTGCAAATTCGCGGAATAGAATTCTCCCGCCCTCGGTACGTCCTGCGCTGTGGACAAGCTGCATAATTGACAACCCAGTTATGCTCTTACCACACCCTGATTCACCGACGACCCCGAGCACTTTCCCACGCGGGATATTGAAGCTTACCCCGTTCAGTGCGCGCACGACTCCCAAATCAGTATAAAAGCTGACTTTCAAATCTTCTACGCGAATCACGTCATCGGTGCTGGCAATAGAAGCCGCAGTTGGATGAACTGTCATGCATTACCTCCTAGGCGTACGGATCGACGGCATCGCGAACACCATCACCCAATAAGTAGAAGCTCAACACGGTGATAATCAACACACCAACGGGAATGAGCATCCATGGATAGGATGTAATGGCTTCAATGGTTTGTGCATCGCGGAGCATAACGCCCCACGAAACGGCCGGTGGCAAAATTCCAAGCCCCAAATAACTGAGTGCAGTTTCTGAGCCGATGGCACCAGGAATGGCGAGCGTACCCACCACGATGATGTGACTCAACGAGTTCGGAATGAGGTGGCGTGTGATGATGTGCCAATGAGAAGCACCGGCGGCAACAGCTGCCGCAGTATAATCACTAGCGCGATACGACATCACCTTACCGCGTACTTCACGAGCAAGTCCAGTCCAGCCAATAAGCGCAATAATCAGTGTAATCAGAAAGAACCGAACTTCGACGGGGACACCCATTGGCAACGCGGCTGCAAGTGCCAAAAAGAGTGGCACATCCGGGAAGGAGCGCAATAATTCAATCAAACGTTGAATGAAGTTATCTACGGCACCAGCAAAATAGCCGGACGCAGTACCCACAATCGAACCAATAATGACTGATACGACCACACCAATAAATCCGAGCGTCAGCGAGATTTGACTACCCTTCATCAGGCGAGAGAATACATCTTTACCGTCTTTGTCGGCTCCGATGATATTTATTTGATAGCCATCTTCGACGCCAAATAAATGAAGGCGACTGGGAAAGATTCCAAGAAATCGGTATTCATACCCCTGAACAAAGAATTTGATGGGCAATGGCGCACTCATGTCTGGTTCATAGAACCACTCAAACCGTACTTGATCAAGCGTTTGTTTGAGTTTATAGGTAACTAGTTGGCCATTTTCAAATCGAATAATCGACGGAGGAGCCCATGCATAATTTGAGTCAAGTCGATTATGGTCGTAGGGTGCCAAGAAATCCGAAAAAATCATGAACACGTACAGCACAATCAACACGTACAAGCCACCAACCGACAGTTTGCTGCGACGGAATCGGCGCACCATCAGTTGCCACTGTGGTATCTGCCCTACATCCTCGGTAGCGGATGCCTTGCTAGTAGGCAATTGAGTAGCATCAGTAGCCATCAATGCACCCCTTCACTATTCTAAGCGAACACGAGGATCAACCCATGCCAATAGAAGATCACCTATGAGGTTCCCGATAAGGAGCAACGCCGATAGAATGACCAAAATCGTCCCAGCGAGATACATATCTTGACTGCGAAGCGCAGACAAGTACATAGGGCCAATCGTCGGCAAGCTCAACACCTGTGCGACGAGAGTCTCACCTACAATCAATGCTGGCAAGAGTGTGCCAAGTGCCATAACAAGTGGCTGAATAGCGTTGCGCACAGCGTGCTTCCAAATTACGACAACTTCATCGAGTCCTTTAGCACGCGCGGTTTGAACATACTGCATGTTGAGTACATCAAGCAAATTGGCACGCATAATTCGGGTGAGACCAGCAGTGGCACCCATTGCGAGCACTAGTACTGCAATCCACACATGCTTGGCCATGTCAACAACACGTGCAAAACTCCACGGTGCGTCAATGAATTCTGGAGAGAATAATCTGCCTACTTGGTGGTTGAAAAGACGGGTTGCAATGATAAGAAGTACCAGTGCGAGCAAGAAGCCCGGTATAGCGAGGCCCACAAATTGAATGAATGTGATGATGTAGTCTGGAACTGTATATCGATGAGTGGCTGAATAGACGCCAATCGGAATGGAGACAAGCCACGTAAAGAGCAGGGCAAATGTCGACAAACCAACAGAAAAGCCTAATCGTCCCCAAATTCGGTCGGCAACTGACTGATCTGTCTCAAATGATGTACCAAAGTCGCCTTGCACGGATCGTGAAATCCACTTCCAGTACTTGGTCATAAAGGGGTCATTCACTCCGTAGCGTTCTTCGAGTGCGCGTACTTGCTCACGCGAAATATCACCGCTCATTTGACGAAAGCGCTGTAACTGAACATCGAGGATTGACCCAGGTGGTAATTGGATGATAAAAAAACCGACAAAAGAGACAACGACGAGCAACACCACCATGTTTATTAAACGCCGTGCAATATAGTTCAGCATGCGTTACTCCCACTCTGGGCTATGGGCAGCTACGCCCTAAATTCATTTGGAGAGTTGGGGGAAATGTGAAAATGGTCAGCATGGGTGGATAAACCACCCATGCTGGATGTGGCATCAGCCACAGATGAACAAACTAGGCGTGTGCCTCTGGATTGTCCCAGAACCAGGTCTCTGGATCGTAGACGGCTGGTGAAGGAATAATCCATGGGTTCACGAAACCGCCGAGACCTTCCTTGAGCAAGTCGTCACGAGTTGGCACGTTCTTGAGCTCGTCGTGAGCCAAGATAATGCGTGGCTGGTTCGTGATGGTACCCGAGAAGAACGGACCGCTCTCCACGTGGATCTTCATCAAGTCCCACACCATTGCATGGCGCTTCATGACATCTGGCTCAACCTTGGTCTTGTCGTAGATCTCGTACATCTTGCCGATGACCGGATCGAAGTCAGCATCGCCAGGCATGATACGGCGTGGTGTGCGCTCGTATGGATCCTTGTCGAGCTCTTCCTTCTCGGTAGCGGTACCAATGGTTGCGTAACCGACACCGTGGAGTGATGACCAGCGGTCACCTTCGATTGGCACAACCCACTGAGGATAGACGAGGTGGTTGGGGCCGTCACCGACTTCCCAAGCCGTCTTCATCATGATGTCACCAGCGCGCCATGCTTCGTCGTAACCCTCGGCTGGAACTGGGGTCAAGGTGGCATCGATACCGATGGCCTGCCAGTTCTTCACCAAGCGCTCGTTCTTCTGGACGTGCTCGCCGTTGGGGCTCTGGTCAGCTGGGTAGGTGACCGCGATTGCCAATGGGCTGCCATCCTTGTTGGTGCGCTTGCCGTCGGCACCCTTCTTGTAGCCAGCCTCGTCAAGGATGGCCTCAGCCTGAGCTGGATCATACTTGATGTAGCTGTCGCGCCACTCGGCGTAGCGAGCCTTGGCCTCGTCGTTGAAGTTGTACTCAATGGCCTTGGGGCTCATGGTACCGTTCGACAACTCACCAAGACCGAAGTAGACGGCCTTCTGGACGTCAGCGCGGTCGTAGGCGTGTGACAAAGCTTGGCGGAACTTTGGATCGCGGAACGCAGCGCGGTAGGCTGGATCCTTGAAGTCATAGTTGAAGAAGTACATTGAACCGGTACCCGAACCCGAGTCCCAGAAGCGTACGTTCAACTTGCTCTTGGCAGTACCATCTTGGAAGTCCTTGATGTCGGCCAATGTCTGAGCATGGAAGTGAGCATGATCGACCTGACCGTTGAGGTAGGCCAACTTCTCAGTTTCCTTGTCCTGGACGAATGAAATCTCGATGGCGTCGATGTATGGGAGCTGTTGGCCCTCGGCATCAACACACCAGTAGTATGGGTTGCGCTCCCAAATGGTGCGAACGCCATCTTCGAAGACTGACAACTTCCAACCTGACATGCGTGGCAAGTCTGGGTTGTTGTAGTTGGCCTTGATCTGGTGCTCTTCCCAGTCCTTGCCATTGCCCAACACTGGATTGAACTGCTCCATGTAGTGCTTTGGCAACATCCAGCGTGGTCCGATGCCCAAGTTGACCCACATGGCGATGCGGTCAGCGGTCAACGGTGCTGGTGCGTCAAAGACCATCTCCATGGTGTAGTCGTCAACTTGGTTGATGGTTACCAACGTACCCTTACCTGAACGAGCCTCGTCCGGTGGGCCGTCGATTGGCTTCAAACCCTCTGGGAAAGAGGCTTCCTTGCCGTTACCACCGACCATCGTCTCCCACCAGTACATGATGTCGCCGACGGTCCATGGCTGGCCGTCTGACCACTTCAAACCCTCGCGGAACTTGAAGGTCCACTTGCTGGCATCAGCGTTGGTCTCCCAGCTCTCTGCCAAGCCAGGTCCGATCTTCAAACCGTCGTTCAAGTAGCGAAGGATTGAGTGACCGTACATTGACTCGTGCTGGAAGCCGAAGATACCCCATGTGTTGGCGTATGCTTTGCGCATCTTACCGCCGTACTTACCCGTGGTCAACCAGACGTGGGGTGGCGTGTAAGGGCTCTTTGGCAAACGCTCATCAACATTTGGAAGTGAACCATCAGCAACTGCGGCATCGAGTGATGGTGACTGTTTGAATGTCGTCGTCACTACTGGAATGGCGGTTGCAGCTGGTGGGGTTGTTGGCTGAATCTTTACCTCTTCAGCCGGAGCAGTGGTTGGCTCAACGGCAGGCTCTGCAGTACCGGTGTTGCCACCACAGGCAACAATGGCGGCACCGGCAGCACCCATCGCTGAGAGCCGCAAGAATTTGCGGCGATGCAGCTTTGCACTCACGGGTTTTCCTCCTTGCGTACAAAATAGGTGTAAATCGTACATGCCTATTTGTACATCGCGAAACTTGTAGTAATCGCCTGAAGCCGATCGTCTCTGTGGATAGAGATGCTCAAGGGAACCTTGATTTATACGGCTTCGGGGCAATTGTAGTATGCTGTCGTAAATTTGTCAAATCATCTTGCGTAATATGATATGAAAATGATGATTTACTTGATTATCATGGTTCAAATCTCATTTGATGAGTTAATAATATTCAACCGTTTTACATCACAATTATCAGCAAGTTATCAGGTGTTTCTGAGTCGCAGTACCCACGCATATACCTGTTCAAACAACGATGGTGAATGTGCGATGTCCGCAATAGGTTCACTAATTATCATCAATTCACGAAATGTCAATTGACATGATAATGGCGCATTATTACACACCAAAAACCCATTCATTTGATGCTCGGTTATTAATTCTATCGTGACTGCTGCTTGATAGGGCATAGCTTCATGTCCATACGCATAAAAAGGCAACGCATTTGGCCACGATTGTGTAACTGTGACTGATCGCACTGGCACATCGTAATGGTGAAGTAATTGTGTTATTGCATCGGCGTGTGTGCGTGGCGCAGGAGTAGTCACAAGCACCATCCAGAGCATCACGACAATCCCAGCAAAGAGGGCAACCGTACGAACCATAATCGTACCTCTTCAAACCATGGTTGTTCACGCACTAAATCGGGAAGTGGTTCTTGAAAAATCTTCGCCATAGGCAAGTAATATACACAATCACGTCTGCCGATTTTGCAGTCTAATCGTCCCCAATGCTCACTCCCGGTGACCATGATTACACGTACATTCGACCCAAATGATAATGTGTTTACTGTGTCGGGCCACATGTGAAGCAACTCAACACGGTCAACCGCATACCCGCGCTGCGTCAAATCACCGCGTATCGCATCAGGAAATGAGGTGTATCGAGGTGGTTGGAGTAATACCCACACCACCCCGAAGACCAAAAGCACACATACCATCGCGATTGCAATGCTGGACTTTTTCATTGCAGTGCCTGTACTAGCACCTCATCTCGAGGGTGATCGGCTACCGTACGACTGTAGTAGGCTAACGCAATTTTCCCGTCAGCACGAATGACAAACGTACCGGGCATCTGCAAAACATCCCCGACCGGTTTACCACCACCATACCCATCGGCATATGCGCGCACACCAGCTGCTACCACAGATGGTGCAAGGAACGCGCCGACTCCGCCTGCACCGAGTGCAAATGCGCGGTATGCGTGTTGATCACTATCAACCATGCACTCAATGTTTGGCGCATATGTTGTGCATATTTCACGTGCATCATCGGGCACGCCCATACCAACCGCGATGATACGAACCGGACGATTGAGTGTTGTTTGGAGTTTGGCTAAACTAGCCAATGTCTTGCGACAGAATGGTCAGCCAAAGTGCCGCAAAAACGACACTATCACTCCGTTTGGTTGCCATAGCTCTGCCATGTGTACGGTTGTATCATTCATCGTTGTCAACTGTACGTTGGGGGCAGTATCACCGACGTTTACGCGCATGCTTCATCCTCCAAGATAGATTTTTAGGCACATTCACATGGGGTTATGTAATTGTACCTGAAATTCATACGCAAAGGTGATTCGAAAGACGCAAATAGAACGTGATACAATGATTTCGTGGTATAGGCTTTCTACACACGAATGGAGAGATGCATGAGTGATAATCGACGCAGCCGTGCAATCACAGAAGGGGTTCAACGGACACCCAATCGTGCTATGTTACGCGCTGTTGGCTTTGGTGACGATGACTTTACGAAACCAATTATTGGCATAGCAAACGCATATAGTAATCTGACTCCATGTAACGATGGTCTTGATGTGCTCTCCAAGCGCGTAGCCGACGCCATCAAAATCGCTGGTGGGATGCCTCAACTCTACGGAACCATCACGATTGCTGACGGCATTTCAATGGGCACCGAGGGCATGAAATACTCACTCGTGTCGCGTGAAGTGATTGCCGACTCGATTGAGACCGTGACCAATGGTCAGTCTATGGATGGTGTCGTGACCGTCGGTGGTTGTGACAAAAACATGCCAGGCGCAATGATTGCCATGGCTCGCCTTAACGTCCCTTCACTTTTTGTCTATGGA
>CAYZZI010000004.1:0-34819 GCA_964482795.1 uncultured Klebsiella sp.
TGCCAGGCCGTTTGCCAATCGGGGTGATGCACCTGAGCGGCGGCGCTTTCAAAATAGCCAAACACCTGCGTCCACTGCCAATCGGCGTGGGCGTGCATCTCAAGCCCGTGGAGTTGTGACGGCGCCAAGCCGGCCTGTATCTCGAGATAATCGTGGCCACCCGGTGCCAAGAATTCCTGCCAGTGTCGGCCTCCTTGATGGGTGCCCCAACAGAACATCTTGCGGTAGCGCAAGCGCGGCGTCGAGGCCTCGATGAAGCCGGTGCCTGTGGCATCGAGCGCGGCCTCCCACGGCATATCGGCGTCATCAGGCTGAAAGAAATACTCGCTTGCCGCATGCGCATTCAGCGAATACGACGCATCTTGATGCTTAAAAGTCGCCAAATGTGGCATTGGGCCATAGCCGAATTGTGATTCATCGGCAGTCAAATCGGTGTAGATGACGTGGTTTGTCGGTGCAAGGACGCGCACGTTGAGTGCCTCGTTGACGGCCGTGTTGGTCCACCAGTAGACCGATGACGGCTCGGGGTTGGGATTGACGATGCGCGTGTGGGCAATCAGCCAAGCCGAGCCGTCAGGCAGGTAGAAGTCGATCTGCCAGCATAGGTTTTTGCAACGCTCGTACTCGTACAACCGGAGCCCGGGCTCGCCGTTGGCTCCAGTGATTTGACCGGCAAAAATCGGCGAGCAGGTGGCAAACGTGTGCCCGTATTGGCTGACGTTCCACTCGATGCCACCGGAGAACCACGCATTGCGGATGGCCAGATTTGCCGGCTGAAATACCGGATTGCGATTGAGCAACTCGCGGTCGGTCGGTTTGTGGATGAGCGACCACAAGCGACCACCGAGTGATGGCATGAATGTCGCTTTGAGTAGATCGTTTTCGAGCACAATCGACTGATAGGTCGTCTCTGTGCGCTGACGCGTGTAGTTGTCCTGCATGCGGTACGGCAGGACGCGCACGCCACACTCGTGCCCGAGTAGATGGTGCTTGTCAATCGGCAATGATTCGTGCACCGCCACATGGCGATGCGGGTTGCGATCACGAAAGTGCGGCAGTGGATTTTCGGGCCCGAGTGCAACCCCTGGCATCATCAGGGGCTCACTGCGTAAGGAGGTCGTCATGTGGGTGCTCCAGATGGTACATGTGTCCGATGAAAAATGCTTCACGCCAAATCAAGTGGTGTGTAGCAACGTGTGTGCCGCTAGGTGTCGATGATTCCGTAGTGTCTGCTGATGAGTTTGACCAGGTCGCGGCTGGTGTCGTGACTATCAACCACAAAGTGCATGCGCGTCTTTGTGAAGCCGATGGCAATGCCCGATTCGGGATCGGCGTAGCCAATCGAGCCACCTGCGCCTGGGTGCCCGAAAGCGCTCAAGCGCGGTGGCATTTTGTTGTTGACGCCACCGAGCCAAAATCCGAGCCCGAATGCTGCTGCGTATCCCAGCGTCTGGTCGAGTGCGAGGCGTTGCACGGATGTCGCCTGTGCGACGCGCGTGTGCGGTAGTAACCGCACACCATCAACGCCCTCTCCAATCAAGCTGGCGTACATGCGCGCCAGCGAGCGGGCGTTGACCATCAGGTTGGCTGCGGGCTGGATGCCCCGTTGATATGCCGGGTGGTTGGCCACGCGCGCAGGGTCTGACCATGTGCCGTTGCTCGTGATGTGGGGTATATTGTGGCTGATGCGGGCGGCATGGGCGAGTTTGTGCTCGGGTGGACCAAAAAACAGATTGTCGATGCCGAGTGGTTGGTTGATTTCGTCGATGACGAATTGCGCGATGGTGCGCCCATCGACCCGGCGGAGGACCTCGCCGAGTGGCCACCCATAGGTGATGCCGTGATAGGCGGGGATAGCGCCAGGGGTGCTCTTGAGCGGCATATCAGCCACTTTGGCGCACATGAGTTGCCAATCGCCCAGCTCTGCGATGGTGGAATCTGGGGTGTCTGGTATGCCTGCGGTATGCGCAAGCACATGGCGAATGGTGATTGCCGTCTTGCCGTGTTTGCCGAATTCGGGCCAATACCGCGCGACCGGGTCGTCGTAGTCGATGAGTCGCCGTTCGGCAAGCATGTGCATGGCAGTTGCCGTAACACCCTTGCTCACCGACCAGACGAGGATGAGGTCGTTGGCACCGAGTGGTTCACCGGCGTCGTTTTTTGTGCCGACGGTCACATCAATGACGCACTGCCCGTGGCGATAGACACATAACTGCATCCCCTCTTCGATACCATCGTCGATCAAGCGTTGCATGTGTTGCTGCACCTGCGATTGGAGTTGATGATTAATAGTCATGGTGCTCACTACTCCTCAGGAATGCCAAGATGGGCGCGGACGGCCTTGGCGACCACCATGTTGATTGGTAGCATGTCCATACTGTGGTTCATGTTGGTCTTGGTCAGCGCAAAGGCAAACTCGTGCGCCGGGTCAGCAAATGCAATCGAACCACCCCAGCCGCCATGGCCGAAGATGCCGCGGCGTTTGCTCATGGCTGAATCGTCGATACTGTCAGGTAATTGATAGCCGAGCCCCATGGCCATGCGGAAACCGGTGGTGCCGTCGAGTGCAAGGCGTTGAACGCTGCGCATCATGTCGACGCGGCGCTCCGGCAAGAGGCGCACTCCATTAGCCCCGGTGCTGACAAGTGATGCATAGACGCGCGCCAGTGAGCGTGCATTAGTCAGCATGTTAATGCCAGGCATACAGGCGGTGCGCACATGCGGCAGATTGGCGAACATGTCGGGTCGACGCATCATCAACTCACTACCAACGTGCTCAAGTCGGAGCGGGTGCGGCAAGCCGTCGTATCGCAGATCGGCACAATCGTGCAGGCGGTTTGCAGGTAGACCAATGTGTAAGTTGGTGATGCCGAGTGGGGCGCAAATCTCGTCCTGCACAAACTGCGTCAGCGTGCGCCCATCGGCGCGCCGGAGCACCTCGCCCAGTAACCACCCATAACTAATTGCGTGGTAGGCCGGCGTCTCGCCTGGGTGGGTGGTGGGGTTCATCCGTGCGAAGTGGTCACTCATGGCGTGCCAATCGCTCATCTCTTGATCGTCTACGATGGGCATCTCAGACATGCCCGAGGTGTGGGCGAGGAACTGGCGGATGGTGATGTATCGCTTATCCCCATGGGCAAACTCGGGCCAATAGCGCCCAACCAAATCATCGTAGGCAATCACACCGCGCTCGGCCAAGATGTGCATGGCAAGAGCCGTTACTCCTTTGGTCATTGACCAACAAAAGACGAGCGTATCAGCGTCGAGCGCATCACCGGCCTGATTTTTGGGGCCACTGGTGACGTCAACTACCTGTTGACCGCGGTGGTAGGCACACACTTGGATGCCGTACTCAGCGCCGTTGCGCTGGTAATCATTGATAATCGAGAGGACCTGTTGCGACAGTTCGTTCATGATTTGCCTCACTGCATATATATGTTTGGTGGGATGGTCAACCTATTATGCGATATTTCACTATTTTTGTATAGCATTTTTGAAAAAAAAGCCCCCACGCATCATGCAGTGATACGCGGGGTACTTTGCCTCGACCGTGTGCACTCATGCCCGGAGGTCAGGCGTCTTGTAGAGCACCTGCCGGCCGACGCGAATCTCACAATCGACGATGTACGAACGAATTAGCTCGATGTTGGGTGTAATCCCCAAACCTGGCTTGGCCGGCAGCTGAATTAAGCCCTCGGCGTCAGGCGTCATGTGTTCAACGGTCATGTCGTAGGCCAGCTGCTTGAGTTCGACCGGGTACTCACAAATCAAGTCATCTTTGAGTCCGGCGTATGGTTGTAACGATGCGCTCAAGGCCAGATTCGAGGTAAATGTGTGATTGACATAAGTAACCCTGCGAGCATGCGCGTACTGGGCAACCTTGTGCGCAATGCTAATTCCGCCGATACGCCCGGTGTCAATCTGCACAAAGCCGATGCCGGCGTAGTCGATCATGTGTTGTGCCATGTGGTACGTATGGCACCCCTCGCCGCCGGCTAGTTTGATGGGAGTGGCCTGTTGACTCAGCTGGTTGTAGGCGGTGAGTGCGCCCGAAAGAAACGGCTCTTCGAGCCAGGTCACATTGCAGGCTTTGAGCGCGGCGAGGCGTGGCAGTGCTCGTGCGACATCATCGAGCCACACGGTGCCGGCATCGACGAGGAGTACACCGTCTGGCCCGAGTCCTTCGCGCGCCGCATAGATGTGGGCGGCATCGTCGGCCACACTGCCAAGGCCGTATGGCCCCCAACCAAATTTGGCGGCGCGGAACCCTTGTTGGCGTACACGCTGCGCCTTGCTCAATGTCTCTTGAGGTGTATCACCAAAGAGCTGCGATGCATAGGGGAGTTTGCCGTGCGCCTGCGGATAGCCGAGCAGTTCGTATACGGGCGTGTCGAGGCGTTTGCCCATCAAGTCCCACAGGGCGATATCGATCCCTGATAACGTGTGTTCGGCTTGGAGGAGATCTAGGCTATTTGCGCGGACCAACGCCCCAATTCGGGCGATGTCGCTCAGGTCGTTGAGCACTTGGCCGAGTACCGAGTCGCGTACAGGTTTGCAGGCGCTGTGCGACATCGGCGTGACATAACTGGCAATTGAAACCAGTGGTGAGGCCTCGCATTCGCCCCAGCCGACATAGGGACCTGCTTGAATACGCACGAGCAGTGCATCTTGGCTACCGTCGCCGATATCAAGCACTTCTGGCATTGAAAGATAAAAAAAGTCTACAGCGTCAATCTTCATGGCGCGTAATCCTCTGTAGGTGGCTCCGAGTACAGCGATTATAGCATGCTCCATTGACAATTTTGCGGTTAAACCGTAGGATTGGGGCGCATAATTCACAGATGCGAAAGGTTTTCACATGAATAATCAACCCACGGTTGCGCTGGTGACAGGGTCGTTGCAGTGGCAATGTGGTGTGCAATCGCCGTTTACGACGTCAGCACTGCTCCATGATCGCGTGTGCTGGGCGTTAGCCGGTAGCGATTTGTTTGGCGTGCACGTTGGGGATGAGCGGTTATCAGCGACATCGGCGGGTATGCGTTGTGTATCAGTTACTGATGTGTCAACGCTATCTGGTCAAACCCACACGCTGATACAGTTCATTCATGAGCCGACGCAATTGTTGATTGACTTTCATGTGTGTAGTTATGCTGGGAGTTATCTCTTTGAAAGCTGGGTTGAGGTGGTGAATCAATCTTCCTCGTCACAGCGCATTACCCGCCTCGACTCGATTGCCTTGACGGTGCCGTCAGGCGCCTACGAGGTGATGGGGTATACCGGTGGATGGGGACGTGAGTTTGAGCCCGTAACCCAACGCATGACCGGTGACATCGTCTTCGAGGTGCGTTCGGGGCGCTCGTCACAAGGCATGCATCCATATATGACGGCCTGGCGTGACGGGCGTGCTGCTATCTCGGTCTCTGTTGCGTGGTCAGGTAACTGGATTATCCGGCTGCAGGAGCGCGCTGATGGGCATGTCAACCTGACCGCGGGACTCAACGATTGGGCATATTTTAGTGATCTCGCACCTGGTGCGCGGGTGGTGGCCCCAACTGTTGTGACGGTGGCGGCCAAACATACGGACATTGATGCCATTGCAGCACAGTACGCCGATATCGGACGGCGTTTTTGGTATCCACGTACACCACTTTCGGACACCATGCCCGTTGAGTGGAATCACTGGTGGACGTACGAAGACAAAACGCTCAACGAAGCGGTGTTTCGTCAGAATGTCGATGTCGCGCAGTCGCTGAATATCGAGGTGTGTACACTCGATGCTGGTTGGTTCGGTCCATCTGACCCGGGGACGCATTGGTACGACTATCGCGGTGATTGGCACTTGGTGAACACCCAACGCTTCCCGTCTGGTATACGAGCGTTATCTGATTATGTTCATGCCAAAGGAATGGCCTTTGGGATTTGGTGTGAGATTGAGGCATTAGGCGAAAAATCCGCTGCTGCCCGTGAGCACCCTGACATTGTGGCGTTGCGGCATGGTACGCCGGCTGGGTATGTTTGTCTCGGCAGTAATGCCGGGTATGCGTGGGCGCTAGCCACACTCGAACGTCTGATTGTTGAATACAAGGCGGATTGGATTAAACTCGACTTCAACCTCGACCCGGGTGCCGGGTGTAATCGCACCGATCACGGGCACGGCGAGGGTGATGGATTGCTCTGTCATTATCACGGGTATTATCGATTGTTAACTGAGATTCGTGCTAAGTATCCGCATGTCATTCTCGAGAATTGTTCTTCGGGTGGTTTGCGCATTGATCTTGGCATCGCACGCCACACACATATGGCGTTTTTGAGTGACCCCGATTGGCCTGAGCATAGTCTGCAGTTGTTCTGGGGTGCGACCACGATGTTAGCGCCTGATGCGTGTCTGCACTGGGGATTTTGTGAATGGGGCTTTGCTGACCACCCAGAGCAGACGTTTGACCCACAGAGTAATGCCTTAACGCCAAATCAACTCGATTATTACACGCGGATTGGCATGTTGCGTCGGTTCGGTTTTTCGCAAGGACTACCAACCTTGTTGCCGTGGGTAAAGGATCGCTATGCGCAGCATATCGCCGATTATCAGCAGGTGGTGCGACCATTTGTGGCGCATGCGACCATGCATCGTTTGACGAATCAACCTCGTCGTGACGGAACACTTGACCGCTTTGCCGGGTTCCAGTATGTGATGCCTGATGCACAGCGCATGTTGATTGCACTATTTCGTTTGCCTGGTGCCAAGCCACGGCGGCGATTCTCCTTGCATGATATCGATGCTTCGGCTACATACCGCTGTACTTGGCTAGCTGATAACCGCTCGTTGCTCATATCAGGTGCCGCGTTGCATGCAGGACTTATCATGTCTGATTTGTCTGAACCCGGTTCTGCGCTTATCTTGTGTGAGCGTATACCTGATTAAGTTGACAGTTTTTAGACCTACTGATATACTCGTGATTAAGATTCGTGAATCATATTCACATATGTGAACAACTCACACGAATCATCTCAACACAGGGATAACAGAGAGGTTATCTATGGCGAATGCATCGGTGACAGTGGCCAAAGCACACAAAAAAGGATGGCGTGATCGGCGGGAAGCCGTGAATGCGTATGTGTTTATGTCGCCGGTCATCATCGGTTTGCTCGTGTTCACGCTTGGGCCGATCATCGTTTCGTTATTTCTGAGTTTCACAAACTATAATTTACTAAATGACCCAAAGTGGATTGGCGTTGATAACTACGTCAAAATGTACGGTGAGCGACTATTTTGGCAGTCGTTGCGCGTCAGTGCAATTTACTCGATTGTAAGTGTCCCATTAGGGATGACAATCGCGTTATTTTTGGCCATTTTGCTCAACCGAAAGATGCGTGGAATCTATACGTTGCGCTCTATCTATTATTTGCCTACGGTGATATCCGGTGTAGGTGTTGCTATGCTGTGGCGTTGGATATTCAATGGACAGTATGGGGTCATTAATACGTTATTGCGCAATATTGGCATCAAAGGTCCAAACTGGTTACTTGATGAAAACTATGCACTCATCGCCTTAATCATCACGAGTGTGTGGGGTGTTGGTGGCACCATGCTCATCTTCCTCGCAGGTTTGCAAGGTATTCCTGTCGAAATCAACGAGGCGGCAGAGATTGACGGTGCAGGTAAGTGGGCGCAATTTCGTTACATCACATTACCGATGATTTCGCACGTTACCTTTTTTAATCTTGTGCTTGGTATCATCGGTGCGTTACAAGTGTTTACGGACGCATACGTGATTACAGGCGGTGGGCCAAATAATGCAACGCTCTTTATCTCCGTGTATCTCTATCGTCACGCATTTCAGTTTTTGAACTTCGGCTATGCAGCAGCGCTTGCTTGGGTGTTATTTTTGATTGTCATGGTGCTCACGTTATTTGTATTCCGATCATCACCGTTATGGGTCTTCTATGAGTCAGAGCGGCAGGGGAAGTAACGATGACTGCTATAACACGCGTATTTCGAACACGTACCGGACAAGAGCGATTACTTGGCTTTGCCACCATGGGTGTGCTGTTGCTTGGTGCACTCTTCATATTGATTCCGTTTTTTTGGATGATTTCTACCTCACTAAAAAAGGCCGGTGACGTCTACATAGCTCCACCGCAGTGGATCCCAGTCGAGCCACAGTGGGAAAATTATGTGACTGCGGTAACGCGCTTGAATTATGGCGTCCATGCGTCGAACACTGCAATTATCGTGTTCTTTGTCATGATTGGTACGTTGTTTTCATCATCGTTTGCGGCATATGGATTTTCCCGCTTACGTGCCCCTGGTCGTGATGCAATATTTATGATATTACTTGGCACGATGATGTTACCTGGTGCAGTCACGTTAGTTCCTACCTATTTGATGTTTAATAGCATTGGGTGGGTGAACACATTCTTACCAATGATCGTTCCGGCGTTTTTTGGCAATGCGTTCTATGTCTTTTTGATGCGACAGTTTTATATCACCATTCCCAAAGAGCTCGAAGAATCTGCAATGATGGATGGTGCCACGGTCTATCATATCTGGTGGTTTATCATGGTGCCGTTGAGTGGTCCAATTTTGGCTACGATTTCGGTGTTTACCTTTGTGGCGACGTACAACGATTTCTTCACCCCACTGATTTACATCAGTGATGAGAGCAAACGAACAATCGCTGTTGCGCTGACATATTTTCAAGGGTCTCCACGAATTGGTCCACAGATGCACCTACTGATGGCAGCGGTAACGATGTCCATCGTACCGCCAATCATTCTGTTCATCGTGGCTCAGCGGTATTTTGTGCGAGGCATCGTGATGACGGGTATCAAGGGCTGAGGCTCTGGTACATAGATGGTTTGCACTTGACGAAGGAGTGTGCAATGAGTAAGGAAGTGAACGAGCAGCAAATGTCACGGCGCCGTTTCTTGCGCACAATGGCATTTGGTTCGGCTGCGGTTGCTGCCGGTGTGTTGGCTGCGTGTGGTAGCAGTGCTCCTGCTGCTGAAGAACCGGCCGCAGAAGCACCAGCAACGACGGAGCTGGCCAAAATCAAGGCCATGATGTGGAGCAACTCGCCAGTTCTTGATGACAACTTCAAGAAGCGTGCTGAACTCTTCAACGCCAAGTATGCCGGTAAGTATGAAGTCTCAATGGAGTTATTGCCATGGGATCAGTATTGGCCAAAGGTTGATTTGGCATACGCCTCCAAGGAACCGATTGATGTCTACTTCTGGGATGTCCAGGCGTATGGGCACTACAAGCAGGGGTTGGTCAAGAACGTACAAGCCGACTTAGATGCTGTGTCGGATTTTGCTAATCCTGACTTATACCCACAAGAGCAAATGGCCGTGTGGAAGTTCGATGGTGCGAACATGTACGCCATGCCCGAGAACCTCCAGAGTATGGCGCTCTTCTACAACAAGGACATCTTTGACGCCGCAGGTGTCGCCTATCCTGATGCAAATACGACGTGGGACGACATTTTGGTCATGGCTGAGAAGTTGAAGCAGGTTGATGGCGATCAAGTCACACAATGGGGCTTTGACGTCGGTGACTTGGCCGTGTGGTGGGGCTCAATCTCGTTGGCATGGGCTCAAGGTGGCGGTTACTTCGATAAGGTCGTTGAGCCAACCAAGTTCACCTTTAGTTCACCTGAGGCCCAGAACGCGCTCAAGTGGATCCAAGACGTCATGTATGTGTCGAAGTTGGCTCCCGATTCAGAGACGCGTTCCGTGGTCGGTCAAGAGACTGGCATCTTCGGCTCCGGCAAAGTTGCAATGTACCCAGGTGGTACCTGGATGATCTCGAGCAACCAGCAGTTGCCGTTCAAGTGGGACATGGCTCCTATGCCAAAGTGGGGCGACAATCGCGCTATGCCATACTGGTTCGGTGGATGGGTCATTCCGAAGGATGGCAAGCACACGGATGCTGCGACTGCGTGGGCTATTTGGTGTGCCACTGAGTACCAGCAGACGATGGCCGAGACGCGTGACTGGATTCCGATTCGTGCGGACGCCCGTAACTCAGCGGCATTTCTTGATGGTATGCCATCTGGGTTCAAGGATGTCTCGGCTGCAATCGGAAGTGCACGCATTGGTGACGTCTACAGTGCTAAGGTGCAACAGATCTTGGGCGAGGTGATTTCACCAACCCTTGATTTGGTCTGGAACAACAAGATTTCCGTTGCCGATGCCGGTAAGGAAATCGACGAGAAGGCCACTGCAATGCTCTCCGAAGGTTAGTTTGAGTCTCGTTTGCCCACGGATGAATACGATTTATCCGTGGGCATTATTGCAATTAGTTCACTAAGAAAGGAATGCTCATGCTGATGCGTACCCCGGCAGATGACACGATCGAACTCTCTCATACGCAAGTTTCGCTGCGATTGACGCTTCGTGATGGCCAAATTTCATATCAACTGACCAGCACAAACGCCGGGCTCGATATCAGTGATGGGCGCTTGGGAGAGCTCTCTGTTGCTGGTGCGCCAATCAGTTGGACATCCATCAAACCGCATACCGTAACACGACATCATGATGGTTCATCCATTGCTGAAGTCGTTGTTTCTGCTCCTGGCGTCGTGTATACCCAATACGTACAAACGTACCCTGACCGACCGTTTGTGCGCTTTTGGGGTGCGCTCAACAATGTATCGCCGTCTCCATTAACACTTACTGCGTGTGCAATCGCACATCTTGTTATCCCACAAGCGCCGCTCTATCTGTTTCATGTGGACCAGTTTAGTTGGCCCCATCGCGGTGATTTTTTTACACAACATCAGAGTCAAATATGGCCAGGCCGTACACCACTTGAAATTCGCATGGGGTCGTACCCCTCCCATTACGACGCGGCAACGAGTTGTGCGTGGTTCGCCCTAAAACCTCCACCACATGATTACGATGCGGACATGCCACCAAGTCGAGGGCCTGGTTTGGTTGCCGGTATTGAGTTTAACGGCAAGAGTCGCGTCTATGGTTGGGCTACACCCGATGCTACGCACGTCCAAAGTCGCATTGATGCATTGAACCATATTTTAAAGCCGAATGCACAGTTCGAAGTTCCTGCCATCTTTATTGGTCGCTATGACGGTGACTGGGATGAAGCGGCCTTTGCTACGCATCGATTTGCAGAAAGTTACGTGCATCCACCACGGCCGGATGACCGCTATCCCTGGGTACAATACAATTCTTGGAAGTACGGTCAAGAAATCAACGAAGCCCAGCAACTCGAAGTCATTGATCGCTGTCATGAATTGGGCATTGAGGTGGTCGTCATCGATTTGGGTTGGGCAAATATGATTGGCGATTGGCGGCCAAACAAAACGAAATTCCCTCGTGGACTGGCACCGCTCGCCGAACGTGCACGTTCATATGGTATGCGCTTTGGTGTCCATATTGCCATAGCACAATGCGCTCCCGAGGCGCCCATTGCGCAACAGCATCCTGAGTGGCTTGTCTCGACATATGATGATTATTTCGGTGCTGGCTTTTTCTGCTTTGGAAATGATCCGTGTCGGAATTGGATTATCGAGCAGGTTTCACGTCTTATCGAACAAGAAGGCATCGATTACATCATTCAAGATGGCGAAGATATGGTCAAATACTGTACCCGGTCGGATCATACCCATGCGCCAGGCGATAGTAACTATGCGAATTCGCAATACGGCATTGACGTGGTCATTGGTACACTCCGTGAGAAGTATCCCCATGTGGTATTCGAGAATTGTGAAGATGGCGGCATGATGATGACCTACAAAATGGCACGTCTCTACCACACCAGCATCACCGTTGATAATATTGCCACGTATGCCACTCGCCAAGGAACGTACGGTGCATCATATCCGTTCTCGCCGCGCTATAGTGTGCGTTACATGGAGGACGATCCGACGCCATACACGTTGCGGAGTTCAATATTTGGGGGCCCATTGATTTTGATGCAACGCATCACAGATTGGGATGACCAGCAGTTTGCCTATGCCAAAGCTGCGATTGACGAATATAAATCATATCGAACGTTGATTCGTGATGCCAAAGTCATTCACGTGCTTCCCCCCCGCTATAATGTGCAACGGAAAGGTTGGGGCTGGGACGCCATTCAAGCGGTTGCGCCTGATCAATCTGAGAGCGTACTGATGGTGTTTCGTGCCATGGGTGATGTTGACGCACGTGCCGTCAAGCCACGTGGCCTCGATGCTACGGCTACATATGTCGTACGTATCAAAGATGCCGGTAGCGAACACATCATGTCTGGCGCCCAATTGATGGACACAGGTCTGACGTTGGCGTTACCTGAATTGTCAGGAGAGATTGTCCACATGCTTCGTCAGAAGTAAGGGGTAACGAATGAGCTATGTGCGCGTTGACAGTGAGTATACTTGGCGTGGCTTTCGGGCGATTATATTCGAAAATCACGCCATTCGGGCCATGCTCTTGCCGGAACTCGGTGGCAAGTTGTGGTCGTTGTATGACAAAATCGCCGACCGCGAAGTGTTGTGGCATAATCCTCGGGTTGCGCCGCGCATTGCTCATTTTGGGGCAACCTATGATGACTGGTTTTGTGGTGGCTGGGATGAACTCTTCCCCAATGATGCACCCACCAGTTTGACTGGTGACTTGTACCCCGACCATGGTGAGTGGTGGTCAATGCCGTTCGAGTGGCACATCATCCGCGAACCAGATCATGTGGCCATCAAACTAGCGCGACGTGGAATAGTTACCGATACCCTCGTCGAAAAGACAATATGCTTGTATGCGAACGAACTTCAATTACGGATTGACTACCGATTGGTAAATAATGCGTATCAGCCACTCGACTACCTTTGGAAGTTACATCCAGCGCTGGTAATCAATGCTGATTGTCGTATTGACATGCCAGCGCGGACCGTGGTCATCGACGAGGGGTTTCGCAGTCGCTGTGGGGCGGACGTTGAATCATTTATGTGGCCAATTGCCCAAACGGCACATGGACCCGAAGATATGCGCGCCATTCCACCCCAGAGTGCACAAACCTGTGATTTCTTTTATGCGACCGAACTTGATGCTGGATGGTGTGCATTAACGGACACTCGCCAACGTCATGGATTTGGTTTGGCGTTTGATGCATCGGTCTTTCGCACTTGTTGGGTATTTGGTGCATATGGTGGTTGGCGTAGTCTGTATATGACGATTCTTGAGCCATGTACGGGGTATCCGTATAAACTTGATGATGCGGTTGCACGTGGTACTGCTAGTCGATTATTGCCAGGACAGGTCTTGACTACGCAATTGCGCGCCGTGTTGTATCACGGAGTAAGCGCTGTATCATCTATCTCGCTATCAGGAGAAGTGAATTAACGAAAGGGCAGAATGATGCCTCATGTGCCTCAACAGGTCGCCATCGTAACCGGTGCCGGCAGTGGTATTGGTCGTGCAATCGCCATAGAGTTGGCACAACGTGGCCATCATGTGGTCGTCGCAGATATAAACGGCGTGAACGCGCAGCAGGTTGCTGCACATATCGTTGCCGCTGGCGGCGATGCCCTTGACGTGACCGTTGATATTCGTCATGATGCACAACGCATGGTTGATGAAACCATTGCACGTTATGGTCGTGTGGATATCCTCGTGAATAATGCTGGCATTTTTTATCCTGCTGATTTTTTGACGATTGACTTTGATGCATGGCATCGTGCAGTTGATGTCATGTTTTTTGGTGCCACGAAGTGTAGTCAAGCTGTTGCTCGGGTCATGGTTGCGCAAGGTCACGGTGGCCAGATTGTTAATATTTCGTCAGTCAATGCATTTTTGGGTGCACCGCTTTCGTCGCATTACAACACGGCCAAAGGTGCCATCGATCAGCTAACCCGCTGTTTGGCCGTCGAACTCGCGCCACACGGTATTTTGGTAAATGGCGTTGCACCGGGATTTGTCGAAACACCAATGGCTGTCGTCGAAGGGGTCAATGAACATACTACCGAAGATTTTAAACAGATCTATGTGAAACGTCGTCGCATTCCTTTGGCTCGGCCTGCAGAGCCCGAGGAAATTGCCACAGTTGCAGTGTTTTTGGCAGAGGGCACGGCAACCTATTTGACAGGGCACACGATTGTGGTAGATGGAGGTTTGTCGATTACGTTTTAGGTGCTGTGGTGGCGATATCCCAGGATATTCGAGAGTCGCATAGACTGTTGGCGCACCAATTCGAGAAGCTGTTCACGTCGGCTTTCGGTGAAGCGAATGTTAGGCACAGAAATGCTCATTCCAGCTACAATTGCGCCACGTGCGTCGTATACCGGTGCAGCAACACAACACAACCCAGGTGTCGATTCTTCGTGGTCGAGTGCATATCCTTGATTGCGTACAGTGCTTATTATAGTGAGAAGTACTTCGGGATCTGTAATTGTTGTTGGCGTGATTGGTGTAAGTAGTGTGTTGGCTGGATAGCGTTGTTGTAGCTCTGCATCGCTCAAATTGGCCAATAAGACTTTGCCGACGCCAGTGGCGTAGGCCGGGAATCGCTTCCCAACTGCGGATACCATGCGAATTGCGCTTGTGCCTTCTTCTTTGGCCACGTACAGCACTTCATCGCCGTCCAATACTGCAAGATGTACCGTCTCGTTGCATGCACGCGAGGTGTATCGCACGATCTCCCAGCCGTCACTGACAAGATCGGTGCTGGCAATGTATGCGCTGCCGAGTTCAAAGAGTGCTGGTCCTAGTCGATATGTGCGCTCACGCATCCCTTCGCGTAAGTACCCGTGGAGCACCATGGTGTGTAATAGGGCATGCGCACTGCTCTTTGGCAATGCTAGTGCTACACAAATTTCGCTCAGCGAGAGACCATCCGGGTGTCTTACTAGTAATTCGAACACGTCAAAAACCCGTGCTGCGGATTTTACCACAGAAGCTTGTGTCGATTCGTTCATATGTTCACATCAATGAAAATCGTTCAATATGTAGAAAAATATCATCTGAATGCGTATTTGTCAACCGGAATGATGATGGTAAAAATGGGATTGCGCATCACATTATTTGAACTTGATATAGAGGAACGCAAGACCAATCAGAATGGCGGGAACTGCACAACAAAGAATCGAATAGTCTTGATTCACGATCATGGGAATACCCTTTAGATGTACCTGAACATCTATATTGTACTCTATCTTTGCGCTGGATACATTTCGTGTGTTGTCGCGTAGTTGATGTGAGAGTACATCAGCGCAGAATTCTTATGCAAAAATTTAGGCATACAAAGTATCCTATAGGGATATAAAAAGTAACCTCTGTCAAACTAGATTCGAACAGTGCGACGAGAGGTAAAAATGAAAACATTAGATTGGTGTATTGCGACTGTTGTAGTGTTTTTAAGTGCGTATACCGCATCTATCGTCATGAGTGATCAGTTTGCTATTTATGATCAGGGTTTGCTGCTCGTGAGTGTCGTCTGGCTCATTGTTAATTGGTCTGTGATGAAAAACCAGTCACTTGTTACGCTCATCCCTGGGCATTCATGGCTTGTACACCATGGCCTCAAATCCCCAACTCTCTTTCTGTCTGGTATCGGTATCTTGGGATTTGTCACTATTCGTCATGCCATGCAAATCCATCTTTTCATAGATGACTATTACATGCATCCTGAGTCAGAACAACTACTATCACGGCATGCACAATCGCTTTTGGTGCTGTGGGTTATCGGATGGGGGGCACTTTTACTCTCCGTCTGGCCGACGATCTCATATCAACAGGTCTGGAGAAAGCATCACCGTGAAGCATTGGTGATTTGTAGCTTAGTCGCTATCGCGACACTGCTTCGCTTTTATGATTTGGGATTAACGCCAAACATCATGAATGGCGATGAAGGGTTGATTGGATGGTGGGCAGTTTCATTAATGCGTATAAAAGGGGCATTTAGTTTTGTGTTTGGGGCAATTGATGGTGTAGGAACCACATATCTCTACATCTCCGCAGGCATTTACCAGGTATTCGGTCAGAATGCAATGACCGCACGCATACTACCCGCATGTGCAGGAGTAATTTCGATTCTAACAAATTACTGGCTTGCGCGACAACTGTTTGGCCAGCGTGTGGCACTCATCACGGCAGTGCTTCTCGTCTTCGCACATACACATATTCACTTTAGTCGTCAACTCGCAGTGTCATACATTTACTCAACGGCGTTCATTCCGGTCTACTTGTGGGGTGTTTGGCGCGTTGTTGAGACAAAGCGATTATGGCCAGCCATGGTTGCGGCGTTCGGAGTAATGCTCCACGTGAATTTCTACCTTGATGCGTGGGCTTGGGCTGTGTTCTTGATCATTCTTGTAAGTGTGTGGGCAATTGTAGATCGGCAAACCATCATAGCTGCTGCACAACCACTTGTATTCATGTTTTGTATGATCATCGTCGGTATATTGCCAATGATCCTCTGGGCTCGTAATTATCCCGGTGAGTTCATGTCGCGTATGAGCGCAGACGGGTCAATTACCACTGGATGGCTTGCACGAGAAGCAGAACTCTATGGGGTCAGTCAGGCGTACATCCTGTTTACGCTGTTTGAAGCTGCCATCCTCGCATTTTTGACAAAGCCATTCACCGATTTTTATCATGCTGAAGTGCCAATACTCGATGCAATCAGCGCAGTACTTTTTGTGGTCGGTATGGTGCTTGTTCATTTTCAATTCCGTTCGCGTCGCATGTTGCTTCTACTGGGTTGGTTCTGGGGTGGTGTAACCGCATTAGCAATATTGACCGTGCCAATTAGCACGTATCATTATCGGTTATTTGCTGTTGTACCGGTGGTGTACATTATGATTGCGTATACATATGATGTAATATTGACTAAACTATCTCCAATTGTGGGTACTAGATCTATGAACGTTATTTTGGCTTGCATAGTAATTCTATTCGCGCTACAGAATGTTGCAATATATCGTACGCAGCTCGCACACGTATGCCGCTATGGTGGTGATTTACGAACACAGCAAGCTGGTGTATTATCGAATTATCTCTACAAACGCAATACGCCACAGGCGACAGTTCTTGTCTATGGGAACATGGATGAATTTCATTATGGCCCGTGGAAAACGATGGACTTTATGAATCCGCAAATGCGCTATGTGAACGCTGACTTGACTACTGATCCGACCGGTTATCTAGACGCTGATCGACCTGTCTATGTGATTGTTGTACCTGAGCTATACTACATGATAAAATCGCTCGCAAGCCAGTATCGTGCAGATACCGTATATAACTTGCTCCATTGCGGTGAACCTGTTCTGTATGCATTTGAAGCAAAGTAACTACGATGATTGTTCGTGAAATTCTACGTCAGAGCGAATATGCGCGTACCTCGCTGTTTAGCCTCGTTGTAGTGGTAAGTATTTTGCTGGCGCTGTTAATTATACCGAGCTGGCAAAAAAATCAGAGCGACCGTATTGCTGAATTACTTACTTCCAAAAACAATATTGTCAGTAGTCTCAATGACTTGGAAGTGTCTCTGCAGGAAATGCGTGCGGCGACTCGCGGATATATCATCACTGAAAACGAGCTCTTCAACGCGCAGTTTGAGCAGGCAACTGAACGCCAGAAAGTATCACTTGAACTATTTGTTCAAGAATACACCGTTGATCGAACCGCATCTGAAATCGACGTTGTAACCGATTTAGCCGTGCAAATCGATGCATGGCGCACAAATCGATTACGCGCCCAAATAAGTATGGTAGAACGTGGCGAACGAGATGAAGCCGAGCGAGCGTTTTTACTGGGAGTGAGCCAGCAGTCATATGAAAAAATACGTACTGTCATAAGTGAATTGCGCGCAAACATAAAGCGAGAGCGTCGTATTCTTACTGACGAAGCTGCAAATTTGCGGAGTCAATCAACCACCACAAATCAAATTTTGGTGGTCTTTGCGTTAATTGGTGTGGGGATTATCGTCATTGGGTTCAATCGCTTGACGTCACTCGTCTCTGCATTGCAATATTCAGAAAAAGCCGCTCAACATCTTTCTGAAGAACTTGCAAATCAACTTTCCCAAGTCAACCAACAAAACAATCGCCTTGCTTTTGCACAACAACTGGCGGTGAAATCGTCAATTCATCAATCACATGCTTCACGTATACAGCATTTGTTGGAGATTTTTGCAAATGATTTATCACTTGCGATGGTGGTAGTACAACTGTCTAATGAAAAATCCCAAACATACTACTCATATTGTGATGTACGCAATCATCCCCATCTTATTGAATTGTTTCATCAACCGACACAATTGAATCACGTTATCGTCGAATCCCAACTGTTGATGCATGATCTCCATCTTACGTACGAAAAGTTGGCCATAGGAAGTCGTGTGGTCGGGACGCTCTTTGTTGTGGCTACGCATAAGTTTGAGTTTGATCAGTTGATTCAACAACAATTTACGTTACTGCTAGAAAACTATTATTTGTTTGAGCAAATTGAACAAGAGCAGTCGCGTATCGCCACTGTGCTTGATACGGTGCCAATCGGACTCATGCTAATCAATACAACGGGTCATATTCTCGTGTCAAATCAAAAATCACGGGAATTATTGCCTGCTGCCAATGTTGGTATCCAGTTAAATACGGCAGTTGCAGAGATGTCGTTCTTTGTATCAGGTGGACTTTCAATCTCAGGTGAGCAGTTGCCAATTTTTCAAGCCCTAGCAGGGGGCACATGCCAACCGGTTGAGATTATTCATGAGATTCGTGACCAACGCATACCAGTGCGTCATGATGTGGTGCCAATCCAAAACGACACCTTCCGTAACTCCTTTTTGGTCGTTCTCGAGGATATGCGCAAGCAGTACGAGCTTGAACGCTTGAAATCTGATTTTGTGAGCATGATAAGTCACGAATTACGCACCCCACTTGCAGCCATCGTTGGCGCAACGTCAATGCTCGTGAATCAACATGCTTATTCACGAGATCAAGTCCATGAGATTGTTCATCTCATTAACAGTCAAAGTCGTAGATTACAAAAACTTATTGACGATGTGTTGAATGTGTCGCGCATAGACAGTGATGGAGTGCGCTTACATCGAGAGCGTATAGATCCGCTCCTGCTGGTCCGTCGAGTAGTAGAACGTCAGCGTACCTGGGCGTCATTGACACGTGTGATTGTCAAATCGGAACTTCCTGAAGTGTATGTTGATGTGTTGCGCATCGAACAAGTACTCGAAAATATCCTTGATAATGCGGTCAAGTATGCGCCATCGAGTGATATTGAGGTATACGTTGAATACGATCCTGTACAAAAGACAGTGCGAATAAGCGTGCGAGACTTTGGCACACCACTCTCTGAACACGATCGGCAGCGCGTGTTTGAACGATTCTATCAAGCGCACAATGTTTCGAGTAGCGGTGTAGGACTTGGTTTGGCAATATGTAAATATTTTGTTGAATCTCATGGTGGTGAGATTGCAATGCAGGCGGCTCCTGAAAATAATGGTACCGTTGTCTCGTTTTCACTGCCATTAACAGATCAAATTGAAGTCTTACCTGTGCTCACGCAAAGTTTATCGCAACGAGTTTTGGTAGTGGATGATGATCAATCGCTCCAGCGAACTATTCAATCAATGCTCCAAGAGCTTGATTATACTGTGGTCATCGCTGGCAGTGTCAGAGAAGCATATGAACGTCTGGACCGCATGCATTTTGATCTGGTAATTGTTGATGTCATGTTACCGGATCAGTCAGGTATAGACTTTGTGCGCGATATTCGGCCATGGTTGTCAATTCCTTTGATGATGGTCACAGCACGTAACAGCGAAAAGGATGTGATTGCTGGCCTGAAAGCAGGTGTTGACGATTATATGATCAAACCGTTTAGTTACGAAGAACTTGCATTGCGTGTGCGCAATTTGTTGCGGCGTCAAACTGAGCGTATACTCGATGATTCGTCGGTTCGTGTGGGAAAAGTCCAGTTACTGTTAGGCTCTCGACAAGTTAAAGTGGATGATGACGTGCTCGATTTGACGCCGATTGAGCACCGACTTTTCGTTGTATTTGTACGTAATCTCGGCACGGTACTTACGCATGAACGAATATTGCAATCGGTGTGGGGTGAGCGATATGAACAAGAAAATCAGTACTTGTGGGTGCATATCTCGCATCTGCGGCGCAAACTCATTAACGCACATGTCACTGAGCTCCAAATAGAAAATGTTCGTGGTGTAGGGTACCGCATGTCCGTACCTGAATTGCCCGCAGCCATTCATGACGGTCAATAAACGAGATGGTGCATCGTTATCTGCTATAATCGGTAGTGAGGGCATTTGTGCCGGCGTGCCGATGTAGTGATATAGAGAGATGTACTGTTCATGCCAGTGCCATTTAATGATCTTAAACGACAGCACGATGCGATGGCTGACGAATTAAATGATGCGTTCATGCGTGTCATGAACAGTGGTTATTATATTCTGGGTCCTGAAGTAACTCAGTTTGAGCAAGAGTTTGCTGCATATTGTGCCACCAAACATGCTGTAGGTGTTGCAAATGGCACCGATGCAATTCAAATTGCACTGCTCGCGGTCGGTGTACGACCCGGTGATGAAGTCATCACTGTGGCCAATGCAGGTGTCCCAGGCACTGCAGCCATTATCTCGCTTGGTGCAATCCCGGTATATGTTGATGTGGATGCGCAAACGCGCAACATGGATCCTGATACGATTAGCAGTGCGATTACTACTCGTACCCGTGCAATACTCCCTGTACATCTCTATGGGCTGATGGCTGATATGCCGGCTATCATGGCAGTTGCACGCGCACATCGTATTCCAGTTGTTGAAGATGTTGCACAGGCACACGGTGCAACATTACACGGTGCAATTGCAGGCAGCATCGCAGATGTCGCTGCGTTTAGTTTTTATCCGACCAAGAATTTAGGTGCGGTAGGTGATGGCGGTGCGGTTGTCACCAACGATGATGATATTGCCCAGCGTATTCGAAAATTGCGCCAATATGGCTGGGAACGGAAGTATTTCACCACTGAAGAATTTGGATTCAACTCTCGTTTGGATGAACTTCAAGCCGCATTTTTGCGTGTCAAGTTGCGCCATTTGCCACAAAGTACACAGCGCCGTCAATCCATTGCGCAACGCTATTCAGAAGCGTTTTCATCATTTGGTGTGGTAACCCCAGTGGTGCCGTCTGGTTATCAATCGGTGTATCATCTCTATGTCATTGAAACTCCGCATCGTGATGCACTTCAACATGCGCTCAAAGACGCAGGCATTGGCACTGACATACATTATCCATTGCCAACGCATCGCCAACCAGTATATCAGCGCTATTCACCATCGCACGGGTTGCCAATCTCTGAGCATTTGGCTACTCACGTTCTCTCGTTGCCGAACTTTCCAGAACTCCACGACGACGAAGTGAATCGTGTCGTCGAAGAGGTTCAAAAGGCATTGCACACAATTTTCACCCAGCGTTAGAGGGTTTTATGTCATTACTTCAACGGTTATTTGGTCAAGGTCGAGATGCACCACGTGACGAGCAAGAGGCGCAAAGCGAGGCTACACAGCTAAACGAAGCGACTGCGCGCACGCGAAAAGGATTTTTTGGTCAAATTGCCGCATTATTTGGTGCTAGCCAAATAACCGATGATCTCTGGGATGACCTTGAAGCACTGTTGGTTCAAGCAGATGTCGGCGTAGAGACGTCACTCTACTTGGTGAATCGTGTCAAAGATCGTGTGCGTCGCAATAATGTAAAAGACCCTGCCGAAGTCCGTGAAATGTTGCGTGCAGAGATGGTCCGAGTATTGACCGAGCAAAATACTCGCGTTAACGCGCTGTCTAAACCGCATGTCGTGCTCGTTGTCGGTGTTAATGGTGCTGGTAAGACGACGTTAATCGCAAAACTTGCACATCGCTATCATACGCGTGGCCAAAAAGTGCTCTTAGCGGCTGGCGATACCTTTCGTGCGGCTGCAACTGAGCAACTTGAAACATGGGCATCGCGCGTAGGAGTGCGGGTTATCTCGCGAGGCCAAGGTGCCGATCCAGGTGCAGTAGTGTATGATGCAGTGGAACAGGCAACAACCGAAGAGTGCGACGTATTAATTGTTGACACTGCTGGTCGATTGCATGCCAAGATAAATCTCATGCAAGAGCTCACCAAATTACGCAACATCATTCGACGGAAGATTCCGGATGCGCCGCATGAAGTGATCTTGGTCATTGATGCAACTACCGGTCAAAATGGCGTGCTCCAGGCGAAGGCATTTGCGGCCGCAGCTGATGTTACTGCTGTAGCAATTACAAAAATGGATGGTACTGCCAAAGGTGGTATCGCGTTTGCAATTGCTCAGGATATTCAACGACCTGTCCGCTATGTTGGCACAGGCGAGAAGATGACTGACTTGGCGATGTTTGATGCGACTACCTTTGTTGATGCACTCTTTGCCCGAGATGCATAAGAATACGAGAGGTGATTAGATGTCCGTGCAAGTTGCTCTGTGTCCAGTGTGCAAACGACGTTTGGCAGTTCAAAGTCACGTCATCAAAGGTACATCGGTGGTGTGCGTGGATTGTCGCTCAACGCTGCGCGTTGTTTCTGTTAACCCCTTGAAGTTTGAGAAAGTTGATGTCGCAACAACGTACACCGTTGATTCACGGCCTGAGTCGTACGGTTAAACAATCAGTAATCTTGCTCTGGTGTATGATGCTTTGTGTGTCATGTACCATACGTTCCGGCGAAGAGATTGTCTACTTGCAATCCTCTGAGCGACTGCCGTCCTCCGCATTAGCGGTACGTTTTGTAGGGTCCGAGGGAGTCATGTTGCGTTCCATAGATGGACTCGTACCAGATACAACGTACCAAGTCTCTGTACAGGCACAACTTTCTGCTGGCGCAATGCAGCTACGCTTTGTACAAAGTGATGATCCACCGCCTGACCCGCTCATTGTCGTTCCTGGGCGAGTGGCAGTTGGCGATTACGTGGTGCGGAGTGATGCACAGGGTACAATTCGTATCGAAGAGATGACCTATCAATCTCGCGGAGGCGAGTATCAGTTGCGCTTTGAACCAATTAGTCAATCAGCGTCTCCATGAGCGCGAAAGGAGCATTGCAGTGACAAATGATGACATTCATAAATTGGTGCAACAACATCATGTTGAGTTCATCAGTTTACAGTTCACCGATATTGCGGGCATGCTCAAGAATGTCACCATCCCTGTGAGTAATTTGGTTGATTGTCTCGATCACGGAGTGTGGTTCGACGGTTCTGCACTTGAGGGGCCAGCACGCGTTGCTGAGACCGACATGTACTTGATTCCTGATCGTTCAACCTTTGCTGTGGCGCCACCTGATGGTGATGGTGGGATTGCAACGGCACGATTAATCTGTGATGTTCATTCACCCGATGGCCGCCCATATGCAGGTGATCCGCGGCGTGTGTTGCGTCGCGCCGTCGAAGAAGCGGCCTCGATGGGGTTTGTTTATCGACTCAGCGCTGAAGTTGAGTTTTTTCTCTTCAAAGCAGATGCTGATGGACGGCCGGTGCTTGTACCAAACGATTCAGTCGGGTATTTCGATGCCACGAATGATACGTACACACAATTCCGTCGCCAAGTGGTGAAAGCCTTGCAGGCGTATCACATCGAAGTGAATGCAACGCATCATGAAGGTGCGGTTGGGCAACATGAAATTGATTTGCAACTTGAATCTGGCCTTGTTGCTGCCGATGCGGTCATGACGATGCGTCAAGTGCTACGATCACGTGCTTTGCGTCAAGGGATGTTTGCCTCATTCATGCCAAAACCGATGACCGGTTTGCCCGGTAGTGGTATGCACGTGCATCAAAGTTTGGTTGATTCAGTGACTGGTGCCAATCTTTTTGCAGATAGCAACGATAGTTATGGCCTGTCCCAATTGGCAAAGCATTTTATCGCAGGAGTGCTCGCACATGCGCCGGGTATGCTCGCTGTGCTTGCTCCACTTGTGAATTCGTATAAACGATTAGTTCCGGGTTTCGAAGCGCCAGTGCTTGTGAGTTGGGGGCGTACAAATCGTGGGGCGTTCATTCGTGTTCCACGTGTACTCAGTGATCGCCCCCAAACTACACGCATTGAAGTGCGCTCTCCAGATCCTTCGTGTAATCCCTATTTGGCGTATGCCGTCATGCTCAAAGCTGGTCTGGACGGCATTCGTCGCGAACTTCCGTTGCCGACGGCTGCGGAAGAGGACTTGGTGACCATGAATGCGCGGTCGCGAATACACATTCCGCTCCCAATGACGCTGGGTGACGCGATTCAGGCACTTCAACGTGACGAAGTGGTTGCCGATACACTTGGTCCGTTGATTTTTGAACGCTTCGTTGAGTCGCGGCAAAAAGAATGGGAAGAGTATCGTCAGCATGTGAGTAGTTGGGAACTTGAACGGTATTTGCCGATTTATTGAAGTGGAACATATGACGTCGTCATCGCAACCGTCACAGTCAAATATGCCCGAATCCACCTGGTGGCGTAAGCCTGAGTTTAGCGCGTGGGTTACGCTGACCATCGCATTTGTCGTGTTCGTTGCAATCGCAAACGTGAGTGCCCAAGTTGCGTGGCAGGCGTACAACGACGCTATGCGCACCCAAGAGGGTGCAATGCTCCGTAGTCACGTCACCGTCGGTGTTCTACTCCAAGAACCGCGTAGTGTGACAAGCCGTGCTATAGAGCGGTTGCCCGGCAATGTTGACCCGTGCCCGGGTGAATCCGACATCTGTATTCCGCTTCGCTCTGGTGACCGTGTTCGTACGCTTCCTGCTGCTGGTTATGGGCCAGTTGCGTCATTGGTGCTCCCTGATACCTCGCACATCCAATTATGGGCCCAAGACGAAGGTAGTGACCTTGTGTATCATACGTACCAAGTTTCACGTTGGAACGATCATCGTCAAATCGTGAGTTTGCAACAACATGGTGGCTATGCACGCTATGATGTTGCGCAATTCCAGCCCTACAAACGCGTAGAATACAACGTTGTCTTGCCTGATGGCATCATTGTGTGGATGACTCCTGGTGGTAGCTATAGCGTGCACGTACTCGACAAAGATATAGAGCAGCGCTACGAGATTGCTGTGCGTTCGGGTAGTGCTACCGTGCAGCATGGTGAAAATACTGTGAGTGTGGCCCAAGGGCAACTTGTGGTTGCATCCCAAACTGGTCAGATTAATCAACCAGTCGTCGCTTCATGGCAACTCGTCGAAGATGCAGATTGGCAGGATATCTCAGCTGATGCAAGTGGTACAACCACTGTCGGAGGATGGAATGAGTTTCGCCGGGCTGAAGCGCCAAATATGCGTTCTGATGAACTTAATGGACGCATCTCAGTGGTTCAGGGGTGTAGTCCCGAGTCGCCTGATCTCTGTTCAGCGGATGAACAAGTGCGTATTTTGCGGTTACGCCGCGATGGCAGTCAGACGCGCCCATTTGCCGTCGGTGTTGAGCAGTCACTTGATGCAGATGTATCGGAATACACGTCACTTCGCCTCACCGCGTGGGTCCGAGTTCTCACACAATCTGTTCCCGTTGATGGCATTGCTGGATCAGAATGTCCAGTCATGTTCACGCTCGTGTACAAATATGTCAGTCCATCCGATGAACAACTTGAGCGTAACTTTTGCTTATACGCCTTCAAATCTGATGACACGTTAGTAACCGATACTGGGCGAATTCGTTATCGCGCATTGCCACCATATGAGTGGTATCAGCTGGACGTGGATTTGCGCGAAGATGAATACCTCAAACTTGCACGTTTCTTAAAGTCGATTCGCATCGAAGCGCGTGGTAACGATTATATGGCGGAAATTACAGATTTGGCACTGATTGGTAGGCAATGAAACATCTGCACATACGCTCTGGCGTTGACTTGATGCGCGTTTCGCGCATCGAGTCAGCAGTCAGCAAATTTGGTTCGCGATTTGTATCGCGCATCTATACCGCCCATGAACAACAGATTTGTGGGAATCGTGTACAAGCCCTTGCAGGACGCTGGGCGGCCAAAGAAGCTGTCGCAAAATTGCTTGGAACCGGATTGCAAGGACTTGGAAGTGGTCAACATGCAGTGCAGTGGCAAAGTATTGAAATTCGTCGAGATGCACTAAATAAGCCTGTTGTTGCGCTCCATGATGACGCAATCATGGTTGCGAATCAGTTGCATATCAAGCAAATTGACATAAGCATTAGCCATGAGGGCGAATATGTGATTGCTAGTGCAGTAGCACTGTGTTACATCAGTGATGAGGAGATATAGTGTGCTGACTCAAGTGCTTCTGGTAATCTTTGTTGCGGTGTTACTATTACCGTTTTTGTTGATTCGTCTACGCGAAAAATATACAACCACACAACTCATTTCATCTCAAACACGGATACTGCAGATTCATGGTAATGTGGTTGCGGTGCGCGATTATGGCCAAGGTGATGTGGTTATCCTGATTCATGGATTTGCAGGTTGGAGTGATACCTGGGAAGAGTTGGTTACCCGATTAGTGACGCGCCAAAAAAGAGTCTTGGCCGTAGATTTGATTGGTGCTGGAGCGTCAGCGCGTTCGAGTAATTCGAGCGATTATACGACTGACGCTCAAGCACGATTAATTTTGACGGTCATGCATCAACTTGGCATTGAAAAAGCAACGCTCATTGGTCATTCGTACGGTGGTCGTGTTGCCATGCAAACGGCTATTTTGGATGGTGCCAAAGTACACAAAATCATCACCATCGCACCTGAAGCGTTTGCCACTGATCGGCCGCCAATGGCCAAGTTGGTCGGGCTCCCGTTATTTGGCTTTGCACTCGCATATTGGTCAACCGCACCCGCGCTAATTGGGATCGGTTTGCGTAGTGTTAGTCGGCGCAAGGCGTGGGTTACTGCCGCTGAAGTGGAACGTTATGCGAAGCCAGTTCGTGTGTTGGGGCATTTACAAGCACAAATCGTACAATCTATTTCACCAAAAGATGGAGATATGCCGGTGCCACGGCATTTAGCACGTATCAACTGCCCTGTGTTCATTATTTGGGGCGATAGTGATCCTGTCTTTCCGGCTACGGATGGACTCAAACTCGTTGATCAATTAGTTGATGCGCATCTCGCAGTTGTGCCGCAGTGCGGGCATCTCCCACATGTCGAGGCAGCCGAGGAGACGTGGCAGTTTATTGATCAAGCGCTGTGATGCTGAACCGACCGCAGACGACGCGCAAGGATAACGCCGATACAACTACAGGTTGCCGCAATCCCGAATGCTGTTTGATACCCGAATGAACTCACCAGCATGCCACCTACGACTGGGATGAGAGCACCTACGCCGAGAATCGTGTTTGCAAGTCCCATGAATAAAGGCCGCTGCTCTGGTGGAGCAACTTCGAGCAAATATGTCATGCTTGCTATACTCACGCCGTCCGCAGAAGTTCCTGATGCCAAACTTAGCAACAACAGCCAGAGTATCAGCAACGTTTCATGCGTTGCACTTATTGAGGGTGCGACCAGCATCATCAGTGGCGGTAGCATAGCAACGCTACCGGTTACCCTCAACAACCACTGTTTGCCGCGACTGTCTCCTAGTCGTCCCCATACCGCGTTCGATATTGCTGCGGCAACCGCGGCACTCGCCACAAATACGCCGGCGATGCTAGCCGGAAGACCAAGTTGCTCAGTCACATAGATGATAAAAAATGGCTCGGCCATGCGTCCTATTAACAAAAAGAGGCGTACTACGATAAATTGGCGGTAATCATGATGATCGCGAAGCATAGCAGGTGCTGCGTTGAGCGTATCTTTGAACGACATACGCGGTACAACTTGCTGTGCCGGCGGTTCATGGACCGTCGCAAAGACTGACATCGCTAATGCGTAACAAATTAAACTAAACGCGCTAATTAAAGCGAAATTGTGAGGAAATGCAAATGGACTTTCATCGCTTAAAACCCAGCGCACTAGAGGTCCACCGATACTGAATGCGAGTAATCCGCTCAGGAGTTGTCGCGTCCCAAAAAACCGTCCGCGTTGATTACTCGGTACCGTCTTAGCAACCACGTCTTGAAAACTTAGTGTAGTAACGCCACCGCCAAAGTTAAACAGCGCATAGCAGAACAAAATCGTTACCAGAGCCCAAGTGCTATCAATGACACCCGCAAAGAAACACGCAGTTACCATGGCTGCTTGCGCGATGATGCGCAAAAATGCAAAGCGTCGGTATACGGGTAGTTTGTGCACCAGCGCTTGCACACGGCCGCCAACGAGTAGTTGTGGTAACAAGTAGCCAGCGCTTTGTATGACTGGTAAGAGCCCAACAAGTGTCAGTGAACCGCCGAGTTGTCGAATCAGCAGTGATAATACTAATCCGGGGCTGCTAGCTGCTTCACCCATGCCAAACACGGCGCCGTTGAAGATGCCTTTGTAGTAGTTTTTGCGCATGACGTGCGGCGTAAGTGATTCGTGTTCAGTCACGATGATGTTGCGCTCCGAATAAGTGGCAGAAGTTCATCTGGAATTCTCCCTTCAACCACCACCCCATCACCATCGTATTCTTCACTGGTGACCACGCCTCGTTGCCGCCAGAGTTGGAGCAAATCAGCTCGACGATACGGTAAATATGCCCGTATGGTTGTCATCTGTTTTTCGAGCATGTGTTCGATTCGTCTCGCCAGTTGATCGATGCCCCACCCTTGTTGTGCAGATACCGCGACAAAGTCGCTCGGTAGTCCCAGGGCTTCTGCCATACCCATCACTTCAGCCTGATCGACGCCATCAAGTTTGTCGATTTTGTTCAGCACCGTCAACATGGGAGTCTGCTCGATACCGAGTTGTTTGAGTGTCTCCAACACCGTTTGTGCCTGTTGGTCAGCGTTTTTATGTGTAATGTCGAGGACATGGAGCAGCAAATCTGCGTCGGCAATTTCTTCTAATGTTGCCCGAAATGAGACAACAAGTTCAGTGGGTAGCTTCTGGATGAACCCGACGGTATCAGTGAGCAAAAATTGCGTTCCACGTGGAGTTGTGACCTGCCGGGTTGTTGGATCTAATGTGGCAAACAAGCGATCTTCAGCGCGAACAGATGGACCTGCCATGGCATTCAGCAGTGTCGATTTACCTGCGTTGGTGTACCCTACTATTGCAACGACTTGTATGCCGGTGCGTCGTCGACGTTCACGATACACTTCGCGTTGTGCGTGTATGTCTTTGATGTGTTCTTCAAGTTGCGCGATGCGCTTACTAACCAAGCGCCGGTCAACTTCGAGCTGAGTTTCACCTGGACCGCGCAAACCAACGACGCCACCCGCTGAACCTCCCCCGCCACCTGCTTGACGCTCTAGGTGTGTCCATTGGCGTCGTAATCGTGGCAATAAATGCTTGTATTGTGCAAGTTCTACTTGAATACGCCCTTCACGAGTGCGTGCATGTCTGGCAAAGATGTCAAGAATTATTGTTGTACGATCAAGCACGCGTGTTTTAAGCGTTTCTTCGAGGTTACGCGTTTGGCCAGGTGTGAGCTCGTCATCAAAAATGACCAAGTCATATTGTAACGACTCTTTGAGCGCAGCAATTTCGTGTACTTTACCGGGTCCGATGAAATACTGTGAAAACGGACGTTTGAGTCGTTGGTAACTCTGGCCAACTACATCAATATCCGCTGTGTCAACCAACAACGCAAGTTCTGCCAACGAATCTTCGGCTGGCCAAGGGCTCCGATCGCCGGTGAGTTCACTCCCCACGAGAAATGCTTTTTCGCGTGGTGGTTTTGTTGCATGTAACTTCGTTCCGCGGACAGTTTGTACTGTTCCGTACAGTACTTCTTGGGGAATATCACTCAATGTCTGGTGCCTCTAATCCATGTCGTTCGGCAACAATGTAAAGTGGTCGCCGCTTCACTTCGTCGTATATACGGCCCAAGTACTCGCCAATGATGCCTAAAAATATTAGTTGAATCCCGCCGAGGAACAGGACACTCACAAGGGTGGTAGCCTGTCCAGCGATAACGTTGCCCGTCAATCGTAGGATGATTGCAATGAGAATGGCTACCACACTCAGCCCCGCAATAGCAAAGCCGCTGTAGGTAGCAAGTTGCAGGGGTAAATATGAAAAGCTTGTAATCGCATCGAGCGCAAATCGTAGCATCTTGCGCAGTGGATATTTTGTTACACCGGCTTTGCGCGCATCGCGGCGATACGACACACCGGTCTGTTTGAATCCTACCCACACGGATAGTCCACGCATGAATCGATGATGTTCACGCATCTTTTTCATTGTATCGACGACACGTCGGTCCATGAGTCGAAAATCGCCGGTATCAAGTGGGAGATTTATATTAGTAATTTTGCGAATCAGCCGATAAAACAAGCTGGCTGTTGCACGTTTGAACGCTGTTTCACCGTCGCGTTCACTGCGGACACCGTAGATGACCTGGTATCCTTCGCGCCACTTGTTGAACATATCCACGATGACTTCTGGCGGGTCTTGTAAATCTGAATCAATAACAGCCACGGCCTCGCCTTGAGCATGGTCAGTACCAGCAGTGATTGCTATTTGGTGGCCAAAGTTTCGTGAGAAATGGACGACTTTCACTCGGGCATCTTTGGCGTGTAACTCATCCATTATCGCGCCAGAACTATCATGTGATCCATCGTTAACCAGAAGTAGTTCAAAAGGTACGCCTATGGGTTCAATGGCAGATATGACGCGTCGATAAAATTCCGGAAGAAGAACTTCTTCGTCGTATACCGGTGCGACAACCGAAAGTACTGGTTTTTGTGGGCCTTTGGTCATATGACAACCCTAACTGTGATGCATTTCTATTCGACACCATTGTAGCACAGCAACTATGGCATGCTTTGTTGATTGATTCCTTTCACCTCATAAAACACCAACAATATTTCGCCGTCTGCAGCATAAATTCGACGCTCATCTCCGCCAGGATAGTATTGACGAACGAAGCTGAGTTCGTTGAGTCGTGCTTGACTAAAGACAAATAGCGTTGTGCCACTGTTTAGCTGCCATAGTGGTGCTGCCTGCAACGGAGGATAAACGTCAATTCCCGTTACATTTGGTAACGAAAATTGCAGGAGTGCACTGTCGTGATAGTAGAGTTCGGGTTGCGTAAACAAGTACAAGTCAGAACCGGCTGGGTAATCTTTTGCGTGGTCGCTAATTGCATTTGCGCTCTGATCAACTGGGTTTGTGAGTGCATTTCTGGTAGTGCCAAGATATGATTGTGCATCGTATCCTGCAATGGCCAATACAAGTACTCCACTCAACAACTGGATGATACGCGGATTGATGTTCCAGTCATGTTGAATCCAATCAATTCGAAACCACTTACCCAAATCAGCGATACCTATGCCAATGACCATTGCCACAAATGGTGCTACATAAATCATGCGTTGTGCAGATGGAGTGTTTATGGTCAGCGCTGTTATACATACTGCACTTAGTATTCCGAGAAAAATCAACCAATTACGCGGATCAGCATAGTCTTTAGCCATAATGAGAATGCCGAAGAGAAACACCACGGCGGCTGGTAGCGTAAGCATTGGTAGACCAATTTCGTACAAGTCGCGTAATGGTACTGCAATAAATCCAGCCGCCGCATCACGCACACCGTACAAGATAATTTGCCAATCTGGAAGTTGTTGCTGCTGCGCTATGGTTTGTAACCACGTTTGCCCGGTCTGGCTGTTTTGGCCGAACAAATTGACTTGGAGCAAACGTGAAGTATACACGTCACGTTGTTGTAGAATGCTCCACCAATGTGGCAAAGACCCTAGTACTGTAATCCCCCACATCGATGTTAAATGGGTGAGCCGACTCTCAACATCCGTCCAGTACTGTATGGCGTATAAACATAACCAAACTGCAAATATGACTGGGATGATTTTGCCGGTGTGGTACGTGTATTGCGTCAGACTTAATAGGATGCCTGCGATGATGTACCACCGTCGTAAGCCTTTACCCCATGCACTCGCAAGCGCGTATACGATAGCCGCAATGAGCGTTGTATCAGCAACGACCGATACTGCAAGTCTACTGAATTCAATGTGACTACTCATGGCCATGAGGACAATTGCGCTGAACCATGCGGTGCGACCATCAAAAAACATGCGCGTGGCCATAAAGGTGATCACCACCGTTGCCGTGCCAAGTAAAACTGATACGTAGCGTACCGCGGTGATCGATGCGCCAAATAGCTCGCTACTCATTCCTTGCAGCAACACCATTAGTTGGCTCGTCATCGTAGGAGTGAGTGCAATTGGGTTGGTTGCCGTTGAATTCCAAGCGGTGGTTGCATACAGGCTCTGAAGTGCCTCCGCATTTGTTGCGGCCGGGAGTAGGTCAAGTTGATACCATCGAAGTGCAAATGCGCTCATCGTCAAACAAACAAGTCCGATGACTTCAATGGAGGTGAAAGAGAGCGGAGATTCGGTAACGGTGTGATTTGGCAGCCATACATACATCGTTATCACTACCATTGCCATACTCAGTACAAAACTGAGGATTCCACCCCAAAAGTCGAAGTATGTTGGGGTGATGCCCCATCTCAGTATGCCGATACAGGTATAAAGCAGTGCGAGTAATCCACTGAGGAGTGCATACGGACCGCCATGTTGTCCGTTGATACGGTGTATACAAAACGCACCAATCGTCGTTGCCAGCACCGTTAAAATGCTACTGACCACGTCAAATTTGTCGAAAATACTTTGAAACAACAGCATTACAGGTAAGCTACTCGTGGCTACCAGTACTGTGCTTACGAAATATTTAGTGGTACTTTGATTGGGGTATAAGTACTGTAAGTACCAACGCGTCTCACGATGTATACGTTGCATGCCTGCCCTGCGATTGATGTTACTGTTGAGCCTGCACGTATTATACGTCGTGCTTACGTTGCGTCGTCAACGATTTTTGACCATTCAAGTGCGCATGAGTTGCTAGAATCAGCAACGTGGTTTCGCCGACATTCCAGTAGAAGTGCACATCGAGTCGCACAGCCGTTGTAATGCCAGGTAAGCGACACAAGAAAGTGTCTCTGGTTATTTCACTTGTAGCGATCCATCCGTCGCGGCCAAAAAAGCCAGGAAGTCCTTGTGCTGACGTGCCCCACGCACCAAGCTGTGCAAGTTCCGCTAACGTTTGCTGGTACTGCCACATCAAGTAGGTGTGCTCCGCGGTGTGAGCGAATGTCCACACAAGCATGAGCCAAGCGAATTTGTTGCGTAGTCCACCAGCTACCAGAACTACCATGATGATTAATACTGCCCAATTCCACAAAAAATGCACCCATTCGGCATTTGCTGCTGAGATGATTCCGCTCGCTTTAAAAAAGGGCATACGCAAGATGTGATATTGAATCCATTGTATGACGTGTTCTACTCCATGAAAGCTTTGGGCTGCAACGAGCGATGTCAATAAAGCACTCCACCATCCATGCACGGAATAAATGTGCCAAACATGTCGTGTGTATGCAGGAAGCAGCCCTGCGATTATCACAGCCGCGATTACCCATGCTGGCATCTGTTGCGCATAAGCCCATAGGCCAGCAATACTACCGACGAACATGCCGATAATCACGAGTACGCGTTCTGCGCGAATATCAAAGATGTTTGAAAATCGAAACGTGGCAATATTACTTGTCATGAATCATTCCTTTGGTGATCTCGATGGTGTGATTGACGGGAATGTTTGAGAGTCTTGAAAGTGAGCCATCCGACCAGTATACGCGAAGTTCGGCAATGTGTTCTGCTGCACCGAGTCCAAAGTGCACTCGGTGACTTTCGCCCGACAAATATCCTGATTCACTGCGTACCTGTCGTGTCAGTACTTGGTCTTGTGTGACGATTTGTATAATTGCACCAATTCCAAAGCGGTTCTTTGATTGAGGGTCTTGCAGTGATACGCCCAGCGATGCACCACCGCACATGCGATTCTCAAACAGGAGCGCGGGAGAATCGAGTGGATTGACTAACACGTCTAAATCGCCATCATTATCGAAATCGTGCATGCTCATGCTACGACCACTACTTTCATCCGCAAGCCCCCAATCTTCAAGTCGAAATCGTTCGCCCTTGAGATTGTGGAAGAGCATGTTCTTTTCGCGTAGTTCAGCATTCCCTAGGTGGTCCAATAAATCCTTTGCTATCATCCCATTGACGATATACAGCTCTTGCCATCCATCATTGTCAAGATCACCGAATTTGCCAGACCAGCTCCAACCTGAAGCGTCAATTTGCAGTGCGTACGCCTGATTCTCCCAACGTGACCCGTTCCAGCTGAAGAGTGTGTTCTCTGCGTACTGTGGATCATCTGCAGTCAGTGGTCGTGTCAATTTGCGCATTGCCGGCAACCACATTGCCATCGTTTGCGGGTCTTGACTGTATGGTTTCATGTCAGTGGCAAAAATGTCGAGCTGGCCGTCGTTGTTGTAGTCTGCGACATCAATGCCCATGGTATTTTCGGTGGTTTGTTTAAACGGTGTATACTCTTCCCAGGCACCCTGTGAATTTAACCATATTCCTTCAGACCGATTGAAATCATTACCTACATACACGTCTGGTGTACCATCATGATTTAAATCTGGAAATGCAATTGCCAGTGCATCTGCAGCTGAATTTAATCGCGTTGGTTGGAATGTGGAGTCTTCGTTTAGATACACAAAAACGCCACCACCTCCGCGTTGATTGAAAATGAGTCCTTGGTTTTGCAGTTGTTCGGTGTCGTACGTACCAAGCACAACATCAAGACTGCCGTCGCGATTCAGATCTTGCCACCCCATCGCATAAAACGGCGTATATACGTTGGGCATGTCAACAAATGACATGGTGTTGTTTTGCCAGGTGCCAATGAC
>CAYZZI010000004.1:34919-70048 GCA_964482795.1 uncultured Klebsiella sp.
GCAGTCACAGTGAACGATGCGTCGGTTGTCGCGGTATAGGGAATTGACGTCTGCACCCCGCCACATGCGCTGAGCATGAGCGAGGTGCAGAGGATGAGTTGAGAAAGCCGAGTGTTCATGGTTCACCAGTACCCTATTTGACTGCACCTGCAGTCAAGCCCGACATGAATTGGCGAGATGCCATGATGAACACAATCAAAATTGGAATAATTGCAATGCTCGAACCGAGGATTTGTACCCCGATTTCTGTGCCGCGCAACGATCGTAGCGTGCTTAATGCAACGGGCAGCGTGTACGTGGCTTGATCTTTGAGAATCAGCAATGGGAACTGGAATTCGTTCCATTTGCCCATGAAAGTCAAAATTGCCAACGCACCGAGAGCTGGTGCAATAACTGGCAAGATGATGTTCCAGTAAATACGGAACTCGTGCGCACCATCGATACGCGCAGCATCCATCATGTCATTAGGGATGGCGCTCTCGATGTACTGACGCATCCAGAAAATGCCGAAAGCATTTGCCATGCCTGGCACAATCAGCGGATACCAAGTTTCGATCCAGCCGAGTGTGCGCATGACGACGAATGAAGGAATCAATCCTAATGCACCGGGCACCATGAGCGTTGCAATCAAGAATGCAAAGAGAACATCACGTCCTGGGAAGCGGAATTTAGCAAAACCATACCCAGCCAATGAACAGAAGAAGAGCACTGCAATGGTATGCAAACTCGCAATTGAAAGACTGTTGAACACGGCTGTCCAGAAGTACGGCAGACTCCCCTGTGACAACAGTTCAGTGTAGTTCTGCATCCACGAATTGCCGAAAAACAACGGTGGTGGAATCTTCAAGATATCAACGGTGCGATATGTCGAAGTGACCAACATGTAGTAAAACGGAAACGCAGAGATGGTGGCAAAGATTGCCAAAAAACCGTACAGTAAACTCATGGCGAACGGACCAGCAAAGCGGTCGCGATTGCGCCGATTTCGAGAAATTGCGCTCGTGGCCATTGCTTAATCCTCCGTTGGATTCTGTCCGCGCCAGCGGTTATACGTATAAGAGAAAATTACGATGATGAAAAAGAGAATGAACGACATCGCTGAAGCGTAGCCGAACCCACTCTTCGAACCTGTATTGTACTTAAAAGCAGACCAGTAGAGCTGCATCATTGCCGTTAACCCTGCGCGGTCGGTACCACCGGGTGCTGACGACTGTGTGCCGCCTGCTAGCATGACTGGTATGTCGAAGTTTTGCATGGCACCAATGATTGATGTGACAACTTGGAAAAGAATGACACCAGACATCAATGGCATGGTAATGCGGAAGAAAATATCGCGCGTTTCAGCACCATCAACACGTGCTGCTTCGTACAGTTCAGGATTAATTGACTGTAATCCTGCTAAGAAGATGATCATTGAATAGCCAGTCCATTGCCACACAGTAACAGCTGCAATGGATGGTTTGAGCCAGTCAGCAGATCCAAGCCAGTCAACTCCCTGTACGCCAAACAGCGACAAAAAGTAGTTGAACATGCCATATTGCTTACCAAACAGCGATGTAAACAGAATGCCGACAGCAACCGCAGATGCCACAAACGGCATGAAATAAGCGGCACGGAAGAAATCCTTGAAACGAATGTATCCGCTATTGATGATGAACGCTAGTACCAATGCCAAAATCAATTGCGGCGTTGTTGCGCCGAAGAAGAGCCACACCGTGTTGTAAATGGCCTTCCACCAGACTTCATCGGCAGTGAAGAGTTTGATGTAGTTGTTCAAACCGACCCATTGCATGGGTGAAATGCCGTCCCATTGATGAAACGAAAGCCAAACGCCGTACAAAAGTGGGAAGAGTCCGAATACCGCATACAACAAATAGAATGGACTGACAAACAAATAGGCCCAGGCATTCCGTTTTGCTTCTTTGCGGAGTGTACGCTGGTCTTGCGCACGTTGTTCGGCTGATGAAAACGTCGTTGCAGACATGAGCACCTCGCATGTTAGGGGGATGATGGGTGGGTACAAACGGGGTATCAGCAGGAGAGGAATCCCCTCCTGCTGATTGTTGAAACGTGATTACGGGGTGGCGCCTTCGATGGCCTTGAGAGCCTCGGCCTCGGCGTCCTTGATTGCTTGCACTGGGTCCTTACCCTCGTTCATGACCTTGGCCATCTCGGCATTGACGATGTCGTCAGCCTGGAGGTCGTATGGGCTACGAACGATTGAGGCCACATTGTCAGCAATGTTTGCCCACATGCGGAATGCACGCTGGCCGCCGAAGAACTCGACTGGCTCGTCGTACAACGGATCTGCCCAAGCTGGCTTGTAGGCTGGGAACACACCGGTCGGCTTAAACATGGCGTTCTGGCCTTCGGCTGAACAACATGCCCACTGCACGAAGTCCCATGCCAATTCGGCGTTCTTGGTCTGCTCTGGAATGGCACAGAATGAACCACCCCAGTTGTAGCTGGCCTCAGGAGCTGGGACGATGCGCCACTTGCCAACCGTTTGAGGTTGGTCACGGGTCAAACCACCCTGCATCCAACATGCAATGACCATGCCCAAGAAGGCGTCGTTCTTGACACCAGCGGCCCAGTCAGCGCCCCACCAGTCGATGTCGGCGTCGAGCTTCTGCTTGCGGAAGTCGGCGGCCAACTGAGCTGGGCGAGTTGCCTTCTCTTCGATCAACACCTTCATGCCATCGAAGTAGCCTTCACCACCTTGGCGCAATGCACCGCCGTAGATGTCGGTAGCAGCATCGGCAACCATCTTGGTGGCGCCGCCGCTCTTCTCAGCAACCTGTGCGGCAATTGCGAAGAAGTCTTCCCACTTCTTGCCCTTGGTGTGTGAGAACAACTCTTCAACAGCCTCTGGCTCGCTTGGCAAGCCCAACTTCTCCATCAGGTCAGCGCGGTACCACACGCCTGCAGGACCGATGTCCCATGGCATGGCAACCAAACGACCGTCTGAGGTTGAACCCTGCGTCCACTTGTAGGCGACCATGTCCTTCTCGTACTTGCCACCATCAAATGGGGCAGCCTTGAGGTCGGCCAAACCACCCTTGGCGGTGAAACCACCAACGCGGCCGATTTCAAGTGAGGCGATGTCTGGTGCGCCTGAGCCTGATGCGAATGAGGTGAGGAGCTTGTCGTGTGAGTCTGCGAATGGGGTGTTTACGAAGGTTACCTTGGCGCCGCGATTGAGCTTGTTGTACTCATCGGCCCAAATCTGACCGGCGGCATCCCACCACCAGAAGGTCAATTCAACAACGACCTTGTTACCTTCTGCGGGAGCCTCAGCTGCTGGGGCTTCACCACTTGGAGCAGCAGCACCGCCACATGCGGCAAGCACGCCAGCTGCACCTGCGGCACCGATACCTGCTGCAGCCAAGCGCAGGAAACGGCGGCGCGAAAGAGCCTTGTCATTCATGGCCATGGTTCGAATCCTCCTCCATTGGAAGAACAACGCAACCCGCGTTGTTGGTACAGACGACTCTGTACCCGCTATTCATCTGCATCACCTCACATACAACAACTCACACATGGTTAGCGGTAGCGTTCGAAGGGGTGATGACATGATTATACGCATTGTATAGTTTTTGTCAATAAAATCAGGAAATGTTCGTACATTTGGTACTTCATCAACGCACGTACCTTCAAGATTAATTTTTTCCCAGCACATGGTGATTGACTAGGATTACTGTGCTAGAACACCACGCCATCGTGGTAAGCGCATTGATTCTAATTTGCTATGCACGGCGAGCGCATTGCACACATGAAGAACATGATAATGTAAATGCACGAAACATTCATATCATCAACAGGTACTGTGTGAATTGTCACCTCTGTGTCTACGATGCAAACACATCAGATAGTTCACGCAAAAGGTGCTCCGTAGACTTGGATTTTTGTTGCCATTCATACATGAGTGATTGAGTTTTGTGTAACGTTGTCACATCGTTGATGGACTCATCTGCTTTTGGAATGTATGACCGTACATCCCAATCATCTGCAATTGTAATTGTTGGATTTATTGGATCAACTGTCTGCATCGATGGATGCGCATACGCACGTAACAACGCCGGTAAACTTTTACTTTCTTCACTTATGAGAATCTGTAATTCTTCGGCGAAGCACAAATCTTGAACTACCTGCGCTGCTTGTTCGTACTGCGAAGATTGGAGCGGAATGGCTGCGAACATACTCGGCCCTAGCAGTACACCAAATGGATGCCACAATGTTCGCCATGGTGATGATTCGTTGCCATCCGTGGTCCTGCGTATCGCTTCACCCATCCAACGCCCACCTACGACCATGGCAATTTGTGCGCGTGTAACCAAGTCAAACCATTCACCGGTGAAATGAACGGCTTGTCCAACGGTGCGGCGTTGGGCAAGTTCAATACAGGTGCGGATTACTTCGAAAGTCGGTGCTTGTGAAGCTGGGCGAACAAAGTGAGGATAGACGAGATCGTCGAAGCAACTGGCCAGTGTCGAAATGACAGGGTTGGAACGATGAAGTGTTTGGAGAAATGCAATCATCGCTGACCAATCACTTCCCAATTGCGTCTGTAGTTGGTCTGGTTCAGTTATTCCTACCGCATCGCTGAGGAGTGCAGAATGATACCAGAGTTTAAGTGGATTAACCGTCAGTGGTAATGCAAATAACGATTGCGTGTCTACACGCGCATGAGCAATTGCGGCAGGTACAAGTTGCGATTCTGAAGTTGATGCGGCAAACTGACGCCACATATATGGTGAAGTTGACATAAATGTGTATCGGTCAGCTATCACGATGTCGGGGCGCTGATCCCTGCGTCTATCCGGAGATTGAATCGTGTTGAGGAGCTCTACAGGCGTGACAATTTGACGTCGTATGTTGGTGTTAGGATTGATTCTCCGCCAGCGTGCTAACGCAGAATCAATATGTGTGGATGTGCTCCACACCAGTACTTCATCGAAAAGAAGTGGACTCGCGAGTGGTGTATTTGCGCTGCTACATGCGGCAAGTGTAAAGCACCCAGCTATCGTGCTACACCGCTGTAAAAATGTTCGACGGGTTATGCGTGACATCGTTGTTCAATTACTTCACAGATGAAATGCACGATTTGAATGTGTATTTCTTGAATTCTGGCTGAATCATCTGAGGGCACAATAATCTCAAAATCAGCAATACCTGCAGCATGACCGCCACCTTTACCAAGCAATGCAATGGTGTGAAGCTGTTGAGTCTTTGCGGTATGCAGCGCATTGATAATTGAGGGAGAATTACCACTAGTACTAAAGACACAGAGCACATCGCCACGTGCTCCAAATGCTTCAATCTGACGAGAAAATACTGCATCATAGCCAAAATCATTGGCAATACAGGTAATTGCCAATGCATCAATACTTAAACTCTGTGCAGGCAGTGCTCGTCGGTTACTACGATATCGACCACTAAGCTCTTCAGCAAAGTGCCCTGCATCCGCTGCACTACCCCCATTCCCACATGTGAATAAACGGTGGCCCGAAAGTACCGCATCAGCCACGAATTGCGCAATCCCTTCTACGCGTTCTGCTTGGAGCTGCATTGCATCCGAAAGTGATCGAGCTACAGCAAGTTGCGCACCGAAGCGTGGTTTGATCATGCTGATTCCTCGTTTATGAACTTCATCACCTTAAAGCTTTCTGCCATATCCATGTTTGCTTTAGCGCCATCCTCGCGGGCCCATTGACGAATGAATTCGCCATCGCCCACTTCAACTTGACTTTTATGATGTCGTAGGGCGGCAATTTTAGTTTCAATGTCTTCACTGATATCAACCCAGGTGTCTGCTTGTGCAGCACCAGAAATCCAAAGTTGGTGTACTTTATGTGGCTCTAGCCCCTCATCAAGGAGTTCACGAAAGATTGGCCGCGTTTCAGCACTGGGAAAGACCGCCTCAACCGCTGCTGCAGCCGCTGCACGATGGTCAGGATGATTGATGTAGCCACCACTATAAAACCATGCAGTTGGGTCGCCGCAAACGACGATTGTTGGTTTAAATCGACGAATCAGGCGGGTCAGGTCGCGGCGTAGTTCAAGCGTTGGTTGCAAGGTACCGTCTTGGTATCCAAGAAACAGTATTTCTTTGATGCCAGCGGTATCGCAGGCAGCACGTTGTTCTTGCTGACGCATATGGACCAAGACGTCTTTGCTCATGGCAGGATCATTACTCCCTGCACTGCCGTCGGTAATTACCACATAGATTATGTGTGCGCCTTCACGTGCCCATTTGGCCATTGTCCCGCCGATCATGAACTCGGGATCGTCAGGATGTGCAAAAATGACTAGTACTCGTTGTGTAGACATGTCCATGTACGTTATCCTTTTCGAATAATCCGCAGTTGTAAGTATATCATTGACCTTTCATGTCTGATTGCAACTGAAACACAACGATTTTCGTCAAGGTATGTGTAATTCTAGGAGCAGGAGACACCATGTCAAACAAAAAAACAATGCCACTCCCCATGCTGATTGGTATGATTCTATTTAGTCTTGTCTATTTGGTTAATCCAACAGCAGGACTTCTAGAGTTTATTCCAGATAACGTGCCATTTTTTGGAAATTTGGACGAAGCAGGTGCGACAACCATGCTGATTTGGGCCATTTCAGAACTTCGAAATCGACGTAGTGTTCCACAATCCCCACCCAAAGATGTAACACCACCATATCAACAATGAAACACATTACCATTATCACCGCACTTACCGTTGTTCTTACTGCATGTCAATTCAGCACATCATCACCTGATATGGGTGCGCCAACGCAAGCAGAACCAGTTCTTGCCGCACCTACATCTATCGTGACCTCAAACCCATCTGTGACGTTTGAAATTGTATTGAACCCATTGCTGTCTAATTTGGACCGCCCGGGATACATCTTTTCACTGCCGGATGGGACTCCTGCAGTAATTGAGCAAGTTGGAGTGATTCGACGACTGTCAACCGGCGAAACGTGGCTGGACATGCGAGATCTTGTTGATGCGGATTCGTCCGAGCGTGGATTGTTTAGTGTCGCATTGAGTCCATTCAGCGACGAGTTGTTCGTCAGTTACACCCGTCGTAGCGATGCTGCAACTGTTGTGTCGCGAATGCCGCTCGTTAACTCGATACCAAACATTGATGCCATCTCTTTGGTGATCGCCGTTGAACAGCCATATGCGAATCATAATGGTGGCTTCATGGCATTTGGCCCTGACGACTACTTGTATATTGCAACTGGCGACGGTGGCTCTGGCAATGATCCGCAGAATTTCGCACAAAATCCTCAAAGCCTCCTCGGCAAGGTACTTCGTCTGGATGTACGGGATGCATCCGTGCCATACTCAATACCTGCCGTGCAACCCGTAGATGACGTCTGGCTTCCCGAGATAATCGCTATTGGTTTGCGTAATCCGTGGCGCTTCGGATTCATTAACGATGAGACCATCTGGATTGCTGATGTTGGGCAAAGCAAACTTGAAGAAGTAAATGTAGTTGCTCTTGATGCGCTCGCAGGAGCAAACTTTGGTTGGCGATTACGTGAGGGTAACCAATGCCGACAAGGTGAATCAGATGCGTGTAATGACAGTTCTCTGACGGATCCAGTGGCAGTCTATGCGCATGACGATGGTCATTGCTCCATAACTGGTGGAGAAGTCATTCGACATCCTCTTGATGCGACCCGAGTTGCGCTCATTTATGGCGATTTTTGTAGTGGAACGCTTTGGCTGTGGGATCAGTATCAAGGAGCACAAATAATCGCTGATACCGATCTGCAAATATCGTCCTTCGGTATAGACGCGAACCAGACACTTTATGTAAGTGACTATCGCACTGGTCAAGTGCTTTCACTGAAGATTACAACGGTCGAATAATGAACACATGAGCGCCGCATAGACGTCTATCGTCTATGCGGCGCTCATGTGCATTTACGCTGATATCCACGATTGTGGTACCTGTTGTGTGTGTTGAAGCGGAAGCAGCACTGTGTTCAGTACATCATCAATTGTGTCCACTGGGGTCACATGTAATCGATCACGAACATCAGCTGGAACTTCATCAATATCTTGTAGATTGCGACGTGGAATTACCACGTGAGTAATGCCGGCTCGAAACGCTCCGAGGACCTTTTCACGTATCCCACCAACTGGCAACACCCTACCACGAAGTGTGATTTCACCTGTCATTGCAACATCATTTCTGACCATTCGTCCGGTGGCGGCAGATGCAATCGCTGCAGCAATCGTGATACCAGCAGATGGACCGTCTTTAGGCACTGCACCACCTGGTACGTGTATGTGCAGCGCACGACCATCGAAAAATGAATCAGCGATGCCGAGTTGTGAAGTTCGTGTGCGTATGCAGGTCAATGCCGCTTCAGCACTTTCGCGCATCACGTCCCCAAGTTGACCGGTGATGCGCAATTCTTTTGCGCCGATCATCAACGCCGCCTCCACGTACACAATGTCACCACCCACCGCTGTCCAAACGAGGCCGGTAGAAATCCCTGTCTGCGTGTATTGTTCGCGATCTTCGGTGTGGAACCGTGGTTGACCAAGTGACATCTGTACCCAATCTAGGTCCACAATAACCGGGCGTGCAATCGTCGGCTGTTCTTCCAGGTTACGGGCAATCTTGCGAAGCACAGTGCCAATTTGACGCTCCAAATTACGCACGCCAGACTCACGAGTAAATGACTGAATAATGTGTCGAATCGCATCATCTTGAACTACTACGTCAGTTTCAGTCAGTGCATTGGTGCGCATCTGTTTGGTGACCAAATGACGCTTTGCAATCTCCATCTTTTCATCTTCGATGTAACTGCTGAGCTCAATGATCTCGAGTCGATCACGCAATGCTGCAGGTATTGTGTCGAGCGTGTTTGCAGTCGCGATGAAAAAGACTTTACTCAGGTCAAACGGCAAGTTCAAGTAGTGATCTGTGAACGTGCTGTTTTGTTCTGGGTCAAGTACTTCGAGGAGTGCAGATGCTGGGTCACCACGGAAGTCATTGCCAAGTTTGTCAATTTCGTCCAGCAGAATGACAGGATCTGAGGTGCCCGCTCTGCGTAATTCTTGGATGATGCGGCCAGGCGCAGACCCAATGTAGGTACGACGAAATCCACGTAATTCGGCTTCGTCGCGGACGCCACCCAGACTCATACGCACGAACGAACGTCCCAATGCTTTGGCGACCGATTGTCCCAGACTTGTCTTGCCAACGCCTGGAGGGCCAATTAGCGCTAAGATTGGTTCACGACTTCGTTCGCCGGTCGCATTAGGCATCATTTGACGCCGCCGACGTACCGCCAAGTACTCCAATATGCGTTCTTTGACTTTGTCGAGACCGTAATGATCTGCATCAAGTACTGCACGAGTGTGGCTAATATCTATTTCTGCACTACTCGGTTTATCCCATGGTAAATCTGCTAACCACTCAAGATACGTGCGAATTATTTGGTGCTCTGGGGAGGCACTGCTGATGCGCTGTAGTCTACTGAGCTCACGATCGGCCTCTTTGCGGGCTTCTTCCGATAGCGTTGCGCTTGCTAATCGTTGTCGGAGCTCTTCGAGTTCGTTGAGCTCGTCAGTGTCTTCGCCTAATTCCTTTTGGATGGCGCGCATTTGTTGTCGTAAATAGAATTCACGCTGTTGTTTGGCAGTTCCATCCTCAACTTCTTGGCGAAGTCGTTGTTGGACCTCAAGGAGCGTATATTGCTTCTGGTACGCATTTCGGACAAAACGTAACCGCTCACTCACATCGATTGTTGTGAGAAGTGTGATGCGTTCACGGAGGCTATAATCGGGCGAGTACCCCGTGTTGTCTGCTAATTGACGCGGATCTTCGATGTTCCGTACGAAATTGCGAATCTCTTGAGGAATGTCTCCACGCATTTCAAGAACTGCATCTATTGCCGCACGAACTTCAAGTTTGAGTCGTTCGAATACTTCATCACTCGGGTAAGTTTCGTCAATAGTGCGAAACTGTGCATACGCCAAGCCATCTTGGAGCTCAATCTCACTGATTTCTGCACGTTGGATGCCACGCACGACCACGCCATTTACACCGCCTGGGAGACGGCCAGTTTGCTCTATTTTGGCCACTGTTGCAATCGTGACCAATTCTTCAGATTCATCTGCGTCAGCGAGCGGTGTTTCATCTTCATCGAAGACGGCGTCGTCATCATCGTCATTGTCATCGTTACTTGGAACGTAGATTGCAACAAGAACTTTGCGTTCAGTCTGCTTACTCGCCTCAATTGCCAAGCTGATTTCGTCATTGAGTGGGAGCGTGATGACCGTGTACGGCAATATGACGGTGCTCCGTAGTCGTATGACCGGTAGCTTATTCGCAATTGGCACGAGTGGTGCAGCCGGTGGCAGAGCCGGTGGTTCAATGGGTGGGATAAATCGTACTTCTTCACTCATATGTTGTCACTTTCTGTCTCGCAGATGGTGCAAGACGGGGTATCTAAGCGCACGTGACTTCGTTCGTACTGCTTTCATTATGCGAATTCGCATTAGCAGTGTCAATGAAAGAGTGCTAAATCTAACGATATTCTTACAGGCAGGCATAGATTTTCGGACAAACTGAATAAACTTATGGTGAAGTATGCAATCAGTGTGGTAGAGTGGTAGCACGTTTGGTTGTGAGATTGAAAGTGTGAATTGTATGCGAATTCGATTGGTCTTCATGTTAACACTCGTGCTTTTGGTATGGCCACACCATGTTGGTGCAGCAGACGATGCGCCAACGTTACCACGTGGTCAAGTATATGCACGTCCAGTGAGCGTCATGATTGATAACATCAGTGCGGCATGGCCGCAGAGTGGATTCAGTGAAGCAGCCGTGGTATACGAGGCACTCGCTGAAGGTGGCATTACTCGATTGATGTTCATTTATAACGGCGATCGACCACTACCAGAGGAGATTGGTCCAATCCGGAGCACGCGGGTGTACTACGGGCAATGGGCAATGGGGTATGATGCGGTTCACATCCATGCGGGTGGGTCACCTGAGGGGTTAGGTCTGCTACAAAGTACCTCTGAGTTGGTTGATATTGATGGCCTCAAAGGTGGGACATGGTCGACTTTTTATCGCAAAGAGAGTCGATACGCACCGCATAACTTGTACACGAGTGGCCAGCAAATTCGTGATTACTTGGCTGCCCGAAATGTGGGGCCACTCAAAAATCCGTGGATTGACGAGTCAGGCAAGGCGTGGCCAATTGCGGAACCAGAGATAGGATTTTTGTATCGCGGCGATGGTGATGCTGCTAATCGGCCAGCCGGGCAGACGATCAACTATTATTTCATCGGCAGTTGGAACAAAATCAGCTGGAGTTATGACCCTGTCGGGAATCGTTATTTGCGTACTGCACTTGGCAAAGTTTCTCGCGATGCAAATACGAAGAGTCAGGTCAGCACCAAGAATCTCATCATCATTGAAGCAGCGAGTTCATTACGAGAAGGCGATGAAAAAGATCGCATTGACGTTGGTGTGACAGGGAGCGGTCGAGCAAAGATGTTCCAAGATGGACTTGTGTTAGATATTGAGTGGCGTAAACCAGATGCTAGCTCACCTATGCGATTTTATTATCTCGATGGGGTTACTGAGGTGGCACTTGTAGAGGGTGCTGCTTGGATTGCCGTTGTGCCCAGCATAGATCACGTCTCGGCATACTAATCATACCCAAGGAGTAGATATGCGGCTCGGTTCACCATTATTTACACGGTGGGATAGCCCAGAGACATGGGCAAGGATTGTGCAAAACGCTGGGTTTCGTGCCGCATATGCTCCAATTACCGAACCTACGGATTCGGCGACAATTTCTGCGTATCGCAATGCAGCCCAAAAAAATAATATTGTGATTGGTGAAGTGGGCGCATGGAGCAATCCTATCTCTCCCGATGATGCCACGCGACAAGCTGCCATACAGCTTTGCCAGCGCCGTCTCGCACTCGCTGATGAGCTAGGTGCACGGTGTTGTGTCAATATTGCTGGTTCTCGCGGTAGTGAATGGGATGGTCCTGACGCGGCAAATTATGCAGATGATACATTTGCACTCATCGTTGATACGGTGCGTGCAATTATCGATGCAGTTAAACCTACACAGACCTACTACACGTTAGAGACGATGCCGTGGATGTACCCCGATTCGCCGGAGAGTTATGTGTTGCTCATAAAAGCGATTGATAGACCGCAATTTGCGGCACATCTCGATCCAATCAACCTCATCAACAGCGTTGAGCGATTCTATCAGCACCGTGCGTTCATTAGTCATTGTATTGATTTACTGGGTCCATATATTCGTGCATGCCACATCAAGGATATGGTCATCGAACGTCCATTTGTGGTCTCACTTCGTGAAACAGCGCCAGGGCTAGGTAGTCTCGATTATGCCTACATTTTGCGGCAATTGAATCGGCTCCATCCTGACACTCCTGTGTTATTGGAGCATCTCAACGAAGCGAGAGAATACGACGCTGCCGCTACGTTTGTACGTCAAACTGCCTCGTCGATTGGTATACAGATATAAGCAACGAGAGGGTGCATGTAAGCACCCTCTCAAAGTGAATGAGTACGCGCATTATTCGTGAATAATGCGTTTGACTGCTGAAAGTAGACGATCGACATCATTCGGTGTGTTGTAGGCTTGAATTGCCACACGTAAGAATGTGCGATCATTCCACACAACTACGGGAACTTCAATTAAAAAATCATCCCATAAGCGGGTATAGCGATATCGTTCCCCGTGGGGCACTGGACAGAGCGCCATCTGATTCCACCAGGTATTGCTTTCATCGCTTATTGGTTCAATGCCTGTCATCGAAGCAATCTGTTGACGAGCCTGCGATCCGAGCGCATGACATGCTGCACGCACATCTGACCAATGATGGGTGCGTTGGAATTCAATTGCAGCCGGCACTGCCAACCAAGGTGCAGGATCATTCGTTCCAACGTTCTCAAAGAGGTTTACGAAGCGCGTGCTATGATGTGTGTTCCGACTGAGGTTCCAGCTACAGACAAACGGTTCAAGCATATCTTGTTTGTCTTTACGTGCATAGAGAAACCCTGCTCCCTTTGGTGCGCATAACCATTTGTGACAGTTCGCCGCATAAAAGTCTGGATCAAGGTCGGTGAGGTCTAACTCAATATGACCTGGTACGTGTGCCCCATCAATGATGCTGAGAATTCCCGCGGCCCGACAACGACGTATTAACTCTTTGATAGGGAAGATGAGTGCAGTTGGAGAAGTGATGTGGCTGATTGACAATGCCTTGGTGCGTGGTGTCACTGCTGCCCAAACGCGTTCTACAAAGTCCGACTCGCTGGTCATCGGTAGTGGAATGTCCACACTCACCAACTTGCCACCGTAGCGATTGAGGTGGTAGTTCCACGTATTGTTGATGGCACCATACTCGTGATTCGTGGTGAGAATTTCGTCATCAGCGTTGAATCGGAGCGAGTTAATCACGATATTCATGGCATACGTGATGTTAGGCACGAACACCACGTCATCAGCGTGGGCGTTGACGAAGGAACCTAGTGCCTGTCGTGCGTCGGACAACAGGCCCAGTCTACGCCTGCCGAAGAATAATACCGGTTCTGACTCGAGCTCATCTTGCCAATGACGATAGGCGGCAATCACACTGCGTGGGCATGATCCAAAGCTTCCATGATTCAGAAATGTAACATCGCGGCGTAAATTGAATTGACTAGCAATGTCAGGCAACGGCAACTGCAGTGGTGCACTCATCACGAACTCCTCATGAAAAAAGAACTATTCCTACGGCCAATGGCTGGCTGTGGTAACACGATTTATTCGAGACGAAGGCGAAATGAACCAATGTCGATGGGTAATGATGGATCGAAGCCTCGTCGATTGCCTGGTGGTGTCCGATAGAGCGCGTTCATCAGTTCGAGCCAGCGGCGTTCATCCCCTTTGTACCGGCGTTGACGAAGGACTTCACTCACCCATGTTCGTTCACTTGGGCGTATGTGCAACGGAATGCGTCGCACCAACTCACAGACGGACAGATCCCATATATTGATTGTGCCAGTGATATCGGCACTCACAAGTGTGCGACCATCATCGCTGATAGTGAGTGCGGTGATTCGATGTTCGTGATTGTTCAGCTCAATGGCCTCAAGCGACTCATGCAGTCGCCAGAGCGTTATGGTTCCATCGGTGCTCCCACCGATAACGATGCCACGTTCGGGAATTGTCGCCATGACATGTGGGATTCCATGAGGCAGTGGTACATTGGCCACCAACGCGCCACTTTGACTTTGGCGAATTTGGAACCCACCAGTCGTTGACCCACACAGAATTTGGGTGCCATGATGGAGGAACACGATGGGTGCGGTACCTGGGTATGACTGTTGGAGCATGCCATCGAGTAAGCGCCAAATGCGCACAATCCCGTCTCCGCAGACGGCAGCAATTAAATGACCATTCGGACTGAAAATGATTTGTTCGGCAACACCAGGCATATCAAGTTTGGCAATCGGATCACCGCGATCAAGCCACCGTGCAAGTGCTTCACCTGCCAAGAGCTCACCACTGGGCATGCGCCATACGCTGATTGAGTGGTCACGTGGGACACCGTATAAGGATTGAGCAATAGCAGGAGCAGCACCTGCAACCGCATAATATTGGCCGTCATTGCTTAACGCAATTTGTGCGATGCGTGCGTTCGGCGTGCGAATACTACTTAAGTGATGTCCTTTGAGTGACCAAAAATGGAACGCTTCGTCGCCACCACTGATCATCGTATCGCTATCGGGAATCAGGTTGAGAGGAGCACGCCCAGCAAACTGATGGGCGATAACTTGTTTGTGCATGTCCCATACGACAATTTCACCAACGGTTGATGCGGTGCATAACCAGCGACTATCACGTGAGAAATGCAATGACCTTATTGGCCATTGTTGCGTAGGTAGTGCTGTAACGGGTGTTCCGTCGAATGTGTTCCAAAGTAAGACTTGGCCAGCCCCGTCACTTGCTGCGACAAATTGACCATCAGGGCTCAATGCCACGTGGTGGATGCCACGTTGACCACCATGTAACGTCATGTGCAGAAGCGGTTGTGGATCACGACCTGCCACACACGTTTCGGCGATGTTGCGCAACACGTCGAGCGGCATCGTATTTGTTCGTGCCGCAGGTTCTGCATCTTCATTTAAGTGCAGTAGGATCTGTGCAGCCCAGCGAGCAGGCGCGTATCGAGTTACTACGGCTGCAACGTTTTGCATCATGGGTTTGCGGAGTTGTTGCACGGTTTCGAGCCATTGGGCATCATTTAAATCTGCCACGTAGACTAACGATGGTGGCATTAACGGGGGCGCTTGCGGCTCGTCTTGTAGTGCAAGAATAATCCGTTCTCGCAACTCAGGTGAACTGTGGGCGTACGCTGCAAGTGTCAGCTCGCAGTCTGGGTCCAATGCGCGGAATGCCTCACGTTGATTACTCAACAACAAAAAGACTGCACGTAATTGCTGATCATCGGGTAAGTACCCGGATTTTTTCGCAATTGTGAGCGCAATTGGTATATTTTGTTCGATTGCAAGCATGCATAGTGCTTGTTTGGTGTCTACGCGTTTCAGGTGGTGTAGACTGCGCATTGCGCGTTGCGCAATTGTTTGATTTCGATCACCACACGCAATCAGCATTGCAAGCAGCAAGCCTGGGCGAGCATTCATGAGGACTTCGAGTTGTCCGGTGTGGAGTGCACTCAACACACGCGCATCTGGCGGTGCATTCGCTATCCAACCATGTTGCGTAATGAGCCGGCCGAGGGTTGGGTGGCGAGTGAGTGCCCACACGCTACAAATCACATTAATGTGTCGCCAGTCTGCGTGTTGCGACAGCGCTACTGCGGCAGCATTTGCCGCATCAGCATCGTGTCCGCTCATTATCACTTCGAGGAGCATGTCGAGTGCGCGTAATGACGCATCCTTGGCCAAGAACTTTGCCGCACGATGACGCCGTGAACGCCGGAGCAACCTGGTACGTCCATTTAAGGCTTGGCGCATGTTTTGCAATCGTTCTGTGGTCATTCTCTACCCCATTGCGCTGACATGTACAGGAAGTATTGTATACCGTGCGCGTACTTCATTTGGGTCATCACTACGATACACCGGACGACCGAAGTATCGATTCGACAATTCATTAATGTGCGTTCTGCCAACTTCCTGGTCTGATATGTCCAAAACCGGTCCACGAATAGACAGGTACCGATACGCATTTGTAGGATCAACAATCAGTAATGCAACATAAGGCCGGGCACGGATGTTCCGGTCTTTGACGCGACCAACGGCCGCATTGACATAAAACAAGCCATTTTCATAACTAAACCACACCGGTGTCACTTGTGGTGTGCCATCATGCATAGTGGTCGCAAGCGCTGCCACAATTGGTTGAAAGAGCAGGTCATGATATGCACTGGGAATATCTTTCATACATTCCCCCACTTGAGATGTGGGATGATATGCTCGCCAAACATGTTGATGAATGCTTCTTGATTTCTTCCCACATTATGCACGTGAATTTCAGTGAAACCGAGATCAACAAATCGTTGAATATACTCGCGGTGTTCGTCAATGTGTGGCGAAATGAGCATGCGATTCTTAAAGTGCTCAGGTCGAACCATCTTTGCGATCTCCGCAAAGTCTTCTGGACTACGAATGTCCTGTTTTGGAAACGGCATGCCACCATTAGGCCATTCTGTTAGTGCATTTTGGAGTGCTTCTTCATAGGTTTCGGCCCACGACATGTGAAGCTGTAATAACTTAGGCATGGTGTTAGGGTCTTTGCCAGCAGCTTGCGCACCCTCGGCAAACTTGCCTAGCAGCATGCGTAACTTGTCGAGTGACGCGCCAGGCGTGATAATACCGTCGCACTCTTTGCCTGTCCAAGTAGCGGTCACAGGACCAGCCGTCGCCACATAAATCGGTGGTGGATTCTCTGGCAAGGTCCACATTTTGACGCGTTCTATTTGAAAGTATTTACCATGGTCGTGCTTGACTTGTTTGCCACTTAACAACTGTTTGATGATGCCGATTGCCTCTTGCATCATTGCCAATCGTACATGTGCTTCAGGCCAAACTCCCCCAACAACCCGTTCGTTAAGCGCTTCACCGCTCCCCAAACCCAACCAAAAACGACCAGGTGTCATGGCGGCTTGTGTGGCTGCGGCTTGTGCAACGACCGCTGGATGGTAGCGAAAACTGGGGCACGTCACGCCTGGTCCAAATGTCATCTGACACGTTTGTGCACCGAGCGCAGCCATCCAGCTCCACACAAACGCATTGTGCCCTTGTTGTGGTACCCACGGTTGAAAGTGGTCAGCAGCCATGACTGCCTTAAACCCGCGTTGTTCTGCAAGCATTGAATACTTGAGTAGCTCGGTTGGATGAAATTGTTCAAGAGCTGCAGCATATCCAATGATACCCATACCATGCCTCGATTCATTCGTGTGTTGGTTTTGTAGGTGCGCCAATATGCAATTTGCCCAATAACCGCCCAGTTTGACGGCCACCTGGGTCAAGCAGTAAGCGATATAAATCAACAGGTCGGTCAATGTCAAATGTGATCGGACCTTCACGGATGCTTCGTACCGGTATGTTAACCGATCGTGCGGCAGCTAAATGGCGTTCGAGACTTTGTTCGCCAAATGACCAGCGCATGCGTTGTGGTACGGCGCAAATGGCGGCGGTTGTACCCCCATCGTGCGAACCAGCCAGGGCCACGCCCCCACTGGGCATCATGGTGACAAATTCGTCGATGTCATCTTCTTCGACGAGCGGTAAATCAGCGTGCATGATGAGTAACGGTGACGTAAACTCGCGTAGGGTTACGACTTGCTGAATCGCCTGATTTAAACCGGTACTCGCATCATTGATAAATTCAATGTTTCGCGATTGTACAAGTGCTTGCGCTGCTGCATCGCTTGCCGTGACAATGATTTGAGTGATGCGTTGACTACGCTCCAGTGCGGTTAACACATCGTCAAGCATTGCCAGTGCAAGCGCACGCCGGTCAGCAGGCGGAAGAATGCTTGCGAGCCGACTCTTTGCTTCGCTCAATGGTTTGAATGGGATGAGTGCGGTAATCATCGTAACTCGGCAAGCAATTCTAGACTTTGTTGTGCCAAAGCCGTTTTGTGCGGTAAATCGCGCATGATGGTGTCAGTAACGCGCACACGGATCCCAAGTGCTTCTATAGCTGGCGCAAGGGCGGAATCAATCTCATCAATAATCATTCCATCGATGAGACCGTGGTAATGCTGCGCAATGCCAAGTGCGGACACTTCAATGCCAGCATGTTCAAGCATCGGGACCAAAGGGCCTTTGATGGCTTTGCCACCAACGATAGGACTAATTGTAATGGCTGGTACATGACGATTGCGTATGGCATCAGCAATACCTGGGAGTGCGAGAATTGTGCCGACGCTCACCAGTGGGTTGCTTGGCGCAATGATAATTTGCGCGGCCGTAGCTAGGGCGTTTTGTACTTCTGCGGTTGCGCGTGCGTTTTCTATGCCAAGATATTCGATGCCTTGGACGAGACTTTTTGCTCTGTCTCTCACCAAGAAATGTTGAAAGTGGACGAGCCCTTCGGGTGTACGGATATGCGTCTGAACGTGGTCATGCGTCATCGGTAAGACCTGCACCTCCACGCCAAGTGCCGCACAAAACTCATGACTAATTTGTGTTGCTGAGTAACCTTGCTTGAGCAATGCAGTACGTTGAATATGAAGTGCCAAATCTTTGTCACCAAGCATGAACCAGGTTGGAGCACCTAATCGTCCGAGCATGGCAAGGCAGTGGTCAGTGTCGTCAACAATGCCCCATCCTTGGCTGGGGTGTATGATGCCAGCGAGGGTGCACAATACAATGTCAACATCTGGGCTAATCTGTAGCCCGTGCATCTCGATGTCATCACCGGTATTTATGACTGCGCTGATTGACGCTGCTGGGATTACAGTAACTAATCCTTCGAGAAATCGCGCTGCGCCTACTCCACCTGATAAGACCACCGTTTGGTTCATATGATAAGTTCTTCTTTACTCACGTTCCTTCGCATTCTACCAAATAATCGCCGGTGCTGTTGCGTTGGCCCGGAGGATGGGTGATGGGTTTATCGATACTGAGTTAGTTTTGTGTGGTCTCGTTTGGAACGGCGTTTTGGTTGTGTGTGAGCGATGCCAACCGTTATGAGTGCTTGGGGAATCGTGGTCTTTGGCAACGTGAGTGCAGTTTGCACATGTTCAGGACAAAACAACGGTGCACACATCCACCCAGCATCGTATCCTAGGTCAACCGCGCGAAGTAGCATATTCTGAATGGCACAGCCAATACTCTGTACTGCCATCAAATACTCTGCGTGATGACGATGATTGTCAGGGTATGCGTCTAATACCGCACAATCCACACATGGCATGATGAGTAGCGGTGCGGAACGTATGCGTTGCGTTGATGCCTCGACACGTGCATTAATGTGCGCAACGTCTATGCTGTCTTGTGCAAGTTGCTGACGCCATTCCACTGCCATCGCAGATATCAGTGTTTCTCGTGCTGCAGACGATTCGAGCACGATGAATTGCCAGGGTTGTCGTCCATGCGGCGATGGCGCGAGCACAGCTGCTGCGAGTAATTCAGCACAAATGTGTAATGGCACACTACCTGGCGCAAATCGGCGTACGCTTTGTCGTAATGCGATGGTTGTGAGTAATTCCATATGGTTACCGGAATAAATCTTTGGATGCTGGTCGAATCAATGTGCTTGCACTGCTTTCCGTGGCGACATACGATACACCTCGTACAATCGCCACGGGTACACGGTCGATTTTGCCCATCACAAGTTCAGCAGCGGCAGCGATTTCATCCCCGATGGCTAACACACTTGCTTGCATGCGATACCCATACGGATCGTCAATGCCAGCATAACTGATGAGCGGATCAATTCCGGCTACGCCGATCGCCACATTGACCTGACCTTCGCGCCAGGCACGACCAAATGAATCCGAAATAACGACCGATATAGTTACACCCGTCTGCCGTACTATCGCATCACGAATAGTGCGTGCGGATGCATCTGGGTCAACAGGAAGTAAGGTGATGTGTCCACCACCATCAACATTTGACTCATCGACACCTGCATTTGCACAGATCAACCCATGATGTGTTTCGCAGATGAGTACACCACGGTCCATTCGTATGATGCGCTTACTTTCTTGAAGAACTACTTCATAGTACGATGCATCTTTATGGCCTTGTGCGGCACACATATGTGCCATGTGCGACGGTACCACCGAATGTGGATTAACGATGCGTCCTTCGGCTTTTGAGACAATCTTTTGTGTGATGACAATGACATCGTGTGCGTGGAGTGTTAGTGCGCTTGTAGAAAGTGCGTTAAGAATCGTTTCGCTGATATCTTCGCCAACACTGATTTCACCTATACCATATACAGGGAGAATCTGGATTGCTTGACGCATATCTCCTCGCCATCTGAGTATCTTGTTGGATAATGTTCTGTGTAGTGTACCACGCAATAGTTTTCGTCTGGTTATTATGAGGTGCAATAAATATCCGGTATAATAAGCAACGGTGTTCTGCTGAGGGTTAATTTTTTTGTAAAGAGGAGTCGATGATGGACTTCACCGCCAACTACGACATGTTTTTAAACGAAGAGCATGATATGCTCCGCCAAACGGTGCGTGAGTTCGCCGAACGCGAAGTGTTGCCTCACATCCGTGAATGGGACCGCAGTGGGGCATCCCATGGTGAAGGTCCTGAAACTCGAACATACATACGTCCACTAATCGAAAAAATGGGAAAGCTTGGCTTTCTCGGTATCTGTATGCCGGTGCGCTATGGCGGTGCTGGGATGGATTACCTTGCATTGGCCGTTCTCTGTGAAGAGTTAGAACGCGTAGACAGCTTCTTGCGTGTCGTCGCAAGTGTGCACATCGGGTTAAATTCCATGACCATCTTTCAATGGGGCACAGAAGAACAAAAACAAAAGTACTTAAAGCCACAAGCTGAAGGTAAAAAAATTGGTGCCTATGGTTTGACAGAGCCAAACAGCGGCACCGATGCAGGTGCCATGGAGAGCACGGCACGACGCGATGGCGATCACTACATATTGAATGGTGAGAAGATTTGGATTAGTTTGGCAGATGTTGCTGATACGTTTGTAGTCTTCGCCAAAACAGACCCAGCGAAGGGCAATCGCGGTATCTCGTGCTTTATTCTTGAGCGCAATATGCCCGGACTTTCATCATACCCGCTTCACGGCAAACTCGGCGTACGCGCTGGCAACACCGGTGGCATTGTTATGCAAGATGTGCGCGTGCCAGTTGCCAACCGCTTAGGTGAGGAAGGTGAGGGCTTTAAGATTGCCATGACCGCCCTTGACAGCGGTCGCTACACCGTTGCAGCAGGAGCAATTGGGTTGATTCAAGCATCGCTCGAGGCATCGGTAAAATACGCAAAAGAGCGCCACACATTTGGTGTGCCGATTGGTGATCATCAACTCGTGAAGCGCATGATGAGCCATATGGTTCGCAAGATGGATATGGGTCGTTTGATGGTCTATAAGGCTGGTTGGATGAAGAATGCCGGCCGGCGTAACTCGCGCGAGACCACATTGGCAAAATGGCATGCAACCGTGTCAAGCTGGGAGTCCGCCGATGATGCGGTCCAAATTCACGGCGCCTATGGCTTCTCCGACGAATATCCCGTAGAGCGCTTTTTGCGTAATTCGCGTGGTGGAGTGATTTATGAAGGAACCCGCGAACTTCAAGAGTTGCTCCAAGCAGATTATGCACTTGGCCATCGTGAAATTGCTCCACCACTCCGCTGTGAATTACCTGCATACAACAAAGAAGTCTGGGAGGCTGAATAGGCCATGAAGATCGTTGTTTGTCTCAAGCAAGTCCCTCGAGATAATACTGTGGGTATTGATGCACACAAGCGTATTGATGCCTCTGGTATTGAACCGATAACAAATTTGTTCGATGAATATGCCCTCGAAGCCGCATTGCACATCAATGATGCCTTGGGTGGTGATGTGACGGTACTTTCACTCGGTACCGAAGAGTGGCTCGATCAAATTCGGCGTGCATTGGCTATGGGTGCTACCGATGCATTGTTGATTATGAATGATGCCGATTACGACGTATACGCTGCTACGCAAATCACCGCAGCTGCGATTGCACACAAAGGACGACCGGATTTGGTTGTTTGTGGTCGTAATTCGACTGACGACGAGAGTGGTGCGTTTGCCCCGATGTTGGCACGTCAACTAGGGTGGACGCATGTGACGTATGTGAACAAAATCGTGAGTAGCTCTGCAACGCATCTTGAGGTAGAGCGCCAGCTCGAAGATGAAAGCGAAACAGTGCGTGTCACGTTGCCTGCGGTAGTAAGCGTCTCCAAGGGTGATGTCGAGCCACGGTTTCCGTCATTGTTACGTGTGCGCAAATTTGCTAAGGCAGACGTACCAACGGTTGGCGTGTCGGAAATCGGTGTACAACCGACCAGTCGTGCGCAGGTCGTTGACCGGGTTCCGCCGCCCGCACGCAAAAGCGGTGAGATTATCCAGGGTGCAGATACCACTGCCAAGGTGGCCGCGCTCGTGGATCGTCTCATTGCTGACCAAGTGTTATAAAGGTGGTGAATGCAATGTCTTATTGGGTTTTGATAGATCAAACTGCTGCTGGTGCTGGCACAACCCCTGCACACCGCGAAGTGTTAGGGCGTTCGCTCGCACTTGGTGCAACAACAGCGCTCGTAGTTGGACATAATGTCGCTTCATTGGCCGCCGAGGTTGCTGCGTATGGTGTCCGTCGTGTGGTCATCGTAGACGATGCTGCGCTTGCACATCGTGCCGCAGATGCGTTTGCGAGTGCGATTTCACAGGTCATCACGCGCGAACAGGTTACGGTGCTCTTCACGACTGCCACATTGCGCATGCGCGATGTGAGCGCTGCCGTCGCTGCAGATTGTAGTGGTTCGCTTGCAGTAGACGTCAGCGATGTGCGAATCGATGGCAACACGATACTTGCAATGCGTGCATCACACGCAGGGAACGTGCTGACGACCAGTGCATATACGGCGACGCCGGTCGTTATTTCGGTGCGCAAACAGACATTTGCCGAAGCACAATCTTCTGCAACGAGTGCACCTACTGAGAGTGCTCACGTTACGGTTGCCACGAGTGGAGTTGAGGTACTCAAGAGTGAGCGCAAACAAGGTGGTATCAATTTGAGCGATGCGGCAGTCATTGTCTCTGGTGGCCGTGGTTTGGGGAATCCAGAGAATTATCACAACTTGATACCTGCACTTGCCGACGCACTCGGTGGAGCGTACGGTGCATCCCGGGCAATCGTAGATGCTGGCTGGGTACCGTATGAACATCAAGTTGGTCAAACGGGTAAATCGGTAAGCCCAAAGCTCTATGTAGCCGTTGGTATCTCAGGAGCCATTCAACACTTGGCCGGCATGCGTACTTCGCGCACCATAGTGGCGATCAACAAAGATGGGGATGCGCCAATCTTTCGTGTGGCGAGCTATGGCATTGTTGGTGATGCACTCGAGGTAGTACCTGCGCTCATCAATGAGGTCAAGCGACGTAAATCATAGTTCTGACCGATAAGCTTGCGGCCAGACTGTATGCAGTCTGGCCGCTTAACTATGCCTCAATCACGTATTGTTTTGCCGTTTCATGATAGTGAGCGACTTGTGCTCGGACCCACGCTTCGTCATAGCCGAGTTCGTGCGCAATCAACTGACCTACACGTTCGGCCGCCTCCATACTGGCGGTCGCATTCAAGAGAATGGCACGAGTACGTCGGGCTAACACATCTTCGACCGTTCGGGCAAGCTCGTGTCTCACCGCCCAAATTACTTCTGCCATGGTATACGGCAGTGCTGGATGAATGAGTTCGGCCAATTGTGGATGTGCGTTCATCAGGGCACGAATCTGCGGCGCATCACTCCCATATACTTGCATGGCATCACTATCACGCTCAGTTGAGTAGCCGTGTAGCCGTAATTCATGGGTTACGCATGGGCGATTCCCCAATCCGGCGCGCTGACTAATTTGATTTACCGCATCTTCGGCCATGTGTCGATAAGTCGTCCATTTACCGCCGGTGATGGTCATCAACCCACTTTCTGCAAAAATGATTGTGTGATCGCGCGAAAGTGCTTTTGTGTTGCCACTATCACCGCCAGCCTTGACGAGTGGCCGCAATCCTGCGAAAACGCTCAACACCTCATGTGGTTGTGGTCGGCGGGTGAGATATTTCTCGGTGTGGCTCAGGACGAACTCTATCTCGTCAGCTAATGGACGTGGCTCAATATCCGCATGAGCGACTGGGGTGTCAGTGGTGCCAATGACAACACAATCATGCCATGGCAGTGCAAAAAGGACACGACCATCAGCGGTCTTGGGAATCATGACTGCATGGTCACCAGGCAAAAACGATCGATCAACTACGATGTGGATTCCCTGACTCCGTGCGAGGAGTGGTTTGATGCTGGCGTTATCGAGTTTGCGCACATCATCGACAAAGACCCCAGTTGCGTTGATAAATGACTTGGCGTGTATCGTGTGTGTGACGCCAGTTTCGCGATCTTGTGCGTGTACTGCGACAATCTTCTGACCTTCATGAACAAATCCCGTGACTGGCATGTGATTAACCAGTGTGGCACCGTAATTGAACGCTGTGCGCATCAGTGTTATGGCTAAACGTGAATCATCAAATTGACCGTCGTAGTACACGATGCCTCCCTTGAGTTGCTGTTGATTCAAGGTTGGGGCAAGTGTTAAAGCTTCGTTGCGACTGATGATACGTGAGAAACCGAATCCCAAGCGCCCAGCCAACACGCTATACAGCAATAACCCACTGCCATAAAACGGAAGATCAAATATGCGATATGCTGGCACCACGTGTGGCATCACACGCACCAAGTGTGGTGCGTTTTTGTGGAGACGACCACGTTCGTGGAGTGCCTCGTACACAAGGGAGATGTTGCCTTGTGCCAAATATCGCACACCACCATGCACGAGTTTTGTGGCTTTGCTCGATGTACCTTTGGCAAAGTCGTGCGCTTCAAGCAACAACGTTTTGTATCCACGACTGGCTGCATCGACTGCGATACCTAAGCCTGTGGCTCCGCCGCCGATGATGACGACATCCCAGTGCGTTGTCTGCGTGATGGTATTGATAATATCGTGACGTTGCATGCTACTCACTCTTTGATAATAGATTGATTGTATTCTACCAAATTGTGCTTCACCAGTGGATTTTGCTTGTTTATTTGCGAAATCATAATTATCTTTGTATTCGAAACCTCTCTGAAATGCGGTATGATAAGCCAATAATAGTTGTGTGCCTTAATAAGGCGAAGATGCCGTGAGGAGACACATGGAACGAACACTTTCGAAGCGCACCAAACAGTCCTCAACCAAACCACCTGCCCTCGAACCGCACACGTTGCGCGTCCTAGAAAATATTCAGCGTCGGATTCTTTGGTTAGCCACGAACATGATTCATCATGCCAACCACGTGCGACCAAATTCAGATGGGACCAAGGTTGGTGGGCATCAAGCGTCGTCTGCATCAACGGTCACCTTGATGACTGCGCTCTACTTCCACTTTCTCAAACGTGGTGACCGCGTTGCAGTCAAGCCACATTCGTCACCCATCTTCCACTCGATTCAGTATTTGTTGGGTAATTTGCCCAAGCGCTACATGACCATGCTGCGTGAGTACGGTGGGTTACAGTCGTATCCGAGCCGTACCAAAGATCCCGAGCGTGTTGATTTTTCAACCGGTTCAGTAGGACTTGGTATTGTCGCACCCCTGTTTGCATCACTCACACAGCGCTACTTACGCGATCATGGAGTTGCCGTGCCCGAACGGCGGTTTGTGGCGGTGGTTGGAGATGCAGAACTTGATGAGGGGAACGTGTGGGAAGCGCTCCTTGATGAGGCCCTTGATGGTATTGGTCAGGTTGTATGGGTCGTCGACTTAAATCGACAAAGCCTTGACCGTGTCGTTCCGGGTATTCGTGCAGCGCGACTCAAAAAGCTTTTTGCGCAGAATGGTTGGCGAGTACTTGAGGCGAAGTATGGGCGTAAATTACAAGAGCTCTATGCGCTCCCTGGTGGTGACACTCTACGTCGTCGTATTGACGAGATGAGTAACGAAGAGTACCAAGCAACGATTCGTCTGTCGGGTGTTGACCTGCGTGAACGCCTACTTTCTGCAAACGAAGCAGATCGAAACACGTTAGCATTGGTGCTGGCACAGGTTCCGGACGAAGAATTGCCGTCTGTCTTCGCAAATCTTGGTGGTCATGACCTCGAAGAAATGTGTAGCATCTTTGATGAAGTAGACCGCGATTTGTCGCGTCCGACGGTGGTGTTTGCCTACACCATCAAGGGCTGGGGCTTACCAATTGCCGGTCATCCACTCAACCATTCCATGCTCCTCAGCAGTGAACAGATGGAACAATTGCGGACAAACTTTGGGATTTCTGACTATGATATTTGGCCAGACTTTGATGTGGATACGCCCGAAGGTGCGCTCTGTCAGCAGGTAGCACGTCGTCTGGATGAGGATGAGTTACCACCAATTCCGACGATTTCCATTCCTTCCCGTGTTGATTTGAGTGTGCCGAATTCTGTGAGCACACAAGATGCATTTGGTCGTTTGTTGGTGCGTTTTGCCGATATTCCAGAATTAGCGCAATACATGGTCACAACATCTCCAGATGTGTCTGTATCAACGAATTTAGGTGGGTGGATTAATCGCATGGGTGTCTACACGCCACATGCGCATGTGGCGGAATACGAAGGTGAAGCACAACGTATTTTGCGTTGGCAACGCTCACAACAAGGTCGTCATATTGAACTTGGCATCTCCGAAATGAACCTGTTCATGATGGCTGGAATGGCCGGATTGTCGTATGAACTTACTGGCGCGCCGTTGGTGCCCATTGGTACCGTCTATGACCCATTTGTACTTCGTGGACTTGACTCGTTCATTTATGCGGTCTACTCTGGTGCCAAGTTCATCGTCGCAGGTACGCCGTCGGGTATCACTCTAGCACCAGAAGGTGGCGCACATCAATCAACGATCACGGCGTCGGTTGGTATAGAGCTCCCCAAGTTGATGATGGCTGAGCCCTGTTTTGCAGGTGAATTAGAGTGGTTTTTGCTTGACGGTGTACGAAACTGCTTTGATCGTGAACATGGTCGACCACTCTACTTGCGCTTGAGTACACGCCCAATTAACCAGGCACATTTTGAAACGGCAAAACAACGAATCGGCGTTGATACGCTCCATCAGCAAGTCTTACACGGCGCATACCGTTTAGCGTCGTGGCAGGATGCTCATCCGGATTTACACGACGCGCCGAAGGTCATGTTATGTGCGAGTGGAACGGTTATTCCTGAAACACTTGAAGCGGCAGAACTTTTGTGGCGCGAAGGTGTTGCCGCAGACGTGATCAATGTGGTGAGCGCTCGAGCCCTCTACGAACGTTTTGTGCATGCACGTCGCCATGGCGATACTGATCCATTTGCGTGGCTCTTTGCAGATAATGCACGTTCAGTGCCCACTGTTACCGTCCATGACGCTGCCTCACATGCACTTGCATGGTTTGGAAGTGTCTATGGTGCACGAGTGACGAGCTTGGGAGTTGATGATTTTGGCCAATCTGGCGCACGAGATGATTTGTATCGACATTTTGGGGTTGATGCGATGAGCATTGCTGATGCGGCGTTTCGTGCAATTGACGAAGCATAATTGATGTGTGAAATCGCCCCATGCACGTAGGCGTGTGGGGCGATTTTTCATTAAACAATCATATTTTGCGAATTCTGCGTGGTATAATCGATGCATGTGGTGGGATACCGCATTTGCAGAGCCAGGGGTGTACCATGCCACGAACAAAACCATCTATTGCGACGCTCCTCAAAGAACTGGCGCGGACAACGAGCGAGGCGCTCAGCCTTGAGTCCATTGTGGCACACGTTCAAACGCACCGCGGTCCAAGCCGTACAAATCTTCATCGTCGGGTGCAAACCATGCTCTCTGAGCAATCAGTGCAATTAGGCTGGATTTCTATTGCACCACTTGCATTTTTGCCATTGCGCCACGCGATGCGGGGGATATCGTTCCGAATTATTCCAGATGCCGCAGCGATTGCAAACGATTATTTGCGTAGCGAGTGGCTCTACCCTTTTGTTGATGTATCTGCGCCAATACGCCTAGGCTCTGACAAACGTGTGCTACCGAGTTATGGTCCAGGTTTGTTTGGGATGCTAGGGTGGTATTCGCAACACCGCGTTCGTCATGGTGATCATCTGATTGTGCAACTTGATCATCATCGCCCCAACACCATTCACCTCGTTTGTGATCATGTTGACATGCAACATCTGGCAGATGCACAACATGTGGATGGTATCATCATGCAAGAGTTACAACATCAATATCGGAACGGTGCAGATGAACATGCGGTTGTTCATGCAATTGTGCAGCTCTACGTGAATGCACCGTGGCGCAATGCATACCCAGGTCAGCCGTGGCAACACTTGCGCGATACCGTACAACGTCAACATGCACGTGGCGAGACGCTTGCTCATGGGATAGGTCGTGAAATAATGCAACTTCAGCACGACTTAAGACTTCGTCGCATTCGTGATTGTGAACGTGGATTATGGAACGGGATTGCGCCGCGGTATTCTGCCGTGCGGATTGGGTTCGATTCACAAGAGCATGAACTTCATGATCAACTGAGCATCACACCAATTGATACGCGAGAAGACTACACCGAGCGCATTAATCATGGGCTCGAGCACGGGTTGTATGATGTGCGAGTTGGTGAAGATGAATCTGACACATTCACTGATGACGATGCTGATGAACCGTTCATGTTCGATGATCGCACCTCTGCACTAAACGATGAAGAAGAATACACCGATGCCCTGCGTTCAAGCTATGATGATGATGAACAGCATGAAGAAGACTATGCAGGCAACGATTACGATGATTTGAGCGATGCCATCGATGATGATACATTTGTGTTGCTCTTTGCGAATCGACATCCCGCCTTGGTTGAGTGGTCAACCATTTTGCTGAAAAGCATGCTCCCTCACGAACGACGTCAGATGATTCGTGCCGAAACGGACGATGACTACAACGCCATCTTAAGCAAGGCGTTACAACGGCTGTTGCCACACGAGCCAAAGTTCATGTCCACATTACGAACAATCGGAGAATTGTCTCAAGTTGATCAGACGTTCGGCGGTCAAACGTACTCGGCCTTTGATCGAGCTGAACGCACGGCCAGTCAATCGATTCGTCCGAGCACTGAACCAATTCATGAAGATGATGATGTATTTGCTACCGGTGGTGAAGCTATTTTTGCGGTAGAATCTGCACTTCGAGAAAGTGAACAGCTCATCCAACGCTATGTAAAAACGTTACATCAGTCGAAATTGAGTGACCGCACAATCCGGAGAAAACGTCAATTTTTGCGTGGATTTGCTCAATTTTTGGCGCGCTATTATACACAATCACTCGATTATGCGCGGTATGCCACATTGGATGAATACATTTACTTCTATTATCCTCGTCATACTGCTGCCGTGTCACCGCGTAATATCCGTGACATGATTACAGCACTCCGAGATTTTTATCGATATAGTGAATTACCAGTAGCAAATGCCGCACAAGCCATGTACGATTGTCGAAATCAGGCTGAAGCGGTCATGCGTTTATTACTTCGCACCCATCAATATCCGCATGAGATGACGAAAATGGTCGTTCATCTCTTTGCTCCCTATACCGCATGAAGCACGCAACATATGAAATTTCAGTGTGTCATCATACAGCACATCTCATCGATGTATGTATTACCGTGCATCAACCTTCGCCACAACAACAATTCATGCTCCCAGTATGGACACCAGGGTCGTATCTTGTGCGAGAGTATGCGCGTCATGTGCGCGATGTGCGTGCTTTTCAAAGTGGCAATTCCTGTGTAGTGCAGAAGCTTGATAAATCAACATGGACAGTTGATACAATTTCTGATGCGCCGCTTGTATTGAGCTATAGAGTGTATGCATACGAACTAAGTGTGCGTACCAATCATCTTGATGACACGCATGCATTTTTCAACCCAGCTGCGGTGTGCATGCAGGTGCAGGGTGCGGCGAGCACCCTCGATGTCTTTGTTGATGTTCCTGTATCATGGCATGTGGCTACACAATTACCGCAAATCGACGGTCCACAACACCACCACATATTTGATCGATGGGCGTTTCGTGCAGAATCTTACGACGCACTCGTGGATGCCCCATTTGAGTGTGGGACTCACCGCATATTCACGTTTGTCGTTGCCGAAATTCCGCACCATGTGGTGATTTGGGGCCAAGGTAACGAAGACGTGCAGGTGCTCATCCGCGACATCGAACGTGCTGTGCGCGCGGTTATCGCACATTTTGCGACCATTCCATATCAGTACTATTATTTCATTCTTCATCTTGCTGACGGGGTATATGGTGGGCTTGAACATGCGGCCAGTACCGTCTGTTTGTGTGATAAGTGGGGGTTTGCCAAGTCACGTGACTATGAACGCATTATTGGATTGATCACACACGAGTTCTATCATACGTGGAACGTGAAATCTATTCGTCCTGCTCCACTAGGTCCGTTCAACTATGCTCAAGAAAACTATACACGGCAACTCTGGTTGGTTGAAGGTGTGACATCCTACTACGACAACCTCATCATGTGTCGTGCTGGTTTGCTCTCACATCAGCGATACCTCGAATTACTGGCTGATGACATTGCAACAGTGCAACGACTTCCTGGTCGACACGTACAAAGCTTGGCTGAGGCGAGTTTTGATGCGTGGATTCGCTATTACCGACCCGATGAAAACAGCCCGAATGTGAGTGTCTCGTATTATGTGAAAGGTGCAGTCGTAACATTCGCATTAGACGTGTTGTTGCGCACGCTGAGCCAAGGACGTGTTGCGTTCGATGATGTGATGCGCCAGCTTGAATTAACGTTTCCTTGGACGAAGCCCGGTATTCCAGAAGATGATACGATACAACGTGTCATTGCTACGTGTCTTGGTGGCCATCAACCACATATCAACGCATTTTTTGAAAAGTATATATACGGAAATACCGAACTCGAATATGAATCGCTTTTTGCCACGGTAGGCCTCTATCCGCATTGGCACACCGCCGAAGATCCAGCCACGTCATTGGGGTTAATGACGCGCCAAGATGGTTCTCGATTAATCGTTGCAACGGTAGTACCGAATGGCCCTGCGTACAACGTGGGGATTTCGCCATACGACGAATTGATTGCACTGAACGGTGTACGTGTCGATCAGCAACGTCTCAAAGCACGCCTCAATGAATTACACGCCGGTGCAAACGTCACCATAACATACTTTCGACGAGATGAGCTACGCACGGCTACGTGTGCAGTGGTAGCAACACAGCCGCAACATCTCTCGCTGGTGCCGTTGCCAAATCAATCGGATGAGCAGTTGCGTGCGTATCAGCAGTGGTTGTCAATGCCCGTGTGGGAGAGTTGATGCGATGGCTACAATTTTACTCGTAGATGATGAAGCCCCAATTCGTCAATTGATTCGTGCATATCTCGAGCGCGAGGGGCACGCCGTAATTGAAGTTGCTGATGGTCATGCTGCACTGAAAGCCTGTGATGCCCAGCAAGTTGACGTCATCGTTCTTGACCTGATGATTCCTGGTGTTGACGGAATTGAAGTCTGTCGGCGGGTCCGCACCAACTCCGATGTCTATATCATCATGCTTACGGCACGTGCCGATGAAGTGGATCGCGTCGTTGGACTTGAGGTTGGAGCAGACGATTATTTGACGAAGCCATTTTCTCCGCGTGAGTTGGTTGCACGAATTCGTGCATGTCTTCGACGGCCGCGGAGTGCGACACACACCAGTGCCAAGATTCTTCGATTCGATGAACTCACGATTGATCTCGAAGGACATGTCATTCGGATTCATCAAGAACAAGTTTCACTCACCACCACTGAATACCAACTAGTCACAATGCTCGCGACTTCACCAGGACGAATGTTTACCCGGGCACAGCTCCTCACACACGTATGGGGAGGTTCATACTACGGCGATGACCATGTCGTCGATGTACACATCGCAAATGCGCGACGTAAGCTCAAAGATGACCCTTCGAGTCCGCGATTTATTGAAACAGTGCGTGGTGCAGGATATCGGTGGAGAACCACATGAAGTCGCTCCGCATGCGTCTACTTCAATCAAACGTCTTGTTGGTTCTTCTTACCATGGTGTTATTTGTTATCACCATCACGCTCATTACCCCGCGGGTGCACGATCATATGATGGCAGACGAACGTCGGCGTCAGTTGCCGAGTGAGAATACTAGCCTTGAATTAAAACCCGGATTGAATCATGGGGCCATCGGCCAGATCGGAATCATCGGCCCTGACACGTTGGCACAAGCAGAAATGCTCTATAGGAACGCTGTTTGGCGTTCAATATGGATTTCCATTGCACTCGCACTCGCACTTGCACTGTTGACAAGTTTTACGTTTGCTAAAGCGCTTGCTTCGCCGTTGCAGCAATTGACCTTGGCTAGTCGTCGTATCGCTGGTGGGGACTTTACGCCCATCTCTGTAAACGATGATGCTGTGGAATTGCAAGAACTCGCCAGTCAATTTAATCTGATGGCATCAGCACTCAAAGATGCGGAACAACGACGTGCGGCACTCATTGGTGACGTCGCTCATGAGTTACGTACACCCTTGACCTCTATACAAGGATATGCAGAAGGCATTCTTGATGGCGTGGTAGCCCCAGACGCAAAAAACATTACGATTATTCGCGATGAAGCACATCGCATGCATCGCTTGGTGGACGATTTACAAGCATTATCACGTGCAGATGCGGGGACACTCACTCTGTATCACGCTCCCGCCGATTTATGTGAGATTGTGCAGCGTGCAATATCGGTGCTTGAAGGTGCTACCAAGGAGCGTGCACTCTCCCTGGAGTTCACACATACCCATGCGTCTCTACCTGTGCGATGTGATGCCGATCGAATCAATCAAGTATTGCTGAACTTGCTGACAAACGCCATACGGGCCAGTGCAACTGGCGGTCGTATCGTTGTTTCAGCAAGTCATGATGCTTCATCCGTGTGGTGTACCGTGCAGGATTTTGGTGAAGGCATTGAAGCACAACATCTCCCACATATCTTTGAGAGATTCTATCGCGTTGATCCATCACGTACCCGAGCAACAGGTGGTGCGGGTGTGGGGCTGACTATTGCGCGCGCTATCATCGTGGCACATGGTGGTACGTTAACCGCATTCAGTGCTGGTCCTGGAACTGGTGCAACGTTCCGTTTTTCATTACCAAAATCATGATTGTTCAATGTCATAACGCATTTCCGAAGGCCACGGTTGTTCCCCACTTTGATAAAAACGCAAATTATCCTTGACGTATCCCATGTAATCCTCAGCAAGCGACAGACGAGGGTCTTGTTTCGTGTATGCAACAAACGCGTTGAATAACTGAGGTGACATGCGCGCCATGCTATGCGGGTTGCGCCAAAACATTTCCCAATGGCCTGCGAGAAACTCCCCGTCATTTTGAAAGACATAGGGATGACCAATCGGAGTTTGTCCATGACTTGGTGGACGATGATGATACCACGCCATGTACAAAGTGTACTCTGTTGATTTCGCCCTGCGCCATAGTTGCAGATGCGATTCGTCCATATGTGGCAGTCGACCTTGGCAGTGCGGTAGTTGATGACTGCGCATGTGCGTGCCATCTAGCATGTGTCCAAATTCATGTAAAAACGGCGATACGTTCGGTTGTGGCGTAAAAAAGCCCTCGAATATGCGTGGTGCTTCAAGCATGATGCGATGGGAATCTGCATTGTAGCATCCTCCACCCACTCCACCTGCACGGATGTAAAGCGCTCGATTACTGAACAGATGTATGCTCGGTTTGCTGTGTATGAGTACATCAATGACATCAGGTCGTTTCCAAAAACAGCAGAGGATTTCTGCAGTCACAAGAACACGCAGTACGAACGGTGCAGACGATGAGCCTGCATCGCTGATGTACACGATTGATAGCTCTGGGCGTTGAAGCAATGCATTCAGTTGGCGGAGAAATATGCTTCGTATTTCATCCGAACAAGTGCGTAGAAGTGGAAAAAAATGAGCTAAGCAACGAATTTCTTTGCTCGCTTGAAAGGCCAATGCTGCAAGTGGTTGTTTAACTGGGAGTTGTAACCAAGCACTTCGGAGTGACGCAACATCAACTGTTGCAGAATCCGTTATTCGGATCGTCCCTTCGAGAATTTCTTGTCCGCCGATATAGAGTTGATTATTCTGACAAGTTGTTGCGAAGTGTGCGTGTTCGATCAACGTATGTGACGTATGCATACTTTCCTTTGTGAAAAATACATGAGCAAGGCTACCATTTCTTGAACAAATCTTGATGTATTAAACCATAGAATGTTGACTTTCGCCTTGTAAAGTATAACTGTTGGCAATTGTTGAGAGGAGTTCCACAATGATGGAATTTACATGGATTATGGTGTTGTTCTTCGCCGCAAATTTGGCGATTCGCGTTGGTATCGTGCTCTTGATTATCTGGGGGGTGATTCGTTTGATTGATCGCTATCGAACACCGCTGGCCCAGTCACCGGTTGCCCAAGTAGCAACACCAGTCGAGAGTGATGAAGTTAAGGCCTAAGTTGGCATGTGATGTGATGAGTATGTAGAGCTAACGTTCAGTCCGATTAGGCAATGACCATATGGATTTGATTAATTGAGCAATAAAACGAGGAATATCATGACTACTTCAACGAAACGTGATTGGGTGCGAATTATCGGGATTTCGGGGGCCGCATTGGTGGTCGCCGGAGCGGTCACAATTGGTGGTTTGTGGGCTGCGACTGCTACTGGTCTCATCGATGCCCCAACCATCCACATGGGGATGATGGGCGATCGCGGTGGGCTAATGGGTAATCACGGTGGGATGATGGG
>CAYZZI010000004.1:70148-97054 GCA_964482795.1 uncultured Klebsiella sp.
GGGATGATGGGCGATCGCGGTGGGCTAATGGGTAATCACGGTGGGATGATGGGTGATCACGGCGGTAAGATGGGTGGTCGCGGTGGGATGATGGGTGATCACGGCAGCAAGATGGGCGGTCGCGGTGAGATGATGGGTGAGTACGGCGGGATGTTTACCCAAGCTGCTGGTGATCAAGTCTATCTTGAGCATTTGTTAATCACTCTCGAAAACGAGCAAGCAGTTGCAAACCTATTAGCAGACACGAATGCGGCTGCCAAGTCAATTGCCGAGAGTCGTGCCAAGGACATTGCAACGTTGACCGAATTACAGAAGAGTTGGTACCCAGATGCCGCAACTGCGAGCACTGCCGTGACCACGGCCTCAATCGACGACCTGCAAGCGTTGGTGTTGCACAATGCGGCCATGCTTGAGCGTCTCAGTACTGCGCCTTTCGAGCATCCAGAGTTGGCTACCTGGGTCACACAACACATGATTCAACGAGCCAGTGAGATTGCCGCCTTATACGCACAATAGTCAGAGTCGCAAATCACAACGGCGCCGGTTCAGTATGAACCGGCGCCGTTGTCATGGTTAGAGGTGAATGGTCGGTGGTAGCGTGACGCGCCACTGTTCGGCAACCTGTGCTGCTTCGATTAATTCGTGTTCTTGCCACGGGCGTGCTATCAGTTGAAACCCCATCGGTAAGCCTGATTTGGTGTGACCTGCAGGTATACTAATTGCTGGTAAACCCGCAATGTTAGCGACAAAGGCAAATCGCATGATTTCAAATGTACTACTCAGGTCACTTAACCCGTGCCGGATTGCTGATGCGTGGATTGGTGGTGCAACTAATCCTGTGGTTGGAGATGCAATATAATCAACGTGTCCAAAGATTTGCTTCAGATTGGAAATCAATGTTGCACGCGTTTGCTGGGCTTTGTGAAGATCAGCATCTTTGAACTCACGTGCCAGCGCCAATGAGAGCCTCGTTTCGTCCGATAATTTGTAGCTGTGAATGCGTAAATCATGCATCAACGCAGACAAAATCTCGCGCGTGATGATGATGGTATGCGCTACGCGTGCTGCTTCGAGTTGCGGAATAGAAATTTCGCGAAGCTCAGCGCCTGCCGCTTGTAAGTAGTACAGCATGCTCCGACACGCAGCCACGATTTCGCGGTCAGCATGTTCGAACCATGCAGGCATGTACCCAATCGTTTTGCCACGTAGGTCCGTGACATCCATGTTTGCTGCGCTCGGTGCAGGCTGATGTAGCGTGGTGCGGTCATGTTCGTCTGGACCAGCCATCAGCATGTAACTCGCGTTGATATCAATGGGGAATGCGGCAATCGGACCTGGAAAAGACATGCTCTTAACGACTCCAGCGCTTCCATGTGACGAGATGCGTCCATAGGTTGGCTTCAGTCCGACCAACCCGCAAAATGCAGCAGGTACGCGTATTGAGCCGCCGCCATCTGCGCCAAGTGCAATGATTGCCTGACAACTGGCAACCGCCGCAGCACCGCCCCCTGAACTTCCTCCTGCAGTGTGTGCGGGATTATATGGATTGCGCGCTGGACCATATGCGTAGTTTGTGCCGACAACTCCAAGTCCTATTTCGTGCATTTGACCTTTGCCAACAATCAATGCTCCAGCAGCACGTAATCGCGCAACGGGAGTTGCATCGAGTCGCGCTCCACTACCGCCAAGAAACGTCGTGCCGCCACCAGTACGGTAATTTGCCACACCGAATTCATCTTTGATGGAGACTGGTATGCCATCATACGGCCCGATCGGTGTTCCTTCCGCATACCGCTGCGTAGACAAATCCGCTTCTAAAAGCAGGGTTTCATCATCAAAGGCTATAAATGCGTTGAGGTGCATGAAGACTGGATTTTTGCGCTGACTGATTATGCTGTCAATGAGTGCACGAGGAGTTGTACTCTTTGCTAAGAATGCCTCGTGCAGTTGCGTACTTGACTGCCATATGTTGCTCGTGACGGCAGGATTTGATGGCGCTTGTGTCTGGTGAGTTACGTCTGACGCTGGCGCTTGTGGCCATTCGTCCAACAACGGCTCAGCTAATGGCTCTGACGTTTCGACATGTTGACGATAGGCTGCCACACCAGCGTTGCGCAACAACTCGGGTGCTAACAATGAACGCGTGGTTGGTTGCTCAAGTAACCAACGCATCAACTTGAGCGGTACGCCAGATAGTCGCGGTAGCGTTACCGAGGTGAGATCGTACATGTGGATACTCCAATCATGCTGAATTTGTGATGCACGTTACACGTGTAATGCAACACCTGAACACCCAGGATCAGTACCTCCTTGGAGAACCCCATCGCGCAATGAAACTGCCTGTACAAACGCCATCGCACCATAACTCTGCGGAAGTCGTGATATCGGGTGTCGTTGTCGAACCACTTCACAAATGTATTCAGGTATGCGACCGTGACAGACAATGTTGTTACCTTGGCAATCAATGCGTGCGGCGGCAATCGCATCGCTGATACTCATACCAAAATCGAGGAAATTCACAATCACTTGCAAGACTGCTGTGATAATCCGCGAAGCTCCCGGTGCGCCAAGCACGAGCACAGGCTTGCCGTCCTTCGAGATAATCGTCGGTGCCATACCGGTGGTACGCCCCACGCGCGGTGCAATCGAGTTGCGGTGCCCTGGAAACGGGTGGAAGTTGACCATCGAGTTGTTGTACATGAAACCCAACCCCGGTGTAATCACCCCCGACGACATCCCCAACGAATGCGTCAATGCCACACACATGCCGTTGTTGTCGACGACACTGATATGCGTCGTATCTGGTGGAGTGGTTGGCGTATCACCCACAGTAATCGGCTTGCCGGCATCAATATGCGCTTGCCACTCTTTGGCGCGGGCTTTTGAGGTCATCCAACGCACCGGTACCGACCCTGCGCGCGGGTCGCCCAAGTGCGCATTGCGATCGGTGAAAGCCGCTTTCATCGCCATGGCGACGAGGTAGATGTACTCTGCACTGTTGTGTCCAAGCGCCTTGAGGTTGTACCCTTCGAGAATGTTGAGAATCTCAATCACTGTGGGGCCGCCGTGGGGCGCTTGTGATGTGGTAATGTCATAGCCACGATAGGTGCCGGTGACGGCCTGTTCATCTGCCGCCTGATATTCATCAAGGTCGGCGGCCGTCACGTACGAACCGTTGGCGGCTAGGTCTTTTGACATAATGCTAGCGAGCTCGCCATGATAAAAGTCGTCGGCACCGTGTTTGGCGAGATGTCGCAAGGTCTTGGCGTAGTCGGGGTTTTTGATGATGTCGCCCTCGTCGTACGGCATGCCGTCGCGTAGATAGATGCGACTCGCCTCGGGGTTGGTTGTGACGTATTCGAGCATCGAGACCGCTTCAGCATATTTGGTGCGCGTCTTCCAACGACTGCCGAGATGACTATCGACCATAAATCCTCGTTCGGCGGTCTCAATGGCTGGTGCAATCGCCGCCTCCCAGCTGATGGTGCCGTGACGGCGCAAGATGGTATCGAGTGCTTTGACCGTGCCAGGCGTACAAATCGAGGTATAGCCCTTGTCGTTGACTTTGCCCTCGAGGAAGTAGCCCCAGCCGTCCGGGCTCAAACGAATGAATTTATTGACCCACATATCTGCAGTTGCCAGTGATCCTGCCAGTGCAGGCGCATCAAGCAGCGTTGGTGCTTGCCCAGGTTGTTGGATGAGTGCGAGTGCATAACCGCCGATGCCACACATTTGTGGGTTGACGATGCCCTGTACAAACGCACAGGTGACTGCGGCGTCGACGGCATTGCCACCTGCCCGCAAGACGCGTGCGCCTGCTTCGACGGCAATTGGCTCTGGTCCCGAAATAACTGCACTCATATGAACTCCTTTGTGGGTATTGGGTGATTAGGCGTATTGTACCTGAATTTGGTGTTTTTCATGCAAAAGATACAGGCACTGGCGGCAAATTGTATGTGAATGAATGCCGTCGTTCCCCACTTTCAACGGTATAATAAACGAGGGAGAAAAACGGTATGCACACACGTGAGCAGATTCGGTTGACTGAGCTGGCCGGTTGTGCTGGCTGAGCGGCCAAAATGGGGCCGGGTGCCCTGAGTGAAATCATCGCCGGGTTGCGGTTTCCGCAAACTGACAATAATTTATTAGTCGGCCTTGCCAAGGCCGATGATGCGGCCGTGTATCAAATTAACGCCACACAGGCATTGGTACAGACGGTCGACTTCTTTCCGCCAATAGTCGATGACCCGTACGATTACGGCTACATCGCGGCGGCCAATTCGCTCTCTGACGTGTATGCCATGGGTGGGCGGCCAATGTTGGCACTGGCGATTGCGGCATTCCCCGATAATTTGCCAGCCGACGTGATTCAACGCATTCTGCAGGGCGGTATTGATGCGGTAGCAGCGGCCGGTGCCGTGGTGGCCGGTGGCCATACGATTGTTGACCCAGAGCCCAAATACGGTTTGTGTGTGACTGGCATGATTGACCCGGCATTAGTAGCTCATAAAAGTGCAGTGCAGATCGGTGATCAGCTCTTTCTGTCAAAGCCGCTCGGGACTGGAATTATTACCACCGCCGCCAAACGCAATCTGTGTGATGCAACCACCTACGCTACCACCGTGCAATCGATGAAGCAACTCAATCGGGCGGCGGCCGAGTTGGCCATGCGCCACCATGTGCGTTCGATGACCGACATCACCGGGTTTGGTCTGCTCGGGCATGCGGCCGAGATGGTGCGCGACGTCGAGGCCGCACTGGTGATTCATGCGCATGCGTTGCCGTTGTTGCCCCAGGTGCTCGAGTTCGCCCGCGCGGGCGTAGTGCCGGGTGGCCTCGGGCGTAACCGCATGCATCTGCTGATGAACGGGTTGTCGGTTGCCGACGAACTCGATCCTGCCTATCTCGATATTGCGGTTGATCCGCAGACCTCGGGTGGCCTGTTAATGGCAGTGGCGGCTGATGCGGTAGCAGCGTTTGTAGCCGATGCGCAGGCACAGGGGATTGAAGTGACGCATGTGGGCTCTGTTGAAGCTGGGCGCGGCGTGGCGCTGGTCATATAGTCGAATAACGATGAGGAGTTGGTGATGAGTAACGTGCGATTGAGTGCCCGTTTGAGCCGGTTGACACCGTCAGCGACAACAGCATTAAGTGGGAAAGTGGCCGCCCTCAAGGCCCAAGGCATTAACGTGATTTCGTTCGGTGCCGGTGAGCCTGACTTTGCCACCCCCGATGCCATCAAGGCCGCCGGTATCAAAGCCATCGAAACCAATCAAACCAAATATACGCCGATTGGCGGCCCTGCCGAGTTGCGCAAAGCCGTTGCCGAGCGTGTCAGCGCTGATTGTGGCGTGACCTACACCGCTAACCAAATCTCCGTCACCAACGGTGCCAAAGAAGCGCTCTTCTTGGCGTTTTTGGCCTTGTGTGACGAGGGCGACGAGGTCATCATCCCTGCGCCATACTGGGTGAGCTACGTCGATCAAGCCAAAATCGCCGGTGCCACGCCGGTGATTGTCGAGACCACGCCTGAGCAGGGCTTTCGCATGACAGCCGCCCAACTCGCTGCTGCCATCACCCCACGCACACGCGTCATCATGATCAATTCACCGTCAAACCCGACCGGTGCAGTCTACAGCGCTGCCGAGTTGCGCGCCTTGGCCGATGTGGTAGTACAGCATCCGCAGATTGTGGTGATGACCGACGAAATCTACGACGCCATCGTCTACACCGAATACGCCCGTTGGTTGCGCGTTGCCCCCGAGTTGTACAACCAGACCTTGGTCATCAACGGTGCCTCGAAGGCGTTTGCCATGACCGGCTGGCGTATGGGATTTGTGGCCGGACCACAGCAGATTATTGACGCCATCAAGGGCATCCAGAGTCATTCAACCTCACACACTTCGTCAATCACGCAAGCTGCCGCTTTGCCGGCGTATGACGGCAGTGTGGACATGGCGAGTGAGGTCGCACGCATGGTCAAGGCCTTCCGCGAGCGCCGGGACATCATCGGCGAATTGCTCACATCTATCCCGGGCGTCTCGCTGTCAATGCCCGACGGCGCGTTCTACGTCTTCCCTGATATTCGCGGGTTGCTGGGCAAGCGCCTGGCCTGTGGTGTCACCTGTAACACCGACGACGAGTTGGCGACCGCATTGCTTGAGCATGCGCATATCGGTGTGGTGAGCGGTTCTGCGTTCGGTGCACCTGGCTTTATTCGCATGTCGTATGCGACCAGCGCCGAGTTAATCCGCGAGGGCATGGCCCGGTTTGCCAAGGCCGTAGTTGGTTAAATTGGTTTGTATGCGAATCCCAGGGCATTGTGCCCTGGGATTTTTGTTTTATAATCACAGCACAACCACAAGGAGGTGAATACGATGGTGTACGAGATGCGCACATATTGGGCTGCGCCCGGCAAAGTAGATGCGATGCATGCCCGGTTCCGCAATCATACCTGCGGATTATTTGTCAAGCACGGCATGCAACTGGTGGCGTTCTGGGCGCCAGAATCCAAACGTGAGACCTACGGCGATTTGGTGTATGTGCTCGGATTTACGTCAACGGCTGCACGCGATGCGGCGTGGAACGCCTTTCGTGATGACCCAGCCTGGCAGTCGGCCAAAGCTGCCAGTGAGGTTGATGGCGTGCTGGTCGAGAAGCTCGATAGTGTCATTCTCAATCCGACCGACTATTCACCGATGCGATAGTCTGATGTATTTGTATCTTGCAGAAAGCCAAAGGGGGCCCGCATGCATGTATTAATTATTGGCGGTACCGGTAATATTAGCCGTGCCATCGTCAAATCGCTACTCAAACGTGGTCACCGCGTCACCGTCTACAATCGTGGCCAGCGTATCGACCAGCCACCACCTGAGGTCGAGGTGATTACCGGCGATCGGCGCGACCGCGAGCAATTCGAGTCAACCCTTTCGGCGCGACAATTTGATGTGGCCATCGACATGATTTCGTTCAATGCCGCCGATGCCCAATCAACGCTCAACGCCTTGCCAAATGTCGGCCACATCATTCAGTGTTCGACGGTGATGACCTATGGCCCGCCGTTTAGTGGACTGTATCAAGATACCGATGCACCGCTCAACGGTCGGCACGATGGTGGCTACGGCGCCGGCAAAGTGGCGGCTGACGAATTGCTCTTGGGGCAGATGGCCAAGGGTGGTGTGCCGGTGACGATCGCCAAGCCATCGTTTACGTTTGGCCCGAGCCACCCGTTGTTCCGTCAGGTCGATTGGGGCAGTGATTGGCTTGATCGCCTCAAAAAGCGCAAGCCGATTATCGAGGCCGCCGAGGGGCTCAACTACTTCCAATTCTTACCATCAGCTGATGCAGGCGAGGCCTTTGCGGCGCTATGTGGTCTGCCTGCCGCCTACGGCAAAGTAGTGCATGTGGTGAACCCCACGGCAATGACGTGGCACGAATGGCATGCCATGGCGGCCAACGCCCTCGGGGTGCCACTCGAGACCGTGTCCGTGCCATGGGAGATTCTGGTCGCGGCTGATGCTGATCGATTCAGCGCCTTAACTACCTGTTTGGGCCACAATCAGGTCTTCTCGGCGCGTTCGTTGCACGAACTCGTGCCCGATTGGGCGCCCAAGGTGCCGGTGCAACAAGCCGTCAATGAGACGATTGAGTGGTTGCAACGCCATGACAAAATCGAAAACAGCGACAATAACCCGCTCGAAGACCGGATTATTGCCGCCATGCGACAAATCAAAGGGACGTTCTGATTCATTGGTTGGATATACCCTAGAAAAGCGTACGCTTTTCTAGGGTATACGGTTAGAGATGCCGCCGCAAAAACGCCACAGCTGCAGGTCCGTTAATCTCGTGGCGTCCCTCAAAGATGTCCGTCTCAATCTGCTGACTCGCCTCAAACTGGGCATAGACTGATCGTGCCTGTTGCACTCCGCGTTTGACGGCGGCAATTGGGAAGATGGGGTCGTGTGTGGCTGCCTCGACCAAAAACGGGCGTGGCGCCATCAAGCCAGCGATATCGGCCATCTCGCCAAATTGCCCCAGCCCCGGGACAAAGTTGCACGAACAATGGTGCATCGCCAAAATGCTCTCTTTGAATGTCGAAAAATAACCACTAATTACGCTGGCCTTGATGCGCTCATCAATTGCCGCCGAAAAGAGCGTATGCATGCCACCACCCGAGATCCCCATTGCGCCAATCCTGTTGCGGTCAATGATGTCACCCCGGCTCTGCAAATAATCGACGAGTTTAATGCCGTCGTGCACTCTGATGCCTGCCACGCTCAACCCGAGATGGAGTGCCAACATCGAGGTGTGGTGGCATGTGCCAGGCACTGGTTGGCCATTGACGGTGTCGAGATAGCTGTAGTCGTTTTGGCGTTCGCCAAAGCACGAAATCTCAGGCGCTGCCACAATAAATCCTGCTCGACATAACATTACCGCGAAATCTTTGTGATACCCACTCGGTGTGTTGCGCTCGGTGCCGTCCTCCCATAACCCGACGATGTCAGCCACGCCGTAGCCGTGCCCATTAAACGCGACGACGGTTGGTAGTGGCTGTGGTCGATGTTTGGGTAACAGCAAATAAAACGGCATTACGCTGTGTGGCGTGGTACGCAAGAGCATCTTGTGGCGTTCATAGTCACCCTTGTCAACCACCTGAATCGTACTCACCTCAAGCGGTGTCTCAGCCAAGCGAGGTAACCCAAGTGTTTGGGCCAATGCATGGCGTGTACGTGATTGCCAGACGCGCGCATCTGTCAAATTAGTTGCGCTAAATGCAAATGGGGCGTGTGCGGGGTCATATGCCGCCCACAAAAGATTGGCCGGCTGGTATTGGTTATTGGGCATCGTTGCACCTCTCTGGATTGTTGTGGGTGATGTGCATAGTATACATGCACGCACCAGTAATGCCGCAGCAGAGCTGCGGCTCGGGAGAGGGGGGATGCAGCTGAGCCGCATGGTTGGTCGCTCAATCATAGCAAAGCCGCAGCACAGCTGCGGCTCTGCATGGCAATGTTGTGACTTAGGCGCGCGGGTTGGCCCGGCCGCCAATGCGGAAGTAGGCAATCTCACCGGCATCGTTGCGCACAAAGTCACCGATCTCACCTTTGCGTGGCTCGTCGAGCGAGATAAATTTGTCAGGCCCAATAAACGCTAATCGCACAGGAGCTACTGGTGGTCCTGCTGGAGTCTCGGGTTTGGGGAATCCAGCTTTAGGGATTTCTTGTGCAATTAACATGCCGTTTTCAGCTGTTACCTCAAACGACCAAAGGGCATACTCGTAGCGGCCTACGTATGGATTTAGCTCATCATCACTCATGTAGATGGTGTCTAGCGCTTTGGGTGTTACCCCCAAAAAGAGCTCAAATGCATTGGCAACCGCCGCATCACCGATGATGCTGCCGTCATCACTGTTCGTGAGGACTGCAATGGCGAATTGTTTTTCAGGTACGAAGCGGAACGTTGCTTTTTGACCTTTGGTAGCACCACCATGCCCAAAACTGCTAAATCCATCATGATGTCGAATAAACCAGGTCAGCCCCATGTCACCTCGCCCACCAGCACTTGTTTGTACCGTACGCATCTGTAGCAGTGCAGTGCGGTCAATCACCCCTTGACCATCGCCACTATGAAACTGCGCGTATCGAATCAAGTCGGTCACGGTACTGACTACGCCACCGACGGCGTTGGCGGCGCGACCGATCGCCCATGGGGTGGCAACTCGAGCTTCGCCATCCCACTTTTGATGACCTACTGCGTAACGTTTGGTCAAAATGGTGTCGTCCGGATAAAAGTAGCTTTGGTGCATGCCAATCGGTCGCAACAACATGCTCTGTGCTGCTGTTTCGTATGACATTTTGGTGATGGTCTCGATGATGCGCCCGGCAATGTTGAATCCGGCGTTATTATAGGACCACACCGAACCGAGTGGTGTAATCTGGGGCAAGCGTGACAAACTCTTGACCATCTTGTCGAGAGCATCGTTGCCGTTGCCGTAATCGTTGAAATAATCGCCCATCCAGCCGCCGAGGTGTGTTAAGAGATGCCGGGTGGTCACACGTTCGGTGACATCTGGGTCGGACAGTTTGAGACTCGGAATAATTGTACGAACCGGTGCGTCCAAATCGAGTTTGCCCGACTCAACGAGTTGCATAATCAGCGTGGCCGTGACAGTCTTGCTAATTGACCCAACTTGGAACAAGGTATCAGCGGTAACCGGCAAGGGATGATCAACATTCGTTACGCCGAAACCTGCACTGTGCACATCGTTGCCGTTCCATATTGCAACACTCACACCGGGCACGTTGAGGCGCTTCATGTCGGCGACAATCTGACTACACAGTGCATGAAAGCGTTTGTGCTTGATTTTTTTGAGGGCACTTGAACGATTCATCGTGATTCTCCTCCAGCAACAACATGATGGTAGTGACAGTATGCACTATGAATGTTAAATCCCAAAGTGCTTCATCAAAATTCACTAGAATTCCGGTTATTCTACCCATTCTGCGTTGAACACCGTATGAAATGACAGTGGTATACTGAAGGAGAATGTTGTGTCATAAACAGTGATGGAGAAACACAATGGCTCGTATTCCAGTTGCAGTGCAGTTGTATTCAGTACGCGAAGATGCCAAGAAGGATTTGGCAGGTGTGCTTAAGTCCATCGCGAAGATGGGATATGACGGTGTAGAGTTTGCAGGTTTTTATGGTCATGATGCCAAATCTGTTCGTGCGATGCTCGATGAGTATGGTCTCAAAGCTGAAGGCGCGCATGTAGGTATCGAGACGCTTGTTGGTGATGAGCTACAACGCTCAATTGAGTTTCATGCCACCATCGGTAACAAATACTTAATCGTTCCCGGTCTCAACGAAAATTACACCGCCTCGCGGGCTGGTTGGTTGCGTGCTGCATCGACGCTGAACGATGTCGCAAAAAAACTGAAGCCACATGGTATGTTCACCGGGTATCATAACCATTGGATTGAATTCAAAGAGCTCGAAGGTGAATTGCCGTGGGACACGTTTTTCGGTAATACCGACACTGATGTCATCATGCAATTCGACACGGGCAACGCATTGGTGGGTGGTGCAGATGCCGCACCGTTCATTGAACGTTATCCAGGTCGCGCGTTGAGCGTCCACCTCAAGGAGCACTCAGAATCAAACCCTAAAGCCCTGATCGGTGAAGGCGATGTGCCTTGGCAGGCAGTCCTCGGTTTGTGTGAGCGCATTGGTGGCACAAAGTGGTACGTTATTGAGCAGGAGAGTTACGCATACCCTCCCATGCAGTGCATTGAACTATGTCTCAAGAACTTGCGTGCCATGGGGCGGTAATTCACATTCCAAATCGTGTCATGGCTTCGGCCATGACACTTTTTTGTATACTGCATATGTGCCTGCTGTGTCGTCTCAGTCTAAAGGAACGAAATGCCGTCGGTAACCACATACCAAGAAGCACTCGATTATCTGTATCGATTTGTCTATGAGTCCAAACAACGACCACATCCCTCGCTCAATCTGACACGCACGAATCAGTTACTCGATGTATTCGATAATCCGCACCATCAGTTTGACAGTGTCGTTGTTGCAGGTACCAAGGGCAAAGGGTCCACCTCAGCGATGATAGCGAACATTGCGCGTCACGCTGGGTTTCGCGTTGGGTTGTGGACCTCGCCACATCTCCATTCGTTTCGTGAACGCATCCAAGTTAATGGTGAGATGATCAGCCAAACGTCCATGATCAACTACGTGAACCTGATTGCACCTGTGGTCGATGAAATTGATCCCGATGCAGGATTTCCAGCTACTTTTGCAATTAGTTTTGCAATTGCAATGCGCTATTTCGCCGATTGCGACGTTGATTTAGTCGTTGCCGAAGTGGGTCTTGGTGGTCGTTATGATAGTGCGAATGTATTGACTCCTTTATTATCCGTAATCACCTCAATCAGCTATGATCACATGGATCTGTTAGGAACAACGATTGACGAGATTGCCATGCAAAAAGGTGGCATTGCCAAGTCGAATGTGCCTATGATCGTTGCACCACAAACGTACGCAGCACTTGTCACGGTTGCAGCATGCGCAGCTGAAGCAGGCGCGCCAGTTACAGTGGTTGATGATCCTGGCACCGGTGGTATTCGTGGGTTCGACGAAGCCGATGACCGCGTACGAGGACCTATTCCTGAAATCTTCGACCCATATGACGTCTATCTTGGCCCCCATGTGTCATGCTTAAAAGGCGAATTTCAAGTTGAGAATACACGACTAGCGATTGCCGCCGCGTTACAACTGCGTACGCAAGGACTTTCGATTCCCGACGAGGCAATCGCTACTGGCGTTGCAACGGTGCAGTGGCCTGGTCGCTTTGAGTTGAGTACGGTAGGTCGTGTGCCCGTCTTGTTCGATGGTGCCCATAATGTGGATTCAGCACATCGCCTAGTGGCATCGATTCGTCAACGCTTTGTTGGGCGACCGATTACCATGATTATCGGTTGCTCAAAAGACAAAGAAGTTGAGAAGATGGTGCCTGTCATGACCGCAGTTGCAGACCAGGTGATTGTGACTGCCTCACGTCATCCACGATCGTGGCGTGATCTTGGTGCCTTGCGTGAGATAGTGTTGCTCACTAAGCCCACTATTCAAGTGATTGGCATAGATGATCCAGCCGATGCGCTCACATTCGCATTACATCACGCCGTTGAAGACGAGATCATCGTGGTGACAGGGTCGTTGTTTGTGGTCGCAGCCTGTCGAGAGGCGCTTGGTATTGCCAAAGAAGTTGATTAATCGCGTTGTTTGCGTGATTTCTTCCCCTGTTGGTATAATAGTCTGTATATGTTTGTTATCCCTGACGGGATGTTGAGGAGTTGTATGGCAACCACATCAGATTTGCGCACGAATTTAATCATTCGTTGGAATGGTCAGTTACATCGGGTTACCGAGTTTCATCACCACGCTCCGGGTAACTGGCGCGCCATGGTCATCATGAAGCTCAAGAACATTCAGTCAGGGAAGACCATCGAAGAGCGCGTGCGTGCCGGTGAGGATATTGACATCGTACGTGTTGACAAGCGTAATATGCAGTACCTCTATCGCGAAGGCGATAATTTCGTTTTCATGGATAATGAAACCTTCGAGCAAATTGAGTTGACCGAGGATACAATCGGCGACGGTGCCAAGTTCCTCAAGGATGGCATGGAATCTGAAATCCTCTTCTACGATGACAACAAAATTCTCGGCGTTGAAATTCCCATTTTCGTTGAACTTGTTGTTACGGAGTCAACAACTGCACTGCGTGGTGACACCGCCACCAACGTCAATAAGCAGGTCACCCTCGAGACTGGCGCTCGGATTACGGTACCAGCCTTCATCAACGAAGGCGACATTTTGCGCATCGATACCCGCACTGGTGCGTACATGGATCGCGTTAAATAAACCGTTTCGTTCACCACACCTTGGCAGAATATCTGCTGAGGTGTGGTTTTTTCGTATAATAGCATCATGACGACAATTGTTACACCGCTTCAAATGCGCCAAATTGAACAGCATTATCTGCGTACTGCTCAATCCAATGATGTACTCATTCACCGTGCCGCAGATGCGCTGGTCTCTTACGTTGCGCTTCATTGGCCTCAACCGGCTCGCATCCTTGTATGTGCTGGACCTGGCAATAATGGTGCAGATGCACTTGCAATGGTTCCAGCACTCGTACACCAAGGCTGGCACGTTGAATTACTAATCTGGCGCCGTACCCGGGATACCTGGCTAGCACAAGCGCTTCAATCAGGCGCGGTGATGCATGATCACTCCCCTTTCATAATGGTTGATCCGGCGATTTCAATTGTCATAGATGGATTACTTGGAATAGGCGTGAATCGCCCACTCCAAGCCGATTTAATTGACATAATAAACGTTGTCAATCAGCGCCATACATCGTGTACGTGTATTTCGATTGATGTGCCGAGTGGGTGTAATGCAGATACGGGTGCAATTTGGGGTGGTTGTATTCGCGCAGATAGCACACTATCAACTGGACCAATTAAATCTGGTCTACTGCATCTCCCAGCATTACAATACGCTGGAGCTCTAGTGGCGCTTGATATTGGGCTACCGCTGCACGACGTGACGACGCATGTACTCACTCGAGATGTAGTACAACCGCTTTTGCCTGCACGCCCGCGCGATTCATACAAAGGCACGTATGGCACGCTCTGTGTCTGGGCTGGGAGTGATGCATATCCCGGGGCTGCCGTGCTCTCCACCACAGCTGCCGCACGAAGTGGTGCAGGTGTAGTGAGCATCGCCACATTGCGTGCGAATGTGCCGTTCGTTTGGCATCAACCCGAAATCACGCTCACGCTCCTTGATGAACATCCATTGACTGCTCTGTCCGCAGATCATTTTGATGCATATGTTATTGGACCAGGTTTAGGACGAAGTGTAGAAATTCACGCGTTGCTCACGACATTTATCAACAAACTCCATCTCAAAGATCGCCCGTGCGTCATCGATGCTGATGCACTCACACTTCTCGCTCGAAAACCAACGTGGTACAATTTGATTCCACCACATCAAGCAGTACTTACCCCACATCGCGGTGAATTGACGCGACTGTGTGGTGGTGCTCTCCCCGATCTGCCACCCTTGTCAATGGCGCTCGAGTGTGCTCGCCAGTGGCAACAAACGTTGGTGATGAAAGGGAGTACAACAATAATCGCATCAGCCGATGGTCGTGCATTTGTATGGCCACATCCCAATCCTGTGTTGGCGACTGCAGGCAGTGGTGATGTACTGGCAGGGATTATTGGTGCAATGCTTGCACAAGGGTGTGAACCATTCGCTGCAGCTGCATTAGGTGTCTATCTACAAGGCGCTATTGCAGCTTCATTTGCGCAAACCCATGGCGTTACGGGGATTCTCGCAAGCGATATTGTCACCGCCCTACCACAGGCTATTCACGCGCTACGCACCGCAACAGACTGATGAGATAATCAAATGCCCATCTACGAGTATCAATGCCAATCGTGCAACGGCCGATTCCAAAAATTGGTCCGTGGCTATCAAGATCCCGATGGGCTCACATGCCCTCGTTGTGCTTCACACCACCTCAAACGACTCATGTCACAAGTTGCACAGTTGCACAGCGATCAAGCCAAAGCCGAGATGCTCGGCGATGATCGTATGCTCGCCGGGCTCGACGAAAACGACCCTCGCTCGGTGGCCAAATGGGCTAAGCAACTCGGTCAGACGATTGGCGAGGATGCCGGTGCCGATTGGAATGAGATGGTTGATCAGATGATCGAAGAGGAGCTCGACGATTCATCGTCGTCGTCATCTGCTGCGTCAAAGAGCGATGATTTGGGTTGGGGGTAATTCTCCTTTTGTTTTGAAAGCACTGCCATGCCCGATTTTCGTTTTACCTCCGTCGTTAATCCTGACGACTTTGAAGTACGGCTCAAGAACGTGCCGCAGTCACCTGGTGTGTATATTTGGAAGGATATCAACGCTGGTGTCTTGTATGTGGGCAAATCCAAAAGTCTCCGCGACCGCATGCGCTCATATTTCAATATTGGCCAACTCAGCGGCAAAAACCGGCGCATGGTCGCCAAAATCGCTGATTTCGAGATCATAACAACAAACAGCGAGCTTGAGGCATTGCTGCTTGAGATGAATCTCATCAAAAAGCATCGCCCACGCTACAACGTGCTCCTCAAAGATGACCGAAGTTATCCCTATATAAAAGTCACCGTCCAAGAGGCGTGGCCGCGTATTTTGACCACACGCACAGTCCTCGAGGATGGTGCGCGCTACTTTGGACCGTACGCCCAAGCGGGATCAGTCCGGCGCATGCTCGGTGAACTCAACCGTCTGTTTGCCTTTAGACCGCCATTCGACTGTGGTGACGACCGTTTCAAACGCCATCAGCGTATGGCCAAGCCGTGTTTGTACTATGATATGCGGCGCTGTTTGGGGCCGTGTGTGCCAGCACTCGTCGATCAACGTGAGTACAAGCAGACAATTGATTCGGTCTGCCGCTTTCTTGAGGGCAAAACAGAGGATGTGCTCAAGACATTGCGCAAACGTATGCGTACTGCCGCCGATGACATGAACTTTGAGCGAGCGGCTTTTGTACGCGACCAAATCAAAGAAATCGAACAAATCGGCCAGCGTCAACAAGTGATGCGCACCGTCAACACGGACCAAGACGTCGTCGCGTTTGCCCGCGAGGATGGCTCGGCCGTCGTGCAGATTTTCTACATTCGCAACGGTAAACTCATCGGCGCCGAGCCTTTTGCACTGCAAAACACCGAGGACGAAGACGACGGTCAGTTACTTTCGTCATTCTTGACCCAATTCTATGACCATGCTGCCGAGGTTCCTCCGAACATTCTGCTCGCCGAGCATGTCGAGGAGCCGATGATTATCGAGCGGTGGCTCTCGCAAAAGCGTGGCCAAAAGGTTGAAATCAGCGTACCGCGCAAAGGCGAAAAACGCGAGCTGGTCGAGATGGCAACCTCGAATGCCCAACGCAAACTTGCTGAATTGCGTGCCAGTTGGATGGACAGCGAAAAGCGCTCGCTCCTCGGACTGCGCGAATTGACCTCCATCCTTCAGCTCGCCGAGGCACCACGACGCATCGAGTGTTTCGACGTCTCTAATACCCAAGGCACGAATACCGTCGGCGCGATGACGGTGTTTGAGGATGGCGAGGCCAAAAAGGCACATTACCGCAAGTTTCGCATCAAATCCATTGATACTCCCAATGACGTCGGAGCTATGCGCGAGATGATTGAGCGTCGATTTAAGCGGGCAGCAGCAGCCTTGGGTGAAGAGGTGATTCTCCCTATAAGCGAACTCGTTGATACTGCCAAAGACGAAGCCACGCAGCAAAAAGACCAAGAGGCCTGGTCGCTCTTGCCCGACCTGATTCTGATCGACGGTGGTGTCGGCCAACTTGGGGCTGCCACGAATGCACTGACGGCACTCGGCTTTCAGCATATTCCGATTGTTGGTGTTGTCAAAGGACCAAATCGCGATCGCTTTGACCTGCTCCTCCCTGGCGCCAAGGATTTGATTGTGCTCGAGCGTAATAGTCCGGCCCTCGGGTTAGTGCAAACAATCGACGAAGAGACTGACCGCTTTGCCAAGAATTATCACCGTACTTTGCGTTCCAAATCGATGAAAAGCTCGACACTTGAAGAGATTGCCGGCATCGGACCCAAACGCCGTCAAGCCTTGCTCAAAGCATTCGGGTCACTCGATGCAATTCGTAATGCGTCTATTGACGAGCTCGCAGCTATTCCAGGGATGACTCGCAAATCTGCCGAAGAACTCAAATCGTTGTTATAGCGCATCGCATACGGCGCTTGTGATGGATCATACTCCCGTCATTGCATGTCGTGGGAGTCGAATGAGTGAAGCCGGCGTGCAATCTCTGTGTGGTTGGTAAAGCGCCCAAGGGGATTGCACGGCAGCGAATGGCTACACCTACGTCATTGCATTTTGTCCAAAGGGCATGTGCGCTACATAACCGCCGTATGCAGAGAGAGCCACAGCACTGCTGTGGCTCTACGGTGCATGCCAACCCAATATGGTAAGATATCCCCACGGATGAACCATAAGAGAGGTGTCTATGTTCGATGCCACCCAGTACGCGACGCTGCGTGCCGTCGTCGACTGCATGATCCCCGCCGATGAGGCCCCAGGTGGCCTGATGGCCGGGGTTGATCGTTATTTGATTCACTTTTTGCAACATGATGGCGTCGGTTTTGTGACCCAGTACCAATCAGCCCTCACGGCGTTACAGCGTGAGGCCGAACTTCGTCATGGCACAGGTTTTGCCTCATTGACATCAGCACAGGCCGCTACGTTACTCCATGCCCTCGAACGCAACGAAACGCAAGCTGTCTGGCTCACTTCGCCGAGTACATTTGTGGCGTTAATGGCCGAGCATTGCGCCGAGGGCTTCTATGCGGATCCGCGACAAGGCGGCAATGCAAATGGCGTATCGTGGGTCAGTATAGGATTCGAGGAACGCCGATGAACTACGATGTGATTATTGTGGGCGCCGGTGCGGGTGGTGGTGTGACTGCCGCCGTTCTCGCCGAGTCCGGCGCCAAGGTGTTATTGCTTGAGCGCGGCAAACACCATACGTTTGCCCAAGAGACTACTGATCATCTGCGCAATCATCGCTTGTCCCAATACGGCCAAAACACCGGCCCTGGTGCTGGCAACCCACGTGTCTTTGTGGCTCCAGACGGTACCGAGCAGATTGTGCAGCCACATGAGGGCGGCTACAACAACAATGCCATGGCAGTCGGCGGTGGTACGCCAGTTTATGGTGGTCAGGCCTGGCGCTTCTTGCCCGATGACTTTCGCATGGCCACGCGGTACGGTGTGCCCCAGGGCAGTTCACTTGCAGACTGGCCTATTACCTACGATGAGTTAGCGCCGTACTACGAAAAGGTCGAGTACGAGGTTGGCGTTGCCGGTGACAGTATCCCAGCCGCCACTGTCTGGCCGCGTGCCAAACCGTACGCCATGCCTCCTGTGCCCAAAACGGCCCGAGGTAGGTACCTGCAACATGCAGCCAATACTTTGGGCTGGCACTCGTTCACCCCACCGTTGTTGCTAAATTCGATCCCCTACAACCAGCGCCCTGCCTGTACTGGATGTACCCTGTGTGTCGGCTTTGCCTGTCATGTTGACGCCAAAAACGGCACCCACAATACGATGATTCCCCGTGCAATCGCTACCGGTAACTGCACGCTGATTACCGAGGCCATGGTGTTGCGCGTCAACATGCATGATGCCCGTACTGCTGCTGGTGTGACCTACGAGACGGTCGATGGCCAGCGTCATACCGCAACCGCAGCCACGGTCATCATCTCGAGTAATGCCGTTGAGACACCACGCTTGCTCTTCAACTCGGCCACGAGTGACCACCCCAACGGCCTCGGCAATCATTCAGGGCATTTGGGGCGTCACCTGCAAGGGCACGTCTACCCACGGGCCATCGGTCTTGCGCCTGAGCCTATTTATGATGGCCAAGGCCCTGGTGCCAGCATCTGTACCACACAGTTCAATCACGGTAATCCTGACATCATCGGTGGTGGCATGTTGGCCGACGAATTCATCACATTGCCAATCATTTTCTGGAAGCGGTTCATGCCGCCCGAGGTGCCCCGTTGGGGTCAGGCCGCCAAAGAGTTCATGCGCCACGCCTATCCACGATTTATCGACATCACTGGTCCAATCCAGGATATCCCCAACCCTGAGTCACGGGTCACCCTCGACGCATCCGTGCGCGATCGCTACGGGCTCCCGGTGGCGCGTTTGTCCGGTCAAGTGCACCCTGAGTCGATTCGCACTGCGACGTTCATGTTTGAACGTGCCAAAGAGTGGTTGCAGGCTGCTGGCGTCGAGCGCATTTGGGGCAAACCGCCGACACCATGGCTCAGTGCCGGTCAGCATCAAGCTGGTACCTGTCGCATGGGCGATAATCCTGCTACCTCAGTCACCAATCGCCATGGCCAGATTCATGGCATCAACAACCTGTACGTGGCTGATGGTTCGCTCCATGTTACCAACGGCGGATTTAATCCGGTATTAACCATCATGGCTAATTCATATCGGGTGGCCGATGGGATTGTGAAGCGCGGGAAATAAAATTACCCTCGGTAGAGACGCATGGCCATGCGTTTCTACCGAGGGGCAATTACGCCGATATTTCTGTTTCTTTGGCCTTGGCTTTGGCCATTGACATCAACAACACGCCACCGATAATCAATGGGATGGCGATCAACATCGTCGAACTTATCGTTTCGCCTGCAATCATAAAGCCCAACAAAATCGCCACCATCGGATTGACATATGCCGAGCTAATCGCTAGTGATGGGCGAACTCGCGGGATTAAATAGGCGTATGCGGTAAATCCGATGAACGATCCAAATATCACCAAATAGGCAAATGCAATCAACGACGTGGTACTTGGCATCTGTGTGAATTGCTCTCCCGAGAAGGCAGCGGCAATTGCCAATGAGATACTTGCACCGAGCATTTGTACACCACTGCCCATAAAGCTTTCGGCTTGATGGACACGTGGTATCAGCACGGTACCAAAGGCCCAGCCCATGGCAGCCATGATTAACATCAAAAAGCCAAACGGAGCCGCTTGTACGTTGCCGTCAAACGATAACACGCCTGCGCCGGCAAACCCTACAATTAAGCCAACGACTTCGCGCCGCGTTGGCCAAGAACCCCAGAACCCAGCAAAAATCGCCGCCCAAATTGGTGAACTCGCCAGAATCAATGCAGTCAGACTGGTAGAGATGTAGCCCAGCCCAAGCACCACACCGCCGTTGCCCAATCCGAGCAAAATGACACCGATACCAAGTCCGCCGAGCAATTGCCGCCAAGACGGCCATTCACCACCACGCCAGCGCATGAACAGCATCATGCCCAATCCCGCAATCGCAAAACGCATACTTGCCATGGTGAGTGGTGGGAAGCTCTCGCGGGCAAATTTCATCCCCAAATACGTCGATCCCCAAATCGTGTAGGTCGCCAACAACGCCAAGCCAATCTTGAACCGGTCTGACACGTGCGTTTCCTTAATCCGTGGTATACCCTGATGTCGCTATTGTACCCTAACCTAGCACACAAACAAACACCCCTCGCTGGCTCTCATAGCGAGGGGTGTTTGTCGTTACCACTGTTTGCCGGCAAAGATTTCTTTGAGGAAGAAGCCAGTGTGTGATCCATCTATCTCGGCGATTTCTTCGGGTGTGCCTATGCCCACCACGCTCCCGCCGCCGCTGCCGCCCTCTGGTCCCATGTCGATAATCCAGTCGGCGGTTTTAATCACATCCAAATTGTGCTCAATCACGAGCACGGTGTTGCCCGCATCAACCAAGCGATGGAGCACCGTCAACAAGCGTTGCACATCAGCAAAGTGTAGCCCGGTTGTGGGCTCATCAAGAATATATATCGTGCGCCCGGTGTCCATGCGCGCCAACTCGCGTGACAGCTTGATGCGTTGTGCCTCGCCGCCCGACAACGTTGTGGCTTGTTGCCCCAAGGCGATATAGTCGAGCCCCACGTCGTGGAGTGTCGTCAAAATGCGCGTTACGCGCGGGATATGCGCAAAGAACTCCATTGCCGTTTGTACGTCCATCTCGAGCACATCGGCAATGGTCTTGCCACGGTATTTGACGGCTAATGTCTCGCGGTTGTAGCGCTTGCCCTTACACACATCACAGCGCACGGCCACATCGGCCAAGAACTGCATGTCAATCATCTGCACACCCGCACCCTCACAGGCCTCACAGCGCCCGCCCTTGGTGTTGAAAGAGAATCGCCCCACCTCGTAGCCGCGCACTTTGGCCTCGGGCGTCTGCGCAAATAGCTCGCGTATCAAGTCGAACAACTTGACGTATGTGGCCGGATTTGAGCGCGGTGTGCGTCCAATCGGCTGTTGGTCGATGTCAATCACCTTGTCAAGATGCTCGAGTCCAGTAATTGATGTGATCGGACCTGGGCTTAATTGTGCGCGGCTCAATCGATTCGCGAGCGTCGGGTAGAGCGTGCCGTTAATCACCGATGATTTCCCCGAGCCTGATACGCCGGTCACGGCCACAAATGCGCCGAGTGGGAACTTGATGTCCACTCCGCGCAAGTTGTTCATCGTTGCGCCGGTCATTTCGATCCACTGACCGTTCCCGCTACGCCGTGTTTTGGGTGTCTCTATCGTCAGTTTGCCCGACAGGTACGCGCCAGTCACTGATGACTCGTTTTTTGCCACTTCACTCGGGTGTGCCGCTGCCACAACCGTACCACCTTTGACGCCAGCACCCGGGCCGAAGTCAATCAAAAAGTCAGCCGCTTGCATCGTCTCGAGATCGTGCTCGACCACAATCACGCTATTGCCCAAATCGCGCAACTTGATCAGCGTGTTGAGTAACTTGCGGTTGTCGCGCTGGTGCAAACCGATGCTCGGCTCGTCAAGAATGTACATGACACCAACCAAGCCCGAGCCGATTTGTGAGGCCAATCGAATGCGTTGTGCCTCGCCGCCCGACAAACTTGGTGCAGCCCGCTCGAGCGTCAAGTAGTGCAAGCCAACATTCAACAAAAATCCAAGCCGGTCGCGGATCTCTTTGAGGATGTCGTCCGCGATCGTGAGCGCATTGCCGGTGAGTGGGGTTACACTCCGCTTGCGCACCATCTCTTGTGTGTCACCAGCCAAAGCGTTTGCCCACAGGTGTGCGTCGCTGATATTCATGGCACAGACGTCACTAATCGACCAGCCGCCGACGCGCACCGCCCGACTCTCGGCGCGCAAACGCGCCCCATGACAATTTGGGCACGGCTGTTCGCTCATGAACGACGCATAAAACTCGCGCGTCATGTCACTGCCGGTCTGGTGATAACGCCGGTTAATCTCGCTGACGAGACCCTCCCATGTGCGCATGAATTCGCCTCGTGAGCCACTCTCTTCGTTGGCCCAAGCAAATTTGATGCGTTCTTTGCCACTCCCATGCAAGATAACATTTCGAGCGTCGTCAGATAATTCACGCCATGGTGTGTCTAAATCAATCGAGAAATGACTGGCAATAACCACAAGTGAGCGATATCCCCAACCATCTTTTTTCTTACGCAATTCACCCCAGTACGTAACGGCACCATCATGCAGCGACAACGCATCATTGGGGACAAGCAGCGCAGGATCTACTTCGAGACGCGTTCCTAGACCAGTACAGTCCGGACATGCACCTTGTGGTGAATTAAACGAGAATTGTTGTGGCGTCAGCTCGCCAAACGAAATCCCACACGTTGTACACGTGTTCTCTTCGCTCATAATCCACTCGTTGACATGATCGCCCTGATCCTCGTCGCTCTTGGGGCGGTCTACAATCGAGATAATACACACACCCTCGCCGGTGCGTACTGCGAGCTCAATCGCATCGGTCAACCGTGTCACATACGCATTCCAAGCGCTCTGTGTGCCAGCACCGGCTTTGCCCACCCCACTCGCACTACTATCATCTTCTTGGTCTTGGGCTGGCACCGCTAATCGGTCAACCACCACTTCAATCGAGTGCTTTATCTTTTTGTTGAGCTTGATTTCGCTACTCAGATCCATTATTTCGCCGTTGACCCGTACGCGCGTAAAGCCTTCAGCGCGGGCATCGCTGAAAACCTCTTTGTATTCACCTTTGCGCCGTGAAACCAGTGGTGCCAATACCATAAATCGCGTGCCTGTCGGTAAGTCAAGGACGCGATCGGTCATCTGTTCGGCACTTTGTGATGCTACCGGCTGGCCACATACATGACAGTGTTGCGTGCCGACGCGCCCATACAACAAGCGCATGTAGTCATAAATCTCAGTCACGGTGCCGACCGTCGATCGTGGATTTTTGCTGGCACTCTTCTGCTCAATGGCAATAGCAGGTGATAGTCCGCCAATGAAATCAACCTTGGGCTTCTCGAGTTGCCCCAAGAACTGTCGCGCATAGGCAGACAATGACTCTACATAACGACGTTGACCTTCAGCGTACAACGTGTCGAACGCCAATGACGATTTGCCTGATCCAGATACACCGGTTAGGACGACCAATTTGTCGCGCGGAATTGTCAGGTCAATGCCCTTGAGATTGTGCTCGCGCGCGCCGCGAATCACGATGCTGTCTCGTGCCATGTCACGCCTATCTACCACAGGTGAACAATTGTGCTACTACTCACATTGTACTCTTTTTTGATTGTTGATGTGGCCTTTTTGCGAAAAAGCCAGCCGTGCGAGTGATCCATCAGACACGTCTAACGGGCACCACGCATACTACTGCGGGCTCGGCAACGACTGTGTGGTAGTGTGAGATGTGTCGTCGGAGTGAATGTACAAGACTGGTTTTGGTGCGTCGTTTTTTGTCACAAAGCGGCTGCATCATATTGTGAACAGCCTCATACAGTTGAACAGAAGCTTAATTGGTCAATTCCCGAAACCGTTTGAGCGCCAATTGGATGCTCCACACCACGAATGCACCGAGCAGAATCAGCGCAATGGCCGTCGACATCATCGGTGTATGACTAACGAACGCCGGGCGTGCCACCTCGATATACCATGTGGCCGGGTTAAACATGGCCAGCCAACGCATCCACGTTGGCACGTTTTCGATCGGATAAAGTGCATTTGAGGCGAACAGCATGGGCAAATTAAACAGAAAAATCATGCCATGGTACCCCATGATGCTCTTTGATTTCATTGCGACGGCCAGGGCGATACTGGCAAACCCCAAGGCAAACAACATCAGCGCTGTGAGACTTAACAACATGCTCCCAAAGTCACCAACCAGGCGCGCACCAGCCACAAATGCCACGATAATTACAATAAAGATCTGAAAAAACGATTTGCTCACGGTTGCAAGTATATGTCCGAGTAAGATGCTCAAGCGTGGAATCGGAGCAACTTGGTATTCGCGCAAAATGCCGCGCAAGCGCTCATCCAAAAACATCATGCCACCACCGGTTGCACTACCTAGTGCAGTTAGTGCCAATATGCCAGGCAACATGAAGCTGACATAATCGCCCTCACCTGGGAGCATGCGCCCCATGCCGATACCAAATAATGCCACCCACAAGATGGGTTGAATCAGCAGGCCGCCGAGCTCCTCACGATTGCGAAAGAATTTGCGCATGTGGCGTAGCCAAATTGTATGTGTTGCTCTATACATCAGATTCTCCTATCGCTCATCGCGCAATGCACGCCCAGTTGCCCTCAAAAAGACGTCACCCAGACTCGGTCGGGTGATACTCACTTCGTCAATCTGATTGCCGGGTTGATTGACATATTCAATCACTTGCGTGATACGGCGCGCACCATTATCGACGCCAATCCGGATTTCATTGGTGGTCGCCTGCCAACTAGTCACCCAGCCGTCGCTAGTCCAGGTCGGTTGCTCGAGGTTGCCGAATGTGCCAGATAGCCGAATCAAGTCGCTGCCAAGTTGCCCAATCAACACACTTGGTGCACCCTCGTGGATCATCTTGCCGTGATCGATAATGCCGACGACATCGGCGAGTGCCTCGGCCTCATCCATGCCGTGCGTGGTCAGGAGGACCGTCATCCCCTGTTGGGCTTTGAGCATGCGGATGTAGTCCCAAATTAGCACGCGATGTTGCGGGTCGAGCCCTTGGGTCGGCTCATCCAAAAACAATACTTTGGGCTCCATCATCAAACAGCGTGCTAATTCAAGGCGGCGGCGCATGCCACCTGAGTAGGTGCCCGTCATGCGGTCGATGGCGTCGGTTAGGCCGACCATTTCAACCAAATCGTTGATGCGAGTGCGCCGCTTGGTGCTATCGAGATTGTAGAGTCGCCCAGCAAAATCGAGTGCCTCGCGCCCAGTCAAATCGCGGTCGAGTACCAGATCCTGAAAGGTTACACCAATCACGCTCCGTACCTTGTCGGCTTCGCGCACTGCGTCGTGGCCATGAATGGTAATGGTGCCGTTATCTGGTTTAAGGAGCGTGGTCAGCATGTTGATAGTTGTGCTTTTGCCTGCACCATTTGGCCCCAACAGGGCATATACATGCCCTGTGTTTACTGTTAGGCTAATATTGCGAACGGCAACGACCTCGCCAAAGCGTTTTGCGAGTGAATCTGCCTGTATCATTGGTGGCATAGACAACTCCATAAAAAAGCCAACACACCAGCTGCGGTGTGTTGGCTACAAATGGCGACTCCGACTGGGTTCGAACCAGCAACCTCAACCTCCGGAGGGTTGCGCTCTATCCAATTGAGCTACGGAGTCACATGCAAATAATAGCACCCACGCATACATGGGTCAAGCTAGCTTGACCGCTCTATCATACTCGACTTTTGTTGGCGCTTCGCTGCCGTTGTGATACCAAATACCATGTCACGCTGCCCGCAGTAATTAATGCGCCGATGTATTCAGCTGGCATCGACAACCATTCCCCCATCACGATACCACTCGCCAGCGCTGCGACCGGAAGACGCCATGCCTGGACCGAGGTAACCAGTGGAGCCCCGAGCTTGCGCAAGGTGTAAACCTGGAGTAAGTTGGCGCCGATGACAATTCCAAGCGCAAAAATGACAAATGCGACCCAATGGGTGGTCGTCAACTGTTGCCATGTGCTCCAGTTCTCATTGATGCCAAAGCTGAGAGGGATCGAGGCGACCACAACTGCAATCAGTTGCAACAAAAACGTCGCTTCACTAGAGATATTGTGTTTGCTCGTACGTCGTACCGATAACATGTACAGTGCCAACATGACACTACTTGTGACTGCCAAGGCAATTCCGACCCAACTGCTGTCACTACTCCCCTGCCAAAAGCTCGGCTCTTGCATTTCTGCGCTTAACATAATTACTGCGCCGAGCATTGAGATGCCAAGTACCAGTGCGGTGCGTGGTGGCGGCGGATCGTCAAACCACAACTTGCCCATGATGGCCACCAGCGGAGGTGTCAGCAATCCAATAAGTGTCACTTGTGCGGCAGGTGCATAGCGCGCCGCTAAGACATTGGTGATGGCACGCAGTGCGGCAAAGAGCGCTACCATCCAGCCGGCGCGAATGAGTAATTGGCGGAACTCGCCACGAATTGCCACAACTGCAATCATCACAATCATAGCGAACCCGTTGGCCACCGTCAGCAGCGTCAGTCCCGGTAAGCCTGCTTCGAGTTGTAAATACCGCGCGAGCACCGGGTACATTCCCCATGCTGTGTGTCCGAAGAGAGCAGCAAGAAGCCAAATTGGCGATATGCCTTTGGGTTGCATTGATGATACCTACTAAACAAAAAACCGACTCCACATAGGAGCCGGTACATTTCGTGTTGGTCGGGGCGAGAGGATTCGAACCTCCGACCTCAGCGTCCCGAACGCTGCGC
>CAYZZI010000005.1:0-1609 GCA_964482795.1 uncultured Klebsiella sp.
CTGGCGTTCTGGGTGATTCGCATCGAGTCGATTTTTGAGGTGCTGATGGGCATCATGGCGGCCGGGCGCTTGCCCACCGACATCTATCCACGCTGGTTGCAGATTATTCTGGTCTATCTGGTGCCAATGGCGTTTGCCGTGACCGTACCGGCCCAAATCATCACCAATCGGGGCGATGCCACAGCGCTGATGACACAACTGGGCGTGGCGGCGGCGTTCATGCTGATTACGCGCCTGGTCTGGCGCAAAGCGATTACGCGCTATAGCGGGGCATCGGCGTAGTTACGAGGTAATTAAAGCCAAGCCGCCACCTTGCCAGAGCCAGAGCACGGCGCCAGTCAAAATCACGATCACGACGACAAGGAGTGCGACCACCCAGGTCGGCACGGCGCGCACAGGTGATGAGACTGGAGCGGGTGACAACGGTTTAGCCGGCGGTGACACGGGCACTTGCACGGCGGTGGTGTGCGACGATGGTGCTGCAACGGGCAACACATTGGCGATGGTCGTCGCCGTATCAATCACATCGGTGCGGCCAGTATCGGGCTTTTTGGTTTGGGCGATTAATTCGGTCACGCTTACGTGCAAACTCATAATCTGCGCTTGCAGGTCGGTTATCACCTCTTGCTGCGCCTGAATGTGGCGCTGATTGAGGCCGACCATGTCGAGGCTACTCTGTTGCAAATCGGTGGTTTTGCCCAAATCGTTGACCTGGGTGCGCAACTCGTCGAGGCGCGTCTCGATTTGGTGTTTGATGCGAATCATGGAGTTAAGCGTGCCGTTGAACAGCGCGTGTTGGTCGTGGCGAATCACCGCAATCTGGGCGTTCATCTCGGCCAAATCGTGCTCTTGCATGTGTTTGATTTGCAGTTGCATGTCATTGAGCATGGCCGATTGGACGGCCAATTCGGCACGTGATTGTTCGTATTTGGTGCCCTCTTCGGCAGCGATGGCGTGATTGAGCTCCGATTGGGCGGTGGCCAGTTGGAGTTGCGCCACGCAGACATCGAGCTCATGGAGTGCCACCGTATTAAGGAACGGGACCGGCAACAGCCGGCTGGCCTCGATCATCGACTCAATGGCGCGCATCATCAGTTTGGTGTCAAGTGGTTTGTGATTGGCCCAACTGTTGCGCACGCGGCGTATCTCGTGGATGCGCTCAGGGTCATAAATGACGAAGACGACGCCGATGGCCACTTGATAGCGCACGGTGTCTTGGGGGTGCGCAAAGATGCGCGGCGGGATGGCCTCGCCGTTGGCGCGCAGACCGCCGTCGCTGGTCAGCATGAAGGTGATGGCATTGATGTCGAACTGAATGCGTGAGCCGCTCCGGTCGAGCTTGAAGGGGTTTTGGCCGCGGTCGAGTGCATTCAGGTGCGTCAACAAATCGGCACCGAAGTAGTGCTGCAGACGATGCAATACAAACGGCTCGTACAGCTCACGAAAGAGCGTCAACGCTCGCCGAAAGTAGATGTCTTTATGTTGTTCGACGTTCAATTCGGTCATAGCCATCCCACACACAAGTTTCACTTACTAGTCTACATCGTTCAAGACGTTTTTTGGCAAAATATCAGATAACATGTTTATTACAGTCTGCGTATCAGGTTGG
>CAYZZI010000005.1:1709-90328 GCA_964482795.1 uncultured Klebsiella sp.
TTTTCCGTTCATCATCGGGCCATGGTGGCATATGCGGGCGCCCTTTCGGACGCCCGTACGACAGGGCCACCGTGATTGATGCAGATGTTTGGTAGAGTGCCGCTTCAAACCATATGGCGTATATACATTCGCAGATAACTCGTGTATGATTGCCTATCGGCAATAAAGCAGGAGCGTCCAACATGCGAATTACCTTTCTCCCAAAAACCACCATTGGTCGCTGGTCACAATGGGTGCTGCTCCTATTCATCCTGTTGCGCATTATTCGTACGGTGATGCCAGATTACATTCAGCTCGATCCGAATTTTACGGTGTGGTCATTGGTACTCTGGCCGTTTCAGCTGGTTTTCGCCGTGGGCTGGATTGCCGGCATACTTGCCTGGGTGGCCATTCTGTGGCAGAAAGAACGCGCCGTCGTGACATTCTTTGCGGCATTGGTCGCGGTGTTGATTACGCTGCTTGAGACGTTGATTTTGCGGTCATAATCTGTCTGTGACGCTGAATATCTGGAGGGATTCACCATTCGATTCCCTGCCCACATCATCACCACCATCGTATGGTCGTCCGATAGGGCGCCCGTGAACACTCCCGTCGTATGGCCGTCCGATAGCCCATCATCAATGCACCTCGAGATTTCGATATCCAGAGGGGCACACTGCTGTGCACCCCAATCAATTCACACCCATCCCCATCACCCGCGGCGCAACTTGGCCACAATCGTCACCGCCGGTCCTCGGGGATCGATGCCAGAATCGTTGGCCATATCGACCCAACGCATCACCCGGCGCACCAGGTTGAACGGATGCCACCAGCGCCCGTCGTTGGTGGCACCGGCACGCCGGTCGGCGTAGCGCACCCATGAGGCGGGCAAGAGGCCATAATCGAGGAGCGGCTTGCCGATGCTGTATACGATGAAATGCGCAAACGGCACAGTAGCACGCGTTTGGGGCTCGAGTTGTTCGACCACAAATCCGGCCTGCTCGGCCACGCGCCGCAATTGATCCGGCGTATACAGGCGCACATGGTTGCTCCAGATGCCGGTAATCGGCCCGGCATCGGTGATGGGTGCCATGCCGATCCACTCGCGCGTGGCGTTGATTGGATCCCACCAGAAGGGATAATTAGCACACGGCACACTTACGGCCACAATCCCGCCCGGGCGGAGCAGGGTGTAAAGCTCGTGCAAGGTGCCGAGGTCATCGTCAAGATGCTCGAGCACCTCGGAGATGAGGATACGATCGAACGTCGCCGGCGCAAACGGCAACTGGGCAATCTCGACGGCTGCCGTAGCGTGTGGCTGTGCCTGACGCAAACGACGCAAGTCGCCGTCGACACCGACGAGCTGCAGTCGGCGCAACTGCGCCATCAGGTGCAGATAAACGCCCATACCGCAGCCACAGTCGAGCACGCAAAGCCCGTCAGTCAACTCAAGATAGGCCAGCAGGGTGCGGGCGCGGCGCCGATAGGCCATGTCAACCTCGTTGGCCAGCAGCTGATCGAGCAATGCCTCATCGACGCGATGCAACCATGGCGCATGCGGATTGACCAGTTCGTGCATGACGGCGAGGTACTCGTGGGCGCGGCGTGACGGCGCAAAGTGATGTGCCATCGCGATCGCATCAGGCGCCGGCGGCAGATGCGTGAGGGTGTCAATCAGTGCGGCAGTATCACAGGTGTCAATCACCACGCCGGCGCCCGTGGCGTGTACGACGGCACGCGCGCCGGGGATATTGTTAACGATGATGGTGGTGCCGCAGATGAGCGCCTCTGGCAGGACGCTCGGATAACAATCGCTGCGCGACGGCAAGAGCACCGCATCGCAGGCCGCATAAAAGTCCGCCAGATCTTGCGGGTCGCGCAGGAGCCCCAGCGCCACGAAGGTGTCGGGGTGATGCGCCAGCTGTGCGTGTTGCGTCTGGTAAAACTGCTCGTAGTCGACCGTCATTGCCCCGGCGTAGGCGATGCGCAGATGCGGCACGGCCGTGCGCAGGGCGGGGAGTTGGGCGATGAGCGTATCAAAGCCCTTTTCGGCAACGAAGCGCCCGGCGAGGCCAACAACCAACGCATCAGTGCCACCGAGGCGGGCGCGCAACGCCGCCACCGCATCACCATCTGGCGGTGGCAAAGTGACAGGCGGCGTGATGGCGCTGACCCGGGTAGCGAGTGGCGCTAGCCAGGCCGAGTGTTGCGCATAATCGGCGCTGTGGGTGATAATTTGGCTTGCCCAGCGTAATCCGAAGTAGTGCGTCACGTCCATGGCCAGCTGATACACCCGGTTGCGCCAACCGGCCGGCATCACCACGTCACCGTGATGGATGACGACGCTCGGCCGGTTGTACCAGCGCGTCAGTGCCGTCATGCCAGCTATCTCGGGGTAGGGGGAGTGGATGACGACGACGTCGTGTGCCGGGATGTGTTGCGCCGCCGCCGACCAGATGCCTGGTGTCAACGACGCTCGACTGAGTCGTGCACTCACAGGCAGACGGATAACCTCGACACCGCCACGCCGCTCGTGCAGTGGCAGCGATGCATCGTGTTGGGCACACAGCACCGTCACCTGATGACCGGCAGCGCTCCAGGCCTCGGCGAGGCGCACGGCATATTGGGTGAGCCCAGTCCAATGAGGGGCGTAGTAACTCAATAACACAAGGATGCGCATCGCAGACCCTTACCATCACCAGGGGCATTCATGGGTTCATCATACCATCATGGAGCAGTACGGGCCTCCGAAAGGGCGTCCATCACCCCGGCGGGCTGTCTCCCGCGGCATGTTCATACCTAGCGAGATTGCACGGCCTGCCGATTATTCCCCTGATCCTCATCAATCATCTATGCGCAGGCCATACAATGACGGTTTCTCAGGTATTCACGGCATGTCGGCCACATACATCGTAAGGGCGTCCGAAAGGGCGCCCGGGCAGGTAGGCCATGCAGACGAGATGGCAAATAGCTCTCTGCGCCTCGGCGTCTCTGCGTGCCACAGGATGCATCTTGGATTCCCCACACCATACGCGAGGCCAGTTTTTTCACATAAAAGAGATACCGCGACTGACATCATGCCAATCGCGGTACCAACGGGCATCACACGCAATCAATTAAGCGCTGGCCGGCGGATCGGAGTTGGTCGGTGGCGTCACTGGTGCAGTCTTGCGGGCGGCACGCCGGCGCCACAGGTAGCGACCGAGCAACAAGAGTGGCAACCAGACGGGCGTCCAGACGGCTAGACCGATGACGAATGAGATGATATCTTGGCCGAACTGAATCAGGTCACGCAGCGCAATGCGGGCATCCTCGAGGGGTTGCCAACTATCCGGATCGATGACCTCAGTCACGGGGATGGGGCGCAATTCGAGGTTGAGTGACGACATGGCAGCGCCTTGGCGCAGATAGCGCATACGGCCGGTGATTTGCTCGATTTGGGTTTGCACGTCGGTCAATGCCGCATTGACTTGGACGGCCTCTTCAACAGTGGCGGCTTTTTCGAGCAGGGCCAGCAGGCGGTCACGAGCTGCCTCAAGTGAGGTCAAACGTGCTTCAAGATCAACGTATTCTTCGGTAACGTCACTCCCCGACATACTACGGTAGACGACCTTGTGAGCCAGGCGCTCGACGGCGGTAATCACCGAATCGAGCTTTTCGCTGGGGATTTTGAGCGATGCATAGATGACGATGTCTTTGTCGCTGCCCGAAGCTGACGAACTCAGCACGTAGCCACCAGTTGCGTCAACCAATGCCCGAATTTCTTGGTCGGCTTTTTGGACATCATCGACCTCGATGGTCAAGCTGGCGTCGCGCACAATCAGGCGCTCGCCGGGAGCCAATGGTGAAGCCACGCCAGACGCCGATGTACCACCACTGTTGGCGACGTCGGGCATGACGCTTTTGTCGTAGCTCATCTCCTCGGTATACCCCACGGCAGGCTCGGCAGCTGGGGCCTCCATAGGTGCGGCCATGCCGGCGTCGTACGAGTCGGTGGCACTTGCGCCACCACATGCCGCCAAAAGGAACATCATGAGCAGGGCAATCAAGGGTATGCGTCGCATATGGTTTCTCCTTCGGTGCGTCTTGTGCAACTCATCGTACCATAGCTAACAGCACCGTTCGTTATGTAGACGTGACGATATGAATGTTTGTTCCATTGCTGCATATTCACACAGGATATCTAGCGCGACACCCGTACTTCAACGTATAATACAACTATTGGAGGATTAAACATGGCCACGCAAGCGCTATACCGCCGCTACCGATCACAAACATTTACAGAACTTGTCGGTCAAGAGCATATTGTGCGTACGCTCCGCAACGCCATCGTTGACGGGCGCATCGGGCATGCCTATCTGTTTACTGGGCCGCGCGGTGTCGGCAAAACCACCGTGGCGCGCTTGTTGGCCAAAGCAGTGAACTGCTTGGCAGCGCCCCAAGAGCGCCCATGTGGCGAGTGTGCCATGTGTACGGCGATTGCTGATGGCAGTGCCGTCGATGTCATCGAAATGGATGCCGCCTCCCACACCAGCGTTGATGATGCGCGCGAAATCATCGAGCGCGTGCAATTCAGACCGGCCATCGGGCGCTTTAAGGTCTATATCATCGACGAAGTGCATATGCTGTCGACAGCGGCATTTAATGCGCTGCTCAAAACGCTCGAAGAGCCACCCAACCACGCCATGTTTATTTTGGCGACGACGGAGATCCACAAAGTCCCAGCCACGATTTTGTCGCGCTGTCAGCGCTATACATTCAACCGGCACAACGTCGGCGACACGGTATACCACTTGCATCAAATCGCCCAGCACGAGGGCTTCACCATTGAGCCAGGCGTCGCCGAGGCGATTGCCCGCGCAGCCACGGGGAGTATGCGCGATGCGCTCAGCATTTTCGACCAGTTGATGTCGTATGGCGGTGGTCATATCAGCATGGTCCAAGTCCAAGGGTTGTTGGGCGTCACCTCGGCCCAAGAGGTGATTGGACTGACCGATGCCCTCATACGCAGTGATGTAGCCAGTGCACTACAGGTCGTGGCGCGCATCGCCACCCAAGGTGCCGATATTCGGCAGTTTAGTCGTGATGTGGTACAGCATTTGCGCCTGGTCATGTTGGTCAAAGCCGACCCACAAGGGACCACTATCGAGGCTGCCGAAAGCGAGGCTGACGCCATTCGCGATCACGCTCAACGAGTCAATCTGGCGAGTGTCGTCTACTGGTTGCGTCGCTTGAGTGAACTCGACCAAGAGTTGCGCACCAGTCCGTACGGTCAGTTGCCCCTCGAACTCGCAGTGGTTGAGGCGATTGCTGGACCACCGGCGAGTAGCATGGAACAAGCGCCACCACCTCCGCGGCCGATGGCTGCACAACGCCCATCCATGCAGGCGCCAGCCACACAGCCGGCACCAATGCGTAATGCACCACCGGCGGCGCAGATGTCGACCGAACAAACACCACCACCCGCGCGCAATGCACCACCGGCGGCGCAGACGTCGACCGAACAAATACCACCACCCGCACGCACCCCGTCACGGGTCGAGGCGCCTGCAGCACCGATGCCTCTCGGCGAACGTGCGCCGCTTGCTGATGTTAACGATTTGATTGAACGCTGGCCAGCAATTGTGCGTGATATTCGTGCCATCAACCGCAATCTGGAGGCGCTAATCAAAACCGGTATCAATCCGATTGACATTGAGGGCAATGTTGTCATTCTCAAGGCAGACAACGAATGGTTGCTCAAACGCGCCCAAGAGCAAGCAAATGTGATGCTGATTGAGCAAGTCATCGAACGCCACACCGCAAGCAAATATCGCATCCGCTGTGTGGCCGACAACCAACGTCGCGAGAGTACCAGCGCAAAGCGTGAGCAGATGCGCGATACATCGAATAATCCTATTGTCAAAGCCGCAATGAATGTCTTTGACGCCGATATCGTCGGGATAGAGACCCCCGATCAAGGAGCAGAATCATGAACCCACGTCAAATGCAACAGATGGCCATGCAGATGCAACGCCAAATGGCCAAAATCCAGGAAGAACTCAAAGAGACCGAGGTTGTCGGTAGCGCTGGGAGCTATGTCACTGTGACCGTGAATGGCCATAGCGAAATTCTCTCCATCAAAATCGCTCCTGAGATTGTTGATCCCAACGATATTGAAACCCTGCAGGATTTGGTACTCACCGCCGTCCAAGATGCCACCACCAAAGCCAAGAACCTCTCAGAATCACGTTTGGGCGCACTCACCGGTGGCATGAAGATACCAGGATTGATGTAAGCCTATGAGCGATACCCCGCTCTTAATTGAACCTGTCACGCGCCTGATTGAAGAGCTCGGGCGCCTGCCAGGGATTGGCCCCAAAAGCGCTTCGCGCTTGGCCTTTCATATTTTGCGCACGCCTGAGGCGCGGATTACTGCACTAGCTGATGCCTTGATTGCCGCCAAACAACAGGTGCGCCATTGTGCGCGCTGTCATTACATCAGCGACCAAGAGCTGTGTGTGATCTGCCGCAATCCCAATCGCCAAGGACCGACCATCTGTGTGGTCGAAGAGCCACTCGACGCACTCGCCATTGAGCGCACCGGCATCTTTCGTGGACGCTATCACGTGCTCCATGGGCGCATCGCACCACTCGAGGGCATGGGCCGTGAGGATATTTACTTCGACGATTTGCTTGAGCGCATTCATGCCGAGCAGATTAGCGAAGTCATCGTCGCCACCAATCCCAACTTGGAGGGCGAGGCGACGGCGGCCTATCTCCAACGCGAAATTTCCCCGCTCGGCGCACGTGTCACCCGCCTTGCGCGTGGGCTACCCACGGGCGGTGATTTGGAATGGGCCGATGTGCACACCCTCACGTCGGCACTCGAAGGGCGCCGCGACTTGTAACGCACTCACTATCACACCGCACACGCATAACACACGTGCGGGAGCCCGTTTGGGCTCCCGCACGACTATTACCCCTGGTATGCCATCAACTACTCACTGATGTGATCGAGGGATGGAATCGCTGAGATCCAGATTTGACCAGCGGTGAAGTACACTTCTTTGCCGTCTTTGGCATAAAAGGTGAGTTGCGCTTCCGCACTGCTCTTCTGCCAGGTAATTTCTTCACGAACACCATCATGATAGAAGATACCTTTGCCACTCCCGATGATTTGTTGTTCGATACGCCCCTTATCGTCGCCTTCAATGGCCGCCTCACTGACCTCGATGATGACCACATTCTGCGTCGAAAGCTGAGCCTGTGAGACCTCATCAACGGCAGGTTTGCCGAACCGCGTGCGGAAGTAGCTGTTGCTTACTGGGTCATACGTCCATCCGACCGGCTGATCAGCGTATTCAAAGTAATACGTGATAGTGCTGGCCGACCCACGCTGCTCCATCCCCATTGGTAATGCATAAAGGTATCCAACGTCAGAGCGCGTAAATCCAGTATCACTGCTGCCCAGTGCGCGCAAAATACTCCCCGTGGTATACAGATTATGTGGCGCAAAGCGTGTGGCCGTCTCGACACGGAAAAAGTTTGCCTCACTATCTGCCCGGAGTGCATCAACATTGACGATGACAGGAGAACTTTCGGCGAGTGCAAGACCGGTTGGTGAACCACCCGCATGCAAATAGAATGCACCAAAACCCATAGCCCATTGCACGTAGTAATCGCGCGCACTGCGCACCGGACCGATGGCACGGTCGTCGGCAGTCAGGTTGCCAGGATAGATGGCTAGATACCGGGTGATACCGTACTCGGCGAGTGCTTCAATGACCACTGAGGCACGATTAAGCCCCGATTGTGGGTACGCATCCGGGTGATTATCAATCATGATGGCAAACGGACGCGACGTGACTTGGCCACGCACAAGTGGAATAACAGTGAGGTCCTCGGGTAAGGTGATCGTCGTAGGGCTAGGCTCAATGGTCGGCGAAGCAGGAATAGCCGTGGCCATTGGGGTTGCCGTGGCGATGACCGGTGTTTCGGTGGGAACGACTTCAGCAGTGGGCACAACTGTTTCTGGGGTGCTACACGCGGTTATCAGAATTGCAATCAGGAAGAACATGGTGATGAAACGAGTGGAATTACGCACCATAACAACAAAAACTCCTTTTTACAATGTGGCAGCTCTTCTTGATTAAATTGTAGCACAGCATACCAGTGCTGTTTATATGATAGAATACTGATGCGTTCGTTACAAACATGATTGGAACGATGCAAAAATCTAAATGACTGTCAGATTTTCACGGTACGCACAGATTCGACTCACCATCCACCAAAGGACATACATGCGCTATCAACGCGTCCGTCTTCATGAACAATCTGATCCACGCTACCGCGCGTACGTCGCAAAAATCATGATGAGTCGGGCAAATCACAAAGCAATACGGCCAGCCAGTAATCGCTCCATATTTGGTGGCGAAGTCGAAGTACTCTTGCGCCAGTGGTTGGCACAATTCCATCCGCTCAGCGAACGGCGTTTTGTAGAGTACGATGAGCGCAATGGGCGTCAGCTCGTGCGCAAATATCGTGAGATTGATGCAGTGTTCGAATACACTGCACGCCAACTACATGTGTTCGAAATGAAAGCTACAAGTCAAGTGCGTAGCCTGAATCGTGGATTACGGCAACTCAACGAAACACAGACCATACTCAACACAATCATGGGCAATATTCACAGCACCATCTTGTTGGTTGACACGGGCATCATCACGGCAGCTGAAGTCAGCCAACTCATGGCAGAACCCGATCCACCACCATATGCACCAGTCACCCTCGATGACTTCATCCGTGACCATCCGCTCATCCCGATTATTGCACCAACTGCGTTCGACCCGACCCGTGCAGAAGTGCATATCGTGCGCTTTGCAATTGACGACATCATTGCTCTGGCAGGTGATAAAGCTTCATCTCTGCACCTCGATTGGAGCGATGAATTCGAAGATGATGATGAGCCAAACGAACCACCCACACGCGTCACATATGAATCACAAGACACGCATGAAGAGATGGTCGAAAGCCCACTCGCAGCGGCAATGCGACGTGCGCTTCTACCGCCCGATGAGCGCGTTTAATGGGTCAATCCGTCAACGCGCGGTTTTTGCCAGCCCATGACCCCATCAATCCACAACGCAAGACTGACCCACGCAATAAATCCCACAATGCACAGCACGAAGATTCGCGCAGCTCGCCCTTTGCGCCACAAGGGTCCCAAAATGACGGCAAGTCCGCTGGCCAACAACGGCGTAACCGTGTACAAATACCGTACTTGCGCCGCCGTGAGCAACTCAAGAATCCAGAAGATGAGACCGACGCCCAACCAACTCCAGCCGACGCGTCCAAAGGTGCGCACGGCGATTAGCACGATGAGTGGGGCAATCATCAATGGCACCGGCTGCCACGCCACGGTCGCCGCAGTGGTCATTCGTGCCAGCATGTCATAGATGGGCGCCTTCGTCAACACATCGAGCGACACCAATGACGTACCACCACCCATGACGCGTAGCAGTAGCCCGTAGGCTATTCCGAGCAGCAGAACAACCAGAAGCACCGGCACGGTGCGTTGCCACCACGTGCGCCGAAAGAGGTCATCTTCTCCCAAACGCAACAGCCCGTACCACACCACCGCCACAATGAACTCACCAATGTGCATGCCGGCAATAAATACCATGCCAATGGCCACGCCGTAACTAGCCTTTGTATCGCGTCGTAACGCCAAATACATCACCAAAAATGTCAACATGTGCGCAGTAATTTGTGGCATGAATGCCCACCAAATGACCGCCGATGACAGTGGCCATATGACGCTCAAGATGCCTGCGAGTTGCGCCGTCGGTGTCGCAATACCGATTTGACGCAACAACAGCCAGACGATGATGCCGGTGGCTGTTTCACTCGTAATCATGAGCATATGGAGCGCACTGTGTGGGCCTATCCACCCGCCAATCAGATCCGCAAGCCAGTAGTAGAACGGCAAAATCAACGAGATGCGCTGGCCAAACTCGAACGGATTATCCGTCATGATCCATGCACCATCATGAAAGTGTTGTAAACGACGCAGATGAATGTGGTAATCATGACCTGCAAATGGTGGATACATGATGCCCCATATCCGCACACCGTAGACAATAGCAGTCACAGCGAGCAGCGCACGCGGCACCCACCTGCGTAACAGGTAAAGCATTGGTGGAATGATGGTGCTTGACAACGCGATACTAGCCACCCACGTGGTTGCGTGGAGTGGGTTTAGTGCAATCAGGAGCATGACGAAGAGCGGCACAAAAAGGCCACCCACAATCCAGTATTGACGCCATAACAGCGCAATAGAAAGCATCAACATCACTGCTAACCATGCCACGCTCAACTGCATCACTACTGGCATGGCGTGCGTGTCAAGCATGATTAGACCCGCAGAAAGGAGTCGTATCCCTAGCACGCGTGAATCGCCCGGTGTGATAAATGCAGGCGCATCGAGCGTGATTTCTTGCTGCCCTGTCAACTGCGTGTCGGAGAGAAGCATCATCACGGTGCGCCGACCAGTAATCGTCGTTGCATACTGATCAACCATCATTGTTACCGGTGTGCCTACGTCAGCGAGCTGCACAGTAGCAATTGCCATGCTGCCTAATTGCAGTCCCGACCACACAATGGATGATTGTGGTTCGCTCCAACGATACTGCGTAGCATCTGTGGCCGTTTCGGGCGCATACATGTGTGCGAATAACGGTTGACTTTGCGGACTTGTGCTCGAAAGATTATACGTATCGGGGGTCATGCCCGGGTAGAGTAGAAACATACTCACCCACGCAAAAATCACCACCAACAACGTAGCTGCACCATACCACCAGCGCGTCCAAATCATGACCAACACCCCGCAATTTACCGACGATCCGCATATCCGGTCATCTCAAGATAACCAACTCCCTGTATTGGCGCACTTGCCATCTCGCCTTGCACCCGTACCGCACCTTCCCAGTAGCGCACTGTCACCTGTAACTCTTGATCTGCCATGACCGGTGTCACCGTCATCGTCAGGTCAAGTGGCGGTATCTGAATTTGCCACGCCGCAGGATAGACGCCACCTGTGTGCGGGCTTTGCCAACTCCCCTGTGGCACAAAAACGATATCAGCACTTTTGAGGTGGACAACTTGACCGTCAGCACGCCGATACACACCTGCGCTATACGGGTCACTCGTGCCATCTTTGCGGCGCAAGTGATAGATCATCATATCACTGCCGTCGGCGAAGTGCAGGGCAAACCAGTCCCAGCCTTCTTGGTCATCGGCGAGGGCACTCGTGCTCCACTCACGATCCATCCAACTGTTGCCCGTCACCGTGTAGACCTCGCCGGCAATCGTCATCTGGCCGGTCGTCGGCATGCGCGTCATCGAGTAGTAGTACGAGGCGTTGCCAACACCGGCGGACTTTTGGCTGAGCCCCGCATCACCCTGTAGCAACGGTGGCTGACTGCTGTCGAGCGTTAGGTCGAGGCCAATCTCACCCTCAGATGCCACGAGGCGCATCGTTTGTACGGCCGGGTCATCGCTCTGCACTTGCCAATCGTCAAGCCACACGCGAAAGGGTGCAGCTTGGGCGCCGGCGAGGCCAATCGCCTCACGACTAAAGCGCTCGTGCGCAAAAAAGCGCTGGCCCGTCACATCCGATACCGCCAAATGCCCCATGAAGGCCGCATCGCTCCGCCACGCCGAAGGCGCAGGTGTATCATCAGTAGGTGGCACGATCGCCGAGCGGAACAAGGTGAATTGATACCCCAATTCACGCCCATCGCTAGCCGTCAGATTCCCCGTAAAGTACCACCACTCCACCGCATATCCGTCGTGTGGCCCATGATCAGCCGGAAAGCTAAATACCCGCGGTTCAATCGCCTTCTTAAAGCCACTCGTATCCGCCCGATTCATACTCTCGGCCACGGTCAATTGCGTCTGAAGCGCCGGCGCAGCTGGCGCACCACAGGCCGCCAAAAAGAGCACAAATACGATTGCAATCTGATATATCTTCATTGGCTTATTCCTCACGCAAGGCCAACGCCGGCGCCACCCGTGAGATGCGCCATGCCGGCACAATCCCGGCCAACAACGCCGCAATCACAGCTGTCACCAACGCTTGGGCATAGATGGCCGGCTCAAAGGCGAACTGCAACGTCCAACCGAACGAGATGCGATTGATGACAAAAATCAGCGCCATTGCCATGGCCGTCCCCACTGGCATCGCTACTAGTCCGGCCACAACCCCCATCAGCCCTGTCTCGCTCAAGACCAACTGCCACAACTGGCGTGGATCAAGTCCAATTGCCCGCAACATGCCGAACTCGCGCAAGCGCTCGAGCTGCATCGCAGTCAAGGCCGCCAAAATCCCCACAAAGGCTACAATCGTCGCCAAGAGTTGCAACACGTTGGTAATCGCAAAGGTGCGATCGAGAATCTCGATCGACGTCTCGCGCAAGGTGCGGTTTGAGCGCACGTTCAACGCTTGATTGGGGAACTCCGCCCGCACCTGCTCGACCATTGCCTCACTCTCCACACCCGCATCAAGGTACACGCCGAGCGATGAGACGTTTTGGTCATCATACAGCTGCCAGTAACGCTCGATGGGCATCATTACCACACCGAGTTCGGTGCCGTAATCATAGAAGACGCCAGCGATCGTCATCGGCACATCGCCGCGGTCGGTTTGCATCACAAAGGTATCGCCCACGTGCAAATCGCGCTTGAGCGCTAACGGCTCCGAGATGATGATTTGGTCGCGCGCAAAGGCCGTCCAGATTGTCGCCGGATCACCCTCCGCCCAAATAAACGTCTCATAATCGGCCGGAGTCACATCAAGGGCAATCTGCAAGACGGGGGTTTGGTCAGTCGGAATCAGCACGCTCCGGTAGCGCCGTACCCGCTCAACTCCCTCAAGCGTCGCCACCCGCTCGGCCACACCGGCCGGCAACGGCGTATCAAGGCGATTGGCCGTAATCGACGGCGCTGAGACGAACACATCCGCTCGGATAGTAGTACTCAGCCAGTCCACCACCGTCAAACGAAAGCTGGATACCATCAATCCCACCGCAATCGTCACCGCCACCGCAATCATCAAGGCGGCTACTGCCACCGCCGTGCGACTCAACGAGGTCACCACATCGCGCACCGCCATGCCGGCAACCAAGCCAAACAGACGCACTGCCACCGGGCGAATCAACTGCATCAGCCACACCGTACAAATCGGCGTCACCATGGCGGCGCCCAACGTGAGTGCCAAGAGTCCCGCATAGCTGAAGAAAATGTTGGGGCCGAGCCACATGATGACTGCACCAATCACGACCAGAATTGCACCAGCCGCGCCCAAAATCGGCACCATGCGCTGGGTTTGCTCTTCGTACGATGAGCGACGCAACACGGTGCGCGGCGGCGTGCGTGCCGCCTCCCAGGTGGGGATGGCAAGAGCGACAAGTGACGCCAACAGACCAAGCACCACTCCTTTGAAAATCGGCCAAAATGAGAGTTGAATACTGCTCACCGATACCACGTAATAGATGTCGTTGATGGTACGCGAGACGAGACTCAATAGCAGTTGCGCCAACCCGATGCCGATTGCAATGCCCAATGCTGTACCCAAGATGCCAATCACCGCCCCCTCGACCAGCATCAGGCGCGCAATCTCACCTTGTGAGACGCCTAAACAGCGCAAGGTGCCCAGCAGTTGCCGGCGTTGCACCACCGCAAAGGTCATCGTGTTGTAAATCAAAAACATGCCGACGACCAGCGCCAACAGACTCAAGGCGTTGAGGTTAATCTCAAATGACGCGGTCATCTCAGTGGTGCTTTGGGCGCGTTGCTCTGGGGTAATCAGCCGGATTCCGCTGGGCAAATTCGCCTGCACAATGGCGCGTTGCGCCTCGTCGAGAATCAAGTCGATGCGGTCAATACGGCCAATTTTGTTGAACCAGGTTTGGGCCACAGAGATGTCAGTAATCAACAGATCGGTCAATGCCCGTTGGGTGCTTGGATCGCCTGGTTCAAGGATGCCCACTAGCGTCATCGATTGTGGTTGGCCAGCGATATTGACCGAAAATTCAGCACCAAGCGCAAGACCTAGTGCATCGGCCGTGGTTTGGCTCATCAAGACCGCATTCGGCGCCGTCAACAAATTGACCAGACTGCTCCCCAGCGCTCCGCCGCCCGGAGTCAACTCTGGCCTGAACGGGGCCTCGCTGAATGGGTCAATGCCCAGCACAGTCAAGGTACGTGTGGGCGTGGTAATGGTCGTCGCAAAGCCCTCGACGACCGGCGCGCTGGTGCGAATCCCCTGATCCACGCGCAACTGCGCAAAAAACGCTTCGTCAATGCCATTCGGCCCGCCGATGAGTTGATCGGTGGCACGCCCAGTTACCGTCGCCGTCGACAACAAAAATGCCCGGCGCGCGCTGTCGTTGGCAATATCGATTGCAATCACGACAGCCACCCCCATCGCCACGCCAATCAAGGCAAGCAGAGCTTGCCATGGGCGTTGGAGTGGCCAGCGCAGCGTGCTCTTCCACAGGACGCGCATCATGACATACTCCCAGATACATCATCGACGAGTTGCCCCGCCTGGATACGCACCACGCGGTCGGCGCTGGCCGCCACCTCACGGCTGTGAGTGACCATCAGAAGGGCGCGACCACGCATACCAGTCAGGTTGGTCAAGAGTTGCAGGATCTGGTCGCCAGTATCACTATCAAGATTGCCGGTCGGCTCATCGGCCAAAACGAGCAGTGGGTCATGCACCAAGGCGCGCGCCACCGCCACTCGTTGTTGCTCGCCACCCGAGAGGCGGTCAGGGGCGGTATTGGCACGATCGACCAAGCCGACTTCGTCGAGCATGGCCAAGGCTCGTTGGTGCGCCGAAGCACCGACAATGCCGTTGAGTTCGAGCGGAAGAAGTACATTTTCGATGACCGTCAGCGTAGGAACGAGGTTGAAAAACTGAAACACAAAGCCTATCGAGGTCCGACGGAACTGGGTGCGTTGTGTCTCGTTGAGCGCATTAATGTCGCGCCCACCTACGAGCACATCACCACTGTTGGCATAGTCGATACCGCTGATAATGTTGAGAAGCGAACTCTTGCCAGAGCCACTTTTGCCGACGAGCGCCACACGTTCGCCGGCATGTATGTGCATGTTGACACCATGCAATACGTGGCGACGGATGCTCCCTTCGTCATACCATTTGGTGATATTGCTGAGTTGGACGATATCGTGCATGATAGGCCTTTGTTGTCGTAGTTTCCACACTTTTTTCTTTCAAAAGCATACCATATTGCGAAATGTTTCACAGACGCGAAAGATGAGCATCTGCTCATAAACAGCAACGCGCTGGTCTGCGGTTGCAGACCAGCGCGCATCGGCACACCCCGCTATCGTAAGCGGACACCTGCAGGCGGCTGTACACCAGGACCATACAGCACATAGTCGTACCACGGTGCATACGATGTTCGATAATCGTCGGTGCGGAGCACGGATCCGTCGGCGTTCAGCACCGTTCGCTTGTAGCTGACGCTCATCCCACCACGCCCAAAGACCAACTGCCGCGTTTGCCCTGACGCAAGTGTGGCATCATATTGCCAAATTGGCGCATACGGCCGCGTCACGTTCGTGATATATGGGCCCTCATATTGTACCGTGCGACCATCGGGCATCCCCCAGAATTCAATGGTCAATCGCTGTTGTTCAGCATCGTTACGCACCACCAACAGCAACGGTCCCTGGGTATCATTGCGAAAGCGAAAATCAGTGGACGGCGACATCACCGTTGCATCAAAACCCAAAATATCTTCGTATGTCGTCACAATAAACGTGTGCGGAATGCGACGGGTAATCTCAAAGCCACCGTTCGAAGCAGCACGAAAGACTGTCGTTGATACTTGGCAGATGCCACCTGCAAATACGGTGACCAACTCACCACCGTTGATACCGTACCCTACAACAAAGTCCGTATCAATGAAGTTACTACTCTCAAGGAACGAAAATTCTTTCCCTGGTGCCACAATCGTACCGTCGATCATGGCAGCCCCACGGGCAATATTGGTGCGCTTCGACCAACCAGCACCCTTATACGACGTAGTGGCTGAGGCGATACGCTCAAGCCCAGGCATCGGTGACGTCTGCGTGCGCAAAAATGCACTCGCGGCTACCATATCACTCCCCAGATTGGCAATGTCGATGCGCATGTTGCCATCAACGAGTCGCGCCTCAAGGCGTACGCGTTCGAAGTACTGCACCAATACGAATTCGTTGTTGATGAACTGATAAAATTCTTCAGAGAGTGGATACCCAAAGATCGGCAATCCACCATTCTCTTGCCAGAACTGCAAAAATCGCCCACTCACAGTATGTTGGGTGACATTGAAGTATTGACCGTCGCTACGACTTTGTGTCGGTATAAATGGTGTCGCGGCCTGTTCATCTGCACTCAATTGTTCGATTGCGTGTGCACCGAGTCTCCCTAACGTGACGCGCTCTTGTTCGTCATGCCCAATCGGCACCTCAAAGCGTGCACGCTCAAAGTACTGAACCCGTAACCCACTCTCAGAGATCATTGGCGTTAACGGATTACCAAAGATGGCATATCCACCATTACGCTCATAGAAGAGTCGAAACGTACCGTGTAGGTACTGCCCAGTCTCAGCCACGTACAACACGCCATTACTGACCGTGGTCACGACATTCGCTGCACGTACCGGCGGCACCTGACGCGGATTCGCCGCACCAGCACTCAAGACACAAATTGCAATCAATGCGATTATGAAACGTTTCATTTGTTGCCCCCCCTCAAAGGCATTAGGCCACATCAAAAATCAACGACATGCGTCCTAAATGAAACAAACTACCAAAGTACAACGGCACCGGTTGATCCGGCCATACCAGATCCCCACCAATGCGACTCCCATTACTACTCTGCAAATCCTCTAACCAGATACGCCCATCATACACAAATAACCGTGCATGTGCCCGACCAACCCCGTAGTCGTACGCACCAGCAATCGATAAGTCGACATCTACGCTGAATTGTCCATGCGGGTCGCTGCGTCCGAGCGTAAGACGATCTGCTTGCGGCAATAACCACGCATATCGTCCATCAGCACTCGATAGACGCAACCCGCCTATGGTTGTTATATGATGACGTGTGACTGCAAAGCCATTGCCACAATGCACACACGCAATATGGGTGCCGGTCTCGAGCCAGCCACATGCTAGACATGAAATGAGCATATCATGTATATCCTCTGTACTGCATGCATTATAACTGAAAATTTCAATTAATCTCATGTAATTTTTCACATTTTTTGCACGAATTTTGTACTACAATTTATAGTATGTAGAAAATTTTTATCGCATCACAATGCGGAATTTCTAATTTATTGCAATTCAATTGATTTATTATTTTTGTAGATATCTATTTGTAATTTACGAGGTTATATCATACAAAATTTTGCAATAATATTGCCATTTATTACACACGTTAGCAGGCGAATCTGTTATGCAGGTGCGGTAACATCGATGAGATCAATCGCAGGTGGCTACAACAAAAGCCACGAACAAGCGCTGAGAATCCATAAGAAATATCGGTTATTGTCAAACAAAGCAGAGATATGGTACATTTCGCATACACAATATTACCAAGAGGTACGGTATGACAAAACCACGAATCGGCATTGCAAGTGCGCAGTATGCCAACAGTAGCTGGTCACCGGTACTGGTCGGTCATCGCCGACCGTACATAGATGCCATTCTGGCCGCTGGTGGTGTGCCATTGTTGCTCCCGCCGGTGGATGCGCGAAATCATGATGTGCTTGATGCCTATTACGCATGTCTCGACGGGCTATTGCTCCCAGGAGGTGGCGACATCCAACCGCACTTATATGGTGCGGAGCAGCATCCCAAGACAGACAACATCGATCACATGCGCGATTATAGTGAGCTCTACTTAGCACGCAAGGCAGTGCAAGAGGGGATGCCGATTTTGGGAATTTGTCGTGGGCTCCAGCTACTTAATGTAGCTTTAGGTGGCACATTAATTCAAGATATTCCTGACATGACCGGTGGCAAGGCGCACAACGAATCAGCCACTCGCGAAAATTGGCAGCACATGGCGCACCAGATGCGCATCGAGGGTGATTCACAGTTAGCGCATATGCTCGGCACCACAGAGATTGCGGTAAACTCGCTTCATCATCAAGCGCTTGACCAAATCGGCACCGGGTTACGCCCGGTGGCCTGGTCCGATGACGGCATCATCGAGGCGGTCGAGGGCACAGGTGCAAACTTCATGGTGGCAGTTCAGTGTCACCCCGAGACATTACGTGGTGAGGCTGACCCACGCTGGCAGGTCATGTTTGACCGCTTTGTAGCCCGTTGTCGAGGGTAGGTGGTGCCGCTATGCAAATCATCACACTTCCTGCCTTTCGGGCTGTTGGAATGCGCATACGCACCACATCGTTCAGCAACGACATTCCTGCGTTATGGCAACGCTTTATGCCCTTCATGGAGTCCATCACCACGAGTACACCGGGAGTGTCGTACGGGTTAATGGGCGATCATCACGCAGACGGCACCTTCGCCTATATGGCGGCATTGGCAGTCGCAAACGATACCGTCGTCGACAGTGCGCTCGATACGTGGCAAGTCCCGGCACAGCGATATGCCGTATTTGCGACGCAAATGTCCCACCTCGGCGAGACCTTCGGCCGCATTCACGGCGAGTGGATGCCTGCCTCAGGACATGCGTACGGGGTCGGGCCGTCATTTGAGTATTATGGACCGGAGTTTGACACACCGGCACAGACGCTTCATATTTATATGGCAATCCAATAGGGAAGACGAGGAGAGAAGGCATCATGGCCAAGCGACCTGTAATCGGCATTCCGTGCACCCACTCACAGGATGAGTGGGGGACGACCGCCTACGGCAATTCACACACCTATCTCAAGGCCGTTGAGGCGGCTGGTGGCGTACCCGTGCTGTTACCGTTATCCGAAAGCAAAGAAGTGCTCGAGGTATTGTATGGCACCATAGATGGACTGTTGTTGGCCGGTGGTGTCGATATATCTCCACAACAGTATGGGCATGAGCCGCACCCACACCTTGGAACAACAAGTCCATTACAGGACAGCACCGAGATTTATTTGACGCAAAAGGCCGTAGCAGACGGCAAACCAGTGCTTGGGATTTGTCGTGGGCATCAGATGCTTAATGTGGCACTTGGTGGCACGCTCTACCAAGACATCCCCAGCGAACTCCCTGGCGCGCTTGACCACCAGTTCTCCGCCCATGCCAAAGATGGCTCAGTACTAGCGCACGAGATTCAAATCAACGAGGAGAGTTGGTTGGCCGAGGTGCTCGAACAGACGGTCATCAAGACGAACAGCATGCACCATCAAGCCGTGCGCGACGTGGCCCCCGGCTTACGCATCGTCGGGAGTAGTAGCGACGGCGTCGTAGAAGTCATTGAATCAACCAATGATCACTTTGCGGTGGGGATTCAATCGCATCCCGAAGAGTTGTGGAACACCACTGAAACGCGCTGGACCAAGTTGTTCAACGCTTACATTCAAGAGGTTGCCAAGCGGTAATCAACACACAACGAGGGCGATGCAGTGCATCGCCCTCGTTGGTATTTGTCCGGCCATTATTGTGCTAAGGCGGCGATGACCGGGCTCAACTCCTCGACGGTCAACCCACCCTCGAAGCGCGCGCTAATTACCCCTTGCTCGTCAATCAAAAATAACCACGGCTCAGACATGAGTCCCCAGGCAAAATAGGCATCGGAGACACCGACCTTGCGTTCTTCGTCGGTCAATCCACGTCCTTCACGCATAGCCGTTTGGAAGATGGTATTTTGCTGGGCGAATGAGTCACCGAACGGATAGCGATAAATCTCACTATGAATGAATGTCACCGAATCGCCGTACGTTGCATATAACTCGCGAAAAACCTTGAGGCTCGGACCACACACCGCTGTCCGACAAAAACCAGGTGTGGCAAACAACACGGCAATCGGCTTCTGCTGTGACAAGGCATCAGCCAAACTCACCTGATACAGTCGCGGATCAACCTCTGTACTCGAGACCAGATAAGTTGAGTCAGGTACCGAATCGTTGGTCAAGGTGTCGACAGCGATTGCCGTATCACCGACCTTCGGCGCAAAGGCACGTTCTGCCACCGGGAGCTGGAGTTTGGACACACTGGGATCGCTCATACCCTCAAGGAGCACAGAAACTTCAGCACCCCAATTCCCCGCCGTTGGAAAGTCAAAATTAGCCACATAGACGGCAGCTGGCAACCCTTGACCGTAGTAAGTGGCCGTTGCGCTCCCCACTGGATTTTCATCATCAACATCAAGTTGAAAGAAGCGAATGGTGATTTGTGCGCTCGGATCATTGACGGGTGATCCATCGCGGATAATACCAATCGGTAGTCGATTGGGCCCCACAACTGCCTCAGTAAAAGCGAACACGGGAGTCAATGTCACCGACGTATTCGATGTGGTACTACTACCACACGCAGTAAGAACAATCATACTAATAATCAGGAGTTGTATCAGTCGATTCATGTGCGTACGCCTACCAATACTGTGTGTACTAACGAATGGTAGTGTACCACTCTCGCATAAATTCGGCGTGAGAATAACACAGAGGACAGCACTGAGATAGCACCCGTGGCGAGGTGCCGCACGAGATTCACATGGCAAAACTATACACATTCACACATATGAATGGTATAATAGCTTCAATTATGGTCATTTGTACGACCATAGCACGAAGGGAGAATGCGCCATGGTAATTACTCACAAGCGCATGAATCGGGTTGATTTAATCCAACTTTCAGGGCGACTCGATGCCATGCAGGCACCTGCGCTCAAACAAAAAATCGAAGAACTGTTTGCTGAGGGTCGATATCGCATCGTCTTGGACTTGAGTTCACTTGAGTACGTGGCTAGTCCAGGGTTGCGCGTCCTCATCGAAGCCCGTAAGAAAGCCCGTGATTGGAAGATTACTGACCTCGAAGGTGGCGATATCCGCTTAGCCGGTTTGCCTAGTCGTATCCGCGAAGTCTTCGATTTGACCGGCTTCACATCGCTGTTTGAGATTTATCCGAACTCCACAGAGGCAGTCGGTTCATTCTAACGTCGAAGAGGGTTATCGCCATGCCGAGCGCGTCACTAACAGTTCCTGCTCAACTTGACTCACTCTCAGTGATTGGAGAGTTCGTCAACTCCGCAACACGACAAGCCAAGATGAGCGAGCGCGAAGCATGGCAGGTGCAACTTGCGGTTGATGAAGCGGCCACAAACATCATTCAGCACGCCTATCAAGATCAGCCAACCGGTAACATCCGCATCGAATGGGCAATAAGTGAGGGCGAACTGCGCATCACCTTGATGGACAAAGGGCAACCATTTGATCCGAGTGCTGTGCCAGAGCCCGACATCACGTCGCCGTTTGAAGGTCGTCAGGCCGGCGGTCTTGGCATCTACTTGATGCACAAAATGATGGATGAAGTGCAATACGTGTTTGATGCGAGTGGCAACACGTTGACCATGCGCAAACGATTTGCAGAACCAGCAGTTGCTGATTTGCTCCGATTCAATCTCAGTGGGAGACTCGATGCGCGAGGCACGGTCTCAGCCATGACGCCTGTCAACAGTGCAGTCGAGGCTGGTGCACGAATGATGCTCATCGACCTAACTAACGTCAGCTTTTTGAGTAGCAGCGGCTTGCGCGCCTTGTTGCTTGTACGTCGTGAGATGAACGAGCGTCAGGGTGTATTGATGCTCTGTGGGTTACAACCACAAGTCGAAGAAGTATTCGCCATGACTGGGTTTTCCCAGGTGTTTGAGATATTCCGAACGACCACTGATGCATTGAACGCACTAAGTAGTCGTAACCAATCCTAATGGGTGCATTCCCACCACCGACGTTGCGTACGTGGGGGAGTGTGGATGCACCACCACCCCGTTCTTTCCATTGATTCGTTGATTGCATGTGAGGCTGATAGTGAAGCGTGAGCAATGGCTCATAGGCTACAGTGTCGGCGTTGGTCTGCCAGGATGGATCTGGTTAGCGTGGCACAGCCATCTCCCGTCCATGCCACTGTGGCACATCATCGCAATATTGATTCTGGCGCTACTCATCGAGAGTGCCGGCTATCGTGTGCCTCCTGCCGATCCACACGCACTCACGGGCATCGTCATTTTGAGCATTGCGCTTATGGGAGAGCCGTGGGTGGCGGCCATCATCATTGCCATCAACGCCTTCGTCGTGGGCATGGCATTACCATTCGTTGATCGTCGACCAGTAAATTTCTATTCGGCCGTGGCACGCCCCTGGTCGCGCGCCGGTGTGCGGATTATAGCCATAGCCATCGGTGCATGGCTGGCCACACTCATACCAGGCATTATCGGCATCGTAATTCAGATTGCCGTCTACCCGCTCATACTCATCGTGAATCGTTGGGGCAGAGTCATCATCCAACACGGCGTGGCTGGCGTTGAGCAGTGGTGGCGCAGTGCTGCACTCTCTATTTTGATTACCGAGATTATCCCCTTGCCGTTGGCCTTGCTCGGTGCAATTGTCTACCCAACGCTCGGCATATGGTATTTTTTGTTGTTATGTCTTGCTGTACTTGGTACCAGTGCGATTATGCGCCAAGTTACCATCAACTTACGCAACCAGCAGGCATCAACCAACGAACTGGCCATTCTCAACGCAACTAGTCGGGCAATTATCCGGTCTGAACTCGACGTTGATGCGCTCTGCGAACTCATTTATCGCGAGGCCGGGAATGTGCTTGATACGTCGTCGTTCCACCTTGGCATATTTGAGCCCAACAGTGATCGGTACACGCTCAAAGTGCGTGTCCAAGACAAACACCGACTCGAACCGCTCACCGTGGACCTACCATCGGGTGACGGTATGATTGGTTGGATGCGACAAACGGGGCGTTCGTTGTTGGTGTCGGATTTTGTGGCGGAGATGAATCGTCTCCCGGCACGCCCACGCTACCAGAGTAGTAATCCACCACGATCGGGCATTTATGTGCCACTGATAAGTGGCGATGTGGTGATTGGGAGCATATCTGTACAAAGCCCTCGGATAAACGCCTTTAGTGCCGATGATCTGCGTCGCCTTAATCAGATTGCCGACCAGGCGGCTGTGGCCATCACCAAAGCACGCACCTTCCACGAGGCACGTGAACGGGCCATCCAGCTCCAAGCAATTCAGGACGTGGCGGCGCACTTGTCAGACATGCTTGAACCCGATGAATTGTTGCCCGAAGTCACGCGGCTGATTCGTGAGCACTTCGGCTATCATCCGGTCCACTGCATCACGATTAACGATGACGGTACACTCTTCTTCCGCGCAAGTACGAGCGACGCACGCGGTGGCGAGCGCATTCGCACGGCACTACAGCACGCCCAAAAGGGCATCATCAGCACCGTGGCACAAACTGGACAGGCGTTGTTGGTCAATGATGTCCACAACGATGCCCGGTACGTTGAAGATGACCCTAACACGCGGAGTGAACTCGCTGTACCGATTCGCTTCGCCGATCGGATTATTGGCGTTCTTGACGTGCAAAGCAACGAACCATGGCGCTTCCAAGATACCGATATGTTTGTCATGCAAACGCTGGCAGACCAGGTAGCACTCGCTTTAGAACGCGCACGTGCATTTAGTGCGCAACGTGCCGAGGCGCAACGATTGAACGTCTTGCTCCACGCCGCCGACATGTTGAATCGACCCGTGCCGCTCGACGATTTGCTCAACACGGCCGTACAACTCCCACTCCAACTCCTTGGTTGTCGCCGCTGTTGCTACTTGAGTTTTGACCATCAGCACAATCAATTCGTGGTCGAGGCCAGCGCCGGGCTACACGTGATCGAAGCCGAACAGCTCGTCAGTCAACGCATTGATGCGACATCCATTGACATCCATGCACTGCCATCAAATATCGTTGAGTTCCAACAACTACCGACCAGTGTGACTCAGGTATTGCGCCCCTTTGCGCATCAACACACCCTCGTCCTAATTGCCCGAGGTCGAAGCAGCATTCCTGGGATTTTGGTCGCCGATTACCCCATCGAGAGTCGACCGTATGGAGCACGCGAACAACAAATGTTCAGCGGTTTGGCTGGCCAAATCGGTAGCGCCATCGAAAATGCCTTGCTCGAACTAGATGCGGACAACGCAGCGCGACTCGAAGAAGAGTTGCGCTTGGCGCGAGACATCCAAAATTCACTCTTGCCCGACGCCGCTCCCGTGGTGCCAGGATGGCAGATTAACGCATTATGGAAAGCCGCACGCGTCATTGGTGGCGATTTCTACGATTATTGGCCACTCACCGGGAGTCACGGTCAAAAACAATTCGGCTTTGTGATTGCTGACGTCAGTGACAAAGGTATGGCAGCCGCACTGTTCATGGCCTTATCACGGAGTTTGGTACGCGCCGCCGCACTTGATGGATCCGACCCAGCTGCAGCGCTGATGCGGGCGAATCGATGGATTACCCGGGATTCAGAGTCGGGCATGTTTGTGACGATATTTTATGGCATTCTTGACACACAAAGCGGTGAACTCTGTTTTGCGTGTGCCGGCCATAATCCACCGTTGTTGATGCGTGCCGATGGTACACACGCAGAGCTCACCACCCCGGGAATTGCCCTCGGCATCATCGAAGAAATTCGGTTGACAAGTAGCACCGTCGTCATGCAACCCGGTGATACATTGGTCTGTTACACAGATGGCGTTACTGAGTCGTTCGATGACCATGATCAACAGTACGGCGTCACTCGACTCAAACAGGTCATTCAGCGTCATTCAACCGCACACAGCGAGCAGATTGTCACCGCCATCGCCGACGATGTGTCTGCGTTTAGCGAAGGTCGTATTTATGATGATGTAACGTTGTTGGTCATCCAACGTTCCTAAATTGACACCAACAAAGTAGTATATGATGAAGGCGACGCACGGGTGTGCGTCGCCTTTTGATGAGAGGATGACCGTTCATGTTGAAATTCCTTATGCCGTCGCGCACCATTCCGCATACCACATGGACGGCTTCGTCGCGGTGGGACACCTCCATCTCGCGATTATTGATTCTCACCTTTGGTCTGTTTCTCTTTGGCATCGGCGAGTCGCTCTACATTCAATCCAATTTAGGTAACTCACCTTGGGCTGTGTTTGCTGACGGTGTCGCCAAAATGACGGGCACGACGATTGCGTGGAGCACATTTGCCATTAGTTGTGCGGTCGTCCTGCTATGGATACCGCTCAAAGAAAAATACGGCATCGGACCCATCGCCAATACGATCGTCGTGCCGTGGGCGATGAATGTCGGGCTCACCTTCATACCCAGACAAACGTCCATGACAAATGGCGCATTGTTTTTGCTGATTGGAATTGCCTGTGTGGGTCTCGGTTCAGCCATTTATATCACCTGTGGGCTCGGTGCCGGTCCGCGCCAAGGGATGATGACCGCATTGCATCGCATTACCGGTATACGTGTGGCACGCATCACCACCAGCATCGAAGTTGTGGTCTTCACACTGGGTGTCTTAATGGGTGGAAAGTACGGTATTGGCACACTGATATTTGCGCTGTGTATCGGCCCAGCCGTTGCAATCGGATTTACGCTCATGCGTGAAATAGGAGGCACCCCTACTCATGAGCACACCTCCTGATACATACTGGCAGGGCGTCGGGCTCGCAGCACCTGCACGCCGGGCCTTGATAGGAGCTGGCATTACTGATGTGCATATACTGGCACGCTGGAACGCCCATGACGTCGCGCAATTGCACGGCATCGGCGCACATGCCATGCGCACACTACGTCGCATCTTAGCTACTGCACACATGTCGTTCCGCGATGAAGTGCCTCGTGAATGATCGCCAACGTACGCAGTTCACCACGTAGTTAGCCTTCTTTGACCACGAACTTACGCCCATTACCACGTGTACGCCGCGATGTGCCGATGGTTGAGAGCATCTGCCCCAGTTGTTCGACACTTGCCAGATTGTGGATGGGCACAAAGTCATCAACGTACGGGAGTGCCGCTTGCATGCCTTGTGTAAGTGGCTGATAGCGTGCATTGCCGAGCAGTGGATTGAGCCAGATGAGACGGTGACACGAGCGTTGAAGACGTGCCATCTCGTGTGAGAGGAGAGTGGGATCACCGCGGTCCCAGCCGTCGCTGATAATCAAGACCACGGGACCCCGTGACAACACGCGCCGCGACCAGCGCACATTAAACTCGCGGATGGTGTTGCCGATGCGCGTCCCGCCCGACCAGTCAAGCACCTGCTTACTGACTAGCGCGACCGCATCGTCAACGTCCTTTGAGCGAAGCAAACGCGTAATTCGTGTAAGTCGTGTACCAAACACAAACGTCTCAACCTGACCCAAACCATCGCTCAACGTATGCACGAAGTGCAGAAGCATGCGACTATAGCGATCCATTGAGCCACTGATGTCGCACAAGACGACGAGTGGTCGACGACGCATGCGTGCGCGTTTATACGCCAAATAGACGGGTTCACCAGCAAAGCGCAAGGTGGTACGCATCATGCGACGCAAATCAATGCGGCCACGTCGTTTACTCATTTGCTGACGCCGAGTACGTCGTAATGCCGGGCGCCAGCCCATACGGCGCATCATGTCGCGCGCTTGCTGGACTTCTTCGTAGCTGAATGAACCAAAATCACGGGTTCGCAACGTCTCACTTGCGCTGTACGCCAGTGTGACGCCGACTTTGTGCTCCTCGATATCCTCGTTGTCGTCTTGATTAGAGGACTCAGTCGGCGCTGGTTTCCTCCGTGGGATACGTAACGGACGCTGTGGCACTTTGACAATTGGAATTGCCAGCTGGGCTGGATCAAATTCGGCGAGGCGCCGAAAGTAGAAGGCAAAGGCTGTTTCAAACAGTGGCAGATCTTCGGGCTTACTAATCAACGTGCACCGAGCCGCGTCATGCAAGGCCTCGCGGTCAGTCAAACCGACATACGTCAGTGCTCGACCAAAATCAAGGAGTTGACCACTGCCGACCTTGATACCCATGCTTCGAAGCAGATGGACAAATCCGACGATATGCTCGCTGATGTGCCCCTGGGTCATAGTGCGCTTACCCGTGCCATGATTGCCTTGACCGCATCACCACGCACTTGTTGCAAGTCATCTTGATACTTCAGAATGGCTCCAAGTGTGTCATCAACCGTCTCAAGCGTCAGTTTGGTTGTGTTCAAGGCGGCAAGAGCATTGGCCCAGTCAATTGTCTCGGCCACGCCAGGAATTTTGAAAAGGTCGAGACGACGCAACTCTTGGACAAACAAGACAATCTGGCGCGCCAGCGTGTCATTGATGTGGGGCACGCGCGCCGCCAAGATTTTGAGCTCTTTGTCGAGTGTCGGGTAATCCACCCAATGGAAGAGACATCGGCGCTTGAGGGCATCGTGCACTTCACGCGTGCGGTTACTCGTAATGATTACAATTGGCGGATGCGTGGCCTTGATGGTGCCCAACTCTGGTATGGTAATTTGCCAGTCTGACAAGAGCTCCAGCAAAAACGCCTCGAACTCCTCGTCGGCTCGGTCGAGTTCATCGATCAATAGTACTGGTGCTTGGGTGTGGCTAGCATCAATGGCCTGAAGGAGCGGTCGTTGAATAAGGAACTCACGGCTGAAAATATCGCTCGCTGCTTGTCCGCCATCACGCTCAGCCAAGCGAATTTGTAGGAGCTGACGCGGATAATTCCACTCATAAATGGCCGTTGATGCATCGAGGCCCTCATAGCACTGGAGACGAATCAATTGCGTACCAAGCAGTGCTGTAAGCGTCTTGGCGATTTCGGTCTTTCCGACGCCAGCTTCACCTTCAAGAAGGAGCGGTTTATTCAATTTGAGTGCCAAAAACAACGCTGTTGTCAGGGGACGATCAGCGATGTAATTTCGACTCGCTAACGCATGTTGCAAATCATCAATATGGTCGAACTGCATGGTACAAGCTCCTTCTGGGAGGCGTTCTATGTCGTATTGTAACACTTTCAGATTTTGTCAACCGATACTGATGATACTGGCATCTGCGCACAAATGAAACCGCACACATACTCACTCTCGCTATATAATAGCAATGAAGTATTGTAGTCGGGAGTGGTTGTGGTCACTCAGTTACGCAAACGAATTTTGCTTTCGGTGGTGATTGGCATCGTGGTCGTTGCACTCCTCGGACTTGTGAGCGACCTACGTCAAGTCGGTGCGAGTCTCAGTAATTTCGCATGGCACACCGTGCCAATCATTCTTGGACTCACCATCCTCAACTACGTGTTACGCTGGCTCAAATGGGACATTTATCTGCGACATCTCAACCTTGGCACCAAGGTCAGTCGTGGCGATAGTGCCTTGTTGTTCACGGCAGGGATGGTCATGGCCGTCACACCCGGCAAAATCGGCGAAGTGCTTAAGTCATACTTATTGCGCCGTATCAATCAAACGCCTGTCAGTGTGTCTGCGCCAATCGTCGTTGCCGAGCGCATGACTGACGGCATCGCCATGTTGTTGTTGATGGGCGTTGGTCTCACGCTTTATCCACCTGCAGCGCCATTGTTTTGGGCGCTGGTCGGTGCAACAGTGCTCGGAATTATGCTCATCCAATCAACACGCACCGTCAACTGGATGTTGTCGTTGGTGGCACATACGCGATTTGCGCAACCACTACAAAACGCCTATCAATCAAGCCGCATGCTCCTTGGCTGGCGTTTACTCAGTGGAGTGACCTTGATTAGTGTGATTTCGTGGTTGTTTGAGTGCATTGCATTCATGTATGTCCTTGAAGGGTTAGGTATCACCCCTTCGTTGGTCGTATTACAGCAGAGCACGTTTATTTTTGCGGCATCAACATTATTCGGATTAGTGTCGCTCCTCCCCGGCGGACTCGGCGTCTCCGAAGCATCATCAACCGGATTACTCGTTTGGATGATTCCCATGAGCACCGCCGCCGCGGCCGCAGCGACCATGTTAATTCGTTTTGGCACGTTATGGTTTGGCGTGTTGTTGGGCGTCGGCGCGCTGGCATGGTTTAATCGGCGCTATCCACTCAGCAACGAAGGAGAAGAGGCATGATGCGCTGGTTCGTACAGCTCGTAATACTCAGTGCGGTGTGGGTGCTTGTTGGATGTAGCACGGCGCCGCTCCTTAGCAACGTGAGTCTCTCCGCCACCACCTTACGTCCGACCGGCGCTGGCGAGTCTGTCACACTCAACTACACCATTGGGCAGCCAGCGCAGGTCAGTGTGCAACTGATTGACGACCAAGGTACCGAATATCGCATTCGCAACCGTGTGCTACGCAACGCATCGAGTGACGCCTATCAACTGCGCATTGACGGGACTGCCCCTACCGGCGATCCAGTTTTGTTGCAACGCGCACTCCCAAGTGGCAATTACACGGTTGTCATCAGCGCGACGACTGCCACCGGTGAAACAGCCGAGGAGCGCGTTGCCTTAGCCATCCAGAGCACCGATTCACCACCACCGATGATCGAGAACTTGCTGTCGTTCCCGACAACCATTTCTCCGAACGCCGATGGTCGCGACGACGTCACAGAAATTACCTATCAGCTCCCTGTCACTGCCACAGTGGACATTAGTATTGCGACACCAGATGGGCGCATTTTGCCTTTTGTGACGGGTGAAGTGACTGAGCCAAAGTTGCATCGTCAGGTATGGAACGGCAAAACCACTGACGGTCAAATATTGGCCAATGGCGTCTATACCTACACCATTCGTGCTGCTGACGAATACGGCAACATCGTCGAGAAGCAAGATCGCATTGAGATTATCAGCAGTGGTCAACCACAAGCGACCATTACCTATAGCTACATGGCACCACAATCAATCATGCTTGGCGATGTCATCACTGTTACCATGCGCGTCAAAAACACCGGCACCGTGCCGATCCGCACGTATGGGCCGGCATCTGGGTATCAATATACGACTAACGAGGTCTTTTCGTCGATTGCAGATGGCAAATACACGGCCAAGGCAGGTGGTTATTGGCGCATTGGTGTCGACTGGGATGCAAATTCTGGCGGTGCCGCCAAGCGCTACCCGTATCGGTGGGCGATTACCCCACGACCACCTGAAGAGTGGAAAGTGCCGTTTGTCGAGGATGAGTTCTTGCCCGGTGAGGAATGTGAAATCATCGGCGTCATCAAGATTGACCAACAAGAGAACAAAATGGGCTTCTACGTGGGATTAATCCAGGACGGCGTCGGCTTTTTCCAAGACAAAACTGGTCGCACCATCATTCGCGTGGGATTTTGACCGAGACGCACTACCTTGGTGGCATAGCGTATAATACGAATAGAAACGTATGCCAACCGAGGAGGTATCCCATGCGTCTGAGCGAAGACAAAATCTTCCGCATCGCCGAACGCCTTCATGACGAACTAGCCGAACGCGGATTGCTCATCTACAAAGACCCCGTCGGTGTCAAGCCATATGCGGCTCGGGCCAAACGCATCAAAGCCATTGTCGAGTTCATCACCGACGATCTCAAAATCGAAGATGAAATTGATATCGAAGTTGAAAAAGTGCTTGAAACGTACCAGCGATCGCTCCGCCCAACCGAACGTGATGTATTGCGGCGCAAGCACAAAGAAGAGATTGCCCGACGGCGCAACTACGAGCTTTAACGGTATCAATGAATTGGTAGCGAAATTGACATCCTCATGAGTGCTGTACGGATTGTACTCCTTGGGAATCCACAACTCAATCACCGCGATGGTACGACGATCCAACTCCGTCGTCGTCCTCGGTTACTCCTATACTTTCTAGCGACACAATTCGAGGCGGTCAGTCGTGACCGTTGCATCCAACTTTTTTGGCCGGATGACGACGCCGATGCGGCACGGCAGTTGTTGCGCACCGCACTCCACCAAATCAAAACCGTGTGTGGTGACATTGTGCACAGCGATCATCAACAACTCCGCCTCAGCGATGACGTGGATGTGGACGTGCGCCGCTTGCATGCCGCCAAGGCAGGTGATGCACTGCTTGACGCACTAGCCGCACAACCACCCGGGCTCTTCTGTGCCGATATCAACCTTGGCGATGTCAGTGCCCTTGATGGTTGGCTCGATCGTGAACGACATCGTTGGCAACGACGTTTAGCAGAATTACTCTTCCAACATGCACTATTCCACCATGACCGCGGAGCACTTACGAGCGCACAACAAAGCGTGCACGTCGCCTTGCACTACGAACCACTGCGTGAAGAGATTGTCCAGCTCGCCATGAAGCTTGCGTATCAAAGTCAAGATCGCGCAGGAGCTATTGCGCTATATGAACAACTGCATCACGCACTTGACGAACAACTCGGCGTACCTCCAATGCCGGCTACCACCGAACTCTACGATGCGATTGTCACGGATCGCTATGCACCTAGTACACCTCAACATCCCCAATCTCTCCCACAAGTACAACCGTTTGTTGGTCGCAACGCAGAGTTGACGCAACTCCACGGGATTCATTGGGATGGTCGGTTAGTGGTGATTAGTGGCGATGCAGGCATCGGCAAAACGCGACTGGCGCATGAGTTTCTGCGCCGGAGTAATGCGCTTATCATGCACGCAGCAGCGTTTGATGGAGACCAAGTCCTGCCCTACCACGTACTGATTACGGCATTACGCACACACCTCACGGCAAACGGCCATCACACAGCACAACACGGTTTGTTGGCACCAGTGTGGCAACGTGAGTTGCGCCGCCTATGGCCCGAGTTACCTGGTGGCGATCCAGAGCCACTCAGCAACGATAGCGGAGAATCGCGCTTACCCGAAGCAATTGCACTCCTGCTCCAGCATATCGGTCATCAACAACGAATTGTGCTTTTTTTTGATGATGCACAATGGCTCGATGATGCCACCGTGCGCACCTTACTCGCACTACTCCGTCGTGGATTAACCTGCCCATGGATTGTCTTATTGACCATGCGCCCGGGTGAGCAAGCACTGGGAATGCAACGGTTGTTGAGCTATGCTAGTCGACAACGTCAACTCATGCATGTCGAACTCGCACCGCTCAACGATACAGAAAGCATCGAACTTGCGCGCCAGTATCAGCTGCATGCGCCCCCACATCTCATCACCAAGGCTGAAGGCAATCCGTTCATGCTGGTAGAATTACTGCGCTATCACGACCAACGCGATGAACGTCTTCCGGCAGCAGTACGTGATTTGATTGCGACACGTATTCAAGCCCTTACGCCGAATGCACGACGATTCATTGATGCAGCAGCAATTGGTGGACGCGATTTTGTCATTGCAGAAAGCGCCACGCTCGCAGAATTGTCCGCAAGCGAAACCACCGATGCTCTCGACGAATTGAGTCGCCACGGATTGGTACGACTTATTGATGCTCATCGCGGTCGTTTTGATCATCCACTGACCGTCGAAAGTATTCTGGCATTGATTGGACCAGCACGAACTCACCAGCTCAATCGCACAATGGCGCTCCAACTCAGTCAACAGGCATCACCACCGCATGCGCAGATTGTGCGACATTACCAGGCAGCCGGTGATTGTGCGGCAGCCGCACCACATGCGCTTGCCGCGGCACGCCATGCCATGCAGCTCGGCGCATGGAGCGAGGCAGAATACTACTTGCGGCTTGTCATTGACGCATCACCACCCGAACACCACGCAGCCTATTGGCTCGAACTCGGCGAAATCCTCGTGATGTCTGGCAGTTTTGCAGATGCAAGTGCTGCGCTACAGCACGCGATCGTCAACGATGAAAGCCCTGACGGGCGTACTGCCGACTTGGCACGCCTCGCCTTAGCGCGTAGTTACATCCCACAAGCACGCTACGACGAGGCAATCATGCTGTGTGAGCCGTTGCTCGAACATCCACAGCAATCAATTACCATGCATGCAGCGTTTGTCTGTGGCACAGCACATTCATTGCTGGGCGTCGATTTGGCCATGGCACGCACCTATCTTGAGCGCGCCGAACGTGTCAGTCATTCGGTCGAGGACAACGACATCTTGCCGCGTATCTACTTCGAACACGGTGGTATTTTGGCACAACAAGGTGATATACCCGCAGCAATCGCGCGCTATCATGCAGCGCTCGCTGCCGCGATTGTTGCGACCACGCACGCGAGTCGCATTTGGCAGATCTTCGCACACAATAATTTGGCGTATCACATCCACCTACTCGGCAACTTCGACGAAGCGACGCGTCACGCACGCATTGGCTTGCGACTCGCACAACGGAGCGGCGTATATATGGTCCAAAGCTATTTGCACTCAACCATGGGTGAGATTGCTCTTGCTCAAGGCGATCTCGACGGTGCCGAGCGGCATTTTTATGAGGGGCTTGATATCGCCGAGCGTTATGGCATGCTCGAGCGTATCGCCGGCATTGAAGCCAACATCGGCCTGGTGGCACGGGCTCGCGAAGATGTGAGTAGTGCGACGCGCCTTCTTGCCAGCGCCATGAACAAAGCTGATGCCCTCGGCGTCCATCATCTTGCTGCACAGATTCGTATTTGGCTGGCGTCACTACTCACGAACGAAGAGGCCCAACAACGACTTGCTGAGGCCACCGTGTTAGCCAATAACGGGGAACGGCAACGCTTAATCGCACAAATTGAGGCTATTCGACATTTGCGCAACTTAACCGGTGAAATCAGCAAGGAGCATTGAGGCAATCATCATCAACACAATCACGGCGACCATGATGCGTGAAACGTTTTTGTTCATACAAATCCTCTTTCTAAATACATTGCTACAAGACCATACCGTTTTCACTATAAAATATACGGTCTACACGCGCAAATTACGGGACTTTATGGCCTTGGTTTGCGCGTAGGAACCCACGGTTTACGCGTATTTGTTGGTGGTTTGGGTTTGTGCGTAGGATGAATACGTATTTTGGTCGCACTTGGCGTAACCGTTGCCGGTTTGGTGCCTGTGGCTCTTGGCGTAATCGTCGCAGTGGCGGTGTACGTTTGAGTGGCAGTGGCTGTCATACTCGGCATCTGCGTCGGCTCAGACGTTTCACTCGCAATTGGTGTTTCATTTGGGTCAATCGTCGTTGTTGGCACGCTCGTTCCCACTACGGTTGCACTCGGCGTTGAAGTCGGCGTAGCACTCGGGATTGATGTCAACGTTGCAGTGGGCATTGATGTCAACGTTGCAGTGGGCATTGTCTCGCTCATGGCTTGACGCACTGCCGCATCAACCTGCATACGCGGTACGACCAGATTGATGCCCGCACGCGTATCCGTAATCGACACACCACTGCTCGTCAACCAGCCAAGCACTTGTGCTACGGATGCAGACGGCACCACACTTTTCATGAGCGCCCAAGCACCTGCCACATGTGGGGTTGCCATGGATGTACCTGCATACGCCGCATACCCACCACTCGGATAGGCCACAGATGACACCACCCAATATCCCGGGGCAAGCATGTCAAGGAGTCGATCCCCTTGTGCATTGGTCAGATTATTGCTTGGGAGTGGAGCATTCGAGAATGATGCTACAACATCAGGTGTCAAACCGTTTTTGGCGAGCGTACTCGCACCCACAGCAATCGCCGATGAGATGCATGCTGGTGCCGAAATGCCATCAGTGTAGCCGTTGTTACCACTTGCAATCACTGTGGCTACTCCCACCGAACGTAATTGATCAACGTAATACTTGAGACCATTCGTATCACAGGCTGTGGTCGACTTGCCACCACCGAGGCTCATGTTCACTGACGCTAACGTTTGCCAATTCGTTGTCGTACGATTGAGATACAACCAGTCGAGCGCTGCGACTTGATCGGATGTATATGACATCACACAATCACTGGTCCCCCCACATACACTCGCCGGAAAGCGCGAGAATACCTGGACGGCAATAATCTTGGCATCCGGTGCAATACCCGACATCGATTGCCCATTGTAGTTCACCCGCTTACCGGCAATGGTGCCGGCCACATGGGTACCGTGGCTACACCCCGATACGCTCTCAGGGCACGGCAATGCGCTATTTACTGCCACCGAATTACTCGCACCACCCGGGCACAGCGAGGTACTGCCGTAGTAGCTATTCGCTGTCGAAAAGCAGGCTTCGCTGACAACCTGCCCACTCAAAAACGGGTGGTTCTTGGCCACACCCGTATCAAGAACAGCCACCGACGTACCACTCCCCGTGGCGCCGACTGTGTGTGCGACGCCAGCACCGGTAAGCAACACACTCTCATACATGGTAGGCGGTACTGGCTCATCAATCATCGCACTCAACACCGCACTATCTTGACGCAACCGATTCATATCACGTTGCGTCATCTCAACCACGACCACCGGCATTACTGTCATTTGACGTTTCACCGATTTGATGAGGGACTTCTGGCGGGTTAAAAACGCATTTTGAACATTTTTGATGCGCTGACGACGCTGGCTTTTGACGGTATTACTGTCAAGCGGATGTTCAATGCCATCAACATTTTTGAGGGTAATAACCACCGGCACACGATCGTTGGCTGATGATTTGGGGAGCGATATAGCACGCGACCACGATGAACTTTGTGCTGCCACGGACGGCACAAGACCGCGCCCGACCATCAACACACTCATCATGAATGCACATACGATGAACCATGTTTGATAGCGCATCATGTACGCCCCCTTTTTGTAAATCATATCGGTAGCATTCTACCACGATATGTCATCAAATTGAACCCCGTGAGAATCGACGGAGCGCCCCACGCGCCATACGATGCGTCGAGAGTGGTTTACCCCAAAATTGCTCTGTGTCGTCGATGATTTCAAGTGCCGCCTGCTCGGCCTGACCATCATCATCGGCATCCCAAAAGCCCAGCTGTTGTGGATATGCGCCTAACTGCGACACACCAACTGCCACGTGACGAATCAGACGCCGACCATCCCACAGTTGTGCCAAAATGTGGCTCGCTCGCGCATAAATCTCGTCACCCAAATTCGTCGCCCGGGCTAGGCGCGATTGGCGACCAACGCCACGTCGATCCTCCCAGCGCACATAACAACTCACCACCCATCCACGCAGTTGTTTCTGCTGCAGACGACGCGCGACATCGTATGACAATGTCAAGAGCGTACTCTCAATGACGGCCGGCTCAGCCACGTCGCGCATCAGGGTGGTTGCATGCGAGACCGATTTGGCCTGGATGTCGTACTCAAGTTCGCTGTGGTCAATCCCCTGCGCCCAGCGAATCAACTCCTCGGCATGGCGCCGCGTAAAAGTGGCACGAATATCGCTCTGACGCGTCCACGCAATCTCGCCGAGTGTAGTAATACCAAGATCCCACAAACGTTGGGTTGTCTTCGGACCAATACCGCAGAGTGTTTGGACAGGGAGCGGCGCCAAGAACGCCGCCTCTTGACCGTGTGGCACAACGTAGATGGCTTTGGGGAGCTCACCGGCGCGGGCCAGCTTTTTGCCCATATCGGTGGCCGCCTTGGCGACCAGTTTATTACTGGCAATTCCACAAGAGAGTGGGAGTTGTAGCTCCTCAGCGACACGTCGTTGGACGTGTTGGGCAAAGGGCAGAGGAGCATATACATCATCACTGACATCAATGTATGCCTCATCAATTGACGCCTGCGCAATCAGTGGATTCTCATGCTTGATGAGTTGGTAGACCTCACGTGCCGCCTCAAGATAGGCCGTATGATCGGGAGGCACCACCACCAAATCAGGGCAGAGTTGCAGCGCCTTGGCAGTCGGCGTGCCAGCTTTGATGCCGTAGTGGCGCGCTTGATACGACGCCGTCGCAACAACTCCGCGCAAATCGGCTCGCCCTGCGACCACAAATGCTTTGTGGCGAAGGGTCGGGTTACGCCGTTGCTCAACTGAGCAATAAAAGGCATCGAGATCAACATGAATGATGGTACGCATAGGCATTCGTCATGATTGTGTAATCTACATCGTATTTCTATATTAGAACATTTGTTCTATTTTGTCGAGAGGCAATTCTGAGAGAACACCCTATTGCAACTTTTGTGTTCTCTGGTATACTTACCAAATGAGTACGGTGGTATTCACATTAGCCCATTTACATGAGGAGGTCAGTGATGACGTTGCTCGACCAGAACATTCAGCTGCATGAGTTCGTGCCTACGGCACCAACCGTCAATATTACGCAAGCAGCAGCCGAGCGATTGTTGGCCATGATGCAGGAGCGCGAGTTGAGTGATTACTCATTGCGCGTCTTCGTGTCGGGCGGTGGTTGCTCAGGGTTGCAATACGGCATGACGTTCGACAACGAGGCCCGTGATGGCGATGCCACGTGGGATGCACACGGTCTCAAGGTGATGCTTGATCCAATCAGCGCACGCTACTTGAGCGGTGCCACGATTTCGTTCCAGCAGGACAACATGTTGCAGGGTGCATTCAAGATTGACAATCCAAACGCCGTATCCAGCTGTGGCTGTGGTCACTCGTTCCGCTCCAAAGAAGAGGGCAGTGCCGAGGCTGACGAATACAGCGAGGGCGGGAGCTGCGGGAGCGGTTGCGGCTGTCATTAGTTCCTTCAAACCCCCTCGGCTGGCGTGCCAGCCGAGGGGGTTTTTTGCCTAAAAATTTCCTAAAATTCATTTACACTTCAACAATCACCCAAATTCAGTATAGACAAACACCACATAATTCGTTATGCTAGCCTACAGTTTCACGGATTAACTCATTACATATGTAAAGGAACCACATATGGGACACCGCGACGAACGGGTGTATGGCGCTTCAGTGCGTCTGTTGATTGCACTGTTATGTCTGCTCGCACTCATCATGCCGGCATGGGCATCATCAGTTGGCGCAGCCAAATCAACGGTACGCAGAAGTGTCACGATTAGAGCGACGCTAGCACGCCACACTTCAATTAGTGCAACAGACTTCAGCAAATTCACCTTTGTGGTGCTCAACAAATATGGGCGCGTGATTGCCACCCACAAGATGAGTGCGGGAGCCAACGTCAACAAAGCTTCAAGTCTGATTACGTTGGTCAACAACAGATTCCCAGCGGGCATCTCGTTCCACCTAATTGATGGGAGCGGTGACTACTTCGGGCCAGTCGTCATCAACTGGAACGCGGCGACACGCATCACGTCGAATCGACTTTCGACCACCCTCAAAGAGTTGACCACTGCACAAGCCGTAATCAACTTGGGCATGGTGACAGTCGCCAAACCCAAATCCACCGTCAATCAGGGATACGGCTATACGACTGCCAAAATAACGACTGCCGCTACCCCAACGGTTGAGGCCGACATCACCCGCGGTATCCCTGAGGGCGTAGGCAACGGTGGGCGTTCGGGCGGTAACATACGATCGGCCACGATGCGTGCCACTGCGGGCGAGATGTACGACGGTATGGATGCCGACGATGACGGCGTCATGAACGCCTTTGATGTGAACGACGACGGCGATACTGCCCTTGATCATCAGGATACGACGACCGCAACAGCACCAACCACGGGTGCCAATTGCGAGGCACAGGCATCGTTCACCCTCTTCCAAAATTACAAGGCGACCGACCCGAACTTTACCGGCACGATTAATCAGTACGGCACCGGAGACGCTGAAATCACGAGTCCATCACAAATTGAAGCAGCACTTGATGGTACCGTGTCATTTGCCATTCAACGCATCAGTCAAGTCTGTGGCGAGAATGTGACCAAGATGGAGTTCAAGGGTGTGAATGTGCCGTATGCCCCCAAAGACTACGTGACGTTACCAACCACGGGCTTTGATGTACAGTGGCAAGTTGGTGCACGTAAGTTTAATAACGCTGACATAAACTGGACGGCAGTACCTGCGGCCACCTACCCCGCCAACCCATTCACCTGTGACTCAACCGGGTGCAACATCAGCGCACTTGATGTGTTCATGCAACGCGTGACCACGGCGTCAGGCAAGGTATACGAGTTTGCTACGACACCGTCGTTCGTCTTCATGGCACATCCAATGTTGACAGAAATAGCCGTCATAGACGCCACAAACGCTTGTAGTTCAGCAACGTTCTCGACTGTTGACTACAGTAATCTCATGGGCAGTCCTGCACTTGGATCGATGAACAACAAGATTCAAGTCTCAGAGAATGACATCAATAATCCGACACAGAAGTTGTGCATCAAAGTCCATCGCCCACAACGCCCTGAATATGTTGGTGAGAATACGACTGCTGGCACATCCATCTACAACATCGGTGCGTTGAACTACACGCCTGACATCCCGAATGGCTTCGGTGGATCTGGATCAGGTGGTGGATTATGTGATGCCATGCGTACGGTGGATAGTGCGAGTGACACATTGGCCGTCAAAGGTGGCACTGTTGAGACACCAGTATTGATGGAGTGGAGCATATCAGCACTCAAGACTTGTTTTTCCGATCGCAGTGCAACGTGGACAACCGGCACCTTGGCCATCGACATCCAAGTGACGGCTCCGGTCAACAACAGTGGCAACTCGGCACAGAAGATTTATCTTAACCTCATCCAAGTAGGTCCATAGTTATCCCTAATACCTCAAACCGCCCGCATCGTATGATGCGGGCGGTTTTTCTTTCACAAATAAAACGCCGTATAATCAACAGAGGATTAACCATAGACGAGTTGTTGCCATGACGTATCAACATCTGAGTGCCACGCAAGTCCATCACATGCGCCAACGTGGCGATGATATTGTGTTAATTGATGTACGCGAGCCGCATGAGCATGCCGTGGCCCACATCGAAGGAGCGCAGCTCTGCCCGATGAGTCAGGCGGCACAATGGGTCGACCATCTCGATCGCGACAAGTTGTTGGTCATCTTGTGCCATCACGGAATGCGCAGTGAGCAAGTGGCCATCGCACTGACCAGTCGCTTCGGCTATACCAAGGTGGCGACCATGGATGGCGGTATCGATGATTGGTCGTGTCGGGTTGACCCGAACGTGCCACGCTACTAACCGATGAATCTGACACACCTGACATATCTACGCTGCCCCACCTGTCAAACTGCGCTCGCGCATATGAGTGGCACTACCGAGACGGGGTGGGTGGCATGCGAGTTTCAGCATCGCTTTGCCATTCAACACGGGGTCCTTGACCTGCTCGGCCCGGCTCGACCGCAGAGTTTGGCAGCCCAGAGCAACGAATGGCCGATTACGGCGTGGGCGTACGAGCGACTGTGGCGACCGCAGTCACTGACCATCTTGAGTGGGCAATACTTCCCCTTGGAACGTGAGCTCGACTATATATGTGGCGACATCCGACAACCGCGTGTGATTGTGGACGTGGCCTGCTCAAACGGCCTGTATGCGCGCACCATGCAAACGACCTATCGCGATGCACAGGTGATTGGCATTGATCGGGCATGGCCGATGCTGCTCGAGGCACAACGCCGCGCACGGCGCGCGCGACTACCAATTAGTTATGTACGCGCCGATGCACGCGCGTTACCGATTCATGATCACTGTGTTGATGTGATTACCGTGGGTGGCTCATGGAACGAGATGGAACAAGTAGATGTGGTAGTGCAAGAACTTACACGCATCAGTCGTCCCTTTGCCTACTTACGCAGCATGGGATTAACCGCGTCAGACCAGCGGGTGGGGCAGTTTATCCAGGAACTGGCTGCATCAGGCGGTGTCCACTTTCCAGCACCGGATGCGTTGGTATCACTGCTGGCCGCATACAACTGGTCTGTGACCAATCAGCAACAACACGGCATTGTGCAACTCATCAAGGCGCAACAGAGAGGATGACTCACCCATATGGCCAAGGCAGAACTAGTTTTGGTTGGTACTGACGACGGCGTCGTGCTCTTGAGTAATCCTGGGGGGATTGGGCGCTGGCTCAAGGCAGCCCACATGCTCCACGGGCAGCAGATTACTGCGACATGGGCACACCCGCTTGATCCCACGCAGATGCTGTGTAGCAGTGCCGACCAGCGCTGGCGTAGTCAGGATGGCGGTCAAAGCTGGCACCCAATTGAGATACCAGCGTTTGTACAACTCATCGCAGTACGCACGACGCCCGATCGCATATGGGGACATACCGGTGAAGTGCTCTACGTCAGCAATGATGCGGGGATAACGTGGTCCGTGGTTGCAGCGGCAGACCATGTGGCAAGCGGCGGTGAGCGCACATGGTATCGTCATGGGCATCAGAGCCTGCTGAGTGCCGATGGCGGACTCACATGGCAACACGTGGATGACTGGCATCACAGTGTCATCAGCCACGATGGTCAGCATCTCTGGTACATGCACCACGCGCAACTCTGCTACGAGGCGACACCAATACAGACGACGCCGCCTACGGCATTTCGCCCACTGATTGCATGTGCAGGTACGGCAGGTGTGGTTGGCCTTAGCCAGACCGGGGTATGGCGCTTCGTGGATGAATGGCAATCAATTGAGACACTCGCACATGCCACAATCACGACCATGACAACAACCATCTACCATCCGGACCGTGCATGGGCCGGCGATGCTGCGGGAAATGTATGGTATAGTAGCGACCGATGCGTGTCGTGGCAGATTGTACGTGCCGGGTTTGGTCCGATTCGCTCCCTCTCAAGCGCACGATTGTTATGATTTGCACAATTTTTGTCTAGTTATAATTGGTTATTTTGACAATATCTGTGCATCATGCTATAGTAGCGGCGACAGAAAAACCCTTGACGAAAGGAGTAGTAACCATGGCGCAACCACCGTCAATTGCCCAGCTTTCTGCTGCTCCTGTGTTTAACACCAAAGCAGTAGCAATTGAAACAGAAGTTCCTCCAGATACATTCCGCGCGTGGGAGCGACGCTACGGCGTGCCTCGCCCACAACGTACCGCAGGTGGGCATCGATTGTACTCTGAGCGCGATATCGCAGTCATTCGCTGGTTGCGTGACCGTACCGCTGAAGGGATGAATATTAGTCATGCGGTCATGTTGTTGGGAAGTGTCCTCGAAGAAGAGGTCAGTGGTGCGGCGACCAACACCTCACGTGGGCTCGACCAGATGGTTGCTGAGCTCAGTCAGGCGTTGATTAACTTTGACGCAAGCATCGCTGATCGAATTTTGAGCGAGGCCTTTTCCATTCATCCGTTCGAACAAGTCCTCCTCGAACTCGTCCAACCCGTGATGGTTGAGGTGGGTGAACTTTGGCATCGCGGTGAAATCAACGTGGCAAGCGAGCATTTTGCTACTGAGTTCATGCGACGCAAGTTAGCTAGTCTTATTAACATTTTTGAGTCGGTGGCCACCCGCGAGACAATTGTAGTCGGTTGTGCGCCGGGTGAACTCCACGACATCGGTATTTTGTTTGCCAGTTTGTTTTTGGTACGACGTGGTTGGAAGGTCATCTACTTGGGTGCGCGAGTGCCCGTCAACGACCTCATCGAGACGATTAGCAAAGTTCAACCAGACCTTGTTTGCTTGTCTGGCACGACCGTTGATGCCGCCAATGCGATGCTTGATGTGGCCAAAGCAATACGCGCACAGCACCCCAACGTGCATTTTGGGTATGGTGGGCGAATCTTCAACGTGAATCCCGAATTGCGTGAGCACATGCCTGGGTTCTTTATGGGACATGATGCGCGCGAGTTGGTAGATCGTGTTAATGCGGTATTAAGTCGAAATTCGTAATTGTTTGTCAATTTCATACATCCAACATATTCGCTCATACAGTATATAATGTAGATGAGCGAATATCGTTATTATCGCCGATCACCCTCAACACCACGGTTCAGTGGGGGAAGGAACATGCTCACACGTCAACACCCAGGCACCGTGTTACGACCACCGGCAGGTGACGCCACGGCATTGCTCGATAATTTGAAGCACTTCATTGATCACACTGACCACCATCGGCTTGTCACTCCAAGTCGCGATATCAGTGCCAAAGAGCTCGCACATGCATACCACGTATGCAACCAGCTAACTCGCCAGCACTCCAAGAGTTTCTACTTTAGTACGATGTTTTTGCCGCCTGCCAAGCGTCAAGCAATTCGTGCACTCTACGCGTTTTGTCGCACCAGCGATGACATCGTTGACATGGCTGCCGGCAATGCACCACATGCACTCGCCCACTGGGTCACATTAGTACATGCACGCACCACACCACACGACAATCCGGTACTAATCGCGTGGAACGATACTGTCACAACATACAATATCTCCCAAGAGCTTGTTGACGAGCTACTTGCTGGCATCGCCATGGATCTCACGGTGACGCGCTACCAAACCTTTGACGATTTGTGGTTGTACTGCTATCGCGTTGCATCTGTCGTAGGACTCATCTCGATGCAGATTATCGGTCATGCTGATGATGCGGTTGACTACGCCGTCAAACTCGGTGTTGCCTTGCAGCTCACCAACATTCTGCGCGATATCGGTGAAGATGCTGGTCGTGGGCGCATCTACATTCCACAACAAGACTTGGTACGATTTGGACTAAGCGACGAAGACATCTTGAGTGGCCGACAAACGCACCGCTTCAAGGCGTTAATTCGCTTTCAAAGTGCTCGCGCACATGCACTCTACGAAGAGGCGTGGCCGGGCATTGGGCTGTTACATGCAGATAGTCATTTAGCTGTAGCGGCAGCGGCAACCGTCTATCGTGGCATTCTTGATCGCATTCACGCAAACGATTTCGACGTGTTCACCCAGCGCGCCAGTGTTCCTCTGAGTGGCAAAATTCGCCTCCTCTGGCACGCACATCAACGACTCAAGCGAGATTTTCGATGATAGCGCGCCTCAACCAACCAACTTGGCCGGTATGGCCGTATCAACTCTTTCTGACAATACTTTTTTTCGGGCCTCCGGTAGCAGCGTTGTTTATTGCCACAGGATTGCCCATCATGACCGATCTCGGCTGGCTCGCACGCGATCTCCTGACGCTGTATGTCTGTCCTACGCCGGCCAAGAGTTATTTACTCTTTGAGGCGCCAATGGCAGTGTGTACGCGATGTTGGGGGGCAACAATCGGGCTCTGGGGTGGATGGTTTGTTGTACAACACTGGCAGCGGAGTGCACAGATGCCACGCTGGTTCAGTTGGCATTGGAGTCTCCGCTTGCTCACCGCAGCGGTGCCGTTCAGTTTATGGTGGTTCGAGATCGCCTTTTGGCCGAGTGCATCCTATGAGCTCCTGTTAGTAAATGGTGCGGTGGCGGGTCTCTCCGCAGGGCTCTTCTTCTGTTCTTTGTGGCCCGGTTTGATTCGTCGACGTGCCTAAGTGGCATTGTCGCATACCCCTATCACTGCCTCGCCGGCTAGCGATAGGGGTATTGTTGTATGAACATGACGCATGGAGCAACATTTATGACAAAACGAATTGCCATTACCGGTGCAACTGGTCTCATTGGCAGTGCATTAACAACCGCACTCACTGCCCGTGGCGATCAGGTTGTGGCTTTCAGTCGCAACCCGCACCGCACAGATAGGCTCCCACAGGGCACCACAGTCGTACAGTGGAATCCTGCCGACACAGCGTATACCGCATCAGCACTGGCTGGATGTGATACTGTCGTTAATCTCGTCGGTGCATCAATCGCCGGTCGTCGGTGGAGCTCCGCCTATAAGCAGCTCTTGGCTGAGAGTCGAATCACGGCAACGACACAGTTACTCAACGCCATCGAGACGATGACGAGTCGCCCGCATACGTTCATCTCATCATCGGGTGCCGGATATTATGGCATACACGCACAGGTCACCTCCGAACAAGCACCAGCTGGCGATGATTACCTGGCCAAACTCTGCGTGGCCTGGGAGGCAGCTGCGCATCCCGCACGCGATCTCGGCATGCGTCTCGTTATCGTCCGCACCGGAGTGGTTCTTGACAAACACGCAGGCGCATTACCGTTGATGGCACTCCCGTTCCGCCTGTGGGTCGGTGGTCCAGTCCTCCCCGGTCACCAGGCTATTTCGTGGATTCATCGTGATGACATGGTGCAATTATTGCTGTGGACGATTGATGGGCAGCACGTCAACGGCTCATATAACGCGTGTGCACCTGGGGCCGTTGACAACATGACATTTGGCAAGACGATTGCACGTACGCTACAGGTACCAATGTGGTTGCCAGTTCCGCAATTTGCCCTACGACTCCTCTTTGGCGAGATGGCAGATGCCCTGTTAATTGGTGGGCAATCCGTCGTCTCATCACGGCTACCGCACGAAGGGTTTGTGTTCAAATATCCAACCATAGCAGAAGCACTCACTGCCATCTACAGGAGCTAGCATGCGTACCATCTCTTTGCTCGCACTGTGTATGGCTTTGTGTGCATGCAACTTCACCGTTGAACGTACGTTTTATTCATACGGTGAGCGTGACTCATTGACGCCCACTGCAATCACTCCCTCAACACGTACCCCCGAACGCATCACGCGTACGCCGTGGCCAACGCAACAACCGGTTGCCACCCAATCGCTGACGGATTCGGCAGTTATTAGCGCAATTGAACGCCACACCATGCAACTCTACACCCAGAGTGAACCTGCAGTTGTCGCCATTGAGGCGGCTTTTTCGCATCCACCGGTTGAGGGGATGGACTTGCCCACTGAAATGTTTGTGTCACAAGGGAGTGGCTTTATCTACGATGACCAAGGGCATATTGTCACCAATGCTCATGTGGTCAACGAGGATACCACCTATCGGATTCGCATAGACGAACAACGGGTCATCAGTGCAACAGTCATTGGTCGCGACCGCACCAATGATCTGGCCGTGCTCCGCCTCGAAGAATATGTGGATATTGCACCACTCACATTACGTCAACAACTCGTACAACCAGGGATGTGGATTATGGCCATCGGCAATCCGTATGGGTTGCGCGACAGCGTGAGTGTGGGGATTATCAGCGGGATCGCGCGCGAACTCCCAAATGAGTACGGCATCATGCGCGACATTATTCAGGTAGATGCGGCAGTCAATCCGGGCAGTTCAGGGGGCGTGATTCTCGATAGTACCGGAGCAGTGCTCGGACTCATCACTGCCATGCAAAGTGGGAATGGGAATTTTTCGGGCATCGGATATGCCATACCGGTGCGCACAATTGAGACCGTTATCCCCGCACTCATCAGCACTCCCTAGCGGACGCGGTCGTCAATCCAGGTGGTAGGTTGGTGAATTGCCCGTTGCACAATGCTTAGATATTCTGCTTGCGCCATCCAGTATGTACCAAATTGTGCCAAATGATCAGTAACCCATTGTGTATCAAGTAAGATGAACCCACCACGCCGAAGTCGATAGACGAGTTCGATGAGTGCGACTTTGCTGGCATCCCGCGCAAAGCTGAACATGCTTTCACCAGCAAATAAACCACCAATTGCGACCCCGTATAGGCCACCTACCAACTGTCCATCTTGCCACACCTCTATGCTATGTGCAAACCCGCGCCGATGAAGTTCGGTATATGCATCAATGAACTGCTCGTCTATCCATGTATCCGGCTGGTGCGGACGTGGCAACGCACAGGCGCGCATTACCGCGGTAAATGCACGATCTGCGGTCAACTGGTAACGCCCTGAGCGGTACGTACGCCCAAGTCGAGATGGTACATGAAAGCGATCATCGAGCGGGATAATGCCTCGTGGATGAGGATTATACCAGCGGATAACACCGCGATCCGACATGGGAAAGTGGCCGGTTGTGTAGGCGTGTAACAATAATTCAGGCGTCAGTTTGGTCATAATCATACGTACATATTGACTCTCTTGCGCATATTGTACCGTGATTACTCGGATGATGATGATGCACCACAATCATGCTGTGACCGGCACAGGCCACAACGCGAAAATGCACCATGGTATAATGACACAGTACTGAACGTGCAATGTAGACCTCTTGAAACGGCAGTAATCGGCTCAGTCAACGATTTGAACGTTCCTTCTTAACCTATACGTGCTGACTGCCTATGCCAAAACCATACACACCACGCCGACAATCGTATATGCATCGCCAATTCTTGCTCATCGTACACACGTACTGGATGCTCGGATTAGCACTCGCGCTCTGCGTAAATTTGGTTGCTATCGGATATGTGGTCATCAACGGTGACCAACGCGAAGAAGTGGCAATTCGTCTCGAAAATACGAATCAAACCAGCACGCAGGACTCCATCATCATTCGGTTCAACCTGCCGATGGTGCAATCAACCGTTGCCTCAGCAGTGCAAATCACGCCAAACCACCCGCATCAACTCGTATGGACGAACGACAGTCAGCAGATGAGTCTGGTACCGGAGACGCCATGGCCTGACGATGCCACCGTCAACATCGCCATCACCACCAACGCCCAAAGTCAATCAGGACAACGAGTACGTACGACTTGGAAGGCGCAAGTGGCCCCCCAACGCGTCGTACAAATACGGCAAGTACTCCCCGCTCCTAATCAAGTGGACATCGCCCGCGACGACATGATTGTGGTGCGATTCAGTCAACAAATGGTGACCCAGTCAGCCGTGGGGCGCATTGTAGCGCAACCGTTATTACAAATTCTGCCACCAGTGTACGGCGATACCAAGTGGCTCGACACACGTACACTGGCGTTCCAAGCAGATGAACTAGCGCCAAACCAAGAGTACACTGTGACGGTGCCAGCACAACTCAGTGATGTACAAGGAGCACCCCTTCAAAGCGGTTATACGTGGCGATTTCGTACTATTGCCACACGTATCGAAGCGAGCTTTCCTGCAAATCAAAGCCAAGAAGTCACGATGCAACAAAGCGTGAGTCTGACCATGACCGGTCAGATTGATACAGTACGACTCGAACGCACTCTCACTATCTCGCCAACCGTGGCGAGTCAACTCTTGGTAACACCCCTAGAAAACAACTATGCACGCATAGATATTGTGCCGCGTGATGGATGGATGAGCGATACGCAGTATTACCTGAGCATCGGTGGCGGCGATAGTACGTTGGCACCATTCGAAACCACCTTCCGAACTGCACCATCACTGCAACTCGTAGCGCGTACTCCGGGTGACGGTGAATCAGTGGGGAGTGACCGTGAAGTACGGTTCATCTTTAACTCCCTGCTCGATACCACCACAATTACCGAGGCAATTACCATTACACCAGCACCCATTCAACCAGCGCGCATCACTACAACGGGACGCGACATTCGTATCGCAGCGAACTGGGAGGTGCAGGTCAATCCGCTCATTCAAATTAGCAGTGCGTTACGCAACACCAATGGAATTAGTCTCACTACACCGATCAGTAGTGAATTACGTATTGACCAACGCCAAGCGCTTGTTACTCTACCAGGCATTCCCGGTGAGATTCATGACGCAAGTCAGTCAAATACATTTCAACTGCAAATTATTCCAAACCGTACAGCAACACTGCGCATCTACGATTTACCGGTCGCCACTCTGGTACGCATACTTGACATGGATGTGCCAACATTGCTCAATATTGACCCCGCTCGCTACAACTTACCGCTACTAGCACAACAAGAACTCCAGAGTAGTGATGGCAATCAACGCATCACCGTGGACATCATGCAGAAAATTCAAGGAGTGATACAAAGTCGTATCTGGCTGGTACAACTCATCTCAGCGAATGGGAGTCAAGATGTGCGGCTCATTCGTACACGGCCAGCCACACTCCACGCCGTCACACTGCCACAGCACATCATTGTGGGCATACAAGAGGAGCAATTACCGCAACCAGAACGTCCTATACTCCTCTTTCAATCAGGACAACTCATCAACCAAGGCAAAAGTGATGAACGTGGAATATGGCGCACACCGCTCTACGCCGCAGGTCAACAGTTTGTCGTAGTTGACCCCCAACAACCAATTGATGCGCACAAATTGTTGCCGCTCCCACCAACACCGAGTGGTGCACTCAAGATAGTAGTTGACCGACCCTACACCGAACGAGGGAGTCCGGTTAATGCGCTGATTTCTTTGCCACCACGTGACGCTGTGACCATTGCCGCCTTGCGCGTACGGAGCCAAGACGGCGAACTTATCAACGAACAACAGATTGTCATTGACGAAGGTGTACGCACCACCAATAGCACGATACGCATTGCACGACAATTGGCACCGGGGCTCTATGTGATTGAAATCGCCCTGGATAATGAGATTGCCCAAACGACAATCTTCGTCTTCGCACAGCGCAACACAACGGCACAAATCACGCAAACGACTACCTCAGACCAGCATACACTGACAATACGCGATCAAAATGACACAGAACTAGAGAATCACACTGTGCTGTGGCAGAACAGTACAACGCATGGTATGGCCATGACAGATGCTAGTGGCGTGGTGCGTGTTCCCTACGATGGGCATACCACCGTGCTTATGGTCCACACAGATCAAGGAAGTATTCTCCACAGCATACCAGCCCAACCGAGCACCCCACAACTCAGCATCACCGGCACACGCAACTGGGTGACACAAGATCAACCAATCACAATGACTATTCGCGTTGCGGATGATGTACTGCCCCGTGAGAACCGCATCATTCAGATAACCGCACGCAATCAAGATGGGCTAAACGCCCCGCGCCAACAAGTCATTACGAACGCAGATGGCGTTGCAGAGGTTCCCATCACGCTCCCTCGCGGAGCATGGCAAATTAGTGCAAAACTTGATGAACTGACAGCAACGACACAATTGTGGGTGGGCGAGACACGCTCCGCCAATACATTTGATGACGAAACGACGACACTCAGCATAGGACAAACGCCTCGATGGATGCACAATCAATCAAGAAATGAACAGCTGTTGGTCGCACATACGCTCAACCAGCAACTGCAGGTGTCGTGGCGCAACACTGACGCCGAAGGCATTGTCCAAAGCGACGTCATCACTCAAACTGGCACACTCCACAGCGTGATAAGCCAGGCAGGCAAGGGATATTACCACAGTCATCAACAAATTGTGGATCCCAATTGCCCCAGTGCAATCCCCATTCGTGTTGACGCAGATAATCAATTGATGAAAATAACACTTCAGTATCTGCCGAATAGTCAAATTGTGTTGAATGCATATGACCAAACACATGAGTTGCTTCTTTTTGAAAATTCAGCACAAACGAGTGACGATCAGGGAGTGTTTGTGCTCCAACTCCCTGATAACGGCACCACTGAGGCAATACACCTTTCGGCAATTGTGCAACGTGATACGTGCGTCCACGCCATAGCGCAAACGGTACCCGTCCGCCGGGCACAATCGATTACACTGCATGCACCCAACGTCGTACGCATCGGCGATGTAGTAGCAGTCACGATGTTCATTCGTGATGCACTCCCCACACAGACATCACGCTATCGCGTGGTACCTGAAGGTCTGCAAATCATTGATACGCTACCGCAATACAGCGTCACAAGCAATCTACAAGGCAATGCATCCGTGGTGTGGCGGTACCGTGTTACTGCAGAACGTGTGCAACTGACAATAGAAAGTGTCCAATCACCGACCGTAGTATGGCAGCCAACGGTCATTGCCCCCTTCACCGCGTACAGTAATGATGGGTTCGTGTTACGTGGCACCACGTCACTTGAAAAAGGGAACGACGCACCGATTTTGCTTGACATGATCGCTACACCGCAACAGCTCCAACAAGCGTTGATGAAAACACCATACGATCAGAGTAATCCGAGTCAAATCGCACACCGGTTGTGGCATTCAATCTCACCGACAGATCAGTTACTTTTGCTCCAACAACTCACGCAGTTGAAATTGACCAATGGCGCATGGGGGTGGGTTGGCAGTAAGTTTGCTGATCCGCTCATCACTGCAGATGTGATTATTGCACTGACGCACGCACAACAACCGATGCAAACGCATCAGAGTGCAGTACGCTATTTACAACAACAACTACCGAATCCTCAATTACAACCATCTACCAGAGCCATCATAGGCTATGCGTTGGCACTCCAGGGTAAATTACCGGCAGACGAGTTACTCGCACTCAGTCGAGCACCACAACTCCTCGGCAATGAAGGATTAGCTGCACTCCTCCTGAGTATCCCGAATGATTATGCCTATACGATTCCATCCGTTCTTGCCGAGCTATTACAACGTGTACAAAGTGCCCCTCGAGGCCTCTGGTGGGCAGGTGACGATGCAACCGAATCATTGCACAATCGAGAAAATGTCAATGCACTGATTTATCAGGCGCTGTCACATCTCAATGTGGCTCCCGAAATGCGCGCCCAACTCGGCACCCAATTACTTAGCATGCGCGGAGTAAATGGATGGAGTGATAGCATTTCAAATGCACGTATCTGGTCACAAAATACCGTGTTACTCCCCGCGTTATCAGCCACGACTACGATACAAATACGCAACGAACGTGGACGAGTGGTGCATTCAGGGATGATGACCCCAGCACAACCCGTCAGACAACAGAGCCAAATTCAAACGAATGATGATGTACTTGTGGGTATTGCCCGACCACGCAATCAACCTGCGCCAACCGGAGAAGCAGCCATCTGGTTACAGATGTATCGGAGTGATGGCTCATTGGTCCAAGACGGCGAAACATTTCTTGTTGGCGATGAAATCACTGTAAACGTTAGTATTGCGTTCTTTTCGGCGATCCCACATGTCACGATTGTCGATCCACAGAGCGCCCTGAGTAGCGTGGTGGGCCAACCGCATAGCACTGCACCAACTAGTACCCGCCTCTCGCCTGATGCGTTAATCCTCCATGCTACCGTTGAGACGCCACAGGTACTGCACTATCGATATCGCATTCGTATGGAGTATGTGGGGCAAAGTATTCTCGAACCAATCGAAATTCGTGATGGAAGCGGAACACTCCATGCACAAAGTAACGCAGTGATGGTGTATGTTGTTACACCATAACTCCATGTTGCGTCTGTGGATTTGCATTGCACTGTGCGCCAGCGTGTGGCTTGCACATCCACCACTCCCAGTACAAGAGCGATTCGTGAACACACATGTTCCCGCGCTCCAAAAAGGTCTTAACACGCATCTTGCCTCGCGCTTGCACTTCAGAAGTACGATTCCTGTAGCCGCTGATATCGTTGCCGAAAGTGGCACCGCATGGGTGCGTGAAGACATTCATTGGTACCGCATTCAGCGCACGCCGACAGCGTTCGAATGGCAGTATTACGATGATACCTTTGCGGAACTCACGGCGCATCACCTGAACATATTGGCCGTACTCGGTCACCCACCCGGTTGGGCCACGCTTGATCCACTCGATGATCCGTACAACAACTCGTTTGCGGCGCCAGATGCCGCACGTTTTGCTGCATGGGCAGCGCAGACCGTGGCGCGGTATCGTCATGTCGTCCGATACTGGCAAATCTGGAACGAACCGGATAATCAACTCTTTTGGCGGCCGAGCCCAGATCCAGTAGCATATGCACGTCTCGTCATTCTGACAACCCGTGCCATCAAGCAAGTGGATCCCGAAGCGGTCATCGTCTCTGCCGGTGTTAATCCATTCAACATGGGCTTTTTGGAACGTGCCGCTGATGCTGGGCTCTGGTCAGCCGTTGATATTGTCGCCATTCATCCTTATGTGAATCCGCACCACCCACGGTATTCGGGATTGGCACAATCCGTCCACTACCTTGACGGACTACAGGCGCGTTATGGCCGTCGTCCACTCTGGGTGACAGAGCTCGGTTGGGGCAGTGGGAAAAGCGACCGCGACCCACCGAGTGCCACGCCTCTCCAGCAAGCAGACTACCTGACACAAAGTTTTCCCTTGTTGTGGGATGCAGGAGTTGCCGTCATCTTTTGGTACGCATTCAAAGACGAAGCACACAATCCATACGGATTACTGGCGTGGGGCAGTGGTAGTGATGACATGACGCAACGGAAGCCGTCATTTAATGCGTTTCGCCAACTCACCGCCATCGCACAGCACTCGCCACTCATGCGAACGATACCAATAACGTCGTTTGAAGGGCGTACGCAAACATGGGTACGTGGCGACGAACCATACGGCACGCTACGTACGCAACAGCAGGTCGTCTATCAGGGAATTCATGCGCTTCAACTCGACTATGCGTTCCCACCTTCAGGGAATCGGTATGTTGTCTTCAGGCATCGCCGCCCATTATTTGTGCCTGCACACGCATATGCCATTTCACTTGCACTTTATGGCAACAACCAGAGTCACGAACTCAAACTATGGCTCAAAGGAGGAGACGGTGCCATCGTTCAATTGCAAATTGCCCCGCTAGGAGGTACCGGGTGGCGACGCATCACCGTACCCATTCCAACGCAGTTTGCAGCCTGGAATCAGATCACACCTGGCACTGGTCGTATCAACGCACCGATGACCATCGAGGCCATCGTACTCGATGACAATCCAGACGGGAGCGGACACGCAGGGACGTTCTATGTTGACGAAATCACTGCGTTAATCGATGAACGCGTACACCCGCACAACGAATAAACACTATATGTACGCACTATAGTGTTTGCTGAATCGGACACAATCAATTCATTTGTACACTTTGCACAAATAGCATTTGTAAGAAATAACCAAAAACAGTACTCATATTTCGTGTGGAATATACCTTTCGCAAGTTATTCGTGCAAATTATACTACTAGCAATCCACAAAGCAACTCAATGAGCGAGCGGCTAAGCAACGAAGCGAGTGGCGTCGTGAGTGACACGACGGGTGACTTACTGCAGAGGAAGACAAGAGGAGAGAGATCATGGCACTTGATGCAAAAGGCGTTCTCCAGCTCATCAAGGAGAAGAACATTCAAATCGTTGACACTCGCTTCACCGATTTGTTTGGTGGATGGCAGCACTACTCGTTACCAGCCTCACGCTTGACCGAAGACATGATGGTTGAGGGGTTGGGGTTTGACGGTTCATCAATCAAGGGCTTCCAAGCCATTCACGAGAGTGACATGTTGATGATTCCCGATCCAAGTAGCGCATTCATCGACCCATACTGCAAGATTCCCACGTTGGTGATGATTTGTGATGTCATTGATCCACTCCAACGCCAGCCATATTCACGCGACCCACGTTATGTTGCACGCAAAGCCCAAGAGTACCTGAAGAGCACGGGCATTGCTGACACGGCCTACTTCGGCCCAGAGGCTGAGTTCTTCATGTTCAGCGATGTGCGCTTCAATCAGACGTCAAACTCTGGCTACTACTTCTTGGACAGCCCAGAAGGCATCTGGAACAGTGGCGCAGAAGTACCAGGCGGCAACAAAGGGTATCGTGTTCGCTACAAAGAAGGTTACTTCCCAGTACCACCAACCGATACGTTGCAGGACATCCGTTCAGAGATGATTCTGAAGATGGCCGACATCGGCATTGACATCGAATTGCACCACCACGAGGTTGCCACGGCAGGTCAATGTGAAATCGACATGCGCTTTGACACCTTGTTGACGATGGCTGACAAATTGCAGAAGTACAAGTACGTGGTGCGCAACACGGCCAAAGAGCACGGTTACTCAGCCACCTTCATGCCCAAGCCAATTTTCGGCGACAACGGTAGCGGTATGCACGTACACCAGAGCTTGTGGAAGAATGGTCAGCCACTCTTCTTCGACAAGAACGGGTATGCGTTATTGTCGGACACCGCACGCTGGTACATTGGTGGTGTGTTGAAGCATGCACCGGCATTGTTGGCCATTTGTGCCCCAACCACCAACAGCTACCGCCGTTTGGTACCAGGCTTTGAGGCACCAATTAACTTGGTTTACTCAGTGCGTAACCGCTCGGCCGCCATTCGTATTCCGACCTACTCAGATTCACCGAAGGCACGTCGCGTTGAAGTGCGCTTCCCAGATCCGACCACCAACCCATACTTGGCCTTCTCAGCCATGATGATGGCCGGTTTGGACGGCATTCAGAACAAGATCGAGCCACCAGCGCCATTGAATGTTGACATCTACGAATTGTCGGCTGAAGAAAAGTCACACATTCGCAGCACACCCGGCAGCTTGGCCGAGGCGTTGAATGCACTCGAGGAAGATCACGAGTTCTTGCTCAAGGGCGGTGTATTCAGCAAAGACCTGATCGAGTCGTTCATCGACATCAAGCGCTCAAAGGATGTGGTCTCCGTGGCATTACGCCCGCATCCATACGAGTTCTTCATGTACTACGACGCCTAAAGCGGAATTCTCGGTGTGGGGTGTTATCACCCCACACCACCTACACACCCCTTCCCACACGACACAACAAATTCATTCGGGACCCCCGATCAGGTCAGAAAGCAACGTATTGCAACGCAGCAAACGTTCCCTCGATCGCATCCATATTGGTAGGTACTTTGCGGCAGCGACGACGCATCGACGCACGGTACTGAGCGCGAGCATACGCAAATTTCGCTTACATTGGAGGTTTCACATGGACGCAATCAACGGTGCAGATACGACATGGGTCATGGTATCAACAGCATTAGTGATGTTGATGACCCCAGGCTTAGCTTTCTTCTACGGTGGTATGGTGCGACAGAAGAACGTGCTGTCGACATTGATGCACAGCTTCTTCATTTTGGCACTCATCAGTGTGCAATGGGTATTGTGGGGTTATTCACTTGCCTTCTCGCCAACCGTTGGCGGCTTCATTGGTGGCCTAGACTGGATCGGATTGAATGGCGTTGGTATGGAGCCAAATGTTGATTATGCTGCAACCATTCCCCATTTCACCTTTATGGCCTTCCAAATGATGTTCGCCATCATCACACCGGCCTTGATCTCGGGTGCATTTGCTGAGCGCAAGCGCTTCGTCGCATTTGCCGTATTTGCCTTGTTGTGGGCCACCGTCGTGTACGCACCGGTTGCACACTGGGTCTGGGGCGTCGGCGGTTGGATTCGCGAGCTCGGTGCACTTGACTTCGCCGGCGGAACGGTTGTGCACATCACCTCAGGTGTATCGGCCTTGGTATGTGCCCTCGTGTTGGGCAAGCGTATCGGTTACGGCAACGATTCAATGCAACCACACAACGCCACCTACACGTTGTTGGGTACTGGGTTGTTGTGGTTCGGTTGGTTCGGCTTCAATGCTGGTAGCTCACTCGGCGCTAATGGCTTGGCAGCAAGTGCTTTTGTGACCACCAACACGGCAGCTGCCGCAGGTATGTTGGCCTGGTTGGGCGCAAGCTGGTTGCGTCATCGCCGCCCAAGCGTCTTGGGTGCATCAGCAGGTGCTATTGCCGGATTGGTTGGCATCACACCCGCTGCCGGTTTTGTTACACCCATGGCTGCGTTAATCATCGGTTTGGTGACTGGTTTGATCTGTTTCTTTGCTACCGAGTACATCGTGCGCGGTCGTGTTGACGACTCACTCGACGTCTTTGGCGTTCACGGTGTGGGCGGTATTGTCGGTGCCATCTTGACCGGCATTTTCGCCACTACGACCGTCAACAGTGCTGGGTTTGACGGTTTGTTGTACGGTAATCCTGGACAACTTGTAACCCAGGTGGTTGCGGTTGCCGTGGTTGCCGCCTATGCGGCAGTGGTGACGTTCGTCCTACTGAAGATTATCGATGCAACGATGAAGATTCGCGTCACCGAAGAAGAAGAGCAAGCTGGTCTTGACAGCTCACAGCATGGTGAAGCTGCGTACAACGAAGTGTAGTAGAAACTAACTCCTCTGCAATGGCCTCCACGTCACCCGTCAATGGGCAACGTGGAGGCCGTTTATTACCAAATAATCATGAAAATGCACTTGACATTTTTATCACAAGTTAATATAGTTATTGCTACCGAATAATACTTTGCAATGAAGCACCGGCAGCACTCCACGAACGGCGTGCACGCTGGTTTTTTTGTCTATAGCCTCCACAGTACCCACAATCAGCATAGCGGTATAAAGGCCGTATCCACCTGAGAGGATTCAGCATGAGCGTACCACACCTCCCCGCAGCCCAAGGCTTGTATGATCCGCGCTTCGAACATGATGCGTGTGGCATTGGATTTGTTGCACGTCTCAATGGTCAAGCCCAGCACGATGTCGTATCAATGGCATTAACTGCGCTTGCTCGCATGCAACATCGTGGTGCGGTAGCTGCAGACGGCAAGAGTGGTGATGGTGCAGGTATTCTTACGCAGTTGCCGCTCCCGTTGATTCAACGCGAACTTGCAACACACAACGTCATTGCCGATACGCGACACATTGCGGTTGGCATGATTTTTATGCCCCAAGACGCATCAGTACGCGATCAACTGCACCAGTTATTTGTGCACCATGCGCGTAATCATCATTTGACGATTGTGCACTGGCGCAGCGTCCCCATCGATCAGGCATATTTAGGTGAGCGGGCTGCAGCCTCATGCCCATTCATCGAGCAGTGTTTCATTGTGCCTCAATTCCCAGTGGTTGATGCACAACGCTACGAGCGCACGCTCTATTTGTTGCGTCGTGATATGGAGGCGGCAGCCGAGAGTATGGGGTTGGCAGGATTTGCCATTCCATCATTGTCCCACCGCACCATCATTTACAAGGGGCTCGTCACTGCCCAGAACATGGCAAACTTCTACAGCGATTTACGCGACCCCGATTACACCACAGCAGTGGCAGTTTATCATCAGCGCTACTCAACCAACACCTTCCCCACGTGGGAGCGCGCACAACCATTTCGCATGTTATCGCATAACGGTGAAATCAACACGCTCAACGGTAACGTGATGTGGATGCAAGCGCGTGAAGCAGCCTGGCGTGCATCTGGATGGAATGGCGCCGAGCAGGTGCCAGTCAAATCAGATCTTGGAGCTCGCGTTGCTACTACTGGTCCGATTATTAATTTGAGCGGCAGTGACTCATCCATGCTCGACAATGTGCTCGAGTTAGTTGTGATGGGTGGGCGCGACATCCGGCATGCACTGGCCATGTTGGTACCCGAAGCATGGGAGCGCATCCGCGACATGGATCCGAGCTGGCGTGCCTTCTACCAGTACCACTCGACAATTGTCGAACCCTGGGATGGTCCGGCGGCATTGGCGTTTTGTGACGGCAGTGTGGTCGGATTGTCGCTGGATCGTAACGGTCTGCGTCCGGCGCGCTTTTTCCAAACTGAAGATGGGCTCATTGTCTGTGGTTCAGAGGTCGGCACCGTTGACATCCCCGAAGCCAAGATTATCCGCAAGGGCAAGGTTGGTCCCGGTCAAATGATCGCGGTTGACCTGCGCCGTGGCGTCTTCGAAGAGAATCACGCCATCAAAAGCAATCTTGCGGCTCGGCGCCCATACGCCGAATGGCTCACCCAAGAGATGCAGGTGTTGGCACCTGCGTCGTCCGCACGCTATGGTGGTGGCATGAACGCCGTTGACGGCGACAAAGAGGCTCAAGCCGCACAGCTCGGCGAATTCCAACAGGCGTTCGGGTATACGGCGGAGGAGCTTTCGGTCGTATTGCGCCCAATGGCGCGTGACGGTCAAGAGCCCGTTGGATCAATGGGCGATGACACACCTCTGACTATTTTTGCTGAGCGCAGTCGTCCGGTCTATAGCTACCTCAAACAGCGCTTCGCCGAGGTCACCAACCCACCAATCGACCCACTCCGCGAAGAGTTGGTGATGTCACTAGCCACCATGCTTGGCGCACGAGGACATTTGCTCGAAGAGACTCCACAACACGCGCATTTGCTCCGACTATCGGGACCAGTGCTGAGCGACGCCTACCTAGAGACAATTCGCACCCACAGCGACCCGGCTTTTGCGAGTGCCACCATTGACACGACATTCAAAGCCTCGCTTGGTCCTGATGAACTCCAGAACGCATTGAACACGCTCGGCACGAAGGCGTGTCAAGCAGCACGCAGTGGTGCCAGCATCATCATTTTGAGCGACCGCACCGTCAGCGAGCGCAAAGCACCGATTCCGTCATTGTTGGCCGTTGGCGTGGTCCATCACGCCCTAGTCAACGCCGGACTACGCCGGAGTGTGAGCATTGTGGTCGAAAGTGGCGACATGCGTGAAGTGCACCACCTTGCCTGTCTGATTGGCATGGGCGCCGAGGCAGTGAACCCGTGGTTGGCCATTGCATCGGTGCGTGCTATTGCGGTAGAGCGTCAAGAGGTCAAAGGGAGCAAAGCCGCTGACGGCGACGAAAACGACAAACTCGCTGCGCTTTCACCGGCCGAACTCGCCGATGAGGCCGAGCACAACTACGTCCACGCCCTCGAGAAGGGTCTGCTCAAGGTCATGTCCAAAATGGGCATTGCGACCGTCGACAGCTACTGCGGTGCTCAGACCTTCGAGGTGATTGGTCTCAGCACTGACGTCACCGATCTGTGCTTGAGTGGCGTGCCGACCCGCCTCGGCGGCCACAACTTACGTCAACTTGCTGGCATGGTGCTCGATCATCATGATGCAGCATTCGCCAGTCGCTTGCCACTGGTGGCATCGCGCACGAGCTTGGCCAATCCAGGTTACTACAAATTCAAGAAAGACGGCGAATACCACGCCTTCTCTCCGGCCGTTGTGCATGCCCTCCAAAAAGCCGCGAATGGCGGCGACTACGGCGTCTACAAGGACTACAGCAATTTGGTGCAACAGCGTCGCACCGAGATTCGCGACTGGTTGACCATCGATGCCGTCGGTGCCCCGGTGCCACTCGAGACGGTTGAACCAATCGAAGCGATCGTCAAGCGCTTTTCGACAGCCGCCATGTCGCTCGGCTCGACCAGCCCCGAGGCTCACGAGACGCTTGCGATTGCCATGAATCGACTTGGTGGCTTGAGCAACAGCGGTGAAGGTGGCGAAGGTGAAGAGCGCTATACCAACGAGCGCAACAGCACCATCAAACAGGTGGCATCTGGGCGCTTTGGCGTGACGCCTGGGTATTTGGCCTCGGCCAAAGAGCTCCAGATCAAGATGGCTCAAGGCGCCAAGCCGGGCGAGGGTGGACAAATCCCAGCCGCCAAGGTGACCGAGGAGATTGCTCGCACGCGTCACACCATGCCCGGCATCTCATTGATTTCGCCGCCGCCCCATCATGATATCTACAGTATCGAAGACTTGTCGCAGTTGATCTACGACCTCAAACAGGTCAACCCGGCCGCCGACGTATCGGTCAAACTCGTGGCCGAAGCCGGCGTCGGCACCATTGCTGCCGGTGTCGCCAAGGGCGGCGCCGAGGTAGTGCATGTCAGCGGTCATTCGGGTGGTACTGGTGCGGCACCGCTCTCGTCAATCAAGCACGCTGGCGTCAACTGGGAGCTCGGATTGGCCGAGTCGCAACAGACACTGGTGCTCAACGGATTGCGTAGCCGTATCCGCGTCCGCATCGACGGCGGCATCAAAAACGGCCGTGACGTGGTGCTTGCCGCCCTGCTCGGCGCCGACGAAGTCTCGTTCGGCACGGCCGCCTTGGTCGCCGAGGGATGTGTCATGGCTCGCACCTGCCACAACAACAACTGCCCAGTCGGCGTAGCCACCCAGCGCCCCGAATTACGTGCCAAGTTCACCGGCACCCCCGAGAGCGTCATCCACTTCTTGCTCCATGTGGCGCACGAAGTACGCGAGATCTTGGCCGAGCTGGGGGTCACCTCCCTCAACGACATCATTGGGCGTACCGATTTGCTCCGCCAAATCCCACGCACGCACGATGACGTCTCGCTCGAGCGTTTGATTCAGTACGTGGCAGGGCCCAACGACGCCATTCGTTACATGGGTGAACCCAACACGGTGGTGCAGACGAGTGACCTCAATGCGGCCATCCTCACCGATGCCCAGTCAGCGATCGACGGTGGCAAGGCAGTGACGCTTTCGTATCAAGTCCGCAACACTGACCGCACAGTAGGTGCAACTTTGTCAGGTGCCATCGCCAAACGCCACGGTGGTAAGGGATTGCCCGCCAAGCACATCACACTTAATTTGCGCGGCAGTGCCGGCCAAAGTCTCGGAGCATTCTTGGCACCGGGCGTAGCGATTCAGCTCGACGGCGAGTCCAACGACTACGTGGGTAAGGGGATGTCGGGCGGTATGATACGTGTCAAGCCGAGCAAAGATGCCCGCTTTGTGTGGAGTGATAGCGCCATCATCGGCAACACTTGTCTCTATGGCGCCACCGCCGGCGAGTTGTATGCAGCAGGTCGCGCCGGCGAGCGCTTTGCAGTGCGTAATAGTGGTGCTGTGGCCGTTGTCGAAGGCACCGGTGACCACGCCTGTGAGTATATGACGGGCGGCGTCGTGATGATCTTGGGCGAGACCGGGCGCAATGTGGCCGCTGGGATGACGGGTGGCGTAGCCTATGTCTATGACACCAACGGCAACTTCCCCATGCGCTTTAACGGCGACATGGCCGAGGCCAGCCGCCTACGCGATATCGACGACGGTATCGTCTTGGCGTTGCTCAAGCGCCACGTCAAAGAGACCAGCAGCCCACGTGCCACCGAGATTCTCAACAACTGGCCGGCCACTCGTGCATCGTTCTGGTGCGTGCGCCCCAAGGGGCTCGAGGAGCTGGTCATGCCGCGCGTGCTCGCCTTGGTCGACAACAACGTCAAAGCCGGCATGTAGCAAATCATCCTGTACACCCCTCACCGTGTCACATACGATACCGTGGGGGGTGTATTATGGCGTGTCAGCGGCTTCATGCCATGCTGTCTCTAAATCAATCGTACGCCACCAATTATCCCGCCACAGCGATACTTGATTACCATCGCGCACACCCTCATCAAACGCGATGTGGGGCAGTGCTGGGTGCAGTGCTTGTGTAGGGCGTTGTTCATATGCACCAAGTTGTGGCTGAATCACCACATATCGCAGGCGATCATCACTTTCGACCACAGCACGTTGGCGCAAACGCCAGCGCAGCTGTGGTTGATTTTGTGCATCAACGTGCCACATGGCCATCAATTCTCCGGTACGTGGTGCTACATCGAACCACACATCACCGTGCGACGTTTGTGCAGACACGCGCAACAGTGGCTCACCGTATGCGCCAATGGAGACACCGATGATGGCAATCTGATTGCGCGCCAACGCATCATGTAATGTTTGGGCAGCCATGCCCCATGCGCCTTGACGCATACGCCACTGCCACACATCAGCAACCGCATCGTTGTTGGGTATAAGGAGTGTTGCTGGCTCTACCACACTCAATAAGCGGTGGGGAGCGTACAATTCGGTTACATGATACAAACGTTGATACGGAGTCACAATATCTAGTTCATAGGGATTACCACCCGCTTGATGCACGAGCTGGGTACGGTATTGCACCGGGTCGAGTTGATACCAGGCTTGCGCATTCAACCATGTCACACTCTGATTCGCAAACCGCCAGTAAATCTCCACCTGCCAATACTGCGATTGGTCGGAATCGAGTGGCTTCGGTTGAAAAAGGGTCATCTGCGCGGTTTGGAGTAGCCCTTCAGGCGCCTGTGCCATCAATGCAATCGGTTGCGAATGACGATTCATCAGCACCGGTACGACCCACAACAGTGCGACTGCCAATACCCAAGCCACATGTCGAACCAAGAGTTCACCGCGTGACACCGGAAGCGGGAGCGCTGGATATTCGACACTGGCCAACGCCACCAAGAGCGCCTGTCGTACTCGCTGTAACGCCATATCAGCACGGCGACAATCATCGCATTGACGCAGATGCGTACGTGCCGCATGCCGGTCACCGTGTGCCAGTTGGATGCGCACATGCAAACATGCAAATGCACCCACCCGTGGTTGGATGACGTGACGCGAGATAGGCGGATCGAGGAGCGGGGCACATTGCACAAACGCATAGAACAGTGCCCGCGGATTCGTAACAGGCCCAAGCACGCGTTCGTATACTAGTTGTGCCACAGCAGTACGCTGATCCCACGGCAGGCGCATGACATGCGCCAATAGTGGATGTTGACGTGCCCAACGTGGTACCCACCAGCGTTGCCAACGCAGATTACTCCACCAACGCGACACATCGCCCAGCCAGCCACGATCAATGAGCGCCTGTGGTGACTGCGCAGTAACTGCCTGTGCATATGCACGACCGGCATCTGCGGGGGTACGCCACACAAGGAGTGCAATCGATTGCCAATCATGGGAAATGGTCATAATGCTCTATTCATGTCTGGTCGCCGTCACTCCATTGTACCAGTCACGCCAGTAAGACACAGTATAATGGTGTGGAGAACACCATTTGTGAAGTGCAGAAAGATTTCACCATGACACACCCACCAAAAGCCAGTGTGCACCCTACTATAACCAATGTGCATGGTCATACGCTCCATGATGACTACTTTTGGTTGCGTGAACGCGACAACCCGGCGGTCAAAGCCTATCTTACTGCCGAAAACGCCTATGTACACGCGTCGATTTCACAACCACTGGTAACCCGTCTGTTGAGCGATTTGCAGAGCCGCATAGTTGCCGATGACGATAGCGCCACCGCCCTCGTCGGCGATTACCACTACTTCATGCGCTACCGCGATGAATACGACTACCCGCAACTCATGCGCGCACCAGTAGGCACACCTGATACGGCACACGTTGTCTGTGATTTGCAGGCCGAAGCCACGGGCAAGAGCTTTCTCAAACTTGGCGGCTGGAAGGTGAGTCCGGACGGCAACTACATCGCCCTCTTATTCGACGACAGTGGCAACGAGCACTTTCGATTGCATATCCGCCGCATCAGCGATGGCGCCGAACAAATCACGCCCATCGCCAACCTCTACTACGGCCTCGCCTGGTCACCCAACGGCGAATGGCTCTACCTGGTACGCCCCGATGCCGCCTGGCGCCCGAGTAGCGTCTGGGCCTGGCAATGGCGCCAACCGTTTGAACACGCGGTGTGTCTGTTCGAAGAGCCGAACCCGCTCTGCAACGTCGATCTCGACCAAAGCGGCGATGGCCGGCACCTGATTGTCGGTAGCCATATTAGCTCGTCATCCGAAGTGTGGTTATACGACACACAGGTCAATCATGCGGCCACGTGTGTAGCGCCACGACAACAAGGGATTGAGTACAGCGTGGCGATGTACGGTGAGCAACTCTTCATGCACACCAACGCACAAGCGGTCAATTTTATGATTTTGACCAAAACGCTCCGCGAGACGGGCTGGCGCAGCCTCGTACCACATCGCGCCGACACGACCATTGAGCAGATTGATGCCTTCGCCAATCACCTCGTAGCCTGGGTGCGTCGTGGTGGTTTGCAGCAGGTCGAGATCTACCGCACTGCTGATGAATCCGTTCATACCGTGCAGTTTAACGATGCTGCATATGCCATCAGTCGTGGGAGCATCCAACAGTTCAAGACCAACCTGCTCCGTTTGAGCTATGCCACCCCAGTCACCCCAGCCACTGTCTTCGACTACGACATGCACGAGCGCACATTTGTGACGGTCAAGCAAGACAAGGTAGGCGGCAAACCGCATACACCACAGGATTACATCCTTGAGCGCGTCTGGGCTACCGGGTATGACGATACCGCCATCCCACTTACCATCGTGCGCCATCACACTGTTCCATGTGACGGCACTGCACCGACACTACTCATCGGCTACGGCTCGTATGGCGCAAATCTGAACATCGGCTTTGTACCCGATCGACTTGTCCTGCTTGAGCGTGGCTTTGTGCTGGCCTATGCGCACATTCGTGGTGGTGGTGAGATGGGACGCGAGTGGTACCTCAAGGGAAAACTGTTACACAAACAAAACACGTTCAGCGATTTCATCAGATGTGCTGAGTACCTGATTGCGCACAACTACACCGCACCAGCTCGCTTGAGTATCTTCGGGCGGAGCGCTGGTGGATTGTTGATGGGGGCTGTCGTCACGCAACGCCCCGATCTCTTTACGGCGGTGATTGCCGGTGTACCGTTTGTCGACGTCATCAACACCATGCTCGATGCCACCATTCCACTGACGGTCCCCGAGTACGAGGAGTGGGGCAACCCGCACGACATCGAGTACTTCAACTACATGCTGCGCTACTCGCCCTACGATAACACGGTGGCGCGGGCATACCCAGCAATATTCATGACTGCCGGGTTCAACGATCCACGAGTACAATATTGGGAACCAGCCAAGTGGATTGCTAAATTGCGCACGCTAACGCCCAACGGTACGTACTACTTGTACACCGATATGGAGGCCGGGCATGCCGGCAAAAGTGGTCGCTATGACGCATTGATTGATCGTGCGTATGAGTATGCATTTTTGTTGACGACGTTACGTGTTATGTCAAATTTATAGCTGCACTGTCTCCAGCTAAATACGGTATGATATAGGAAGCAACTCTCTTTGAGGACAACCATCATGAGCACCACCACTTCATCACGACCCGGCATGTTTGGTCCATACGGCGGCAGTTTCATTCCTGAGACGCTGGCACCATCTGTAGCCAATCTCATTGATTCATATACGGCCATCAAAGATGATGCTGCATTCTGGGCCGAGTTAGCCAAACTCCAAGCCACCTTCATTGGACGACCCACCGCACTGACGCATGCACAGCGCCTCAGCGCGCATTGTGGCGGTGCACAGATTTACCTCAAGCGCGAGGATTTGGCGCACACCGGTGCCCACAAAATCAACAATGCGCTCGGACAGGGCTTATTGGCCAAGCGCATGGGCAAAACGCGCATCATCGCCGAGACTGGCGCTGGGCAACACGGCGTGGCCACGGCAGCCGTCTGTGCATTGCTTGGGCTCGAGTGTGTGGTGTACATGGGGGTCGATGACATTGAACGCCAGAAGCCCAACGTCTTTCGGATGCGCCTGCTTGGTGCCGAGGTTCGTGGCGTGTCAACGGGTTCGCGTACCCTCAAAGACGCCATCAACGAAGCCATGCGCGACTGGGTCTCAAACCCAGATTCATACTACCTTTTGGGATCAGCGCTCGGACCACACCCATACCCAACCATGGTACGCGACTTTCAGAGCATCATTGGTTGTGAGGCCTACGGTCAAATCAAAGCCGCTACCGGGCGTTTGCCCGACCTGATTATTGCCTGTGTGGGCGGGGGATCCAACTCAATCGGCATGTTCCACCCATTCCTTGAGGAGCCATCAGTAGCCATGCGCGGTGTCGAGGCAGGTGGGCGTGGTATTAGTCTCGGCAATCACGCGGCGCGTTTTGAAGGTGGCAGCAAGGGTGTGCTCCAAGGAAGTTATACCTACATCTTACAAAACGACGACGGCCAAATTCAGCTGACACACAGTATCTCGGCAGGTCTCGATTATGCGGCTATTGGCCCCGAGCACGCAATGTTGCACGACACTGGGCGCGTGCAGTATGTCTCTGTCGATGATGAAGAAGCGCTCGAGGCGTTTCAGACTATCAGCAAACTCGAAGGGATTATTCCGGCACTCGAAAGTGCGCATGCGGTGGCAGATGCATTGCGCATTGCGCCGACGATGCGTCCTGATCAAATCATCCTCATCAACCTATCAGGCCGTGGCGACAAAGATATCTTTAGTGTCGCTGGTGTGCTGGGCGTTGATCTCTAGCAAGGCAGATACGACATGGTGTTTCAGTCTGATCCGGTGGTGGCCGGTTACACCTTAACGCCATTGTTACTTCAACAAATTCTTGCTGTCAGCATTGGTGGCATTGCCATCATCGCACTTATCGTCCTGTTTGTACGCATGCGCCGCACTACTCGGCGTGAACAAGGGATTGCACGGGCGCAAGCAGATGTTGACCGCACCCTGCGGAAGTTACGGAGCCAACTCGGGTACACGGCACAACTCCTCAACGGGGAACGCGACAAGGTAAGTTACGACCGACTGCGCTTTCGTGATGCGGATGCGGCGCATCTGGCCAAACTCGTCAGCGATGCAGAATACTTGTATCGCGAATGTCAAAACACGCTCGACAAAGCAGTGCGCAACCTACCAAATACTCCTGACGAAGATGACTACCGCGAACTTGGGCGGGTTGCCACGACGCTGGCGCCACAAATTGAGCCAATTGAGACCTTACTCCAACAGGCTATACGACACCGTAGCACGCTAGAACAACAGCTAAGCCAGTTTTCACAGGCAATTGATCAGACGAAACAAGCACAACTGACGCTCAGTCAACGTCTGACCACGCTAGGGATTAGCCAGCGCGCCATGTTGCAACAACCAGATGCTCATCTCAAAACAGCTCGTGAAGCGTTAGATACGCACAACTATGAGCAAATCGGCCCCAATACTCATGCTGCCCTTGAGGGCTACCAACACATCAATCGCCTTCTGAATAGCATGTTCGAGCTACGGACAAGCATCAAAACAGGTCGCAGTGCCGCCGAAAAAGCCGGTATGCAGGGCTTCGATGTAGGTGCAAGTCTTGAGGGATTCCAACAGGCGCTTTCGCTTCTTGACAAGGCGCTCGCTGCCATGATGAGTGGCCAAATTGATGTAGGCGAGCAACTCATTGGCCAAGCGGAGAGCATGCGTAAAGAGGCGGTGACGACGGGTGGCAATACGCCACAGCAACAACAACGTAACAATGAGCTCTTAGCCATCTTGCAACAACAAGGTGAACACCTGTCTCAGCAACATGCGACCACGTACGAGGTCTTTTTGGACGTCATCTTGGCCCATCCAAGTCTCTGGCTCGATATTGCACAAGTCGGGAGCGAGGCAAGTGTGCATCTGCGTTACAGTTACTACTACACCCAACTCGCATTACGCCGCAACGCACCAACAACGAGCAATACGACGTTGACCGCCCAAACAATCAATCTGGCCAATCAGAGCATGCAACGTACGCAGACGTTATGGCAGGTCGTGGAGCAACGGCAAGAAATTATTCGTGCCATGCACAAGTTGGCCCACGAAGAATATGTTGAGGCCGAGGAATCATACGACCGCGCACAAATGCAGTTGGCCCAAGGCGCCGTGGCCAATAGTACACCACACGATGAACTCAAAAACACGTTTAATGCGTTACAGCAGATGATCGATGAAGTACCGTTTGATTCATTGACGTGTTATCAACGTGCCCGCCAGTTTAATCATGCGTTGCTTGATCTGGTCCCATTTGCGGGTAGTCAAATTGCATTCGTACTAGCAAAACGCGTAAATCGTATGCGTGAAGTACTCTCTCGTCAGGTAACGTTGCTGGAGCAGTTTGTCACGCTGTATCCACAAGCACTGCCTGTACAAATTGCACGTGGTATTCAGAGTATTCGCCTCGAAGCAACCGCATTTGAAACAAGCTTGTATACCGCAAGTAACGTGACAGTACCGATTGTCCCTGAATTACAAAAACTCACACAACGATACGAACGCCTCAATAACGCCATCCAACACATTGCGCAACAGTTACCGTCACTCCGACTCAAGCATATCCAAGAGTTAGAACACGCTCATGGCTTATGTCAAACCGTGCTCAAATACATTAGTCTGACCAACGATCAAACCGTGGTACAGATTGCCATGACACGTCTCTACGAAATAAACGACCAGTGGATGTCAGGCAAGATTGACATGCGTACCGCACAAAAGATGGTTGCCACCATTGCAACCGATCTCGACCCCAATCAAAGTATGACGGTTTATGAGATTGAATATCCGTATCTTGCCTTGCGTGCCTGGGGCAAAGCGGGACTCATTGCGCCGAGTGAAGAGATTCCCTGGTTACCTATTCGGACACCACATCCGCATTGGTAGGCATGATACCCACAAAACAGGTATACTACCCTTAGGGATTACTTCCAATCGTGATACGTGAGGTTTGACCATGTTAAACGCATTCCGGCGCAAAACCGAGCGGGCTCCCGAGGATCTACAAAATCGCGTACCGCCCGGGCAATACTTGACTGAAAAGTTTCCTGTTCTGCACTATGGTGATGTGCCACACTACCAAAATCTCGAACAAACCTGGGATTTGCGCGTGTGGGGTGCCATTGAATCGCCCAAAACCTTCAGTTACACTGAATTTCGTGCATTACCCACCGTTGATGTAGTCACTGATATCCACTGTGTCACGCGCTGGAGCAAACTTGACACACGATGGACTGGTGTACGATTCCGTGATTTCTTAGAATTATTACCGCCACTTCAACCTGGCGTCACCCACGTAATGGCACACTGTGAATACGGGTTCACCGCAAATGTACCTCTTGAGTACCTGATGCTCGACGACGCACTGCTCGCCTACAAATACGAGGATCAAGAGTTGACGCCAGATCACGGGTATCCACTGCGCCTACTCACTCCAAAGAAATACTTCTGGAAGAGTGCCAAATGGCTCCGCGGACTCGAGTTCATGCGCGAAGATCGCCTCGGATTCTGGGAACGGTACGGCTATAACAATAGTGCCGACCCATGGCTCGAAGAGCGCTATTCAGATTAATTCATCTGTGTACCGCTGGTGTTCTGTGCAACGGCGGTACACGTTCTTCCCCCCCGCTTCTATCTCCTCGGCATTATTCACAACTTCATACCCGTTAGGAGGTTAGCATGTCGCTTACGTTGCGCATCCTCGTCATTGGCATCATCGGGTTAGTCATTCTCAATGCCGCATTAGCGTGGGGTATTTGGCAGATTCAATCACAGACAACAAGTATTCCTTCGACACCTGCTGCCACGGCCATCGTAGTCGTATCGGCTGCAGCTGCTCCGCCTCTCACAATCACCACCACGTGCCGTGTCGCGCTTGACACCTACATGGATCGAAGTAATCAGCGCGTCTACGATTACTTTGACATATACAACAGCATCAATCTGATCGCCACTGACGAATTAGTCGCACGCATTGACGCGCTAAGTAAACAAGTTGATCCCTTGCCTGACGGTTGCCCCGAACAACTTCAAGCAGCCATCCACGCCAATTATGTGAGCGTGTACATGAGTGCACCAATCCATCTTCACATGATTGTGACGCGGACCAATGCCGATGGTTCGATGACAGGCGTCGCCAAGCAAGCACTCCGCATGTTTGAGCGAGAAATCGACATCGCCGAGCGTACCAACTACGAGCTTTTGCGCCTCGCACAATGACATCTCACGTATAATTGCACCGATATCGCTCATTATTCGTAGGCATCTATGTGGCGCGAAATCGCAACGAGTTTGATTGTCGGCATTGTGATGTACGGCATCGCAGTCGGTCGCTTACCGTGGCTTGCACTCAATCGCACAACTATCACGATGATTGGGGCAGCTGCACTGCTTGCAGTTGGTGCGCTTAATGGTGAACAGGCATGGCGTGCCATTGACATTCCCACACTCGTCATCCTCGCCGGCATGATGATTATGAACGGCGTCCTTGAAGAGGCCGGCTTCTTTCGACATGCTGCAGCATTCATAGTACGATTTGCGCGCCATGGACGCACGTTGCTCGGCGTCATTATGCTCGTTAGTGCAGTGCTTTCTGCCATTTTTCTCAATGACACCGTCGTCTTTCTCCTCACGCCGCTCGTCATCATTCTGGCGCGACAAACCAACACTCCACCAATTCCACTACTCCTCGGGCTTGCGTTGAGCGCCAATATTGGTTCAATGACCACCATCACCGGAAACCCACAAAACATCGTCATCGGCAATCTGTCAGGCATCGGCTTTGTGCCATTCGTGCAGGCGCTCTGGGTTCCGAGTCTGTTAAGTCTGATTGTAGCCTGGCTCATTCTCGTGCTGAGCTATCGACGTCACCTACGCGTGCTCCCTGATACACCTTCGCTGACGCTCCCCACACTGCATGCCCCGATGGCCATGATTGCACTTCTGGTCCTCGCCACAACACTGCTTACAGGTGTCAATCCAGCGGTGGCGGTCAGCATTGCTGTTGGATTGTTGTTGATACGGCGTCGTACTCCAGCAGCGAATCTTCTTCAACCAATTGACGGCAGTCTGTTGCTCTTTTTTGCTGCATTATTCATCGTCACTGCCGGATTCCGTGAAAGTGCAACCGCTGCATGGATGTACGCGCAATCAGCCACGTTCATCGATGGTCAACTCGTACCATTCGCCATCAGTGCTGCACTCTTATCAAACCTTATCAGTAATGTACCAGCCGTCTTGGTACTCCAAGACATCATCGGTCAATTCGATAATCCAACCAAAGCCTGGCTCATCCTGGCAGCCAGCTCAACATTAGCCGGCAATAGTACACTCCTTGCAAGTGTTGCCAACTTAATTGTGGCTGAACGCGCAGCCCAGCACGACATCACACTGGATTTTATGACGTATCTCGTAGTGGGGATGCCTGTCACCATACTCAGTATCTGCATTGCCCTATGGTGGATACTGTAGCCAACCCACTAGTGTATACGGATTACCCACGCACATCCTCGTAGCGCAGTGTACGAGGGCAATCAAGATGGTATAGTTATAGTGCAAGCGAAACTATACACGAGTACAGCACATGAGCAACAGCGTCTTACAGCGTATCGTCGAGCACAAAATCGTTGAAGTAGCACGTCAACAACGCAAAGTTCCGCTCGAACACATCATGGCACGTGCCACCAACGCACCACCGGTCCGTTCCTTTGGCGCCGCCTTGCGCCGCCATCAACGACCAACACTCATCGCAGAGGTCAAGCACGCATCGCCATCACGTGGTCTATTAATTGAACACTTTGAGCCACTCTCCATTGCCAACACATACACCCAAGGAGGAGCATCAGCGATTTCTGTGCTCACCGATCAGCATTTTTTTAAGGGTAATCTCAAATATCTTGAAGGCATTCGCCAGCAAGATGCTGTCGGCCCTGATGGTCACCATCCGCCGCTCCTCCGCAAGGATTTCATCATTGATCCGTATCAAGTATACGAGGCACGTGCATATGGTGCAGATGCGATTTTGTTGATTGTGGCCTGTCTCGACGACGCACAATTGCGCACGCTCTACGATCTCGCGCACACCTTGGGTATGGATGTCTTGGTCGAGGTACATGATGACGACGAATTACAACGAGCGCTTGCGCTCAACGTTGCAATTATTGGCATCAACAACCGCAATTTACACACGTTCGAGATTTCGCTTGATGTGACAGCTCAGGTCGCCGCAAAACTCCCGCGTCATCGCGCAATAACACTTGTGAGTGAGAGTGGTATTTTTACTGCAGCCGATGTGGCGACGGTTGGGCGGAACGGGGCACAAGCCATATTGGTCGGCGAGGCTTTGATTACCGCACTTGACATGCTCGCCAAAACCAAGGAACTCGCCGGTAATGACTAAGTTGTGGCAACTGTGGATTATCTTCATCCGACTCGGCTTGACCTCGTTTGGCGGGCCAAGTGCACACATTGGCTTCTTTCGCGATGAATTTGTCACGCGCCGCAAATGGTTAAGTGACGATGAATTCGCCCAAGATAATGCACTCTGTCAAATCATGCCGGGGCCGTCAAGTTCACAGCTCGGCATGTTAATCGGGGCGCGGCATGCGGGCATTGCTGGATCACTGGTAGCCTGGTGCGCGTTTACGCTCCCATCGGCCATCCTCATGCTGCTCACCATCACAGGGACTCCTTGGCTCAATCAAATTCCGTCTGTCATCCACGGACTGTTAATTGGTGCAGCCAGCGTGGTAGCACATGCCATATGGGGCATGGCTAAGAGTTTTTGTGTGGACCTGCCACGACAGTTATTCGCATGTGCCACGGCAATCGTGTTGTTGTTGTTCCCATTTGCCTGGATGCAACTCATCGCACTGCTTGGGGTGGGCGTTGTTGGTGCATTCGTGCTACAGACCACACCACTTGCTACACCACACCCACACATCACACATTCACGGCGTACCGGCATCATCTTACTCAGCGTGTTTGGTCTATTATTGGTGATTAGTTTGACCACACCATCACCACTGAGTTGGCTCTACCAGACTGGGGCATTGGTCTTTGGTGGTGGCCATGTGGTGCTCCCCATGTTGCAACAGCGATTTGTCGGGGAGCAACTGCTCACCAATGATCAACTCATCAGTGGATACGCGATAGCACAAATTCTGCCCGGTCCATTGTTTGCGTTTAGTGCCTACGTGTCTGGTGTGAGTTACGATGGCTCATGGTTGTGGGGAACTGTCGGCCTCGTGGCAATTTTCGTACCTGGCTGGTTACTCATCATGGGCATTCAGCCCTGGTGGCAACAACTCACGCACTTCGTCTCAGTACATCGTGCCTTGATAAGCATTCAAGCAGCGGTTGTCGGATTACTCGGCGCCACGCTTTGGGATCCACTGATGAAGCATGCACTACACACACCTGCTGATGTGGCGCTGTGGATTGCCGGATTCGCAGCCATGCAATTCCTCAAGCAACAGGCATGGCATGTGGCCGTAGCGTGTGCCCTCATCGGGTATATCCAAAGCCTCTTGTGACGACTATAGTGGATATATCACAATGATACGGCGGCGAGCGCATATGCTCGCCGCCGTATCTGGGGTATGCAACCTATGGATTTGGTACGAGTGTGGGTAATGCGGTAGGAGCGATTGGTACCGTGGTGAACCACTCCTCAACCGTGTCAAGCACGTAATCGCTGACCACAAAAACACGATCTTGTTGGTCAACGCGCACATAGCGGGCACCGCCGCTCGGATTTCGCTCGCCGACTGCTAACGTGGCAAGCACACCACTATCGCCGCGCAGTTCGATGGTAAGTTGTGGTGTCATCAATCCAAAAACACTGAAATCCGTGACCGTCGGAATGACGGTATCAGCCGTTAATGCGGCAATCGTAGCCACGGCCGGGCCTATGGTGATTTCATCGCCGGCCACCGTTGCATCGGTGGTGATGTCCCAGCCGTTCGGCGAGCGTGTGACGGTGATTTCGCCACCGGTCTCAACGTTGGTAATAGTCATCCCCGTGACTTGTTGCGACTCAAAGGTCAAAACGGCTTCGGTCGCACGCTGCTCGGTGACCTCTTCTTCGGCCTCAGGGGCCGGTACAAAGTAGAGGTAAGCTCCGAGTGCAACTGCCACTACCAAAAGCAAGATTGTGGTTCGTCCATTCATATGCGCTGATTCTCCCTAGCGTCGACGCCACCACACAACAATGCCCGTAATGATGAAGATGAGTGGAAGACCGAAGGCGCTGCTGTAGAAAATGAGTGTCCCCTGCGAATCGGTCAAGAAGACCTGACGATTGACGAACTCTGGCTCCGGCAACGAGATGAGGGCATCTTGTGCAGCAGCCCACGCCACAATATTACGGAAGAGCGCGCTGTTCGCTTGGGCGACCTTCAAGTAGCTGTTATTGATGAAGTCTGCATCTCCGATGACCACTGCGCGCCCCTTGCCGACGGTCACCGCATACCCGAAGATAAGTGGTCCGAGCTCATCGTTGGCCTGGGTGGTCACTTGGCCATCCGTGAAGTCTGTGGCCGCACTGCTGTCATTGCTACTTTGGAGTAACACGCGCAAATCAACGCCCTCAGGTACAGATCCATCTTGGCTCGTCTCTTTGATGCTCCGCACCGAATTAAAGACGCTGGCCTGCCCGGCCAAATCACGCGTAATATCGTTAAATGGATACTCGAGCACTGCAGGTGCCAGTGGATTCCCCAATTGCGACTGCTGATCTACGATCATGTTGTTTTGCCAGGACAATCCCCAGCTCGCCATTAGGTCGTTGAGCGGCGGTGGACTCATGGGATCACTCAGAATAATCAGGCGTCCACCATTTTGGAAGTACTCACCGATCAAACGATTTTCATCGGCGGTCAACTCTTGTTTCGGGTCAGCAATGACCAACACGGAGTTTTCAAGTGGTACCGCCGGCTGAATAGTCAGATTGATGTTTTCGACGACGAAGTTGTTCTCCTCCAGTAGCGGTCGCACGTCACTGATAGCCATGGCCGCAAAATCATCGAGGGTGCGTTCACCGTGACCCACAAGGAAGTAGACGGTCGTTTGACGCTCTTGGATTGCTTGCAAAATCGCCCCGGTGATGGCCTTTTCGTCAGTCCCAATCGAGGTAATCTTACGATCGCCGTATTTGACGATGACTTGTCCATACGCCGAAATATTATCGTTGCGCGCCGCAATCGGATCGCGATCGGGATCGATGAAGCGATAACTCACTTGCGGCGAGACCGCAGCATACTTCTTGAGTAGATTGTCAACGTCTACCTCAAGGGTTCGATCTTGACTGCCGAAGTAGCCGACGATTTCAACTGGACCATTCAGCTCTTGCAGAATTTGACGCGTCTGCTGCGAAATGGTGAACTCCTGGGTGGCCGTGACGTCAACACTTCGTGGATACCGCACAGCCAACACGTTGACCATGACCAATACGCCGATAAACAACAGGGTCATGGCCGTGGCGTTTGCACCGTAGCGCACCGAACGACCACGTAAGAAAGAAGTAAGGAGTGAAATATACTTCTGCATTAGCGGTATCTCCGAGTCTCAAGGATACGGGTCGCCATGAACAATGCGCCTACCGTGACACTCACGTAATAGACGACGTCATCCAGATTAATTGCCCCACGAGCAAAATCATCGTAATGGGCAGGCAAAGCCAGATAGGCGAAGATTTCACTCGCACCGGGTGCCACGTTCCGCGCGGCCTCGATGACCCAAAGCAACAGGAGTACACCGAATCCAAGTACGGCGGCAACAATTTGATTCTCGGTCACTGCCGACGTCAACGTGCCGATTGCGATCATCGCAGAACTCAACAAAATCAACCCGAGATAGCCCGATGCAAGCGGACCCCAATCAGGATTACCGCCGATACGCCACAAAATAAATGGATAGTAGAGCGTAGCAGCGAGCATCAACATGAACAACCCCATGGCCGCGAGATACTTACCTAGCACGACCTCCCAGTCACGAACTGGCGCAGTCAGCAGAATTTCTAACGTGCCACTCTTTTGTTCGTCTGCGAGCAGACGCATCGTGATAAGCGGAGCAATAAAAATGAGCACCACCGTCACATTAAAGAAGAGTCCGTCCATTGATGCCTGTTGTGACTGAATCAGGATAAGCGAAAAGAGATAGCCAGCTATCAACAAAAAGACAGCAGATACCATGTAGGCGATTGGCGACGTAAAAAACGCCAACAATTCGCGCCGTGCAATCACGAGTGCAGTTCGCATAACGTTATTCGACTCCCTCTGCAGCTGAGACCACCGCGGTATCCGGCGCATCAACTGCTTCTTGTGTGGTCAACTCCAAGAAGATTTCTTCGAGACTGAGCGTGACTTGACGCAATTCAAGGAGGCCCCAATCCTGGGCAATGGCGACGGCAGCAATCGCCGGTCGCAACTCATGACCTGGCTGAGTCTCCACCATGATATGCCCTGGCGTTTCATTCGTCACTGCAATCACCCCGTCTATCCGCAACAGCGGTGCAGGATCAACATGCTCGCGTTGCACGCGCATTTCGACACGATCAGCACCTTGCAGTCGTGCCGTCAACCCAGATGGCGTATCAACGGCAACAACCTGACCCTTCTTGATAATCACCACGCGGTTACACAGCATGCTCACTTCGGGCAAAATGTGGGTGCTCAAAATCACCGTGCGCGTTGCACCAAGTTCACGGATGAGCTCACGCACTTCGATGATTTGACGCGGATCAAGTCCCACCGTGGGTTCGTCAAGAATAAGTACGTCAGGGTCATGCAATAACGCCTGCGCCAAACCGACTCGTTGTCGTTGTCCCTTCGACAACTTGCCAATGCGGTCATTGGCACGCTCACTCATGTGCACAAGCCCCATGGCACGCTCTACCGCATCGCGCCGCGCCGTCACATTGCGCAACCGCGCCATGTGATCCAGGTAACCGGCAACCGTCATCTCCGGATAGAGCGGCACACCTTCGGGGAGGTATCCAATACGACTACGTGCCTTCAGTGGCTCTTGCTGGATGTCGTACCCGGCAATGGTCACTTGACCACTTGTGGCCGGCAAATATCCAGTCAACATACGCATGGTAGTTGTTTTGCCAGCACCATTTGGACCAAGGAAGCCGAGAACCTCACCACGGGCCACCGAAAACGAGACATCGTCGACGACAGTGACGTCGTTGTACCGCTTCGTGAGTCCTACTACTTCGATCATGCATCCTCCACTTATCATTTACACCCGTGTGTATTGACACTCCCACCCATCATACCTGTTTTATTTGAGAATTTGATAAATATTTCGTTCCGTGAATTGGACAAAATGCGCTTGCCACATGGGCCACGCCAACTTGAGCAACTCGTCCGCGCGCCAAGCAATTACATCATACTTAACTAAACGCTTGCGCCACCTCACAGGAATCGCAGATTCTCCGTATAATGCGCCAGCCAACTGACCTACAACTGCCCCTGTTGTATCCGCATCTTGCCCCAAATTAACCCCTGCGAGAATCGCATCAGCGAACGTTGAGTTATGATAAATGGCCCACAATGATGCTTCTAACGAATTCACCACGTAGCCATCCCCGATGATTTCTGGTGGCTGACGATGGCGATATGAACCAGCTACTACGGGCGCAACAGCCGGGTGCCACGAGTGCTTGGTCAGCGGTGCATATGTCGGCTCAGCACACAACTGTGCATGGTTCATCCCACGCAACGCTCCAGCAATGAGCAATGCATAGACCTCGCACGCATCAACAGCCTGTGGCGCACCATGTGTCGTCCGTGAACTGTCTCGTGCGTACTGCACACACAACGCATCATCGTAGCCGTACATCAGCGGGATAGGAGCAAGCCGCATCAATGAGCCATTCCCTGCGCTACGCTCATCCGTTGACCCTGCATATGGATTGCCATCACGACGAAATTGATAAAGCGCTTGGCTGGTGGTCACACCAATATCAAAACAGCTATCCGTACTCGAAAAATAACCACGATCATTCCACCACGTATACCGACGCATTTGGTCGACCGCATCGAACTGTTGTTGCAGAATCAGGCTCTCGGCCAAACACAACGCCATGGATGTGTCATCGGTCCATGCGCCAACAGGCAATTGAAACACACCACCACCAACCATGTCATATACAAACTTTGTACGGGCTGGTGAGAATTCAATCGTGGTACCAATCGCATCACCAACCGCCATGCCAATCATGGCCCCACGATAGCGGTCACGCAGGGTCTGCATCGCTAATGCGAGACGTGGTGATGGCTCACGCCACGCTTTTACAAATGCGCGTTGTTCCTCGGTTTCGGGCGATTCACGTTCGATGCCGTCGCGTACGGACTTGATGCGTGCCAATGCCTCATCACCGGTTGCCCCGTGACGCACATACCAACAACCAATGACGGTGCCGGTGCGTCCCACTCCACCCCAACAATGCACATACACTCTTTTGCCTGCAGCCACTGCCGCACTCATAGCATCAAGAATCGCCAGCATGAGTGGCTCAGACGGTATCGATATATCACGTATCGGGAAGCGCAGGTAGGTGATACTTGGCGCATGTGCGGTAACAAGGTCACAATACTCTGGGAGTTTATCATCGGGCGTCGTCAAGTCAATAATGACACCAACACGTTGTGCCACCAGCCAATCAAGTGTTGCTTTTGTTCCTTCTGCAGAACGCGGATAGGTGCTTGGATATGCACCTGCCCACACGTGTTCATCGGCACGATACCCGCGATATGGTTGATTCATTTTGTTAAACCTTTTCAGTGTAGCGTTACACGTCATTCATTCTGATTGTAACCCAAAACCACACACTTTTCTCTTGTAATTCGGTGTGAACGGAATGAACGGCATGTGATGTACTTGGATCAACAATCGTAGCCTATTGTGGTCCATGCGAGGAATCAGGTGGATACCGATAGTGCTGAATGGTTGGCCACGTTACGCGCAACAACTCTTCGGCAAACCACTCAATTTTCATGCGTTGCGCAAGTTGCTGTTGCCACGAAGGTGGGATGGCATCATCGCCGTAGAGGGCACCAGCAAGGGCACCATAAATCGTACATGACGTGGTAGTTAAACCACCGGCGTTCGCCAACGCCAACATCCCAGTAGCAAAATCATCGTGCTGGTACAATGCCCAAAGCACGATTTCAAGCATATCAACAACATAGCTTGAGGCATCAAGTTGTGTGACAACCCGGGTGCGATACGAACCACGCACAATCGTGGCAACTTCTTCACACAGCGGGCTATAGGGCCACACTTTGTGCAGTGCATCGTATTTGGAGACACCAGACGCAAATTGACTGACGAGCCACGCAACGTATCGGCACGCATCAATCGAGTGCTGCGTTGCATGGGTTAACATCGAACTGTACATGGCCATTTGATCGATGGCATCCGGTTGCATCACATAGTAAAGGCCAATCGGTGCAACGCGTGATAATGCGCCATTCCCAGCTGAGTGACTCGATTGCACGCCACTGTATGGATCGCCAGTTTGCATGTATGCGAACAGTGCCAGACGTGTCGTGTTACCCACATCATAGGTACGACCAGAACATGTCATATACCCGTATCGCCACCATCGTACAAAGCGCTCCATTTGGTCATGCGCATCAAATCCATGTTTGATGGTCAAACTTTCAGTGACACAGAGGAGCATGGCAGTATCATCAGTCCACCCACCCGGCGCAATGTCAAACACGCCACCACCAATCAAATCGCTGAGGGGGTGGATGGTCGTACGGTCGCGCATTTCATTGGTTACACCGATAGCATCACCGATTGCCGCTCCCAATAACGCACCACGAAAACGACTTCGCCAGAATACTTGTTGGGCGACCTGTGGCAGCGTTGGTTCTTGCCAGCGCATAACAACATTGACTTGTGTTGCATAATCAGGGGATGGTCGTCGCGATTGAATGGCAGCACGCGCCTGTTGCAGCCGCTTGAGTGCAGCGAGTCCGGATCCTTCTACCCGCTTGTACCAACAGGCGACAACCATGCCAGTTCGACCAAATCCCCCCCAACAATGAATGTATACCCCTTCGTGGTGGGCGATGGCTTCATCAATGAGCGTGATAATGGCCATGATTTGAAGCTCTGATGGCACACTACCATCAATCATGGGAAATTGTTGATGGCGAATATGCGGCGCAGTTGCGGTGAGTTCTGCAACATAACTAGGAAGGTGGTCATCATGCGAAGTAAGATCAATGATGCGACGAATACCGCTCTGCACCAACCATGCAATTTGTGCGTGCACGTCATGCGTGCCGTTCATGCCAAGATATGCGCCTGCCCACACATACGGAGCGACTTCGTAGCAGTTCTGCGGCATAGCCACTGTATCAACGTGATCATCGCGGAGGTGCATCTGTACCACCAGATCTATTTGACAAAACGGAGCGGTACGAATAACCGCAATAGTAGATGGAATCAAGACATCTTTGTTCCATCAGTATACCGCACTTGCTCAACAAAAAATCACCGCTACACTGTGTGTAGCGGTGCGATGATGGTACCTCCAGCGGGATTCGAACCCGCGACCTTCACCTTGAAAGGGTGACGTCCTAGGCCGCTAGACGATGGAGGCGCATAACCTCTGGTAGTATATCATCAATCACAGACAATTTCAAAACGAATTCTGAGGAATCTGATGACCACATTAAAAGTGCTTACGAGCCAAGACATCCGCACACTTGTCCCCATGCCCACAGCAATTGATGCGGTGCACACCGCATACGCAAGTATTGCAGCCGGCAGTGCACACGTACCATTGCGTCTTGACATCGACCAGGCATCTCATCAATCGCATACGTTCTTTATGCCAGCACTCGTGAACAACGAAAGTCTGGGCATGAAGATTGTATCTGTCTTCCCCCATAATCGCGCACAACACGAGCTCCCCACGATACACGCCATCGTCTTACTCATTGAATCACACACCGGACGCCCACTTGCCATGATGGATGGTACATTCTTGACGGTGCTACGCACAGGTGCCTCAGCAGGCGTAGCGACACGCCTCCTCGCACGCCCCGAGAGTCATCATCTCGTCGTCATCGGCGCAGGTGCACAAGCGTGGGCGCAGGTCAGTGCTGTTTGTGCCGTTAGACCCATTACACAGGTCACCATCGTCAATCGTTCGCCGGAGCGTGCGCTCCAGCTTCAAGCAACACTTGCGCACATCCTCCCCGATATTACCGTGCACATCGCCCAGAATCGTCGTGATGCACTGGCCACGGCCGATGTCGTGTGTCTGGCCACTTCCTCGCAAACCCCGGTCTTCGCCGATGATGAGATTCGCCCCGGCACCCACATCAATGGGATTGGCTCGTTTACACATACCATGATTGAAGCTGATCCTGTTACGGTCGGTCGTGCCTATGTTGCCGTCGATCAATATGCGGCTGCGTGGAGCGAAGCCGGCGAACTCATCGCTGCGCGCGATCTTGGCTATCTTGACCCCTCTGCAGTCGTCCAAATTGGCGATATCGCTAACGGCACAGCGCCGGGACGGCACAACAATCAGCAAATCACTTTCTTTAAATCGGTCGGTAATGCGGCCCAAGATGTCGTTGTTGCCCATATCGCCTATCACGCAGCCGTGCGTACCGCACAAGGTCAAGATGTCATGCTCTAATGCTGTACGTCATGCACCAACGGGAGTCGCCTTGTTTGACGACTCCCACTTGATTGGTCATACGCACACGTACAACAAATACAATCATATTCAATCAAAATACACTTGCAAACAATCATATTCCATCATATAATCGACCTGCAACATCAAAAAAGGTCTGTGCATGACAAAGTTAGTCCCATTTAACAACCCTCGCTTAGCCCACATTGAGCGATTCATTGTGCAGCGACAGCAAGTCAGTGTTGCAGACATATGTGAGGTATTCGGCATAAGTGAGGCGACTGCGCGACGCGATCTCGATCAGCTTGCGAGTGTTGGGAGCATTCAGCGCATACATGGTGGTGCGATAGCCATCAATGATGCACCGCCGGAGCCACCAGTACTGCAGCGAACCTCCTGGCAACAAAGTGAGAAGCAACGCATTGGCGAATTAGCTGCAACATTAATTGATGCGGGCGACACCGTATTCATCAGTAGTGGCACGACTAGTTTAGCTGTCGCACAGGCATTGCGTGAGCGCAATGATTTGACGATCGTGACCAATTCATTACCCGTCATGAATCTGATGGCTGATAGTGGGAATGCGATGATTGCGCTGGGAGGCATGCTCAGGGCCAGTGAATCATCATTTATTGGGCATTTAGCCGTACAAGGTCTCGCCGAATTACGCATCACCAAGATTATTTTCGGCATACGCGGCATCGACGTGGTCCACGGGCTAACCAACGACTATCTGCCCGAGACCGTCACAGATCGCGCCATCTTGAGTGCGGGTCGGCAGGTCATTGTGGTCGCAGACCACACCAAACTAGGACGTACTGCTCCAGCCTTTGTGGCGCCACTCAGCGCCATGCACACACTGGTCACTGACCACGCGGCCAATTCGACGATTGTTGATGCAATCGCAGACATTGGCGTACGCGTCTTATTGGCATGACACACCTATCAACGAGAGGATTAGTTTTGATGAGCAATCGTGGCTTTCATACATGGAACGAGTTATGTTCACAACCAATGGCATGGCAACAGGCGCACACTGATTTACAAGCACAACTCGCCGATAAACCAATCGCTCCCGGCAGTCATATTATCTGGAGTGGTTGTGGGTCGCCGTTTTATTTGGCCACCAGCATGGCGCGGATGACGCAGCAATTTAGTGATGTGCCGAGCATGGCCTTGCCAGCATCAGAGATTTGGTGTAATCCCGAGGCAAGTTTGCCACGGAACGCAAAGCCCACGCTCATCTTGCTGAGTCGCTCTGGCAGCACCACCGAGGTCTTACGTGCAGCAGAACGATTTCGTACACAAATACCAAACGGCAAAATCATCACAATCAGCTGTTATGGCGAACGCCCACTTGCACAAATGGGTGACTTGAATATCGTCTTGGCATCTGGCCAAGAGCAAAGCATCGCACAAACACGCGCATTCACAGTGTTGCAGATGGGTGCCATGGCCGTGCTACTTCGCATCATCGGTCAGTCCATCGCTGACCTCGGGCAGATTCCCACAATTGCATCTCGCGTCATTGACCAGTATCAACAACAATGTGTGGCCATCGGTGCCGATAGTCGCTACCAGCAGTTCTTCTTTTTGGGGAGTGGTTTGCGCTACGGTTTGGCCAGCGAGGCGAGTCTCAAAATGAAAGAGATGTCGTTGACGATTAGTGAACCATTCCATCACATGGAGTTCCGCCACGGACCACAATCCATGGTTGACGAAAAAACACTCGTCATTAGTTTGGGGTCATTGACGACCAATGCCCAAGAGCAGGCTGTTTTGGCCGACATGCGCGCACTTGGTGGTCATACACTTGCGATTGGTCCAACACCTGATTGTGACATGCACTGGCAATCTTCACTCCCTGATGCCCTCCAAGGCATCATCGCCCTACCACTCCTCCAGAGCATCGCCTATAGTCGCTCGTTTTCACGTGGGCTCGATCCGGACAACCCACACAACCTGAACGCGGTTGTTGTGTTGTAGATAGGTGTTCCTAGAGGGATGTCGTAACGCATTTTGTGGCGATTCACAAATAATTGTCATCACCACACTCGAGAAGCGCACATTGCCACTGTTACTCGCCTGGTTCAGCAACCAACACGGCAATCGACCCGGCCTTACCATGGCCGCTTCTGTGATTGTACTCTTGCCCATTCTCTTGATCTACGTCATCTTTCAGCGTCAAATCGTCGCCAATGCGGCGAGCACCGGATTTAAGTAGGCAAAAGGAAACGTCATGGAATGTTATGTACTTATCGGTGCTGGCAGTGCAGTATTTACGCGCGGTTTACTCGCCGATTTAATTGCCCACGGTGACGCTGCCGAAGTCCGCCTCGTAGACCCCAATCCGAGTGCCCTGCAGACAGCATATGGTCTTGCTCAAAAAATGATTGCTCAGACCGGTGCGCCCTTGACCGTCAAGGCGAGCACCGATCGGCGTGAACTCTTGCGTGGTGCAACTGTTGTCATCTGCACAGTCGGCGTCGGGGGGCGCCGTGCCTGGGAGCAAGATGTCTTTATCCCGCGCGCACATGGTATCTCTGTGCCTGTGGGCGATACAGTTGGCCCTGGCGGGAGTTCACGCTCCATCCGCATGATTCCGGCCATGATTGCCATCGCCCGTGATGTGGTCGATTTGGCACCCGATGCGCTCTTTTTCAACTATTCGAACCCCATGGCGCCTATTTGTCAGGCAATTCGTCAAGAGACGGGAGCCAACGTAATCGGCTTGTGCCATGGTGTCTTGCATGTGACGCACTACTTGGCCGAACAGCTCCACATCTCGGCCGGTGACATGCACGTCAATCATGCGGGATACAATCATTTGACGTGGCTGACCGCTATCAGACACAAGGGTGTTGATCTCTTCCCGGCGATGCGCACACTTGGAGCGCAAATCATTGCACAGACACCAACTCACCCCGATCACAATCGATTTTCGTGGGAGTTATTCAATCAGGTTGGAGCGTTCCCGGCCGTGCTAGACCGACACGTGACGGAGTTCTTTCCACAGTTCTTTCGCACTGGTGCTTACTACGGTATGACGCTGGGTGTTGATGCATTTAGCTTCGAGGGAACCATCGCCGGTGGCGACCAGGAATACAGCGACATGCAACGCGATGCGCTCAGCAGTGAGCCGCTCCCGAATCACATGTTTGTGCGTGAATCAGGCGAACATGAGCAGGTTGTTGAAATTGTCAGTGCATTACGCCGTGGCAGTGGCGTAGAGTATGCGGTCAATATCCCTAATCACGGTACAGTACCTGATTTGCCAGCCCACGCAATTGTCGAAGTACCAGCCCGCATGCAGTACAATAGCGTTGTCCCTGTTCGACAACCTGCACTTGGGCCAACCTGTGGCGGTATGCTTGCGAGTCGGTATGCGTGGGTTGATGCCATTGTCTACGCCGCCATCCACAAAGACCGTGACGCATTCGTTCATGCCCTCATCATCGATGGGTATGTTGATTCATTGACTCAAGCGACAGCCCTCGGCGATGCACTGTGGCAACACACGACACGTTATATTGACGCATAAGGAGTACCCATGACCCGCATTACGTTTATTGGTGCCGGTAGCATCGGCTTCACCCGCACCCTCGTACGCGACATTCTCACGTTCCCACGGCTCACTGATGCCGAACTCGTCTTGATGGACATCAACGCCGAGCGCCTTGAGTTCGCTGAACGCTCCGTGAAGCGCATCATCGAGCTCGGCAAGTATCCAGCCACCGTACGCACCACCATGAACCGTGCCGAAGCCCTTCAAGGTGCTGATGCCGTACTCGTCACGATTTTGGCCGGTGGTGTCCAGGTATGGCGCCACGACATTGAGATCCCCAAACGCTACGGCATTGACATCAACGTGGGCGACACACGCGGCCCATCGGGCATCTTCCGCGCCTTGCGCACCATCCCCGAGATGCTGGCCATCGCCAAAGACATGGAACGCTACTGCCCCAATGCCATGATGCTCAACTACACCAACCCGATGGCCATGCTCTGTCGCGCTATGCAACACGAGAGCCCAATTGCCATCACCGGGTTGTGTCATAGCGTCCAAGGCACTGCAGAGATGCTGGCCCGTTGGATTGGGGCCCCGTTCGAAGAGATCGACTACGTCTGCGCCGGCATCAATCACATGGCCTGGTATACCAAGTTTGAGTGGAAGCACCAAGACGCCTATCCACTTATCCGCGCTGCCATGCAAAAGCCCGAAGTCTACAACGAAGAAATCGTGCGCAACGAGATGTATCTCAATCTCGACTACTACGTCACCGAGTCGAGCGGCCACAACTCCGAGTACAACGCCTGGTTCCGCAAACGCCCAGACCTCATCGAGAAGTACTGCACGCACGGCACCGGCTGGAATCCGGGGCACCACGCCTATATCCTCAACGAGTACTTGCGCCGCGAAGATAGTTGGAAAGAAGACGCGCGCTCGTGGTTCGACGGCAGCGCCAATCTCAAGCTCGAACGCGGTCACGAGTATGCCGCCTACATCATCAACGCCCTCTCCGGCGGCGAGCCGTTCCGCTTTAATGGCAACGTGCGCAACACCAAGCTCATCACCAATCTGCCCGAGGACGCCTGTGTCGAGGTGCCGGTCTTTGTTGACAAAGACGGCCTGCACCCCGTCCACGTCGGCGCACTGCCCCCACAAGTCGCCATGCTCACCAATCTCAGCGCCCAAATCGAAGAGATGGCCGTCGCAGGTGCGCTCACCGGCGACCCACGCAAGGTCTACCACGCCATCCTCAACGATCCACTCACGGCCGCCGTGTTGGCACCTGCCGAGATTAAGCAGATGGTCAACGAGATGTTCGCCCAGAACGCCGCTTATCTGCCACAGTTCAAACACACCGTAGTGGCATAAACCAGATACAAACCACCCCTGTGCACGCATGCACAGGGGTGGTTTTTTATGCGCTAACTCACCCGTACCACCACACCCGCCGTCAAGGCCACAAGTTCGGCACCCGTTAGCTCAACCATGGTGTTGGGCGTCCCGCCGGCCGCCCAAATCGTCGGGTACTCGAGTAACGTGGCATCGATGAAATGGGGCATCGCACTGACATGCCCAAACGGCGCCACGCCGCCAATCGCATAGCCGGTATGTTGGCGGACAAAATCAGGAGTTGCACGTTTGAGTTGAATATAGGTCTGTTGCGCAAATACCTGCTCATCAAGGCGGTTTTTGCCACTGACCGCCACATACACCGGCGCTCCTTGCGCATCACTAAAAATCAGCGATTTGACGATTTGGCCGACATCACATCCCACCGCGGCAGCCGCATCATCGGCTGTGCGCGTCGACACATCGAGCACGATGACGCGTGCCTGACTGCCAGCGTCGCGCAGCGCCTGTTGGACCCGTTGGGCACTCGGAGGGAGTTCGTGGGTCATCGTGTCGCCTCAAATTCAACTGTACCATCAGCACGTACCCGTGACGGCGTTCGGGCGTCTTGGTAGAGCCCTGCTGTCAAAAAGGTACTCACCGTGCCGTAGGCCGGGATCGTCAATTGCGTGCCACGCGCAACAGCCTCGGACAACCCTGACGATGGGTGGCTGCTCCAGGGCTCGAGCGCGACCGCGTAACTGCGCCCCCACCACGGGAATCCCTTGGCCCATGCCAGCTCTTGCCACAACCACACATGCTTAAACACCTGCGCATCCCACGCCACTGCCACACCCAGATTGAGATCATCGCTGTACAGCGTATACCAAGCCTCGTTGGGGTAATCGGTCAGATAGGCTAACTCGCGCCCTTGGGCGGTACTGACTGGAGGCACGACACTCAAATCAAGAGGTTCACCGTCAGCTCCAGGTACCACTGGCCACGGCGCCTCAATGCCCACTTCGGCGCGGCGCGGCACGAACCCGGGCATGACATCGTGCGTCATCACCCGCGCCGCCGATGTATGAATGCGGGCGCCGTTTTGCAAGAACGGCAACCCATAGGCAATATGGTGCCCCCACATCACATCCACATCCTCGCCCGCATCGTTGTAGAGCGTCTCGTTGAGCATGAGACTGGCACGCCCACGTTCAATCGTCATGTCGCGCACAATCCGAATCGGCGAGCGCACACCGCGCACGCTACAGCGCAACGTGACACGCTCTGGTGTATCCTCGAGGACCACACTTTGCCACGGCAACAACGACACCTCACCGTGCTGACCATACTCGACGCCTTGGTGGGCGTTGGTCGGGCCACCTGATGGGGCAATCTCTTGCCAGCCACCGAGGTACATGTCCATATAACTCCCAACTGTGCCGGCAATCGACATGGTGGCCCGCGCCGGGTCATTAATCGGGACAGGCAGACGCAAGAGTGGGTCGATGTCGGTCGGCTTGTGGCGCAATTCAACGATTTCGGCACCACGATCAAGCAACACCGTCACACGCAACAGCTCGTTTTCGAGGACAGCCGCACGCAACCCACGAATCTGCCATTCATCCGATATGCGACACCCGTGGGTGTGCAACGACGTTGTGCCCATAACACGCTCCTGCAGTTGTACTATGCGGTAAGATACACAGGTAAGGACTGCATTATAGCATTGCGGAATCATATGTCAGCACGCCAGCACCTCGCCCACGCGCTTAAAACCATGACACCCAACCCGGGCCGCACCGAACTTGCCCCGGGCATTATCGCCGTGCGCGATCTCCATACGACATCGGTCGTACCGACGGTGTACACACCGGCATTATGTCTGATTGCCCAAGGTGAGAAGCGCATCTATCTCGAGGATGAAACATACATCTACGACGAGACGCGCATCTTGCTCTTTGCCATCGACCTACCCATCATGGCCCAAGTCACACGTGCCACGCCCGATGCGCCGTACCTCGGGTTGCGTATTAATCTGGATTCGACCCGAATAGCAACACTGGTGCCCAAGATATTCCCCAATGGCGTAACGGCCCACCCCGATACCCGCGGTGTGTATGTGGCTGATAGTGATCACACGATTGTTGAGGCTGCCACACGGTTGGTATCGCTCTTTGCCGCCCCAGATACTGCGCCATTGATTGCGCCACTCATCATCGAAGAGCTGATGATTCGCTTACTGCTTAGCCCGATTGGCCATCGCGTCGCCCAAATCGGCCTACAAGAGTCACACATTCAGCGTATCAGCCGTGCGATTGATTGGATTCGCACGCATTACGACCAACCGATGCTCGTCGAAGATTTGGCAGACATGGTACACATGAGCACCTCGGCCTTTCATCAGCACTTCAAAGCGATTACCGCCATGACCCCGCTCCAATACCAAAAAGTCCT
>CAYZZI010000006.1:0-86772 GCA_964482795.1 uncultured Klebsiella sp.
CTCTTGGGCGCTTGCGCCAAGTAGACTACCACGTTGGCCAAGGCCAAATCACCCTCGGGTTGCCCCAAAAAGTGCACCGTCTGCTGAATGGCCGTGGCCACCACAATCGCCTGCGGATCAGCCAGACCGATGTCCTCGATGGCGATGCGCATCATGCGCCGGGCAATATAGAGCGGATCCTCGCCGCCCTCGAGCATGCGCCCCAGCCAGTAGAGCGCCGCATCAGGGTCACTACTGCGAATCGACTTGTGCAGGGCCGAAATGGCGTCGTAGTGCAACTCGCCGTTTTTGTCGTAGCGAGTGGCCCGGCTCTGCAAGGCCTCGCGCATATCGTCGACGGTGATTAGGCGCTTGCCGCCGACGCCGGGCGCTTTGGAGATGACCGCCGCCTCAAGTGAATTCAACGCCACCCGGGCATCACCGTTGGCCATGTCAATCAGGTAACCGCGGGCGTCGCTGGCAAGCAACGGCTGCAACTCGCCTAGGCCACGATCGCGGTCGCTGACGGCGCGGTCGATGAGATTGCCCAACTGCTCCTCGGTCAGCGACTCAAGTACAAAGACGCGGGCACGCGAGCGCAAGGCCGGATTCACCTCGAACGAGGGATTTTCGGTGGTGGCGCCGATCAAAATGACCGTGCCGTCCTCAACGTGGGGCAAGACGGCGTCTTGTTGGGATTTATTGAAGCGGTGAATCTCGTCAATGAACAACACCGTGCGCTGCCGATACATCCCCAAGCGCTCACGCGCCTCGGCTACGACGCGGCGCAAATCGGCCACACCGGCCGTCACCGCCGAGAGCGGCTCAAAATGCGCTTTGGTGTGCTCGGCAATCACCCGAGCGAGTGTGGTTTTGCCACAACCGGGTGGCCCCCACAGAATCATCGAGAAGAGCGCATCACGCTCAATGGCACGGCGCAAAATCCGACCGTCGCCGATGATGTTATGTTGCCCTTGCATGTCGTCGAGAGTCCGTGGGCGCATGCGCGCTGCCAGTGGCGCTTGACGCTCCAACTCTTTTGCGCTTGTTGCAGCAAATAAATCACCTTGTGAATTGGCCATCGGATTCCTCTTCATCTGAACCTGCCAGCACACATGAAATACGCTTTATCATACCGACTTGACACCGTGCACCACCGCCCGCAGTGTCTCAGCGAGTTGTTGCCCACGATCTGCCGGCACTAACGGGCCACCAATAACCACCGAGGCGGCACCCAAGCGGGCGGCAGTGATGGCATCGTCAATCGAGAGTCCGCCGACCACTTGGACTGGGATTGAAACCGCCTTGAGCACATCGGCAAGGCCGTCAATGGCGCGTAGGTGGGTATGCTGTTGTCGGTGATCGAGCCCCAGGTGCCAGCCAATCATCTGCACACCGAGGCGCTCGGCGCGCACGGCGGCTGCCACCGGGTCATCACAAAACATGATATCTGCAATTGCCACCAAGCCGTGCTCCCGTGCTACACTCGCAGCCCGCATCAACGTGGCATCGTGGGCGGCGGCCATTACATCGAAGTGGGTAGCGCCGGCTGCTACAGCCAGATTGGCAAAGTACGCACCGCCGTCACAGACTTTGAAGTCACAGACGATTGGATGCGTGGGGAAGTGCTGGCGCAATGCGCGCACCACACCCATGCCCTGCTCAACCATCAGACCTGTGCCGGCCTCGAGCCAATCAACGCCAGCGGCCACGGCAATATCGGCGACACGCAGGGCGTCGTCGATATCGTGCAAATCAAGGGATATTTGGACGGCGCATGACATCGGGTGCTCCTTTGCATCATACAGTCAGTTACGCACATAATAGCACAAATGTTTCATTCATCATAGCACCTGTTCCTATGGTATCATGGCGGTATTGAACCACACGAGAGCCTCATATGCACACATCAATTCAACAGCTTTTGCGCAGTGATATAGCTGATTTTGCGCCGTACGCACCGATTGTGCCACTCGATGTCCTTGCCGCCCAACTTGGATTGCCCCAATCGGCTTTGGTCAAACTCGACGCCAACGAAAACCCGTACGGGCCAACCGAGGCAACAAATGCCGTCCTCGCCCAACTGGGCACGACCACCGGCGGGCGCACCTTGACGGCCATCTACCCCGACCCTGACAACACCGCCTTGCGCGCCGCACTCTCACGCCATCTCGGGCAACCGGCCGAGCGGATTATCTGCGGTAACGGCTCAGACGAACTGATTGACCTGCTCTTTCGGGCAACCATCACACCCGGCGCGGCAGTTGTTGATGCGACACCAACCTTTGGCATGTACGCATTTGGCGTCAATCAATGCCAAGGGCGCTATATCGAGGTACCGCGTGACGAGCACTTCGATCTTGACGTGCCAGCATTGCGCCAGGCGATTCTTGATCACAATGCCGTCATCTTGGTGCTAGCCGCTCCCAACAACCCGACGGGTAATCCGTTGGCGCGGGCTGATTTGATTGCGTTACTCGATTTACCTCTGATTGTGGTGGCTGATGAGGCGTATGCCGAATTTAGTGGCACCACCTATCTTGATTTGATTGACGACCACCCCAATCTGGTCGTGTTGCGCACGTTTAGCAAGTGGGCCGGCTTGGCCGGGTTGCGCGTGGGTTACGGCGTGATGCACGAGTCGCTGGCACACGAGTTGCGCAAAATCAAGCAACCGTACACGGTCAACGTAGCGGCAGAGTTGGCTGCCACGGCGGCAGTCAAAGACTTTGCGAACATGCAACCGGTGATTCGACAGATTGTGTCGGATCGCGATGAGCTGGCCCGGCAATTAACGCAACTAGGGTGTTATGTCTACCCAAGCGCGGCAAATTTTTTGTTGGTACGGACGCCAATCGCAGCGACAATAGTACGAGACGCCTTGCGCGCTTCAGGCATATTGATACGATACTTCAACAAACCACGCCTCGCCGATTGTATCCGGATTAGCATTGGTACCGCCCATCAGCATCAGCGCCTACTCGAGGTATTGACGCAGACCATACAGACACAGGGGTAAGAGATGAGCCACGAAGATTTACACAGTTTGCGGGCGTTTGCCACCGAGTTAGCCTGGCAGGCTGGGCGTGTGACGATGCGCTACTTTCAGACGGGTGTGACGGCCGACCTCAAATCAGATGATTCGCCAGTGACGATTGCCGATCGACAGTCAGAGCGCTTGATGCGCGAGCTAATCGAGGAGCGCTACCCGCATCACAGCATTTTGGGCGAAGAAGAGGGCGAAACCCGGCCTGGTGCGAGTTTTCGTTGGATTCTTGACCCAATCGACGGCACCAAGTCGTTTGTGGCGGGCGTGCCGATGTACGCCGTGCTAGTCGGGCTTGAGCGCGAGGGTGTGCCGGTCGTCGGCGCGGTAGCTATCCCGCCGAGTGGCGAGATGTTGACGGCGGCGACGGGTCAAGGATGTTTGTGGAACGGGCGCGTCGCCCGGGCCAGCAATACCCGCGATTTGGCACAAGCGGTCATCTCAACCACAGACTTTCAGGATATGTATCGCACCGGCAAAGGTGAGGCGTTTGATCGCATTTGCCAGAAGAGCCGCATGGTGCGCGGATGGGGCGATGCCTACGGGCATGTGTTGGTGGCAACCGGACGCATTGATATCATGCTTGACGCCTTGATGAGTCCGTGGGATTGTGCAGCGCTAGTGCCGGTGTTGCAAGAGGCCGGTGCGACGTTCACCGACTGGCAGGGTAACAGCACAATCTACGGGGGTAATGCGTTTAGCACCAACGGCCATTTGTTTGAACAGGTCATGCAGCACATCAACGGCTAATGTGGAGCAGAAAGGGAAAGAACCATGCGTGTCGTTGCACTTATCATGGCAGGCGGCGAAGGAGCACGTCTGAGTGTCCTTTCGGAGAAGCGTGCGAAGCCGTCGGTACCGTTTGCCGGCAAATTTCGCATCATCGACTTCCCCCTTTCGAACTGCGTCAACTCTGGCATTTTTGATGTGGCCGTGCTGACACAATACCAACCACACTCACTTAATGGCCATATCGGCAATGGTCGGCCATGGGACCTCGACCGTGGCAACGGCGGGGTCCAGTTGCTCCAGCCGTACCAAGGGCGCAACGAAGAGGGGTGGTATCAGGGCACATCAGATGCGGTCTTGCAGAACTTGAACTATATCCGCGAGCGTCGGGCTGATTTAGTGGTTATTTTGTCGGGTGACCATATTTATAAGATGGACTATGCGCCGATGATTGCCTTCCACCAGCAACAAAAAGCCGACCTGACGGTCGGTGTGATGCACGTACCACTCGACGAAACGGACCGCTTTGGTATTATGACGGTCAACGAGCAGATGAAGGTGGTTGAGTTTACCGAAAAGCCGAAGAAACGCGACAAAGGCACTTTGGCCAGTATGGGCATTTACGTGTTTAGCACTGATTCCTTGATCAAAGGCTTGACGACGCTTGATAATGGCGTGGCGCGCACGGACTTTGGCAAGCACGTCATCCCATCGATGGTGGCCAACGACCACGTCGTTGCGTATCCGTTTGAGGGGTATTGGGTCGACGTAGGTACAATTGACTCATACTGGCGCACCAGCATGGAGATGATCGACCCGGCGCATACGCTCAACTTATACGATCCAAATTGGGTGATTCATACGCGCAGTGAGGAGCGGGCGCCTGCCAAAATCGGGCCACAGGCGGTGATGAGTCAGAGCATGGTGTGTAACGGCTGCACAATTCGGGGCACGGTCGAACGCTCCGTGCTATCACCGGGTGTCTATGTCTCGCCGGGGGCGATTGTGCGCGACAGCGTGATTATGACCGATACGTGGATTGGGCCGGGCGCAGTGCTCGACAAGGTGATTGTTGACAAGCAGGTGGTGATTGGAGCTGGTGCAGTGGTCGGGTATGGCGACGATATGACGACACCCAACGAAAAGCAACCCGACAAGGTAAATACGGGCATCAGCGTGATTGGCAAGGGTGCGCATATCCCGGCTGGCTGCAAAATTGGCCGCAACGTGGTGATTGGCGCCGAACGGGCCGAAGAGGACTTCCCTTCGCTCGATATTCGCACGGGCATGACGGTATAAATCCCGGGGATTAAAAAGGGGCGCACCGCAGTGCGCCCCACCCGATTCAACCAGGCGCATAGCCATGCGCCTCTTTTTATCTCCCTGCACCGATCCCCCGGTCTCCAATCGGGCGCACCGCAGTGCGCCCCTCTCGATCCTTATACCACCTGATTCAATCAGGCGCATCGCGATGCGCCTCGTTCTATCTCCCTGCCCCAATCCCCATCACAGTACGTCCAAAAGGCGATCGGTGAGACGTTTGAACCATGGTTTGGCGCCGAAGGCGTCGACATACTCACGGGTGGCCACCTCAGGGCCGGGGTCTTTGCCGCCGGATTCTTCGAGCATGCCCCAGCGATGGTCCATAATCCAGCGATACAGGTCAGCCTCAGTACGCCCAGGGAAGTGTTTGAGCGCATCATGGCTCCGAATGACATCGATGACCGGCATATACACCGTGTCATACCAATCAACGATAGCCTCGGTAGTGGTAATATCGCGCTTAAGGTCAATCCCCATGAAGTAGCGATGGGCATTGATGTGGCGTATAAGTTCGAGGTATCCGCCACGTTCACTGAACTCGATGTGTTGTTGCGGGCGCAGCGTGTGCAACTGTGTCCACTCCAAAAAGTCGTTGTACTCCTCTTTGATGGGTAAGTCGTCACCGCTGACATCAGCAGTTAATGGCACATCAACGAGCAACTCCACCACGTTGGCATCGATATACTGCTGATGGTTGCGTCGAGCTACTGAAATACGGTGATTGCCATCGCGGACAAAGTAGACTTCGCCAATTTTGTAGAGGTCGACAGGCGGGAGTTCGATGTACTGCTCGGCGGCACGGTCAACATTCATCCAGCGCTCACGAATATGGTCACTGCGTGGCAAAAAGTGACGATCAAAGTCGGTATAACGACCTTCGCTACCAACGATATGGTCGATTGGGACTGTACAGATGCCAAGGTCACGTTGACCACGTATCTGGAGTCGTTGACGCACCTCTTCGAACGCGAGCAAGTCATTGGGAGCATGACGAAATGCATCGATGAGTGCTGATATCCACTCGCGACGACGCGCATCATCAAAGTGCAACCGAGACACCGTGTGCCAATAATTCTTATCAGGCATGAGATTCCTTGGGATGTTGTTTAATTAAATCTAACGACATATGGCGGTATCCAGCCGTATTATAAATCATTGTGCTATTAAAATACGTTTCAAAAGCCACGCCATAGGCATACGAACGATGAACGTGGCCATGAATCCAGTAACGTGGAGTGAACCATCGTTGAAGAGTCAGAAATGCGCGCACACCACGATGCGGTCGATCGTCCGCATCATGAATCCCCGCCAACGGAGCATGTGAGAGCATTATATCGAGGTTACGCTTGTAGACAGCCCTCTTCCACCATAATTTGGTGGCAAGTTTGAGCATGCGCAGATTCATCTGGTATTCGGTGTATTGATGCCCATGTTCATTGTTATACCGCAAACACCCACCAATTCCAGCGATCATCATACCCGGAGTCATTAAGACAGTGTTTTCTACGCTCACACATCCACGCGGTTCACTGACCAATTCACCAGCACCAGTCCATTCTGGTTGATCATGATTACCCGACACGTAGTAGCACGGCTTATCCAGCATACTGACAACGTACTCGAGATAGTAGTACGGCAAATCACCGCACGCTAAAATCAAATTAACATCGGCAAAGCGCTCTTTGATTTGTAAGCTGTATACGAGTGGTACAATCTCGTCACTGAGCGTGAGTACACGCATGACCGCTCCATGCATCTATTGCTGTGGAATGGGAATCCATCCTGCCCGAAGTGTTTTTTCAAATACGATACGGCAAAGCATACACCTATTAAATCAAAAACTCAATACTCTTTCAGCAACAAATAGACCTAATCATCAAATGTATCTGTGATACGCGGTAAACTGATACCGAATGTGGTCCCTTCATTGAGGGTTGATGCGACTGTCACGCTCCCTTTATGGGCTTCAACAATATATTTGACAATGGCCAAGCCCAACCCAGAACCTGAGCTCGCGCTCGACTGGTCTCGTGTACGCGAACGATCAGCGCGAAAAAATCGATCGAATATGAAGGGAAGGTCTTCGGAAGAAATTCCTGAACCGGTATCCTCGATAGTAATAACCGCACGATCACCACTATTCATCAATGTACATGTAACGCGCCCCCCAGGCGGTGTATGTTGAAGTGCATTCATACACACATTCAGCAGCGCTTGTTTGATGCGATCGCGGTCACCTTCGACGATGGCAATATTTTTTATGTCGAGCTTTAGGTCAACTTGGCCGGCAATAGGACGCAATTCTCGGACAACCTCCATGAGCAAATCTGCTAGATCTACAAGGACAAATCGCATCCCTGCGGCAGCCTCGTTCCGTGCCAGCATGAGCAAATCATTGACGAGGCGAATCAAGCGTGCGGACTCTCGTTGCATGTCAGCGAGTGATTCAGTAAGGAGTTCGGGATCGCGTGCAGCGCCACGGTTTAGGATTTCGATGTTACCTTGCATGGCAGCTAACGGAGTGCGCAATTCATGCGATGCATCGGCCAAAAATCGACGTTGTGTTTCGAATAATTGCTCAATGCGATCGAGCAAATCATTCACGGTCACTGTTAAGAGCTGTAACTCATCTTGTACATCAGGCACAGGCACACGTCGTTTTAAATCTGCTGCGCTGACAATCCCCTGCACCGTACGGGCCATCACGTCAATTGGGCGAAACGCCGCTCGCGTCAACCATGCACCACCCTGTGAGGCCACTACAAGCACGACAATACCACCAAACGCCAGCGCATAGAGAAAGATTGTCAACGCACGTTCGGTTTCTTCGATTGGTCGCGCCAGCTGAATCACTCCAGCGGTTTGTTCACTTTGCGTTATCGTATTGATATATCTGAGCGGTACCATCAACACGCGCAGACGCACTTCTCCGATATCGGTAGTAAATCGCTGTGTGCGACCTTCAATACTGGCAAAGACAATCTCACGACCGAGATTGAGTTGTGTGGCCAAGCGCGGTGTTCGTTGTACATTCGGCGAATAGTCTATACTTCGCCCATTGACGTCGTAGACCACCACAAACAAGTTTGTGGTGGTAAAACTGCTTAATGCCGCTGACTGACTCAAAAACGCAGGCAAATCAGATCCATCGGAGCGTAAGCTCGGATTGTTTGATGCCTCAGTAAAGTTTTGTTGTAGAACTTGTGCACCCAAGTCAAGCTCGTTATCAATACTATTGATCAATGCACGATTGACCACAAAGTAGAGACCGATGTCCAGTGCCAAAAGGGCCATCGCAAATAGCCCAACATATGCCAAAGTCAAACGAAGTCGTAATGACATGATTCCCTGTTACTCGATAGGTGTGGTATAGGACTCGGCAACATAGCCTTCAGCGCCTTCACTATCGCGGACATACAACCACGACATTGCGCCATCGACTGTCTTTTCACCAATTATTTCCAAGACGGTCCCTTCGGGCAGCGTCTTGATGGCTTCGGCACCGCGACTTGCTGTGGCCCGTAAAAAGAGCCCAGACGTCCCAGTACCGGAGACGCGTACTTGCGGCAATTGCGCTCCTGCGCTTGGCGTCATCGTGGGGAGCGGGGTCGTATCAAGTGCAGGCACCTGATCTGCTGGTGTGTCAACGATTTCATCGGCTCTCACATCACTCAGCAGTGCCCACACCACAAAAATGAAGACAAGCAAGACCATCGCCAAAATTAAGCGCCAGCCTCCCATCATAAAAATGTCACGCCACGTACTGGTCCGGCTATAGGTGGCACGTTGAGTGGTACGACGGTGATCTTCGTTGATGGGTGGATAATCGAATTGTTCGCGCTGTGGATCTTGCCATTGTGAGTCTGGTTGCTGATTCATTTCATTCACTCCTTCGGATGCACAATACGAGAGTCCGGTGGGTTATTCGTCTCGAATACGGTGGCGCCAATAATCAAGGAGTTGATCAACAATTTGACTCATCGTAATCTCGGGACGCCAGCCAGTTAATGCACACAAACGACTATTATCACCGCGTAAAACGGGTTCGTCCACTGGTCGCAATCGTGTTGGGTCAACATAGATTGTTGCAGGTACACGACCACGTTGGACGACCATGTCGACAATATCACCTATTCGTGTGGCTACGCCAGAACACATGTTGTATACCGTCCCTCCGGGCGCGACCTGAATGAGCGCCCACAGGGCACGAGCTACATCGTCAACATGTGTATAATCGCGCCGTGGCTCAAGATTGCCAACTTGCATTATTGGCTCTTGCCGACCCGCCTCAATGAGTGCCATCTGACGGCAAAACGTCTGAATAGCAGTACGATCACCTTGTCGCGGCCCTACGTGATTGAATGATCGTGTAATGACAGTGTGTACACCGTAGCTGTCGAAGTACTGTAATCCCAACAACTCTTGCCCCACTTTGCTGACACCATACGGCGATGCAGGACGCATCGGTTGTTGCTCCGTAATTGGTATTGCCTCAGGTGGCACAACACCATATTGTGCACTAGAACCAGCGATGTGCACACGCGCCTGTGGTGCATGACGACGCACAGCTTCGAGGACATGGATAGTTCCCTCAACATTCGCACGCATTGTTACCACAGGCGCGCCCCATGATGCTGCCGGATAGCTCTGCGCGGCTAGATGAAATATGTAGTCAGGCTGTGACTGCTCGATTGCGTCAGTCACAGCATATGCGTCTTCGATGTCACCTTCATAAATGCGCACGCGATGGTGCACTGCAGCTAGAACACGTGTATCACTGCGCCACCGTTTAAAAATTGACAGCTCAAGATTTGGTTGCTGAACCAGATACTCGGCCAAACTACTACCAACTGGGCCTGTTGCGCCAGTAATCAGTACGCGTGGCATATGAATACACCCTTTATGAGCAGAACCCATGTGCATCACATGCGTTCTTCTTGGAATACTGGTATTTTACACGACACACATGACAGGTTGTGAGACATCACATGTTTACTATAACAGAGTTCATCGGCTATTCATACTCAGCACGTCGTCTTTCACTTTTCAAGTACGGTATAATGATGGCAGTTGGTAGTTTTCGTTTGCTGATTAAGGCATTTTCTATGAAGTATATTGCGACCATTGGTCTTGAGGTTCATGCCCAAATCCAGACCAAATCAAAAATGTTTTGTGGTTGCCGTACTGACGCCGCTCATGCGGACCCAAACACGAATGTCTGTCCGGTATGTTTAGGATTACCTGGCTCATTGCCAGTCCCCAATAAACAGGCCATTGAACAGGCTATTATGACCGGTTTGGCATTACACTCATCGATTACCACAGACAGCGTCATTAGTCGCAAAAACTACTTTTACCCAGATCTCCCATCCGCATACCAGCGGAGTCAATACGAAGACCCACTCTGTGTGGGAGGTCATGTTGATATCACCGTAAATGGGCAGGTTAAGCGTATCGACTTAACGCGAATCCACATTGAAGAAGACACCGGTAAGCTCAATCACATGCCTGACGGGAGTTCATTGATTGACTATAATCGTGCTGGCGTCCCGTTGATGGAGATTGTTTCAGAACCTGTTATCGCCAGTGCCGAAGAAGCACGCCTCTACTTCCAAACGCTGCATCAGTTGTTAGTCTGGATTGGCGTCAACAGCGGCAACCTTGAAGAGGGTGCCTTGCGCTGTGATGCCAACGTATCAGTTCGACCCGAAGGTCAGAAAGAATTTGGCACCAAGGTCGAAATCAAGAATGTCAACTCGTTCCGCAACGTTGAACGAGCCATCAACTACGAAATTGAACGCCAAATCAGCGTGGTTGAGAACGGCGGCAAGATTATCCAATCAACCCGTGGCTGGAACGAAGGCTTGGGCAAGACGATCGAGCAACGCACCAAAGAGTTTGCCCATGACTATCGTTACTTCCCGGATCCAGATATCCCGCCCTTGCACATGACCAGTGCCGTTACAGAGCCACTCAAGCAGTCATTGCCCGAGTTGCCTGTTGCGCGACGTCAGCGCTTTATTGACCAATACGGCTTGAGTCTAAACGACGCCGATTCGTTGACCGTTACCCGTGATATCGCTGACTACTACGAGGCTACCGTAACTGCGACCATCGCGCACGGTGGCAGTGCGCGCGACGCCGCCGTCTGGATGATTGGCGAATTCTTCCGCTTGCTCAACGACCGCGGCGAGCGCTTATCCGACGTCAGCCAACGCATGACACCAGCCCACGTCGCAGGTGTCATCGCCCTGCTTAACAAGGGTACGATTACGCGCGCCTCGGCCAAGGAGGTCTTCGAAGAGAGCTTTGTGAAGGGCACTGCACCTGACGCCATCGTCGCAAGCCGCGGATTGGCTGTCATTGGCGACAGCGACGCCTTGTTGACCATGGCGCGCGAAGCTGTGGCCAATAACCCCAAGGCCGTCGCTGATTTCAAGAGTGGTAAAGATGTGGCCATCAAGTTCTTGGTCGGACAAATTATGAAAGCTTCGCGCGGGCAAGCCAGCCCACAAGCGGCTGAAGAAGCCGTCAAAAGCGCATTGAGCGAGGTGTAGTCAACCATCCCTTCGCGCACATCACAAGATGAACGGGAGTAGTCAGATACTCCCGTTTTGTGTATCACATGAGTGGGCACAATTATGCAATCTCTAACAATCGGTCCATACCGCCATGCAAGCGGCACAATCGCACTACCCGGCTCAAAAAGCATCTCCAATCGCGTCTTGTTGCTTTCGGCACTTGCACATGGTCGCACCACGGTGCGTGGACTCCTCGCCGCCGATGATACACAGGTCATGCTCGACGCATTACGCACGCTCGGTATTACCATGGATCAACACGGCGATCAAGTGACAATGCTTGGTAGTGGAGGCACATTTGCCATCAAAGACGCCAACTTATTCATGGGCAATGCTGGTACTGCCATTCGACCACTGACCGCCGCCTTGGCCTTGATGGGTGGTTCATACCACTTGCATGGCGTGCCGCGTATGCACGAGCGCCCGATTGGTGATTTGGTCGACGGCCTCGCGATGATTGGGGCGCAAATCACGTATGCTGGCACTCCTGGGTATCCACCATTGCACATTATGCCAAGTCAAATTGATATTTCACGGCCCATTCAGGTACGCGGCGATGTCTCAAGCCAGTTTTTGACGGCGCTGTTGATGGCACTTCCACTGGTAGCACGTCAGGCAATCACGATACAGGTAGTCGGAGAACTTATTTCGAAGCCGTACGTGGCGATAACGCTCAACCTAATGCAACGATACGGTGTGACAGTCACCAACCATGACTGGCGGTCGTTTGTCATCCCTGCGAACACAGGCATGCCCTATCAATCACCGGGTGACGTTTGGATTGAAGGAGATGCATCATCAGCGTCGTACTTTTTGGCGGCTGGTGCCATCGCCGGTGGGCCGGTGCGAGTTACCGGAGTAGGACGCAACAGCATTCAAGGGGACGTCGCGTTTGTTGCAGCATTATCAGCGATGGGGGCACATGTCGAGTATGGCGATGATTGGATTTCGGTGCACAAAAAAGCAGGGCTGCATGGAATTACGATTAATTGTTTGACCATTCCCGATGCAGCAATGACCCTTGCTGTCGCTGGTCTGTTTGCCACAGGTACCACCACGTTGACCGGGATTGCGAGTTGGCGCGTCAAAGAGACGGATCGCATTCATGCCATGGCCACTGAGCTACGTAAAGTCGGTGCCGTTGTTCAGAGTGGTGACGACTTTATACGTGTTACCGCTCCAGAAACGTGGCAACCAGCCACTGGCGGTATTGACACGTATGACGATCATCGCATGGCAATGTGCTTCTCCTTGGCATCATTTGGTCCACATGCGGTACAAATCAATCACCCAACTTGTGTTGCGAAAACATATCCCGATTACTTCGTTGATTTTTCCACGATTGTGCAATAGGTGCGCCATTAAATAAATACGACCTTTGGCACTAAAGTTGGAGATACATCGATTGCACACTTCAAGTATGTTCACGAATATGCGATTCAGTACCATGATTTCTTTGTTCAGTTTGACACAATCGCCCCTAGGTGATAGGATAATCGGCGTTAATCGGCATATACGCTCAATAAGCGATTTGGAAAGCTAGCAGGATATCTATGCCGCCAATTACTGAACATGTCGTCTTGCGCGACCTTGATGTACCAAACATTGCAGATCTTGATGTGTATCTGCAACACGAGGGGTACGAGGCGCTCCGCATGGCCGTCAAAGAGAAGACTCCTGCCGACATCATCAACGTCGTCAAGGATGCTGGTTTGCGTGGTCGCGGTGGTGCAGGCTTCCCAACGGGTGTGAAGTGGGGCTTTTTGCCCAAGGACGTCTACCCGCGCTACTTGTGCTGCAATGCAGACGAAAGCGAACCAGGGACATTCAACAACCATCAAATCATCGACAAGAATCCCCATCAACTCATCGAGGGTGTGGCACTTGCTGCCTACGCCATCGAGTGTCAAAAAGCCTTCATCTACATTCGTGGCGAGTTCGCCGCCGGAGCGCGTCGTCTCGAGAAGGCGATTGCTGATGCCACCGCCCGTGGCATGCTCGGCAAAAACGTCTTCGGGACGAATGTGACCATTGATATTGTTGTCAGCCGTGGGGCTGGTGCCTATATTTGTGGCGAAGAGACGGCGTTGATGGAGTCACTCGAAGGCAAAATTGGTCAACCACGCCTCAAACCACCATTTCCCGCAGTTGCTGGCTTATATGGCAAGCCGACAATCATAAATAACGTCGAAACACTGACCAACGTACCCCGCATCGTCCTGAAGGGAGCAGAGTGGTACCGCAAGAACGGGACTGAAAAGAGCCCCGGCACAAAGGTATTCTCCGTCTCAGGACATGTACGCAAATCAGGCAATTATGAAGTGCCGTTCGGCACCACTATGCGTGAGTTAATTTACGACTACGCCGGTGGCATGCGCGAGGATCGCAAGGTCAAAATTATTGTCCCCGGTGGTGCGTCAGCCGCCTGGTTGACCGAGGCCAATCTTGATGTGGCCATGGATTACGAATCACTCGCCGCGGCCGGCACCATGCTTGGATCAGGTGGCGTGATTATTCTTGACGAAACCGTGAGTGCAGTGGAATTAGCCTTCAAGATGGATGAGTTCTTCAAGCACGAGTCCTGTGGCAAATGTACGCCATGTCGCGAGGGCACGCACTACTTGGTCAAGACGTTACACCGCTTCACCTATGGTGGTGCTGAGCAACGCGATATCGCCAAGTTGCACGATGTCTACAATCAGATGGCCGGTAACTGCTTCTGTTTGTTGGGTGAAAGTGCTGTGGTGCCGATTCGTACGGCACTCAAACTCTTCCCGCATGAATTTGAAGAGGCATTGAGCAAGTCACCAGCTCGCTACACGATTCCTTTAACGATGGCGCACTAGTGCTGAGCCGATGCACGGCCAGCCGGGAGTAGAAGAACGATGCCAGACGTCAATCTGATAATTGATGGACAAGCAGTAAGCGTCCCCGCCGGAACCAATTTGGTCGAGGCGGCGCGTGCTGTTGATGTCTCCATCCCCGTGTTCTGTTATCACCCCAAACTCAAGCCCGTCGGCATGTGCCGCATGTGTTTGGTTGAGGTGTACACCCCACGCATCGACCCAGCCACGCGCCAGGTCGTGCTCGGGCCAGATGGTCAACCGCAACTGGCCTTGATGATGAACAAGTTACAACCGGCATGTGTGACCCCCGTCAGCGACGGTATGGTCGTCAAAACCACCACTGACAAAGTCAAGTTCGCCCAACGTGGTGTGCTTGAATTTTTGTTGACCTCACACCCACTCGACTGCCCAGTCTGTGACAAGGGTGGAGAGTGTCCATTGCAGAACTTGACGATGCAGTGGGGCCCTGAGGTGTCACGCTTCGACTATAGCGACAAAGTGCACTTCGAAAAGCCCATCAAGCTCAGCGATGTCATTTATCTCGACCGAGAGCGCTGTATTTTGTGCTCACGCTGCGTACGCTTCCAAGACGACGTCGCTGGCGACCCAGTACTTGGCTTCGACAATCGCGGTCGTACATGGGAGATTATTTCGAAGTCTGATCCGGGCTTCGATTCAAAGTTCTCGGGCAACACCACGGACATTTGTCCGGTAGGTGCATTGACCAGCGCTGACTTCCGCTTCCGTTCCCGTGTGTGGGAGGTACGCAGCACTCCGGGCGTATGTACGCATTGTTCGGTCGGCTGTAACCTCAGCATCGATGCCCGTCACAACAAGTTGATGCGCGTTATGCCGCGTGAGAACGATAACGTCAACGAAATCTGGTTGTGCGACAAGGGCCGCATGGGTATGCGCTTCATGGAGAGCCCAACTCGCATTACTACCCCACTTGTTCGCCACAACGGCAAGTTGATCGAGTCAACCTGGGACGATGCGCTCAACCGCATTGCCACCAACATGGCCAGCGTCGCCGAGCGCTCAGGGAGCACTGCGGTTGGCGGCTTGATTGCTGATGACTTGCCCAACGAAGATCTGTTTGCATTCCGCAAATTAATTACTGAAACCTTCGGCAGCGCAAATCTCGACCATCGTGCCGGCTTGCCCAGTGATGTTGCCATCGACGAAGCACCACTTGTGGCCGGAGTCGGAGTCGACACCAATCTGACCACGCTCGGCAAGGGCACCAACGTATTGGTGGTCGGTGCCGATGTCGAAGAAGAGGCACCGGTCTACGTGCTCCGCCTCCGTGGCATTCAAAACCGCGGCGGCAGTGTCACCGTCGTTAACTCGTTTGCTACGAAGTTGGGCAGCGGTGCCAACCTTGATGTGCGCATCAAGCAAGGCGGCGAAAGCGCTTTTGCAGTGGCGTTCCTCAAGCAAGTTGTCGATACCCAGAACGCTAACGGCTTTGATCGCCGCTTGCGCGGATTCGACGAGTTGCGCAATCAGCTCAACAAATACAGCCTCGATACCCTCTTGGCAGATGCTGGCGTCAGTGCCGATCAGCTCAAGAAGGTGGTTGATGCATACATGGGTGCCAGCAATAGCATCATCGTTTATGGTCGAGCAGCCCGCCAAATCGGTGCCAGCGTCAGCCAGAACTTAGCCAGTGCCGCCATGGTGACTGCCAAGTGTGGCAAGGCCAACAACGGTGTGATTGCGCTGAGCAACGCCAACACGATTGGCGCAACCGCCTTGGGTATCCGCCCAGGCAAGGGTGGTGCCAGCGCCAGCGAGATGTGGGACTTGGCGGAGCAAAACAAGCTCCGCGCCTTGTTGATTGTCGGTCTCGACCCTGCCAGTCAAAGTGAGCGCGTCGCCCAAGCACTGGAGTCTATTGGCAAGAACGGCTTCTTGGCAGTACAGGCGATGTTCCACAACGAAACAACCAAGCGCGCCGATGTGATTTTGCCGTTGATGACGATGGCTGAGCGCGACGGCACGATTACCAACGCCGAGCGCCGCGTCCAACGCTTCCGCACTGCCATGGCTAGCCCAAGTGAGATGCATGCACCATGGAAGGTGTTTGCCTCGGTTGCAGAGCTTGCCGGCGTCAACGCCGGTGGCAATAGTCGTACTGCAGTGGCAAGTGGTTGGGACTACATGGTCACCAGCGATGTCACTGATGATATTGCCAAGAGCTATCGCCAGTTCGCCAACATCACCTACACCAGCTTGGACTTGTCGACAAACTCATGGGGTCGTCAAGCCAACGAGTCGGTCTACTATGATGGCACGTCATACACCAACACCGAGGGCAACGGCGTACAGATCGCCACGGTTGCTGACGATGCGGGTGCACCGCTCAGCGTGAGCGTAGTTGCACCAGTCGGATTTGAGGCCAAGGGTGAATTCACCATGTTGATGCAGGTACCAACCCGCGCCTACAACGGTGGCACCTGGAGCATCGACTCAAAGTTGGCTTCACGTCAAATACCTGCTCACGTCATCATCTCGATGGCAGATGCGTCACGTTGGGGCATCAACATCGGCGATGAAGTGATGTTGTCATCACCAGTGGGCAGTGCCTTGATTCGCGCACAGGTCGACAAAGGCTTGGCCGAAGGGCAGGTCTTGTTGCCCGATGTTGCTGGTGCACCCACCCATTTGGCTCTCGGGGCGTATACTCGCGTATCGGTACGGCGTGCCGAGTAGCCGGACGCATAGGAGGATTTGATGGAATTCTGGATCGACATACTAATCCTGCTGGTGCGTTGTTTGGTGCTAGCACTCGCCGCCACGACGCTCTTTGCCTACTTCACGTTGTTTGAACGCCGCTTACTTGGACGATTCCAAAATCGAATCGGGCCCAATCGGGCTGGATACATACCGCTACCCGGTGGCAAAAAACTCTTTGGCGGGTTTTTGCAGCCAGCAGCCGATGCCGTCAAGCTCTTTTTCAAAGAAGACGTCATCCCTGAAAAGGCCGACAAATGGGTCTACTTAATTGCGCCCGGTTTTGCGGTTATCCCCGCACTCATTATCTGGGTCGGCATCCCACTTGGTAATTGGCCAGATGGGCAAGGTGGCAACTGGCTTCATTATGCACCTATTGACGTTGGCATTCTTTACTTGCTCGCCGTAACGTCAGTTGGCGTGTATGGGATTGCGATTGCCGGTTGGGCATCCAACAACAAATACTCGATGATTGGTGGCGTACGCGCATCAGCACAAGTCATCTCGTACGAGTTAGCTTTGGGTTTGAGTATCCTAGCCGTAGTCATGCAGAACGGCACATTTCGCACCGAAGAAATCGTCGCCGGTCAGAACATCATCTGGAACATCGTGCCGCAGTTCTTGGCGTTTGTCATCTTCTTGGTGGCAAGTACTGCTGAAGTGGTGCGTTCGCCATTCGACCTGGTTGAAGCTGAGCAAGAGTTGGTTGGCGGATACAACACTGAATACGGTTCAATGAAGTTTGCACTCTTCTTCATGTCTGAGTATATTAAGTTGGTCGCCATGAATGCGATTGCCGTAGCGCTCTTCTTGGGTGGTGGGAACTTCCCTGGAATTGACACACTCGTCGCAGCCATCCGCACCAGCAGTGGTGACACGATTGCCTATGCGGTGCAGGGCGCGTTGACGCTCGGCGCATTTTTGCTCAAGACGACACTGCTATCGTTCTTGTCGGTATGGGTGCGTGCATCAGTTCCACGCGTGCGCTACGACCAGTTGATGAATTTGGGCTGGAAGATTTTGATGCCACTGGCGCTGTTTAATGTCGTATTGACGGCCGTTATCGGCGTGCTCTTCCCAGAGGGTGGGCTGGTCATCCATATTGCCATGTTCGTGATTGGTGCAGTCGTCATCGGCATTACAAGTGTCTTGGCCGCACCGAAACGATCAAAGCGTAGCGTGACCATGGTCAGCAACAATGCGAGCAACTAGAAGAGGACCACATGCTAAGTGCATTTTTTAAGGGCTTGGGCACCACATTCAAGTACCTTTTCAAGAAGCCAGTCACGGTTGAGTATCCGGAGGTTAAGCGCCCGGTTCACGAGCGCTTCCGAGGGCGCCACCAGTTGCAACGGTTCGAGAACGGCATGGAACGCTGTATCGGATGCTCGCTGTGTGCAGCCGCTTGTCCTGCTGACGCCATTTTGGTGGTGCCAGCCGAGAATAATCCAGCCAAGCCCAATTCACCGGGCGAGCGATATGCAGCGCGCTACGAAATTAACATGTTGCGCTGTATCTACTGTGGCTACTGTGAAGACGCCTGCCCTACCAATGCGATTGTATTGGAGCATCAATATGAGTTGTCGTTCTACGATCGCAAATCGTCGATTTATGACAAATCAATGTTGTTAGTACCGGTCGACAAAGGGCATGGCGATATTCCTCCGGTGTTGCAGCAATTAGACCGGCGCCCAAGCCCGCCGGCGCAGATCGACCTGTAGTAGGGGGCGTGCATGGATTTGGTGATATTTTCGATTACCGCAATCATTGCGATTATTGGTGCGGTAGCCATGTTGGTCAGCCGTAATGCAGTGCATAGTGCGCTGTTTTTGCTGCTGAACCTCGGGGCGATCTCGGTCTTGTTTCTGTTGTTACAAGCACCATTCTTGTTTGCAGTACAGCTGATTGTGTATGCCGGCGCGATTATCGTGCTCTTCTTGTTTGTCGTTATGTTACTTGGTGCAGAGCGAGACGAAGAAGGAGCTGACCCAGTACGTTGGCAGGTGCCAACTGCAATCATCATGGCTGCACTGTTGATTGGCCAAGTGATTTATGTGTTTGTGACAGAGCCGAGTGCTACGGCTGACAGCGTCAACACAAATATCAGCGAGGGGTTTGGGTCGCCGACACAAATCGCACAATCCCTGTTTACGACACATCTCCTACCATTTGAAATCGCCGCATTCGTGTTGCTCGCTGCCTTGATCGGGGTAGTTGTGTTACACCAGCGCAAGAGTTAGCGGAGGCAGCATGGTACCAACGTTTCTGTACATTGGGCTGAGTGCCCTGCTCTTCACCATTGGAGTCCTCGGAGTACTGCTACGCCGCAGTGCATTAATGGTGTTTATGTCAATCGAATTAATGCTTAATTCTGCGAATTTAGCGCTCGTCACATTCGCAAACGAATGGCAATCAATCGATGCCCAAATTATGGTCTTTTTTGTGATTACCATTGCCGCTGCAGAAGTAGCGGTTGGTTTGGCCCTGCTGGTGATGATTTTCCGTCGCCGCCAGAGCACGAATATTGATGCAATGACCACGTTGAAGGGGTAGGATCCGTCAACCGTGCAAAGGCACGGCTAACGAATGCAGAGTAGCTCATGTCGCAAATCTCTTGGCTAATTGCCCTCATCCCGGCGCTCCCACTCGTCGGATTCCTGGTGAACGCATTCTTGGTGCGCAATGAACGAGCCAACGGCTTGATTGCCAGTGCCAGCGTGCTTGCCGCATTTGCGGTAACAGTTGCTGCCGTGGCCAATTTGGCCATGCTCGAAGAAGATGCACGCCGTATCAGCGTCACCCTGTGGGAATGGTTGGCGGTTGGCAAGCTGAACATCAGCATCGGCTTGCTCTTTGATCCGCTGACTGCCGTCATGACCTTGTTGGTCACCGGCGTTGGTGCACTCATCCACATCTTCTCGATGAGCTACATGCACCACGACACGCGCCCAGCCCGGTATTTCGCCTATCTCAACCTCTTCGTCTTTTCGATGTTGATGTTGGTGATGGCCGATAACCTGCTTCTGCTCTTCCTCGGCTGGGAAGGTGTCGGTCTCTGTTCGTTTTTGCTGATCGGTCACTGGTTTGAGCGCAAAAACGTTGCACCAGGAATCGTTCCAAGCGAAGCCGCCACCAAGGCGTTCGTAGTAAATCGCATCGGCGATGCCGGTTTGTTGCTCGCCATGCTTTTACTGGTATCACGCTTTGGCACACTGTCATTCTATGGTGCGGATGGCGTCTCGGGCTATCTCAGTCAAATTGCCGAGGGTTCATTCTCCTTTGTGAACATGGGCATCTTCGGCTCAGTGGCAGTGATTAGTGCAGTGGCGATGCTCATGTTGTTGGGCGTCGTCGGTAAGTCCGCCCAATTCCCGCTTTTTGTATGGCTACCAGATGCTATGGCGGGTCCGACACCTGTCTCTGCCTTGATTCACGCAGCCACCATGGTCACTGCCGGTGTCTACCTCATCGTGCGCAATCACGGTATTTTTGATTTAGCACCAGATGCCATGTGGTGGGTCGTCACGCTAGGTTCACTCACGGCGTTGATTGGCGCGTCAGCAGCAGTCACGCAATTCGACATCAAGCGCGTGCTCGCATATTCGACCATCTCACAGTTAGGGTTCATGATTGCTGCGGTTGGCCTCGGTGCATATACTGCCGCAATGTTCCATCTTTTGACCCATGGCTTATTCAAAGCGCTGTTATTCTTGGGGAGCGGTGCCATCATTCACGGCTTACATGATGTGCAAGACATGCGCCGAATGGGTGGGCTGCGCAAGAGTATGCCGACGGTGTATCGAGTCTATATCATTGGTGCACTCGCACTAGCCGGTATATTCCCGTTTGCCGGATTCTGGAGCAAAGACGAAATCATCGCCTACGCCTGGTTCTTTAATCAGAATCACACCACCGCAATCATATTGATATTCAGCTCGCTGCTCACGGCATTTTATATGGGTCGACAGGTTGCATTGACATTCGAAGGTGAGCCACGCGATACAGATTTGCATGCCCATGAACACTTGGGGAGCATGAAGTGGCCACTCTACATATTGGCGTTTGGTGCCATTGTAGGCGGCATCCTCAACATTCCTGGTATTCATTGGTTGCACGACTGGTTGCATCCAGTTCTACACGAAGAAGTCGAGCTATTCACCTGGCAGATGGGTATTTTTGCGGGTATCACGACCATTCTTGCTGCAGGGAGTGGCTATCTAGGCTACTGGTTGTACAGTCGTGTACTGCCCGAACAAATCAAGGCTGGTGAAGAAGATCCCGCTCACTACTACCTCGGCGATATTTGGAAAGGATTGGAACTCGGTTGGGGCATCGATTATGCGTACAACCGGCTCATCGTCAAGCCGTATCGCCACTTGGCTGAGTTTTTCCACACGGTCGTTGATCGTCAGGCCATCGACGGCATTCTGGTGGAAGGTAGTGCGCGTTTGATGGGCAGATTAGCTGGGTTCGGCGCACAAGGTCAAAACGGCAATGTGCGTACGTATGCGTTAGTCTTTTTGATTGGTGTTGTCATTGTGATCGGGTACGTCGTAATCGGCGCGTAGTCGGGCGATGGCCAAAGAGCCGTCCCCGGTTGTGGGGTGTTTGTGAATCACTTAGGTATTCCATTGCTTTCAATACTGATTGCAACACCGCTGATCGGCGCACTGGTAGTGTTTCTGACGCCACGTGGCGCAGTTGCACTTCAGCGCCTGATCGCATGGTTGGTCAGCGCCATCAGTCTTGGACTGGCGGTGTTCGCTGCCATCAATCTGAAGCCCACCGGCGGATATCAGCTGGTCGACCAGATTGATTGGTTGCCCAATATGGGGCTCAAATATGCCGTGGGCGTCGACGGCATCAACATTTGGATGGTTGTCCTTGCGGCAATTCTGACTCCACTCGCGTTGTGGGTTGCCCGACATCGCGAAGGAGACAATCAACGAGCGTTCTACGCGCTCATCCTGATGCTCGCTGGAACGTTGATAGGCGCGTTTGTTGCGACCGACCTGTTGCTCTTCTACGTCTTTTTTGAACTGACGTTAGTCCCCACGGCCATTCTCATCGCCATCTACGGGAATGGGGAGCACAAAGCTGCTGCACTCAAGTATTTTGTCTACCCATTTATTGGGTCAGTCTTCATGTTGGCCGGTATCGCCGGATTAGTCATCACCCATTGGCAAGCCACCGGATTGATGACCTTTGACAGCGTCATCATTGCAGGTGCTATATCAAACGGCACGTTGGAGTTAGGTGACCTCCTTGAACGTCTGCTCTTTGGTGGTTTCTTTTTGGCATTCGCAATAAAGACACCAATTTGGCCGTTCCACACCTGGATGCCACAGGCCCAAGCTGCCACACCGGACGACGGTTCTGTTGATATTGCAGGCATTTTACTCAAAATCGGCGCATACGGGTTCTTGCGCTTCGCCATTCCATTCTTCCCTAATGCCGCTGATTGGGCAGCACCAGCCATTGGCACATTGGCAGTAATCGGCATCATTTATGCTGGCATCATCGCTTTTGGTCAGCATGACTTGAAACTCGTGCTCTCATACGCCACGATTAGCCATCTGGGCTTTGTGATGCTCGGCATATTCTCGCAGACGGTTGAGGGCATCAGTGGCGCATTAGTCACCATGATCAATAGCGGCATCACGACTGGTGCGCTCTTTATGGTGGTGGGCATCCTCGCCAAACAAGCAGGTACACGCAATCGTGAATCGTTTAGCGGCGTCTGGGCATCCGCACCACGCTTTGGCACGGTAGCGCTTGTCATCGTTCTTGCGTCAATTGGTGTACCTGGGCTCAACGGATTCATTGGTGAATTCTTGGCCTTACAAGGCACCTGGCTGTCATGGCAGCTCGGATACTACTTTGCAGCGTTTGCGGTGATTGGCGTCATTGTGTCAGCAGCATACTTGTTACGCATGTATCGCGGTGTGTTCATGGGCGCAGCCCCAGAGAAGGGCAAAATTGGCGAGCCCGAGCGCGCCGATCTTATTGTATTGACCGTTTTGGCGGCACTGATGTTGGGTATTGGTTTGTACCCACAAATCATCCTGGCACCGATGCAAGCCAGCATCATTCAACTCGTGAACAGTGTGCAACCCTAAGACGCAACGCCGTCTGTGTATGGAGTAGAAGCGTATGCCAGCAATTGCATTGCCAAGCGTTGACCTGATGGTAATCCTGCAACTCGTCGTGTTGCTTGCATCTGCCACAGCACTATTGCTTATTGATCTTTGGATACCTGCCAATCAAAAGCGGATTACTGCAGGGCTCGCATTTATCGCTACCATCGCCGCATTGGTAGTGGGACCGATGAGCACGCAGGGCCTGACGCTTTCAGGGACCATCGGATTTGGCCAATCCACACTGATAATTAACAGCATCATTTTGATTGCGACGGCCATCAGCATTTTGTTTGCAAATGACTCATTCAACAAACAAGGTGTCACACGCGGCGAAGCCTACGTACTGATGCTGTTGGCGAGCAGTGGCATGCTGTTACTCAGCCAAGGGGCAAGCTTAGTAACCCTGTTTATGGGTCTCGAATTACTCTCAATAGCCCTCTACGTGTTGACGGCCATCGCATATCCACAACAATCCTCCGAAGAAGCCGGGTTCAAGTATTTGACCATCGGCGCATTCGGCGCAGGATTCTTGGTGTTCGGTATCGCCTTGACATTTGGTGCCACCGGTAGCTTGATGCTTTCAGAAATTGCCATGCGCGTGCCCACCGAAGGCGTGAATCTGGTCTACTTCAGCATCGGCATCATGATGTTGCTCGTCGGCTTCGGCTACAAAGTATCACTTGTGCCGTTCCACATGTGGACACCAGACGTCTACCAAGGCGCACCCACCGCCGTTACCGCCTATATGTCTGTCGGCAGCAAAGTAGCCGGGTTTGTGGCCATCATGGCCATCATCCAGATGATTGGCGGTCTTACCGATAGTTTGTTGCCGTTGCTTCAAGGCATTGCTGTCTTAACGATGATTGTGGGCAGCTTGATTGCCATCAAGCAGAGCAGTCTCAAGCGCATGCTAGCCTACTCAAGTATTGGTCATGCGGGATTCATCATGCTGGCGATATTGAGTAGTGCCTACACCGGTGGCGCACGCACGCCTATCTTCTATTTGGCGGCATACACGATTACCAATCTGGCCGCCTTTGGGGTGATTATGGCACTCGAAGGCGACAAAGATCACGATCTCACGATTGCCGATTTGGCAGGCCTCTGGCAACGTAATCCTTGGCTCAGTGCGGTGATGACGCTCGCATTGCTCTCGTTGGCTGGTGCACCGCCAACCGCCGGATTCCTCGCAAAATTCATGGTGCTCACAAGTGTATGGCAGGCTGGTTGGATGTGGATGGCAATTGCTGTAGCAGTAGCATCAGCGATAAGTGCCTACTTCTACTTGCGCTGCATAGTACAACTATTCAGCAACAATACGAGTGCACAACCGGTTACAACTGGTTCACTCACACGCATTGGCTTAATCGTGGTAAGTGCCGCCATCATCCTCGTGGGAATCATGCCGTGGACACTCGATTCTCTTGCGTTGGCCGGCAGCTAATTTGCCCAAACCGACGCCCCCTGGTAAGAATCTACCAGGGGGCGTCATTATTACCCTACACAAGAACACAAGTTATTTATTCGAACAACTACTTCGAACCACGCAACAAATACACGTAGCTCCCAGTCTGTCCATATTTCGACAAATCGAGAATTCCAAGGACGATTGCCGCATTTGAATGACTATAACCGGCCAAATAAAACCCTTCTTGCTGACCGGGTGTGCGGTTTAAAAACACCCAGTCATCGGACCCCAAAAGTTTGTTGTAATATGCAGCCACAGCGGCGACATCGGATGAGCTCTGATAGGCGATCTCCTCGATTGTCTCTTCCTTGACGAGTCCGACCAACATGCCAGCACGCGCCTCGCGCTTCCAACCTTCGATGATTGTACTTGCATCAGGCGACAAGGCAGCAGGGGATTCAATCTTCTCAAGGGCCTCTGGCAACTCGACCGGCGCACTACCACACGCACTCAACAACGCCAATGCACCAATTAACACCCACATGCGCCACAATGATTTCATAACAAACCTCATATCAACCTTCACTAAACGTATTATAGCCGACCAACTCAACGTATGTACGATGACTGCAATTAGCGGTCGGCATTAATACGCACCACAACTACACCATCACGACTGTTTGCCTCAGCAAATAAGGTGACAAGTAGAATCTGAGTACCGAGTCGATAGGTGCGAAGAATGCGTTGTTCACGTGGAATAGCCGCATCAACAATCTCCCATCCCTTACTCAATGCAGCTTGATCGTAACTTTGCGCAACTTCATTAATCGGGCGCATGACACGCACATACGATGTTTCTTGCGTGACACGATATCCCTTGGCACGTAGCATGGTGTGCATATTGTTGTCATAGGCCTGCATTACTTCAGGCAGACTCGAACTGCTAAGCACTTGATAGGCGATCGCATCCGCAGGGTCAGGAATCGTCACATCCCCTTCTACAACGGTACACGCGACCAAGCAAAAGCATGCTAGCATAATAAGGAGTAATCGTTGCATGTACATCCCATTTCAAAGGAAAGTTATGACCTCTGTTGATATTATCACTGACGGAGCCTGTTCAGGCAACCCAGGCCATGGTGGGTGGGCAACGATTATCGTCCAACCAAACGGCACCATCCATGAATTCAGCGGTAGCGTCGCAAATACAACTAATAATCAGATGGAATTAACTGCAATAATCGAGGGTTTACAACGTGTCGATCCATCCACTACAGTACATATATACACTGACAGTCAGTATGTCATCAACGGAATTACAAAATGGGTCTTCGCTTGGCAAAAAAACGGCTGGAAAACCAAAGATGGATCAGCCGTCGAGAATCAAGTCTTGTGGCGTACACTAGTACCACTCACACACTCAAACGTACATTGGCATTATGTACGCGGGCATAACGGACACACGCTGAATGAACGCGCAAACACACTGGCGCAACACTGTGCACGGGCACGCACGACATCAACACCAAAACCGTCAGACACTCCAGTGCGCACTCAACTCACAGAAGACATATACCCACGCTACATCAGCCTAGTTGGTTCGGAATTTCGTCAGCATGCCACCTGGGATGAGTGCAAACATGCAGTGCTTGGCGTATCAGGCGCACTCTTCAAAAAAGTACGCAGCGCAGAGGAACTAGCTACACAACGCAAACTTTGGAAAGTGCCCACCGAGACGCCGTAATCGCGGAACTTCTTTGTACCGTTCTTCGTCAGATACTTGTTGTTAGGAATAGCGAAAGTCGAACTGCTGTGCACACACGAATCATGACCATTCTACTGTCACTGATGTTGATACTCACCGCGTGCGGTCAAAATGCATCACCGCTACCTACCATCCCAGCCGGCGGAAACGGCGGTGAGAATGGTGATACCGATACAGACAATAACGGACAGCAAATCATCATTACCTTCGGAGCATACGATTACGAACGCGAAACATATACTGCACTGGCTGAGCGCTTCATGCAGGAGCATCCAAACATCCGCGTCGTGGTTGTCTCACTCGACGAGGCCATGCAGAGTCAACCAGATGAAAACGGTGTCTACCCTGCCGAATCATCAATGACGATGCTTCGCAAGGTGGTAACAATTGCAGATATCGCACCCTCGTGGTGGCTCACCAAAGAGGCCATGGGTTCACCGTTGGTACTCGATCTTAAACCATATTTAGAAGCCGATACGAGTTTTGACCGCGACGATTATTATCCGGGGATTCTCGAACGATTTACCTATGATGGTAGTATTTATTCGTTACCGCGTACCATCAATATACAAGCGTTGTCATACAACAAAACGTTGTTTGAACGCGAGGGTATTCCCATTCCCGAAAACTCCTGGAGCTTCAACGATCTCCTTAACACGGCTGAACGGTTAGCCAAAGTAGAAAACGGCAAAGTCACACGCTATGGCTGGTTCGACTCAAGCGGTGGTAGCATTATCCTCACAAATCTTTTTGCACAAGCCGGCGTTGACGTACTTTCGATACCGATAAACGACCTCAAACCAGGTGACCAGCGCATCATTGACGTATACCGAAAATACAAAGATTTGGTCGAACGCGGTGTCATCATGCCACCGAATCCGTATTCAGTGATGCCAGCCGTTATTGAAGGTAATATCGAAGGTGGAGCATCCACCATGCCGGTTGAAGGCACTGACCCTGTGCAGCGAATCCGCGACGGCCAGATTGGCATTTGGAGCGATAGTGCCTTGTTTACCGGCGATCCGAGCTCCCCTCCGGTTGATTTCACGGTAGCAAGTGTCGCGTTGCCCAAGGGTCCTCACGTTGACTTGACCACCTATGCTGAAGGCTTCATGGTGAGCGGTGGCACGACTAATCCCAAAGCCGCATGGACATTCGTGGAGTGGGTGACACGACAAGAAATTCCATCATCGTACATGCCAACTAACTATCCCGGGCTCATTTATGCACGACAGTCGTTGGCAAATCAACTGACAACCAGTGACCCCGATTCACAGGCACGACTTGAAACGTATAAGTACACGGTCGAGAATATGCCGCCTCCCACATTCTACCCAAATCAAGAATTTGCCGCCTATTACAACATGCTTGGTGGCGTCAGCATGCTCTTTGAGCAACCAATCAAAACACCTGAACAGGCATATGAACAGGTCCTACAAAATATTCGCGATCAAAACAATTATGCACAAACGACACCAAGTCCGACGCCAGATTTACGCCCTGTCGTCATGGCCACTCCGGTTATTCAGGAGGCAAAACCAGGACAAACTGTGGTGAAATATGCGGCATACGGCATGTCATTGAGCGAAGTACGACGTATTTTGCGCACGTTTAGCGACACCGACCCCGATATCTTTGTGGAGATTGTACAGACCGACAATCTCGCCCAGAATTTGACGTTCACTGACCTTGCGAATCAAACAGACTGCTTCTGGTGGGGAGCATCATTACCGACCAATTCAACAGATTTGGCAGCAGTCGCTGATATGCAGGCCATCATTGATGCTGATGGTTCCATCGATACCACAGACATTCCTCCCGCGCTCTTTGACATGCTGACCTACGAAGGGCGATTAATCGGCTTCCCGAATGCGTATTCAGGTCGCGCATTAGTGTATCAACCAGATTTGCTGCGCAAAGCAGGTATTGATGCGCCAAGCGTTACATGGACACCGGACGACTTTCTCAAAGCAGCCAAGGCGATAACCGCAAATGGCGTATATGGGTATTCAACACTCGGCAATTATCTTGGCGACTTAAACTTTTGGGTCGGGCAGTTTGGTGGTGCGTTCTCAACCGGACTTGGCCCCGATTTACGTGTGACCTTTACCAATCCAAACACGATCAAGGCTGTAGACTGGTTCATGCGCCTACACACAGAGCATAATGTGATGCCCAAACCAGTGTTCTACTACCGAACTGACCAGACGGATCAGGCAGGTGATACGAGTTACGAACTCATGACCCAAGGTAAAATCGGTATGTGGATTGATGCATCGTTGGGACAATTTGACCCGAACGCGCCAAAAGAGCCAGGACGAACCATAGCAACAACCACCGCTGCCATGGCACCACTACCAATTGGTGCGAAAGGGCTTATCAGTGATGTGTATTTATCGGCGTATTTTATTTCAGCACAAAGTGAGCAACCAGCTGCCTGTATGCGCGTCATTGACTTTTTGAGCAAGCGTAGCAGTTCGTTCACATACGGGACCATTCCAGCTCGTATGAGCGATGCGAATTCGCCGGCATTTGAACAACAAAACAACTACGTCATTCCGTTGCGCGACGCCATGCAAGAGATGTTGACACAACCAGCATCATTTGTGGGCGACCCATATGCGACGTATAACTTTGAGTCATACTGGTTGTTTCAAGCGCTTGATACCATTCTCACCAAAAAGACGGACGTTACTGCGGCATTGACTGCAGCAGAGAAATACACGAATGGGTATATTGAGTGTGTTGCAAGCAGTACAACAACCAACAAAACTGCGGCACAATGCGCGAAAGAAGTCGACCCTGAGTACAAAGGGTACATGACCGAGGAGCCAGTGTCACGGCCGTTACCATAAACCACGCAATGTTCAAGGGGCGAATACACCATTCGCCCCCCAAAGAGGATATCAGCGATGCTGAAAAAACAACGCATAATTGTAACGTGTGTGCTGGCAATCAGCCTAGCCGGTTGTACTTCCACGCAACAGACAGCCAACACACAAGCCACGCCAACGCCACTACCCGCTGACCCGGCACTTGAAGAACCAACCTTTACGGTTCAACGCGGATTAGTTGAACGCGTTGTAGAAGAGACAGTACGTGTAATTCCGGTGAATTCGCAAGTGTACGGATTTGGTCGTGATGGTGTGGTGAGTACGGTCAATGTAACCGTAGGTGACAGCATTGCTGAAGGCGATGTCCTTGCAGAGATGAAACAAGATGAAGCAAATGAGCTACTACGCAAGGCCAACGACGAGTTGGATGCTGCAAAGGTCAGCCTCGGTAAGGCACAAGCCATAAATGAAAAACTCATCGAAAGTAAACGTAAGGCGGTAGACACAGCCCGTGAAGCCTTGCTTGATCTCTTGCCGGGCGGCGAAAAGGATGCGCTCGCCGCCGCCGAAAAAGACCTCGCCACAAAGATGCGTCAACTGCGCATCCTCAAGGAAGACTCTACCGTATCGATTGAAGACAGCCAAATCGCCATAAAGACGGCCACTCAAGCCCTCCAAGATGCTCAGTACGCCTATAGTAATGCCTATTGGGATTGGGATTGGGCCAAACGGTATGGTACTGACCCAAAAGAACCGGTCATCTACGTCGATGATAAACCGCAAGGGAATTTTCTGAATGCAGAAAAAAAGCGTGAATACGAAAAGGCTTTTCTCAATGCAACAGACTCCTTGCAAAGCGCAGAACGTGGCGTAACTGCCGCAGTACGCACTGCAGAACGTGCCAAAGAAAGCAGCTCAGTTGAAATCCAAGAAGCTGAATTGGCAGTAACCAAAGCTCAACAACTGCGCGATCAACTCATAGCTGGTCAAGACACCGATGAACTAAGGCAGGCCAAATTAGCCATTGATGCGGCTGAAGCAGAGCTCGCTGAAGCCGAAAGTAACACGCTAGAAAGTGAGCGTGCTGCCGTAGATACCGCACAACGTGCATATGACAAAGCGTTGAAAGACGTGTCCGGTGGTCAAATTGTTGCCACTTCTGCAGGTGTTGTTGCTTCTGTGGGCATGTTCCCAGGCGATTCAGTAAGTGCGTTCCGCCCAGTTATTGAAGTAGCCGATCCCGGTCAGGTTGAGTTTTCTGCACAACTGAGCAACGACGTCATGAAGTTGCTGAGTGAAGGGCAGTCCGTCGAGATTCGACCAGTGACGCGCCCTGATTTGCTTCTCAGCGCCGTGATTCGTCGGCTTCCACCGCCATATGGCGCAGCTGGTGGCACACTCAATAACGCAGATACTTCGACGCGCTTCAGCGTGATTGACACTGCCGGATTCACCCTCGTAGCTGGCGAAACAGTGGGCAAATTACGCATCATCATCGAACAGCGACCCGAGGCACTCTGGCTCCCACCTGAGGCTATTCGCACCTTCGGCGAACGAAACTTTGTCATCATCCGCGATGGCGATAGAGAACGTCGCGAAACAGTCATCCTTGGCATACAAGGGGAACAACGAGTCGAAATTACCAGTGGAGTGCGAGAAAACGATGTCGTTGTCGGCCAATAAATCAATGAATGCACCATGGCACGCAATTCGCCTACTACTGTTGGCCACTTGGCGACGCACAATCATAGCGCCAGCAGCGAACATTGCCCTTTTGGCAGCGTTAACCATCCCTCTTGCGTTAAGCATCACCGTACCAACATACGCAGATGCAGCAGGACTGCGCATACTAAATGATGAATTGGCGCGTCAAACGCGTCAGAGTCAACGACCAGCACTTGCATTGCTGTTTCGCCACGTCCGCGGTGGCCAACCTGTACCATGGAAAACCATCATCGCCGCTGATAATCTTATGGCAAATAGTGCGAGCGCTTTTTTGGAACTACCACTCGCCAACCAGACACGGCATATACGCACCACGCAGATGCGCCTACTGTCGGTGGATGGGCAATCTGGTGGCGCAGTTCTTGGCAGTGCAGCAATTGGTTCGCTCATCGGCGTTGACCCTCTTATTCGCATGCTCGACGGACGACTACCACAACCAAATGCAGATGGCGTCGAGATAATGATATCGCGTACAACTGCGAATACCATCGGGCTAAACGTGGACGATCAAGTCGTTGTCACTAATTCCAACGGTTCAGCGAGTATGCGTGTGACGATTGTGGGCATTTGGCAGGCATATAACGAAGAAGATCCTGCATGGTTGTATGACCCGACATCGTTATACGAGTTGATTATCGTACCGCACGAAACCATGTTAACGGAGGTCGCCTCAACATTCGAAAACAGTGTTGCACAAGCAGCCTGGTACCTCCAACCAGAACTCACGGCCCTCGGTCCTGGTGATATCGGTCAACTCGAACAGCGCATTCGTACACTCGCACAAGAACTCGAAAAAGTTCCTGCCAAACTCGAACGCAGCCCGCTTGATAGTTTCGCCAAAGCCAAACGCACCATCGATGAATTAACCATTCGCACAGGAATCATCGCCGCACCAATAGCATTATTGGCGTTATTCTTTGTGCTCCAACTTGCAACAATTAATTACGAACGCCGACGTGACGAACTCGCACTCTTGCGTAGCCGCGGAATGAGTCTCATTCGCATCCTGTTTATCGGGTCAGTTGAATGGCTGAGTTATGTCATCATCGCATGTATTCCCGCCATACCGCTAGCTATCGCTGCAAGTACGTACATGCTTCGTAGCGAGTCGTTTTTGCGCCTGTCTAACACTCCAGTACCCATTCCCGGACTGCCCGTAACAGCACTTTTCGGCGCAGGATTGATTGGCCTACTCATCATTCTGCTCGGTTTACGCCCACTAATTCTGGCAAGTCGACGTACCCTGATGGACAGTGGCAAAAGCCGGCGGCGCGATCAATTGGTCGCCTTCCTCAGAGTTTTGTTTGAGGTACTCGTTCTCGCCGCAGTCGGCTACGGATTCTACCAGCTCACTCAAAGTTCAACGAGCACCAACGACGTTTTTGCCACGCCACTCACATTGGCGCTGCCAGTACTCATGAGCCTTGCCATGGCACTCATCGCGAATCGCATACTGCCGTTGTGCTTTGCTCTGGCCGAACGCATTGCACGGATGAGTGACCAGATTTGGCTAATTCTTGCACTCCAAACTGTTGCGCGTCGTCCAGAACGGCTCCAAACAACCGTTCTCCTCCTCACATTGACCTTAGGTGTGGGTGGATACGTGGCATCGATGGCAGCCACCGTTGATAACGCGACCATTACGGGCATTTCGTATCGTATGGGCAGTGATACACACTTGATCGAGACCGCACTCACACAACGCCCACGAGAAGGCGAAGCCATCAAAGGTGATAAGTATTTACTCACGCCGATTAGCATTCATCGCGACTTACCCGGTATTCAAGCGTATAGTGCGGTTGGAAACTACATCGCACAAATTTCTGTGGGAACAAAGCCCGTCGAAAGCAACTTAGTTGCCATTGACCGAATGAGCTTTTTAACGGTCATTCCTCATTTTCGTGATACATGGTTGGGAAATAATCAGACCATGGGCGAACTCTTGAATGGTCTCGCTCAATCGCGTGACGGCGCCATCATCAGTCGCAATCTGGCAGAGAATACTGCAATCGGCGATCGAGTCGCCCTCACCATTAATATTGACGGTATTGACGTCTCGACACGCGTACGCATCATCGGCATCGTGGATGGTTGGCCCGGACAAATTGCGCTAGAAAAACCATTTGTCATTACCAATCTCAGCTTTATTCGTGATGAAATCGGCTTTATGCCTCCCACCGATGTATGGATTACCCGCGATACCACTGTTTCGCTTGATGATGTTGTCACGCAAGCCCGTGCACTTGCCATCCCACTGCTCGATGTCAAAGACTACCAAGACATGTACCAACGCGAATTCATCCGACCAGAACGTCAGGGATTTTTTGGGATGTTGAGCATTGGCTTCATTGCATCAACTGGACTGAGCGTGATGGCAATTTTTGTTAGTGCACTTGCGATGCTCCGTCAACGGAGCATCGAACTCGGTATGCTCCAAGCGCTCGGCATGCCAGCATCAACCGCCCGACGTGCAGTAATGCTTGAGCAGGGACTCATGTCTTCACTTGGTATTGTCCTAGGGCTCAGTGCGGCGTTGCTTGCCACACAAACAATGCTTCCATATTTGCAAGCCGGTATTCAACCGTACCCGTCAGTTCCTGCAACTCAGCCCATCACTGACTGGACAACGCTGACCGTGATGGTCATGGTTTATGGAACGGCGCTCATCCTCACAGCAATCCTTGCATTTCGAAGCATCCATCGCCTCCGATTAGCAGATGCCGTTAAGCTGGGTGATGAGAATTAACTTCCTATTCGTTTATCATGCGTCAATTTCTGATGACTGCAAAGGAGCAGCACATGCAACGACCAACGTTAGATTCCTTGATCGGCGGCACGCCTGAGCTATTCGACATTATCTCAAAAGCCCCAGGACCACACGGTGAATTACCACTCACTGAAGATTTGTTATTGAATAGTCCTAGTGGTGATCTCTTCGGCTGGACTCAAAACGTTGGCATGGGCTGGGATCCCGATGAACTGACACGGACACAAGTGCTTATTCTGAGCACACAAGGTGGCATCCGTGAAAATGACGGCAAAGCAGTTGCCCTTGGCTATCACACAGGTCATTGGGAGGTGGGGTTGCAGATGCGTGCAGCTGCCGAGACGCTACGCACAAATAATGCCATGCCTTTTGCTGGCTATGTCACTGATCCGTGTGATGGTCGTACTCAAGGCACAGAAGGCATGTTTGATAGTTTGCCGTATCGGAATGATGCCGCCATCGTCTTCCGGCGTTTGATTCGCTCATTACCGACTCGTCAAGCAGTCATCGGGGTCGCAACCTGTGACAAAGGCCTGCCAGCAATGCTCATCGCATTAGCAGGCACACCAAATCTTGCCACCATTCTTGTTCCAGGTGGCGTTACGTTGCCTCCCACAGATGGGGAGGATGCTGGTAAGGTCCAAACGATTGGCGCACGGTTTGCCAACGGCGAATTAAGTCTGAGTGAGGCTGCGGCACTCGGATGTCGTGCCTGTGGCTCGCCTGGTGGTGGGTGTCAGTTTTTGGGTACTGCTGCGACATCTCAAGTTGTGGCTGAAGCACTTGGCATGGCACTACCACATTCGGCACTTGCGCCATCCGGTCAACCAATTTGGCTCGAATTAGCACATGCATCGGCACGGGCCGTCTTGTCATTACGTCAACAAAAACTCACCACAAAAGATATTCTGACACAAGGTGCGCTGCATAATGCCATGGTCGTTCATGCTGCATTTGGTGGATCAACTAATTTACTCATTCACATTCCTGCAATTGCTCATGCCGCCAAACTTTCACGCCCGTCAGTCAATGACTGGGAAAAAATAAACCGCCAGGTGCCACGACTCGTTGACGTGTTGCCAAATGGTCCGCGTAATCATGTGACCGTCCAAGCGTACATGGCAGGCGGCGTGCCTGAAGTCATGTTACATCTGCGCGAGCTTGGCCTGCTTGACACCAGTGTGCGCACCGTCACCGGCGAAACGCTCGATACGGTGCTTGACTGGTGGGCACAATCAGAACGACGACGAATCGTTCGGAACATGCTCATGGAACGCGATGGCGTCAACGCCGACGAGGTGATTATGTCACCAGTATCCGCGAAGGCACGTGGGCTCACGGCTACCGTCACCTTCCCACAAGGGAATATTGCTCCACAAGGTTCAGTAATCAAGAGCACCGCAATTGATCCTGCAGTCGTTGACGCAGACGGTGTATATCGCAAAATCGGCCCAGCCAAAGTCTTCACACGCGAGCGCGATGCTGTCCGTGCAATCAAGGGCCAAGGTGAAAAAAGTGTCGTGCCCGGCGATGTGCTGGTGCTGATTTGTGGTGGACCACTTGGTACAGGCATGGAAGAGACGTATCAAGTCACTTCGGCACTCAAGCATATACGCTGGGGACGCGAAGTCGCGGTCATCACCGATGCACGCTTCTCCGGAGTAAGTACCGGTGCATGTATCGGGCATGTGGGGCCTGAAGCACTGGCAGGTGGTCCCATCGGCAAAATCGTCGATGGCGATATGATTGAAATTATCATCGACCGTATTAATTTGGTTGGCACAGTGAACCTGGTCGGCACGAACGGCGAGGTCCGCGATGCCGCCTATGGCAGTTCGCTATTGGCGCAACGCACGTTGCGAGACGACCTCTCCGCACACCCGCTTTTACCGGACGACACGCGGCTCTGGGCGGCACTGCAACAAGCAAGTGGCGGTACGTGGGGCGGGTGCGTGTATGACGTCGACCAGATTATTGCAAAGCTCCAACAGCAATAATCTACCCTATGTCAGGCGCATTTGAACCCTCTGGTGGTAGTACGGTGACAAGTAAGCGTGGATGACGCAAATACGCATTTTCTTCGTGCTGCATATTGCGTTTTGAGAAGAACAAGATTGGCTCAGCACTACAGATGTGCAATCTATTTTCATCCTCGTAAATTTCAAAAGAACATTTGTATGTTCCATTACGTGGATAAAGAGGTGGTATGGTGACTTTTATACGCTGAGTTCCTTGTGTCAACTCGTGGGGGTCATTCGACAAATACAAATTTTCGACGAGCGGCAAATCATCGGATACCTCGGTGAGGACAAAACGTGTACGCACCAGGAGCGTTGGCACATGCACTTCTACCTCATATTCGAGCTCTGTGAATGCACCAATTTTCCAAGGGTCCGTGTCTGATAAAGACGTTGCTTTGGTAATGACAACCATGGACTGACTCGTTTTAACCGCATTTTTATCACTACTTTGTAGTACAAGCTCACTGCCTGGCACAAATTCTGTGCCCTTTGACACTGTTTCGGCGGCGAGCAGACTTTTTTCATAAATAAGGAATTTGGTATATGCATCTTGGACAGAATTAATGTCGCCGTCCATTTCGATCCGACCATTTTCCAACCAAATCCCACGCGTCGCAATGCGCTGCACTTGCCGTGCACTATGCGCTACCATCAAAAATGTCGTACCTTTTGAAACAATTTCATCAATCCGATCAAAGCATTTTTGTTGAAACAGAAAATCACCAACCGACAACCCTTCATCTGCAATCAAAATACTGGGCTGCATGGCGAATGCACACGAAAATGCAAGACGCTGATACATCCCCGATGAATACGTTTTTACCGGCTGTTGAATATAGTTGCCAATATCAGCAAAATCACATATTTCGTCGTATACCTCACGCACCTGTGCACGATTCTTACCCATCAGCGCACCGTAGAAATAAATGTTATCGGCACCTGTCAGTTCAGGATGGAATCCGACACCAAGTTCAAGGAGCGAAGAGATAGTTCCGCGCACTGCCACACTCCCTTTATCAGGGAGCAAAATGCGACTGATAATCTTGAGTAAGGTACTTTTGCCGGCACCATTACGGCCTACAATTGCAAGGCGCTCTCCTTGATGAACAGTCAATGAAATGTCATCCAAGACAACTTTATGCGATTCGCCTTGTTGCGCCTGGTCAGTTTGATCACGCGACAAAAACCGCCATAGGATGCTCTTTTCCTGCCGCATGGCAAACTGCTTTGTGATGTTTCGTAGTTCAATGACGGGTTCCATTTACATCCTCTCGATGATTTTGTCTTGCAATCGTCGGAATGTCCAATAGCCAATCACGAAAACGATGATTGCCGTGACGAAAGATCTGAGCAAAGAATCTGTTGCTGGGATATTCGGTGTGGTCAATATGCCATTTACTGATACTTGGCCATAAAAAATCTCACGATAGTACTCCGTAAATGACGCCATCGGATTTACCCAACGGAATATACGCGAAATTGAATCATCAATCTGTGTCAAAGAATACACAATTGGTGTCAAGAAGAACCAAATATGCAGGAAAATACCAGTCAAATGAATGGTATCAAGCGAGACAATACTCATCCCTGCTAAAAACAACGTAAGACCTAAGACAAAAATAGAATGGATTAACAAAATAATTGGGAAGTACAATGCAGCCATCGGCACAGGCCACTCCACGATTCCCGACGCTGAGTACTTCACGATAAAAATGAACAAAAACATCACTGGTAACGACAAAAGATAATTCACCAAACTGGTGATAACCGCAGATATTGGCAACACTTCCCGCGGGAAGTAGGCTTTGCGAATCAACTGATAATTGTCCATGATACTACGCATACCACTGGTCAACGATTCCGATGTGTAATGCCAAGGCAATAGCGCAACCGCCATGAAAACAGGATAATACGGGATAAAATTGTTGCGCAAAATGTACCCATACACAACCCAATACACCACAAGTTGGAGAATCGGTGCAATTTGTGTCCAGGCAAATCCAATTGCTTGACCACGATATCGGAGCTGCAAATTACGACGAACAAGCAACATGATTAAAATTCGGTATTCCCAAATTTCACGGATTCGCTCGACGATGCCAATACTGCGGTCAAACAACAAAAAGAGAAATCCAAAAACACATCCGCCAATGATGGCAGCGACAACATACCAAACAAATGCTATTTGTGCATCTTCGACTGGGATAGTAGTATCCGCACTTCGATAAATGGCTGGATTACCAGTCACATCAAAGACGAGTGAAGGACGCATACTTACAAGCGTATTTTCGAAATTTTGGAGCAGTACGATCTTTTGTTGGAGTTGATCTTGGGTAATAAGATTAACTTCACCGATTGCCGCAAACTGTAACTGTATACGATGTACTTCAACAGCACGTAATAAATCACTCAGATCGCTTGCATTCAAATCCAGTAGATTCACATAGGATGAGACTGGTTCAATCGGGCGATTAAATGTAAATACCCCGAGTCGCACCATGTCGCGAATCATTAACGTGAGTTCATCACTTGCATCTTCACCACGCAAAGAACGCACCGTCTCCCACCCAAGGATGTTTCGCAAAATTTCACGACCACCTGCGGCTTGTACGTGTCGCACGAATTCAGTGGCATATTCATCGCCTATTCGCACCACTTCCGTTGGATTTGTGCCACGTAAGCGTATCGTGCCGACCTGATTGTTCCATGTAATCGTATCTTGCAGCTCTACAGTATTAAACAACTTATTGCGTTGCTTCAAGAATGTGCGCGTTTGAATCAGGATGTTTTGCATATCCTGATCTGGCACACCTTGTGCGTCAAACAATTCGGCGTAGCGTACGTTGTCAACTGTGACTTGTGTCGTACTCGAATAAAAGACAGGTTGGGTCAATCGTCGTGGTAATACCGCCGCACACGCAATAACAATGGCTACAATCGTTATCGTGAGGTACAGGCCATATTCTTTGGAGAAACGCGACATACTCATGTGCAAGTGATACCTTTTACCAGAGGTATTGTGCATACCGTGCATCAACACGATTGTGCATGACAATCATGTCTTCATAACCATCGAATTATAGCACAGCGAACAGATTGAATACTGATAGTTCGCTGTCATTCTGTGTATGCACATCTGAACGTGATTGACCGTGTTACTTCGCCGATTGTTGTTGCAACAACATCTGGATAATCGCCCAACGCTCATCTGCGAGACGGATGTAGCGCTCGAGTTGATTAGCCTGATCTGAAGAAACACTTGACGCACCAGGTGCCGGTATCTTCTGAAGAATCAAATCAGAGTACCGAGCCATCGCGAGCATCATGCTCAAACGACTATCGTGCGTGGTAAGCTGCCGTAACATGCGATTTCGTACAATCGCATCATACTCAACATGTTTGCTGATACCGCCTGTGACCGAATTTGCATAGCTCCCAGAGGCTGCTTCACGATGATGGTAGTACGAGAGCTCCTCGTCCAAGACGCCAATATCTGCTTCAAGCAAAAAGCGCAAATTAAAGTCCCAGTCACCAAGTACCGGTAACGCTTCATCGTAGCCGCCAATCTTATCGTATATGGCGCGACGATATACGAACGAAATCGGTGCAAAAAAGTTCTGTCGCACCATCTCTGCCAGATATACCTGTTGAAAGTTGAACTTATACGGCTCTTGCGAAAGTATGGTGATTTCTTCACCACGCACCCGCTCAATCACCTGTGTACATCGCGAAACGACACCGCCGTACTTACGACCAGCGCCACTTTCAAGATATCCAACTGTCTTCTGCAAGAATTGAGGATGCCACGAATCATCGTCGTCGTGTACTACCACGTAGTCCGACGAAGTCGCTCGAATACCGAGATTCGATGCAGCCTCCATGCCGACGCTCTGGCGATTACTCACAATCATCACGCGAGTCAGGTCGAGAGGGACACGGGCTAGTTCGTTCTGAACTAACTCAAACCGCCCACCATCATTGACAATCACCAGCACGTAATTCGTGTAGGTCTGTTTATACACACTTTCAAGTGCACGCCGCAACAACACCGGTCGGTTTTTGGTGCGCATGACGACTAACACACGAGGTTGTGTGTCATTCGTTATTTGCCAATCACGTTTAGTGGACGCACGCTGCTCATTTGGATCATGGAAAAAGGCTTGTGCGTTTACTCCGCCAATCAAATCGCGTTGCCGCTGTTCAGCATCATAATCAGGATACTCTATGGCCATTTGCCCTTGAATCCAGATAGCCTCACGTGTACGTTGTTCAGGTGAATCGTGATTATGCCGATTCACTGCATCATAGACAACCGGTACAACTAACGATCGTCCAAAGTCTGCAGTGCGCTTTTTGGTGACCACCAGCGCAACATCAGCCTGGGTAGGATGGAGGATTTTTTGCGCAAACAGTTGACTCGCCGTATGAAAGTCAGCATAAATCTGCTGCAACGAACGCTCAGCAGTCAGGCTTGCAAGGTAGTCATAGACACCCAAGTAATGCGCATCATCATCAAGTTGAGCGACGTACGTTAGCAGTGCGTTGGCCTGTGGAGCATAGACGTTCCCAGTTGCATCCGTAACAAGCGTTTCAATACTTGAGACTTTGGGCTCAAACAACGACTCCATCACATGCCGGTTGTACCACAACGCAGTAATCGGTTGTGATGCCTCATACGCATCTTTTTCAAATAAAAGACCATGCGATTCACGGGGCGTTGGCAACGTCTGACCTTCACCGTACATCGTGGCCACGTATAATCCGACAAATTGATACTCAGGATATGCAACCTCGAGTAGCGTCTGACTTGTTCCCTGCCATCCACTGTCAATAAGTACAACTCGCGATTTATCACCGACAAGTGTTCGCAACTGTCGGTCAAAGAGATCAGCAACTTGAGCAAAATGCCGTTCAACATGTGCGAAAACAGGATTACTGCCATCAAACACCTCGCCGAATGCACTCGCTGGCAGAGAAAATGGTCGTACATCTTGATTGAATTCGGGTGTTTGTGATTCGGTGGCTAACATCGAACGGACGACATCACTAATTTGATGCACCGGGAACTCTTTTTTGATGACTGTCAGTGCATGCGCAGTCGCACGTTTGTAACATGCTTTGACAGTTAATATACGTGACATCCATATGTAGTCTTCATCGTGCATTGGGACAGACGGAGCGACCGTGCGGTACAAATCCATGAGCGCCTTGATGCGCACACCCGCACGCGATACATACAGGAACTTGGTGTTCCCATCATTGAGATAGCGCATATGGTGATCGAGCTGATGCAAATAATAATGAATTATCGGCCCGAGTACATCTTTGCCAAAATCGTATGCGGATTGCGGTGAGTTACGCATGTATACCTTCCAAACTACATTACCAATGGGGAGTCGACATCCAACTTTGTATGGGAATGTTGGCTGACTCAAGTTCTTGCACCAACGCACCGTGATCCAACATGATATCCCTGCGCATCTGCAGTGGTATGGGAATATGGACGGCTGCAATCCCACGTAATCGCGGGCTCTGGTAATCGCTCACAAGCGAATCACCAACATGGACAATGTCACCAGCCTGTACACCAAGTTGTGCGAACAGCCATGACCAAATCTTGCCACTCCGCTTCGACAAAATAGTATCTGCACTTGAGTACGCGTTGGTAAACACACCTGTATCTACCCCTAGACCGATAAACAAGCGATCGATATGTGGTTTGGATAAATACATGTCGCTCACATAGATTGCGTGCCCACCGCGTGCTCTATGGCGTTGTATCAAATCAATCAATGGTTGGTTTACGGTGAGTTGCGTTATTTCGTATGCAAGTTCGATATCGACACATTCTGCAGCGAGTTCTGCGTGTGCTGGCATATGTAACTGTGTGAGCACGAGTCGATAAATCTCAATAATGTTGCCTTCACGGCATCCATCTACCATCGGCGACAACCGGTACGATAAACGGTTTGCTGTGAGTCGTGCAATTAAGACATCATGCGGGGTTGTGGATACCTGAAAACGCTGATTGAGGTGTGCCGAGACCAATGCCGAAACCTCAACAAAGCGGCGTAATTCTGATTGATGATTACGGAGTAACAGCGTATCAAAGACATCGAATGATAGATACATGTGCGGAGAACGTATACATGACGCTATTTCGTCGACGATTGACGATGCGAGTTCGGATTGCAAAATTGCATACCGATCCACGACTGACATCACTTCTTGTGCAAGTGCGCCAGGTGTGTACACGGTCGTGTTGTCAATCATAACATTCCCCAGTACAATGCATTCGTTTGATGCGTTGGTTGCAAATTTGCAGATAGACTTGATTAATTCTGCATTATCATACCGCACCTAGAGAGACAACGTCAAATCTTTTTGGGTAGTGGATTGTTATTTGCTACGATTTGTAGTATATTGTGTGGTAATCGTATAGACGATGTTGCGTGTGGATGGAGCGAATCATGTTGACACAATTGACCCAACTTATGCGTCGTGTAATTGGGGTTATTTACCCGCGCAAAAATCTCGCATCAACGGCGTATGACGATCTCCTTGCACAATTACCATCCGCATGGCTTCAACCACCACCTGACTTTGATGAACAACGTTACTTAGCAGAAAATCAAGATGTTCGCGGTTATATTCGCCAAGGACGATTCGCGTCTGGGTTTGATCATTACATGAAACATGGACGCCACGAAGGGCGTCGGCGGCCAATACGTCACTTGTAATTCGCTTTGCGCATGTCAGCGTTTGGCTTGTCGGTACCCAGCTGCCTCTACATCGGTCACTGTCACAAAACATTGAATATCGCTATTACGCGTGTTGGCGTAGTATGCACCCTCCGGGACATGGTAAATCATTGTGCGCGGGTTTGCCTTGATTTCGCCTGGTTTACACGGATACGCCACATCTTCGGCGGTTGATGCATCAACAGGGTCAACCTGTTGCGTACGTGTCTGAATGGTTGGTTGGTCGGGGATAACGGCACTGCGTAATTGCCACCACACAATTGCTCCCGCCCCTATTGAAACTACCAAGATACTCACGGGTATGATCACCCAAAGATTTTGAAAAAAAGTTAGGCGGCGATACCGCTTATCGCGAAGTGATTCTCGGAGTTGTGTGGCCTGTTCAGCATTGGCCGCATTAATCGCACGCAACAGTCGCACCACGTTATCGGCTAGCCGATCAACATCATCAATGAGCAAAGGACTCTGATGTGCCCATTTGTTCCGAATGTGGCGCACTTCGTAGAGCATGTTGCGCTCAGTTGAAGTGAGAATGCGTGAAAATGTATCTTCCCAGTGATGCAACATGACTCGCACGAGCGCAGTAGCATCTAATCGCACCTGAACGTGCTGAGCACTCACACGAAGGTCGGGAGTATTACGCAAGACTTCGAGCCATTGATGTCCGTGCGCACTTTTGATGGCAGTGAGCACAAACGGCTCATAACCTTGCTGAAAGACGTGTAATAAGGTATCAACAGCTCCTCGCAAATCGCGTTGATTATCCATGTACAGCACCTGTGTCTTGATATACTCACAACACATCTACTATACACGATTCCGCCGAATCTCACGGATGATCAATGAGCCGTTGATGCAGTCTCCGATAAAAACTTAGATAGATTGATTGTGAATTGGAAACGTCTGGGACCGCAAAATCAACAATTCCAAACGTACGGACGCCTGACTGTTCGATTGCCACCTGCCAAATGGCAGCCATCACACTCGCATCTATCCCTGCTCCGCCACACCCCCATGCCCCTAACACCAAGACATTTGCACGCATCGTAGCCGCAGCACGCAGAATACGCTGTGCACGCTGCAACATGAGATTGGGAATCTCTGCTTCGCGTTCTGGCATGGTACGTCGTACCGCATGTGCATCAATCGCAATCGCATGCACAAATCCACAGGCATATGGAGAGGCAATTAAATCTCCTGTCTGTTCACGAAATATTGGTACGAGTGGCGTAACCACTACGGTGTCGTCATAGATTGGTGATTGTTGCACGGCATCTTTCAGCCACTCTTGGTGCAGAGTGCAGTATTGTATACTGGTTGAACGATTTATGCTTTGTTCTTGAGCAATAGACGCACGTCGCATTTGTGGGGTTTTCTGCATCGGGTTTGCAAAAGTGAGTATTGCAACACGATACCCTTGACGAACGCGTTCTTGTGCTACAGTGAGTGACGCCTGATTGTATACATACAGGTGTGTATGCGTGTACCGCCCCGTTGGGACTGGTAGCGTCTGTTCTGGTGGATACCGTACTTGCTGACTTCGGGCAGTATCTTGCATGGCACGAATAGATATGTCTACCCCTTCAGGATTTGTGTATGATCCTCGCGCAATAATTGACTGAGTCGCATTATTAATGGCCGTAATTACATTAGTTTGTAGATGGAGCTCATCGTGAGTGATAGGTGCTAAATCTAGTGTTAAATTCTTTCGCATATCAATCCTTGATGCGTCCAGCGTATGGTATACTTTACCAAATACGTCATACGTCATACGTTATACAGTAAATAATTATAAAACTTTTTGCGTCCACATTTGTGGTTCATGATATTGAGGTGCGAATGGCTATTTATTACCACGATGATGTCACAAAGACAGCACATGCATTTGACACAACCCGCAAAGGTGCAGATGTTGCGCGATTACTCATGGAGCGCGGATGGCAAATCACGTCTCCTGAGCTACTCGATCGCACTACCGCAGAGCGGTATCACGATATCGAGTACATTGATGCACTCATTCATGGTGAGCCACGAGCATGGGCTGAATCCCAAGGATTTGCTTGGGACGAATACATGTGGCGTTCCGTGACTGCGCAATCCGGTGCTATGGTGTCCGCAGCACTCTATGCGTGCGAAAACGGACGTGCATATGCACTCAGCGCAGGATTTCACCATGCACGAGCTGATACAGGCGCTGGATTCTGTACACTCAATGGATTAGCCATTGCAGCTGGCGAAGTGCTTGCCCGTTATCCTCATCGCAACGTAATTTTGCTTGATGCGGATGCACATTGTGGTGGGGGCACGATGAGTATATGTACAAATTGGGACCGGTTTTTCCATCTTGATATTCATACTAACCATTACGATTCGTACCTGCTCACTAAACCGCACGTACGGCGCTACGTAAACAACGCTGACGATTATCTACCCAACGTAAAAGATATGCTTGAACGGCTAGGTACGACTGTGAATGCTGGAGATTTATTGATTTATAACGCTGGCATGGATGTCCATGAAGATTGCCGGATTGGCGGTCTCGCAGGAATGACTTCAGAGTTAATCACGCAACGAGAGGTTTATGTCAGCAAGTGGGCTGCATCGCATAATTTGTGCGCAGTCGCATGCTTGGCTGGTGGCTACGCAGGTGGATATCTCACCCATCAAACCCTTGTTGAATTACATGCAATGAGCGTAGAGCTATTCCTATCACGAATCAACGATTCGTGATAGTCAGGCCATCAAACTGCTGCTGAAACGGCAACCAGACACTTCGCTCAAAGGTGAGATCAGTGACCGCAATATTAATTGCGGCAATTGCGTGTAACTTCACGCGAATCAGCGCATCGTAGATGAGACGAACCAACACCGTTGCGTTCACGTCATTACCGATGGTGAGCACAACAATATTCGCACCGACATGTTGTACTGCATACACCACCCTTTGTAACCACTGCACTACAAGCTCTCGACGTTGTGAATCAATTCCTTGATCAAATGCATCATCTGCTAACGTGATGACATCACAATTCCATGGCTTGTCGAGTAAATCACCATCGTGTGTGCGCAAGATAGGTAATTGTGGCACTACAACAGGTTCAGCACGTTGGTGTAGCACGTAACTTCCACTTTTGAAGATGCATTCCGCCAAGCCCGACGAACGCATAAGGATATTTTGTTCGGCAACGCTCCGAATCAGACTCGGATGACAGAGTCGCAGAGGAGTTGGATTCACCACGGCTACTCGATATCCCCGTTGTTGCCAGGCATGTCCAACCGCCAACGATGTCTGATTGTGTACCATGATTGACGTCGCTTCATACGTTCTGCGGTATCGCGGCTTGGCGAGATGCGATGCCACTGCAGTACATGCACAGGCAGCATCTTGTGCATCCTTGAAAATCACCTTCTGTTGTGACGGCGCTACGTACCAACCACGCTGCACAATGTCGCGCGTAGACCGGACAAGATTATGAATGACCTTTACGGGCAAACTCATTGACTCTGTTGATAACGGCGCCAAATGTAGTGGTGGCAAAAACATAGCTTTGCCTCTCTCTAACTGAAATACGCCTATACGTACTACGCTTTGATGAATGTGTGCTATGACATTTATACCACTCCTTGTGCTGTGTCATTTCGTCAAATATGACGAAATCTATCCCAACTCTCTGTGTTTTTCTATTTTCCGGTAGAAACTCCATAATTTCTTTACATTGTGAATGAATTTCCTCGCGAATATGCATTAAACATCCACATATATGGTTTTTTATGATATAATGTCAATATTACGTATTAAACAGTAGGAAAGAGTCAGATGGTCAAGACATATGTATACGATTCGCCTCATGCGCTATTTCATCAGTCATTCATCGATCACATCATGGAGCATGCCAATGGTCGACGAACCGTCATTGTGACGGCGAATGCGCAACACGCCAAGATGCTCATGCAAACGTGTACGGACTTGCAGGCAAGTCATATGACTGCCATGACACTGCAGGCATTCTTGATACGACAACTGCAGCATCAGCGACCGCGCAAAGTATTAAATGCAACAAGTCGTGCGGTCTTGGTCCAACAGGCATGGCAACAGACCGATGGGACATTATGGCGTCGCTACGGCAGTCATCGCGGTGCACTCCGTGAGGTCGGTCAAATGCTGAGCTGGATATCAAATAACCGAACACAATGGGCACATGTACATACCGAGATTGATGTACATCACGAAATCGGTGCAACATATGCTAATTATGTCGACTTACTCAATCATCACGGAGTGGTTGGGTATGATGATGTTGCACTCCACGTGAGCGACGAGCCATTGCCGAAATTGGAATACGAGTTTATTGTGGCGTGCGAATTACACTATGCACAACCATCACAATGCGCTGCATTATCGAAATATGCCACCGAATACGATATGTGGCTTGGCGCTTGGATAAGTCATACAGAAGTACTACCTGACCAGCACGCACTACTCCAATGGCTTACAAAACACGCACTCCCAACAACATTCATGGGACCTACAAATCACGGCAGTCAATTAAGCAAACGATTACTTCAAGGAACAGACGCACCACTGCCGCCATTGAGTATAGTTGGAACACGACCACACAACAGTACGGCTCAATGGCGCGCAGGCGCATCGACTATTGTTGATGAATGTCATGCCGTTGCGCATCACTGCCATCACCTGCTCAAACAAGGTCGTAGTGTCCATGTGGTTTGTGCCGACGAACAGTTGGTTCAACACGTCCGTGCGGCCATTGTGCAAAACGGCATCGAACTTCCGCCTCTGGCACCACCAGATTACATGAATCCAATCATTAATTTGGCACGTCTCGCACTCCGCTGGATGGAAAGCATGGACGCAGATGCACAACAACAGATCATTTACACCGTGTTGACGTTGCCGTTTGTGGGCATTACGCCAGTAGCAGCACGTCATGCGAGCATAGACCCGACAGATGCAACACACCACACGGTACGAAGCTGGCTCAACGCACTCGAACCAGAACAGGCACTTGCACCACAACTGCGCCAATTACTGAACCAGAGTGGTGCGATGATGTGGGCATGGCAAACACCAGATCATTCGATTGATGTGCGTGATAATTGGCTCCGCGAGACCCGGAGTTGGTTAGAGCGCATAGATGAAATTGATCAACTTGCACAACAACAACAGCTGAGCATCTACCAGCGAGAACAGTTACTCCTCGGCGTCGACGCGCTCCCTGCGCCAATGCGTGAACTCTATCGAAGCACCATGCCTATCATCATCTCCGCAGCCACAGGAGCACACGCAGCCACTGACAGTGTGATCATCATGGGATTAAGTGAGCATGTAGCACCACGGAGTATTGTTGGGTTTCAGTTACTGCCTGAGGCAACGCTCTGCGAGGTATTCACGCCAGCCTATCGACCAGCGTTACCACAACTCACGTCTCCAGCTGCGTGGCAAGCACGAGAGTTACGCCGTTTTACCAGCATGATTTCGAGTCATGCCACAAACGTCATTATGAGTTTTTCTCATTATGGCGCAAACGGTCAAGCACAATTGGCTACACCCTTTTTCGCTGATTTGTTTGCAGGTTCAGCCGAATTTGACCGCGATGGCCACGTGATGATTCATGATGCATCTATTTCATGCGTGCCAACTTTACCAATTCCACAGGCAATACCGACTATTCCACCACAGGTCGAGGCTATTCAGCTGTTGACGAATAATACATTCTCTGCGAGTCAAATAAGCACCTATCTCAATTGCCCACGCCGTTATTACTACGAAAAAGTGATACAACTCGGGCATGACGATGATACAGAAATCGATGAGCGGAATCTTCATTTCGGCTCGCTCGCGCACGAAGTGTTATGTGTCGTACTCGGGAATGGATCAATCGAAAACGTTGATCTTCGCAGTGAATCATTCGACACGTTCAAAAGTCGCCTGTCAGTGATGCCACAACGTGTCCAAGTCGCATTGCGTGGTGCGTGGCAAGGCCAAGAAGTGCAACTCCCCGGCGGTGGTGTGTATCGTCCGAGTTGTGCATGGCATGAGCGATTCGGGACCGGATTACGCTTACGGAGCAACTGGTTACGCATCGATGGTATGCTTCGACGCTGGTGGGAGTACGAGCGTGCGTTATATGAGCAACATCCAAATCGTCGCCCATTACTGCTTGAACACCAACTCGACTTTCAGCTTGATGGGATGCGTATTCTTGGCCGTGTTGACCGTGTTGATGTGGTGCATCTTGGTACGACAATGCGTTATGAGATTATTGACTACAAAAGCAGCAAACCCAAAGATTATTCGGAGCTACTGAACGGCTTTATGCGGCGCACTGACAAACCGCTATCAAACTTTCAGATACCGATCTATTTACTGGGGACGCATCAACCAAGCTGGCACCTCACTCCTGCAGCAGACACGCTTACGTTGTTTTATTTGGGTCAAAACAGTAAAAACAACGGTCAGCTTCGGACCATCTCACTATCGGATACCGCTACCGACATACGCAAGTCGGGCAAGATGCATGTCGGTATTGACTTACAAAGAGATGCACTTCATGGATCAATTCAACGCGACCTGATTGCAATAATGCAACAGATGCGCGTTGCGCCGTATCCGACGCAACCATCACGGCAGTGCGGGTACTGTCAATTCATGCACATCTGTGACGATGCACAATAGATGAGGAGTCGTATGAGTACACCATTTATGCCAAATTCAGGTCAACAACAAGCGCTCAATGCTGCACCAGATACAACGCTTGCCATTATTGCAGGTGCTGGCACCGGCAAAACAGAGACCTTAGCACGCCGATATGTCTCGTTATTGACACATGATGCACACTTACACCCACGCAATATTGTGGTACTGACATTTACGGAAAAAGCGGCAACAGAAATGCGGGCACGCATTATGTATACTGTTACAAATCAGGGGTTGCCATTTAATCGCATCGATATGGCCGAAGCACAGATTTCTACATTTCATGCATTTGCGGCACGTATGGCACTGCAACGAAGTATTGCGCTGAATTTAAATCCTGATGAACCATTTTGCGAAGAACTCGAACGCGATGATATTGGTCAAGCATGTTGGGAGCGATTTCTGGATAATGGTTGGCATGACGCCATCGTCCATCTCTCAACATATATTGATGAATATGACTGGAACGATGACGCTCTCTTCACGCAAGTTAATCAAATGATTGCCGATGCCAAAGGCCTCGGTCACACACGTGAAGCGCTGTTAGCGACTATTTCAAAGACCAATGGAATCAGCCAAAAGCATGCATTGTACGGACAACTTCTAGCGTGGAATTTTGTCGCACGGGCTCAAGAGTTAAGTCTGCGCGGACAGCTTGATCTAGATGACTTAATTCAAATCGTACCCGTCATCAAATCTGAGTTCCCCGAATTAGTATCACACATACGTTATGTCATGGTAGATGAGTATCAAGATACGAGCAGTGCGCAAGCTCAGTTACTGAATAGCATCACACCACACATCAACGGCCGAGCAGTAGCACGTACGGTTGTCGGTGATCCACGCCAAGCAATTTATGTGTGGCGCCAAGCCAATGTGCAGAACATTGTCCAGATGAAAGAAATCAGCGATGTGTGTGTCAACCTGACTGAAAACCGCAGGTCGCTTGCGCCAATTCTTGACGTAGCAAATCGGAGTCTACTGACGTATAAATTCGGCAGTCCGAAAGAATACGACGCATCTGCACAGCTTCATCCACCTGCATCAACTGCACCAGCCCCCGCTGATTGTGTACGGCTATGGCAAATGATGGATCGCACGCAAGAGGCAGATGCCATGGCCGCACGCATGCGTGAACTCCATGTGCAGCAACAGATTCCCTACGGCGACATGGCGCTACTGCTCCGTCAACGAACACATCTTGATCTCTTTGCAGACGCCATGCACCGTGCCGGGATTCCGTTTGACCGTGGCAAAAATGACCCCTTCTACCACCGCACCTTGATTCTTGATGCGATTCATCTGCTGAATGCGTGTTATGACCCTGCCAATGAACAATCGCTTACACGTGCGCTCCTTTCGGCGACACGGACATGTGATGATGGGAGTTTGCGCGCCATACGCCAGCAGCGACGAGACGCATCGTTATGGCAATTGCTTGGAGAACACGGCGAAAACTATCCGCGCATCCAAGAGTTTGTTAACAACGTCATCGCTGTACAACACAAACAGTGGGAGTTCGCACCTGCAGAATGGTTTGCTACAACGCTAGAACAATTTGGCCTGTGGCAACGCGACGGAGCCTATGGTCAACGCATGCTCACCAAACTCATCAACGACTGCCGTGCGCTCCAAAGTGGGTCAAGCCGTGAATTACTACGTGAATTGCTTGAGCGGATTCGCTATGAACCGGATAGCGCATCACCCGAACTCAAAACGAATGCGAATGCTGTTCAAATAATGACGGTACACGCTGCAAAAGGGCTTGAATTTACTGCAGTGTTTGTTCCTGATGCACATGCATTTGATACGCGTGCCAACAAACACATGACATTTCAAAGTGGAATACTCGTCGATCCACAGAGTGATAATCCTACACAAACGCAGGTTGTAGCTGAACTCGAAAGACAAAAATACAACGAAGTGGTGGCACTGTGGTACGTTGCGCTTACACGCGCCAAGCGCTATTTGATGGTGAGTGCGGTTGGCCTCGAAAAAACCAGTCTCTTTACGGCTATGTATGAATCACTGCAAGAAGCGCCAATCGCAGGCGTGGATTGCACACACGTACACACGACATATACGACTGAGGGAATACCTCAGTCAACCACACCAACGCAACAGAATCACGTGGTGACACGCATTGCCAGCAAACAGATTATCACGCTATCACCATCTGCACTTCACGAACTCATTCAATGCCCACAACGCTATCGCTATCAACGACGTAGTGGACTTGATCACCTTCTTGAACATGCGGAAGACATGGCACCAATCTACTGGACTGATGCGCCGTCCATAGGACAATATACGCTACCGCAACTCCAAGATGCGTGGACGGGCATTACGGGAGAGCCGACACTGCCTGAAGCCGTCGATGATCCATACACTGCCGGTCGGAATGCACGTGCAATTGGCTCGCTATTTCATTTGGCCGCCGAATCACATGCACACCATCCGCGTGCAACCGCACAACAGCTGACCAACATTGCGATAGAGCGTTATGCGAAACCCGTAGACACTCAGACAATGCTCCTCTTAACCGAGATGCTCACAACCTACCTTGCATCCCCTGTAGGTCAGACACCGCCACTCGTTCAAGAGGTCGAACAACGTATGCGCTGGCGTGTTGAGACACCGCATGCCCTCATCGAAATGTCGGGCGTCATTGACAGACACTGGAACAACATGATTGTTGATTACAAGACTGATGAAACCATTGACGGCATTATTGAACGTCATGGAGACCAGTTGCGTCTGTACGCACAAGCGTGGATGCGCCTACAAAAACAGACGCACATTCCCAACATCGCTGTATATCACACCCGCACAGGGACACTTCATCACATCCCAAATGATGCACGTGCCATGCGTCAGACTCAGCAGCTACTCGCAGATGGAGCTGAGATGATTGTACAACGCCAATACCCGGCACGACCTGCGTATGCATTCTGTCGTCACTGCCCGGCACGGCCTATCTGTCCTGATGGAAAGAGCGTCGTACCACCTCAAGAAATTCCTTTGTATGAACCGTTCGACTGGTAAAAGAATCCCTGTGGGTGCAATGCTGTTGTAACCACAGGGGCTATTTTTTTAGTTTTAATGGACGCATCGGCCAAACCTCGCCGTTAAATGCCTTAATGACCTTGAGCAATTGAGGATCATCAGACACATAGCGTTTGAGATGATTCAGGAGACCCTGACTTGCGCCATGCTCTTGCAACGACTCAGCCAGTGCCTCCGCATCAAATGCAGCACTCTGCAAAATTTGCTCCGTGGGCTCAAGTTTCATCTCTTTGACGAATCGCGACGGCGTCGCCGTCGGGAGCGCATCCCGACCGAGCCCTGGCTTGGGCAATGGCACACCAATTGTCAACAACTCTTTGGCACGTGTGATGGCCACATAAAAGAGGCGACGCTCCTCCTCGATGGCATCAGAACCAGCAGGAACTGCTGTCGGGTCGCTCCGGTCGTATACCTCCGGGGAATGACCGTAGGCTGGCATATACCCCTCGAGTGCCGCCGGGATGATGACGTGATCGTACTCAAGCCCCTTGGCCCGATACACGGTGGTCAACAACACCTGCTCGGGTTCTTCTTTGCCGGCGGTATGATCAAACCCGCGGAGCCACGCCACAAACTGATCCGCCGGCACCGACAGATACTCGACAACTGCAATCAACTGCCGCACGGCAATCGAACGCTCAGCAGCCGCCTCGCCACGGCCATAGGCGCGCACAAAGTGCTCATCAAGGCGTAGCTGTTGCGTCAGCCACGTCAACACTTCGTAGGCACTGGCGTTATCACGGAGCAGACGTACCAACTGCTCGAACATGGCCAACATGTCATCAAGGCGCGCACGCACCTGAACTGAAGACGACTCGCTCGTACTCAGCTCGGTGAGTACCTGTCGGAGCGTATGACCTTGATGGACGCCCTGGCGCAATTGTTGCTTAAGAAAATCGCGTTGTAACCCGCGCATCGGCGTATTAGCTATCCGCACAAACACCTGCCCGAGCGCATCGTCGAGTGGTGCGTCAATTTGGGTCACAAGGTGCATATAATCGGCCAAAATCGTGTGTTCACGACGTTGGTAGAACGGCCCACGCCCAAGCACGCGATATGGAATCTCGTTGAGCAAGCAGGCCATTTCAAACGCCTGTAATTGCCCGAGCGTACGCCCTAGCACGACCACTGACGACGCCGGGTGATCGCTCAGCCAGCGTTGTAGCTGCTCGCACACCTCTTGGTCGATGATGCCGGCTTGACTACTGCGGTCTTCGATGATTTGCACAGCCGTGGCCCGTTGCAAACTTGCCGAAACCAGATCTTTGGCAAACCGCACACTGTTACGCACAATCACGTTGTGGGCAACTTGTGCAAGGAGTGGTCCAAAGCGAAAGCTCACAGTCAACGGATAATCAACCATGTTGCGCTGAGTCAAACCTTGACCAAAGCGTTGAATCAGATAGTCTGGTCGAGCGCCACGCCACTCATAAATCGTTTGGTCGTCGTCACCGACAACCATCACGTCAACGTTGGTGGCGGCGATTTTTTGGATGAGTAACTGCTGACCGAAATTCACATCTTGATACTCGTCAACAATGAGGACGCGCAAGCCGCCCACGACTTTGCGCCAAAACTGCGGATGATTGTCGGCAAGTTGAATCATCATGCCGACAAAATCGTCGAAACCGACGGCTTGCATTGAATGACGCATCTCTTCGAAGCGCGCATAGACGAGTGGAATGTCGCTACTACTCGCATGGGCAGCACGCTCGCTCCCCGCCGGGATGAGCGCTGCCTTCCAGAGCGTAATTGCTGCAGAAACTGCGTCAACATCGACTGCACCATCCTCAATGATCCCCTCTTGAACGAGCGATTGAATCGAGCGATGCATCAACAGGCGCGATTTATCACTTTCGTCGTCGAGCCACCACTCGAGTGGTTCGGCAATCACTTGTTCACTGATGGCTTGTTTGATCCAGCGAAAGGCAAAAGAGTGGAAGGTGTCGACGCGCGGCTGGTCGGCTTTGTCGGGCAAGAGCAGACTAATGCGCTCTTTGAGTTCGTTGCGGGCAAGCGCGTTATAGGCAAAGACACGAATACCCCGCGGATCAACGCCCAATTCTTTGATGAGATAGGCAACGCGCAACACGATGGTGGTAGTTTTGCCGGAGCCAGCGACGGCCAGAACGCGCGCGTGCTGGCGGAGCGGATGGGCAATGACGGCAAGTTGTTCGACGGTCGGATCAGGTATATGCATAGCTGAATTATACCGCCATACGACCAACGGCGGTGCGGATGATTGACATCCGCACCGCCGTTAATTTACACGTACATGGTGTTTAGTCGGTCAATGAGCGCAAGTAGCGCACTGACTTGACAAAGCCCTCTTGGGCACCAAACGCATCGTCCTCGTGCTCGACTGAGATAACACCGTCATAGCCGACTCGGCGCAAGGTGGTGATGAACTCACCCCAGCGAATGCGACCATAACCGGGCAACACGTAGCGCCACCAGCCCGAAGCATTGCTGCCGATGCGAGCGCGGATGGTTGGGTTAACCCATACATCCTTGGCATGGACATGGAAGATGCGGTCCTTGAACTCGCGCACGCCGTCGATGTAGTCAATCTCTTGCCAATCGAGGTGTGATGGGTCGTAGTTGAGGCCCATGTGGGCATCGGGGAAGACCTCGAACAAAGTGGCGAAGTTCTCGAGGTTCTGCAGATTCGTGGCGTACCAGTTCTCGAACATGATCTTGACGCCATGCTGCTTGGCCAAATCAGCCATGGGGCGCATATGCTCGGGTAAGTCCTCGCGGATGGTCTTGTTGCGGTCCTTGCCTGGGGTTGGGAACCCGGCCAACGCGCCAACCATTTTGCAGTCGAGCTTGGCAGCCAACTTGATGGCCGCAGCGAATACTTCTTTGGACTTGGCGCGATGCTCATCGCTCACACCAGTCATCATGCTAAACCAATAGCAGACGACGGCTGACAAGCTGATATTGTGCTTGGCTAGCAACGCCTTAAGATTGGCGATGTCCGCATCGGTAACCTTGGTTGCATCGAAGTTGCCACCTGGCTCAACGTTCAACTCGATTTGTTGCACACCAATTGATGCTGCCCATGCAATCATCTCTGCAATAGGCATTTCACGCACAGGAACCGACAAAATACCGACTTTCATGACAGACCTTTCTGTAAACAAACAGATGGCATACACTCACTCGACGGATGCCACTCCGCCAAGGATTCTCTAATCGGCGACGACTGCAATTGGCTTACCACTTGCAGCAGACGCATATATTGCATCCATGAGGCGCGCCTGACGCAAACCCAACAAAGCAGGGCTTGGGGTCTTGGCGATCCCCAATATACAATCGCGAAAATTCTCTTGGAGTGAATCGGTAACCGGTACATTTGGATATTTCACCATTTTACCGTTTTGCCAATGTTCCATGGTCCCACCATAAATGCTCGTTTTGACGCTCCCGGCACTTCCTTGGATATAGATGCCTTGCTCAAACACGGTGGAATCACCACTCACAGCCGCCGAACCAAGTGTCCCATCAGCAAACCGCATAATCACGGTACCGGCGATGTCGACAGCTTCTCCTTTGTTGTTCACGAAGGCTTGCACCTCGGTAGCTGATTGCCCGGTCAAGTAGAGCATGGCATTAAACATGTGTGCACCGCTGTCGTACAAGTTGCCACCACCTGATTGCACCGGATCAGCACGCCATGTACCCTTTTGATGCTGAATCCACGGCTGCGCACACACACCGGTAACCAGGGAAAGATGTCCCAAATCACCGTGTGCAACGCTTTCACGAATATACTGAAACTCGCACGTAAATGGACCAGGAAAGGCTACTGAAACGACTTTGTTGAGTTGTTCGGCTTTTTCGATGAGCGCCAAAGCATCCTCGGTATCGATGACCATCGGCTTCTCGACGAGCACATGAGCACCTGCCTGCATGGCTTCAACCGCTTGGGTGAAATGCTGGTTGTGGGGAGTGACGATGACCACACCATCGAGATGCTCTTTCTTGAGCATTTCGCGGTAGTCGGCGTAGGTTGTCGGGATCTTCGTTTTGTCTGAGACTGTCTCAAGAATAAAACGATCGAGATTTGCTTGTGCTGGCTCTGCCAATGCAACCACACGTGCACCAGGAAGCGCATCGAACATGCGCCCATGATGACGCGCCATGCCACCACATCCGATGATACCTATACGCACTTCATTTGCCATCACGACCTCCTCGTGTGCATCGCGTTTAGACTACACCATCCTACCATACAACGATGTTACCTTGTTCGCAAGCACCGACTCATTATCCGCATCAAACAGGTACTGATTGAGGTGGTGTTGTGACAACAAAATCATGCGATGCCGTTGCGCATTGCGATTCCAGAATCCGCCATCCGGAGTAATTGATAGAGCACCATGATACCCACCTTCATAGAGGAGTGAAAGCATGGGTCCCCAACGCAGATCGCCCATCCCCACAGGTGGGGATGCAATACGAACATCATCCCGGCACAAGACGTCAGCGGCACGTACATGGGCAATTTTGTTGGCGTGTTTATGCAGAAATGCAAGCACATCACCGCCATTTTGCACTAGTGCGACCGGGTCAAAGACACAGTAGACTTGCCCGATCAAAGACCAAATACGTTCATACGCCATGATGCCATCCACAAAGCCGGTGGCATCCATTTGCACAGCAAATCGCATGCCACGTGCCTGCACGGTGGCAATCGTATGGCGCAGTTCTTGGGCAAACATGTACGCGTTCTCATCAAGTACGGTTGAGCGCATGCCACTGGTAGTTACAAACACCGATGCATCGAGTATCGAGGCATACTCGCACGCACGATCACGAAGCGACTTCATCTGTTGTCGTTGTTCAGCATGCACAACCAAATGGTTACAACCAACCAGACTGAACGACGCACAGCGTACACCGTAGGTATGGAGTACGTGGCGCAAGGCTTTGATTTGTGCAAGTGTGGCTGCATGTCGCTCTGACATGACAACATCAACGGCAGTTATTTGATGATCATTGGCGAAGTGGCAATCAAACTCGCAGGCGGAGAGGTCGATTTTCGTAGGGAAAGATATAAACATAGCGTCTTGTTCCTCATTGAACGAACGACGCCCTATTATAATCGATATTTGCTTGTGACAATGCGTTGCGAACCGCTTGCATATCACGACGACCACCGAATTGCAGTGGTTCGATGAGCATCACAAAGACATCAATTCCTTGAAGTTTCAATGATGCCATTGCACCGACCCACTCAGGATTCGTATCGCTTGTAATCACGCAGAGTGTATTGCCGGCAAAGAATTTGCGCTGTGTAAACAGGTCTTTGAGAGGCGTATTTCCACCACAACGCAATGCGGCCAATCCATCAAATATTGCGAGGCGTTGTGCAATACCACGTTGCGGCTCAATGTCGATAGGCAGTAATCCGTGCGCCAGAAGTCCAACCGCATGCCCTTGTGCAAGCCATTGCTGAGCCACAGATGCAGCTGCCGCAATAGCGTATTCTTCGGTTGAATCAGGGATAGGCATACTCCCCGGCATAAAGTTCAACCCGCGCCACTCTTGTACTGCGGCGTTTGCGTCTAACAACATCCACGCAGTCACACCAGGCTCATTGACGCTCTCTTTGATCATCAACTGACCACGTTTTGCGGTTGACCGCCAGTGCACACGCTGAATGCTATCCCCAGGGCGGTACTCCCGCACAGATACCACCTGCGGTGCATCATCGCTGGTACGTCGGCCACTACTGCGTTGACCAGTCAATGCGGCACGACCAATCGCTGACAAACGAACAGACTGCGGACGTGGATGCACAACAACGCACTCAGACGAAACAAATCGTCGTTCAATACGAAAGAGCCCAAAAGGATCACTCCCCACAACAATTGTTGGCCCTAGTGTGTACACACCACGAATGACGGCACGACTGCGCCAGACACGTTGACGTTCTTGCCGTGCACCCAAATCGAGTACGACTCCCATCATGCGTTCAGGGAGCGATGAATCATCAATGACCTCGATCATGGTACGCGGAATGGGCCACATGTTGCGTATCGAGATACGTTCTCGGATAGTGTCACCAACGACCACACGAGGGGTCAGCACGTGGCGTTCGATGGAAATGCCGCGCACTGCATAGAGTGCCCACACGACACAACTCCCTAAGAGCACAAAGAGAAGATATCCGAGGCGTGCAAAAATCATCTGCCCTGTCCCTTGGGCAGCGATAACTCCAAGAACGGCAAGTGCCAATAACCACAAAGGACGTTGAAGGGGCGAGGCTATGCGCATGTGTCACTTTCCAATACAAAATCGCGCAAACACAACATCTAATAACGATTCACTCACATCTTCTCCGGTTATTTCCCCGAGTGCAGCAATTGCCGCATGCAAGTCAACCGCCACGAGATCAGCGGTTCGGCCTGCATCTAACCCATCAATCGCATCTGTAAGGGACTGTGCGGTACGGCGCAATGCATCAACATGACGTGCATTACTGACACGGCGGTCATGTGGCGACGCATGGTCAAGCAAGAGCATGGTTAATGCGTCTTGTAACTCGGAGAGCCCATCATGCGTACGAGTAGATACCTGCACAACTGCTGCAAACGGCTGCTGACGCAATTGATGGACATCACTTACTGTCGAATGCAGGGGCGGCAAATCAGATTTGGTGAGTACCAAAATTGCCGGCAAATCACCGCGTGCATGCACTACGGCATAATCTTGTTCGGTCAGCGCACTCGATGCATCTACAAGAATAAGTGCTACATCTGCTTCTGCGGCAACGGCACGGCTACGAGCGATACCGAGTTGTTCGATGACGTCTTGGCTATCCGCACGAATCCCTGCTGTATCTACGAAACGGACAGGAATACCGCCTACATCAGCATACTCTTCGAGTGTATCACGAGTTGTCCCGGCTATGGGTGAAACAATGGCACGATCATGACGAAGGAATGCATTGAGTAAGCTTGATTTACCGACATTAGGACGTCCAAGGAGTGCGACTTTTGCACCATCACGGAGAATCATCCCCGCACGTGAATCTGCAACCATATGTTCGATCTCTGACACCACATCGCGCAGTGCGTAACCATTTATGGCAGTTTCTTCAACTTCATCAGGAAAATCGATGCGTGCCACCACAGCAGCCATCTCATAGAGGATTTTGGCGCGCAACTGCGTTACCTGCGAACGGAGCCATCCATCCAATTGTGCATGTGCCTGTCGAAGTGCATGCGGTGTTTGTGCTTGAATAACATCCATGACGGCTTCTGCTTGACTCAGATCAATGCGACCAGACACGAATGCACGCATGGTAAATTCACCAGGATCAGCACTGCGTGCGCCACATTCAATCACCCGCTGAAGCACGCGAGTCATGGCGACACGCCCACCATGACACGAAATCTCAACAACGTCCTCGCCAGTGTAACTTGATGGACCCGGCATATAAAACGCCAACACCTCGTCTATGACACGATCATCAGAATCATGCACATGCCCATAGCGGACGACACGAGGTCGCCATATGCCTGTGCGGCGCGGTATCATTACTTGTTGCAATATAGGCAGTGCACCGGCGCCGCTGATGCGAATCGTGCCAATTGCTGCCTGCCCCATTGCTGTGGCCAACGCCACAATCGTATCGTTGTACTTCATATCTCTATTCTATCTTCTTATTGACTGTCAGATTAATACACACATTTGTTATACATTTAGTACACAAAAGATACACTATTTTGAAACATCGTCAATTCAAAAAGTTGATGTGCTATGATTGCCCCAAAGATAAGCTATGGCATATTGAACAGCAGACCAAGGAGTCAACATGGCAAGTGAACGTACCATTCTGCCACGAAGTATTCAGGCACGATGGCATGAGTTCCGCGCATGGATAATGCAGCATCCCGATGCACCGTGGTGGTTGCGGGTATTGCGCCTTGGACTCTTTCAATTTGGCATGGGCGTATCATTGGCACCGATTACCGGCACGCTCAACCGGGTACTGATTCACGAACTCGCAATCTCAGCCGGATTCGTGGCTGCGTTGATGTCTATACACTATTTTGTTTCACCAATTCGCACCGTGGTTGGCCACATATCCGATCAAAAGCGCATGGAAGGACGTTGGCGAACGCCATACCTCGTACTCGGCGCAATGCTGACCTACGGAGGGCTAGCCACTGCGCCATTTTCGTTGATTCTCTTTAGTCCGGAGAGTAATTTGCAGGGATGGGTGGTGTATGCCTTTTGTATAACCATCTTTCTCGTCTATGGTATTGGTGTAAATATTGTTGAAACCAGTTATCTCGCGCTTGTCAGTGATATCACCAGTGATGGGGAGCGTGGTAAGACGCTCGCAGTGTTATGGTTGATGTTGGTGATTGGCACCGTCGTTGGCTCCCTCGTTGTTGGGTTATTACTGACCAATTACACGCATTACAATCTTGTACGCGTCATGCAAGGAAGCGCAGTCATCTTTTTGATTTGTACATTTCTCGCGCTATTCAACCAAGAAAAAATGCGTCCAGACGGCACCTTAGTTGCCGAAGTTAGTCGACAAGCTCGGCAAAGTCTCGGTAAATCGATCAAAACGGTCTGGCAAAGTCCTGCGTTACGTGGCATGTTTTTGATTTTCTTTGTGGCCACACTCGGATTTGGCACGCACGACATTTTGCTCGAACCATATGGCGGTGAAGTACTCGGTATGAGTGTCACCGCCACCACATTCCTGACTGCAATCTGGGGAGTCGCGATGATTATTGCCATCGTGATCGCAGGATGGTGGTTATGGCGTGGTGAAGCAAGTGGCAAACTCCTGATCGCTGGTGGTATTGCAGGTATTGTGGGATTTGGCATCGTATCACTCAGTGGATTTTGGGGTGGTGCGCTCCTCTTCCAATTTGGCGTAGCAGTCATCGGCATGGGGCGCGGTTTGTTCATTGTCGGCAGCATCGCCACGGTGATGCAACTTGCCGATAACGCACACACTGGGTTGTTTTTGGGGATGTGGGGAGTCGTACAAGCGCTTGCACAAGGCTTTGGCACCATCGGCGGTGGTGTAGCCCGTGATTACATCCAAGCAGCCACAAATAATGTAGTACTCGGATATGTCGGCGTCTATCTTGCTGCCGGTGTATTCCTCATTCTTATGGTAGGCTACATGGTCATCCGTCGCGTTGATCGCCGCCTTGCAAACGGTGAAATTCGTTCACCGTGGAGTGGGTTGCAGGATATCCCCGCAGACCAACTTCTTTACTAAGGGGTATACATGCACTACCTGATTGCCATCAGCTATGCGATCATCCTCTGGTGGGTCAGTACTGGCATCATCATCATTTTGTATCGCCAAGCGCGCTGGACATACGACGCCACCTTTGGTGGTCTAAGTGTCGTTGCCGCAGCGTGTGCAGCGATGCTCGTGCTATTGCGTCACAACACCGATACATGGGCAGTTTATGCATCATTTAGTGCAGGAACCGTAGTATGGGGTTGGAATCTTGCAAGTTATTACACAGGATTCATAACTGGACAGCGCATCGTGTTACCTGAATTGCCGCTGACGAACAGGCAACGATTTATCTACGCAGTAAGAAGTACCATCCACCATGAAATCGTTTCCTTGTGCGTAATCGTCGGTGCTGTGTGGTTCATGCAAGATGCAAGCAATCGTACTGGATTTGTAACGATTTTGCTATTTTATGCCTTACACTTGTTAGCGAAATTAAACATTTATTTCGGTGTACACAACTTTAGTGGCGCATGGTTGCCGGCACATTTAAGCTATATCACCGCGTTCTTCGGTCCTGCACGAACCCATTGGTTCTTTGTATTTACGGTAAGTATCGCTACAGCATGCACTGTATGGGCGACTGGCATCGCCATGCAGGCAACACAACCTCACGTACAAGTTGCCGGGGCATTTTGGGCCCTCCTGAGTGGTGCAGGGCTTCTCGAACTACTAGTGTTAATGATTCCCGCCGCATATCTTCATAAAGTCTTAGCATTTCTCACACACTTATCAGTTGCAGCCGATACCAAACCACGCTAATTTCGGCTATACTTATGCTCAGAGTGTATCGGAGCATTGCTATGGCAATTATTCTTGCAATCGACGAAGATGTCGTACTGACAATGAGTCTGGATCTCCAGCTCGGCCACGTAGGACACACCGTGCGTCGTGCAGGGAACATGACACAAGTCCATCAACTTCTGAATGAAATCAGTCCTGATCTGATTGTCATCGATCCCTCGATTGATGGCAATGCTGGTTGGCAAGTCATCTCCGAAAAAGCCAAGCTCATCCCAGTCTTCATCACCATGCACGAACCGACCGATGAAATTGTCGCTCGGGCAACGCAACTCGGGTGTGCGGGGCTTATTCCAAAGCCCTTCATGATGAAGGAACTCATCGACATTCTATTGCCGATGGTGACACCGAAGTCGCCACCACCCAAATCAGATACTGATCTGGATGAGCCATCCGCCAAGAAATCCACTGGAAAAACCAGCAAAACTCGTACTCGTGGAACAAAATCAGACGACAAAAGCACTAATACGCCGTCGGTGGATCTTCCCCACCCTACAGGTGATGCAATTGGTCTGTCACTGAGTTCTGAAGACGAATTGCTGTTAGCCGGATTACCGAGCACCACGCTGCTCACGCCAGATACCTCCCAGAGTGAGACGCTAGGAGCACGTCTACGCGCCTCACGAAATCGGCGAAGTATACCATTGACGCAGGCCGAACTGAATACGAGTGTGCGTCTGACCTACTTACAGGCCATGGAGGAAGATCGATTTAGTCATTTACCACGTGGTGCAATGGCTGAAGAGATGATTACCAAATATGCCAAGTACTTGGGTGTCAGTGTTGAAGAGGCGATTGCCGAGTACCGTAGCTTTCAATATGGCGATCGGCATGACCCAATTACCGACTATGGTCGAGCCAATCTGCGTATTATTTCGTATGCGAATGCCGTCAAAGTCTTTGCGGCCATGTTAGTACTTGCAGGGATTGGATACGGTATCTGGTATGTTGACCAACCCCGAGTCACCCAGTTTATTAACAACGCACGGCAAATAGTCATGCCCCTCTTTGCCACCCGAGTACCAAACACCACACCGACACCGATTGTAACACCGACACCCACATCGACACCAACCCCATAACATCACGCACCGGCATTGGGCCAAATGTGCCATAGTTCTGCAACCGACGGCATAACGGACGTTGCCCACGGTTGGAGTTCATCAAAGCGCGATACCCCAGTAACAACACCGATTTGTGCCATTACCCCTGCGTTGTGGCCCATTTGCATATCTGCTGGGGTATCACCAATCATGATTGCATCCTGAGGATGCACATTGAGTGTGCGGCAGATCGCCCAGATTTTATCTGGAGCAGGTTTGGGAGGCATCTGCAGATCGTCGGCACAGGCATATGCTGAGACATACCGATGTATGCCCAGGTATTCTAGTGTGTCAATTGTTGGTTGACGATTATCTGCAGTAGCAATTGCAATCAGCACACCGCGTTGATGAAGTGCACCAAACAACCGCGATAAGTCGGCAAGTGGATGGACATGCTGCGTGGGGTTTGGCGGTTGCCATGTTTGCTGCACAATGTCGTGCGCTTGTGCCATATCACGACAGTACGGCATGATTTGGGTAATGACAAGCTGTTGCATCGTCGCCATCGGTGCAATCGAGAGTGCACCCTGTGGATCAATGCGAAGTGTCTGTGGATGAACGCCAAAGCACACTAGGATGGCATCGTGAAGATCCACGGCGAGGTGCTGACTTACGCGGTGGGCAAAGGCGTCAGCCCATGTCCCCCACATCTTTTGAAAATCAATTAACGTGCCATCTTTGTCGAATATCACCAGTTTTGGTGTGCGTGGAAGCATGATTTACACCTTATTCAACATCAAATATCCGTTGCCATGCCTCTTGAATTACCTGGCGTGACTCCGTCAATTCGGTCTGAGTGGGCACTGCCACAAATGGCAGTTTATTCACGTCCGGGTAGCGTGATACTCGTTCTTCGTCCAGTATGTTGGTGCGTTGCATCTCTTCAAACCGTGCAGGAATGGCGTGTACCCGCGACAAAATAAGTTGCACCTCGTCGCTGAACATGTGTTCCTGCCATAAACGCGCCGCAAATGGATGCCGTGCATATGCATTAATCGCCAGTGCATTCATGCCTACGACTGATGCATCAGGCAAAATCATCTCAACGACAGGGGCACCTGCGGTTTCGTCGATGATTTGCATGGCGAGATGCGACCACATTGGCACGATGGCCGCCTCACCAAGCAAAAAGAGCGACTTTGTCCCAATCCTGTCGACGAGCACCCCACCGTTGCGCAACTGTGCAAAATACTGAATACCCTCGTTTATATTGGCCAGGTTACCAGTACGTTCAAGTGTGGCTGCATACACCACGTGCAGTGCCTGATGTGATGTTCGCGGATCGCCTGGCATTGCAAGTAATCCCATGAAATCTGTGTTATTCAGCATGGCCCAACTGGTTGGCGCAACGCGCACGAAGTCGCGATTCACCAAAATGACGATAACGCCGTAGTATCCGCAATACCATAACCCGTTGGCATCTTTCATCCGCTCCGGGATTTCAGTCCATTTCTGCACTTGGTATGGTTGAAAAAGACCGCGATCACGTGCGTACAACGCATGAAAATGCGTCAAATCAACAACATCCGGGAGCTGATCAGACGGTTGGAGTGCGGTTGCCTGCATTAACTCGACGACTTCGCTTGACGATGCATTCGGCAAAATCTCACGAATTTCGAGGTCGTATTTTGCTGTAAAGAGATCGATGATTTCGTTGTACCCAAACAACTCACGTGGCATTCCAACAATATTTAACGCACCTTCGGCCTTGGCTTTGGCAATCAGTTCATTCATGCCACCGATTATCTCAAGATTGAGTGGGCCTGGCGTTGGTGCATACGGCAGATTCAATGTTGCACTGGTTGGTTGTAACGTAGGAGTCGTGACAACTGTGGCAGTTGGCGCCATGCTGGCGAGCACATCCGCAGATATAACAATGGTTGGCTGAACTGCCGGCGCCATCGGTCTGCGTTGACTACACGCAGAGGCAATCAACCCAGCACCAACTATCGCACTCTGGCGTAAGAACGCTCGTCGTGATGAATGAATCAGGTTTTTCACACACTTCCTAATCTCGAAGACTCGCTTTCCCTTCTTATTATAGAGTGAATTACATGCCACACAAAACGATGGCAGTCAAAAAATCTATGCTATACTTGGGCGGATTATGTTGACAAAAGGAGTGGTGATGGCACCTCGTTACAACCCTACCTGGGACTATCAAACACGTATGGTGATTGCCGGTGAACGTCAACCACCTCAGCCAGGGTCACCAACGAGCACTCCACTCTACAGCTCAACGACCTACTTCCATGAAAATCTCGCTGAATTTGATGCTGCACTTGCCGGTCGTGGATTTGCCTATGGGCGGAACGGCAACCCGACGAATACAGCACTTGAACTTGCCGTAACCGCAGCTGAGTCAGGGGTTGGTGCGCTGACGACTGCATCGGGCATGTCGGCTATTTATACTGCAATACTTGCGGTAGCGCATCTGCTCAAGCGTCCAATCAGAACTATCGTTGCACCACGTGATATGTATGGCGCAACCACCATTTTGTTGCGTGATTTTGTGGCAAACTATGGCACAACCATCATCACGTGCGACATGACGAACCGCGATGAACTAACGCACACCATTCAAACGCATCATCCAGACATAGTGTATATTGAGCAACTCTCAAATCCTCTCTTGCGGGTTGTTGATGTGGCATATATCACCGCATGTGCTCGGAATGTTGGCGCACGGACTATCATCGACAACACGATAGCGACACCGATTGTGCAACAGCCATTAACGATTGGCGCTGATTTTGTCTGTCATAGCGCTACTAAATACTTCAGTGGTCATGGGGATAGCACTGGCGGCGTGGTGGTTGTAGCAGATGAGTCGTTCATGCCTGCATTGCGCCATATCAATGCAACTCTCGGAATGGTACTTGGACCATACGAGGCACTGCAAATTCTGCGTGGGCTCAAGACCATGCCTCTGCGGGTCATTCGCCAATGTGAAAATGCCATGCAGATTGCTCAATGGCTGAGCGAACAACAGACCGTTGCAACCGTCCACTACCCCGGGTTACCGAATCACCAAGATGCTGACACGGCACAACGCACGTTGTCTGGTCGATTTGGTGCAATGGTCTCGTTCGAACTTGCACATCCTACTGGACTTCGACAGTTTGTGGATTCGTTACAACTCGTGCTACCTGCAAGCACTCTTGGCGATATTTACACCATGATTAGTATTCCTGCCATGGCGTCACATCGTGGATTGACTCCCGCAGAACGTCAAGCACGTGGCATTAGTGATAGCCTCATACGCCTTTCTGTGGGCATCGAAAACGTTGACGACATCATTGCAGATCTCGACGTTGGTCTCCACCAGAGTAGGCACTGATCATGCAAGTGGTGTCACTGGCGTCTGGCAGTAGTGGGAATGCCACACTTGTGCAAGGGAGCACAGGAGCATTACTCATTGACGCAGGAATAAGCCTACGAAGTGTTGTACAACGCATTACGCAGCTCGGTACACCACCCGAGTCCCTCAAAGGCATCGTCATTACTCATGAACACGGTGACCACATCACGAGCGCTGTGGCACTTGCACAGCGCTATCAGATACCCATTTTTGCGAGCCCTGGTACGTTGCACGCGTTAGCAGTTGCATCACATATTCGCACCGTGCCACTTCAATCATTACAGCCGCTTTTGATTGACGACATACACATCACACCCATTCCCGTTTCACATGATGCTGCAGAACCAATGGCTATCAAGGTGCAACTCAATTCACTTTGTGCCGTAATCGCTACCGATTTGGGCGTATGGGATGATGTGTTAGTCGATGCATGTACCGATGCCGATCTTGTGGTCATCGAAGCTAATCATGAGCGTGAACGCCTCCATTTGAGCAGTTATGCTCCGCAACTGAAGTTACGCATCGCGAGTGCACGTGGCCACCTAGACAACATCCAAGCTGGTCTATTTTTAGCACGAATTGCACACAACAAACGCCGAAGAAGTGCATGGCTCGCTCATCTTTCGCAGGAGGCCAATAGCGGGGAGCTTGCACTCCGAAGTGTACGTACGGTATTGCGAATGCATCAAGCCGAACACTACTTTGCAACAATTACGCCGTTGCCACGTACTCAACATGTTGTCTGGGGGGCAGAACAACGGAGCAGTCAATCATGCTTTTGGGATGAACTTTGAATAACCAATATTGACAATATAGAACAAATGTTCTAATATACACTTGTCCTCGTCGTGCTCTTGCTTAGCACCATCACACATCTGGTTGATAAGCAAGGAGATGTATGCGCTACGGGAGCAGTCGTTTAGCAATCATTCAACAACCAACTACTGGACTTCGTCTCTATGCACACTGCATGGCTGCGCTACACGCACAGCATGGTATTGTGCGCATTCCTCATACGTACGCACAAGCGTACGACCCACTCACAACACAGCTGATCTCACAATTCATCAACGACCACTCCTTGCGGCTTGTCATCCATGCACCAATCATTCCACCATCTACGATGCACGAGACGCTGGAACGTTGTGCGAGGATGCTCACTGACATTGCGGCGCATGATGGTGTGATTATCTGCCATCTGCCAATAGACAACGCATACCACGAGTGGCACTGGTTGGCATCACTCCCAACATCAATAAAGCAATACATTGCCGTAGAACATACGGCACAACCAATCGACGAACTCTTGATGACATCCGCCGTATATCAGATACCAGTTATTTTCGACTGGTTACACTATCACATTCAGGCACCGTGGCCGTACGCTCCAGTCGATACGGCGCTCCGGTGTTGTGCAACGTGGGGTGCACAACGTCCGCTCATCCATCTTAGCTCACCAGACACCGCAGACTATGGCGATCAGCATCGTCATATCAACGGCCGGCATGCTGCATACCTTGACTGGGTCACGCTCATGTGCTTTCTTGGACAACTGAGCGACCTACGTTCTCCCGCGTGTGATGTTGAGATCGAAGCAGACGCTGGGAGTAAGGCACTTACCCACTTCTTACAACAATGTCGTCGTCATGGACCACCACAGTGGCAACATTTATGGACTTGAAGGAGCAAATATGGAGATCGAGCCAATTCTACCACAGACACCTGTCACAGTAGCTATTGTCAAATCACCTCAGGATTGGCAACGAATTACGCATGGCAAACACTATCATGTGCCACTTCAACAATGTTCGCGGATTGCTCAATCCTCGTGGATCGCCTTTTACATGCCACACTGGTACACGTCACACCCATACTCCATTCACTTGGTGGCATCAATTCAATCAGTTGCGGTTATGCAACGTTTGCACTATTTACCTGACGAATCAACCCACCCGCATGCATCACAACTCTACGTGGTATGCACGCTGGGTACGATGTACCGGTTACGCATTCCGGTGGTAAGTCAACGTTGGCGTCGTATAAGTCTCCATCAAACTACGTTTGGCGTACTCGCGCGTGCATATGATTTGGGCAACATATCGCACATACAGCGTGCCGTACGCCGAATATCGCCGCATACAAGTGATACCGATATGCACGATTTACTATTCGAATAACTGAACTATTCGGTTTGACGGTCGTATACGCCTTGATTCACTCTGCGCCTAGCACGACTCTGCTAACGACACAATATCAGTGATGAGTTCACCGGGGTTTTGGGTGAGTGTGTAGAAGAGCAATTCGGAGTGCCCACGACCTGGGTATACTTGCAACGACACAGATGCATTTACGTTGTTGAGTGCTAGATAAAACGCACGTGACATCTGCAACGGGACTGTTTCATCCTGATCGCCATGAATCAATAATACGCGTGGCACATCAGCGTGTACAAAATTGATTGGCGATGTTGCCGCAAAGGACGACTCTCCACCCATCACTGCCGTCATTACCGGTGCAGTTCGCCCGTTGGACACCTCAAAATCATACTGCGCACGAATGTCATAAACGCCACTGATACCGTAGTACGCACAAATTGCATTCGGTGATAGATTATACGTTGCGAGCACCGACCGATCGAACACTGTCATTGCACTGAGTTGTGCTCCTGCGGATTGCCCACCAAACAGAATGCGTTGTGGATCACCATTATATTCATCGATAGAATTCACAGTCCACGCCAAGGCCGCAGAGACATCAGCTTGCATTTGAGTGTACGTAGCATCTGGATACAACTGATAGCGCGGTACCACCACCACAACTCCAAACGGGACTAGCTTTTGGGCAACGAGTGCATAGAGTTCTTTATTACCACTATTCCATCCACCACCATGAATGTAGACAACGACTGGGTAACTCCCCGGCGTTTCCGGTTGATACACGTCAAGTAGTTGGTGCGGCAGTTGGCCATATGCAACATTTTTGGCAATATGCGGATTGTTTTCGTAATAAGATTGTCCACGTTGATACGCATCAAACAAGCGCACATTGTAAATGATCTCATCACGTGCCCATACTCCCATAATCATTAGCAATCCCAACACACTCAGAAGAACTCTTCTATCAAATATCCGCCGCATGCGTTGCTCTCAATCTGCTACTGCGTTCTACTATGAAAACGATATCACCATCCGTATTGGATGTGTGATTATGACACAACTACAACGGGCACATGGATTGCGCCATCAGATGATCCTGAAAAGACCATTCCCGTGCCAAGCCGCTCAGCAATTGCTTGTACGTGCGTAGATGCCTCAGGACGACCGAGTACAGCAACCGTGCCACCACTTCCTCCCCCGGTAATTTTGGCACCGTAGAGACCATGGGCAGGACCAAGCTCGCGAACACGAGCCACAATTGCATCTGTGGCGTCCACACCAAGTCCGCACGCATTGTAACTCTCATGCGCCTGGTACATTAATTCTCCCAGAAGTCGCGCACGTTCCTCGTCGATTGTTGGATGTTGTAGTATTGTCGCAAAGAGACGCACCCGATTATGCTCGAATATGGGGTGTGCCGTTGCTTGACGCACCGGATACTCTTGATGCGGACGAATAAGTGTAACTGTGTCATGTGTGGCCTGATAATGCCGAATAAAACTTTCTCCATCAATGGTTTTTGGCAGTTGCGCATAAAACTGCATAAATTCTGATGGATTCATGTTAGACAGATACCCGCTCCATTTGTGGTCGTAAATTGTTGCAACACCGTTACTAACGGTGGTAGGCATATTCTCGAGACTCGTTAGAATCCTATACCCCATAAATGCTGCAACACGCACAGTGGTGTAATCAGCACCTGATACAGCATGCCGCACTCCTGAGTCTATACCCCACACCCTCAGCGAAGTTGGTAGCTGTACTGGCGGCAATAATTCGGCTGGTTGACACCGCAATGCGAGGAACTGATTGGCTACTCCACACGCTGCTGTCATTTGATCCATGACACCACACGGCGCTCCAACAATCCGATTTTCGACCATTTGACTCCAAATGGCCAGCGTACGACCATCAATTGTATATTCCCTCATTGCTAATACCGCGCGCATCGTGGCTACTTCAATCGCAGCCGATGAACTCACACCTTTACCGAGTGGTACTGTAGAGTGAATGACAATCGTAATTCCATCATAAAAAAAGAGATTTGCATTCTGTGCAACTATTGCCAGCACACCCAATAAATAACTCGCCCATGCTGTCGAAGGGTTGGCCGTGAGCATTTGGTGCAATACTGAGGCATCCGCAACATATCGATAAATTTCGGCAATCGGTAACTCAACGACGGACACCCCTGCCAAGTCGTGTGACGCTCCACTGACAATAACCGCTTGTCCATCACGTCGTGGTTGGACCAATGCATATGCGGCAACATCAAGTGGAAGTTGCAGAACCAACGAGCCCGAATAATCCGCAATTCCACCCATTACGTCAAGTCGACCGGGTGCTCGTGCAATATATCGCTGCTGTCGCATATCAATAAATGGCAGTGCCAACTGCTGTAGTAATCTGATTTGCTCTGAATACTGGGTGCTCATGCCTCTTCCTCCTCCAAAAACAAACCATGCGCAATCAGGGCGGCTTGTAACACAGGAATTAACTCTGCTGCTATGTGCGCATTAGCAATCGCAACCCATGAAACTGGAGAATGAACATCAAGCGGTGCATTGAGTGGAGCGCCATTTGCTTTGCATACAATAATTCCTGACTCACGCGCTATCAGCTCTGTACACACATCATACGGATGACAACAGAGCATCGGTTGTGCGCCATGCCGCTCATGAGGAGCAATTAGTAGCGGGCGTACATCGGCCAGCCATCGATCGTGTCCCATGAGCAATTCATACAGTTGTCCTCCTGTTGAAATGTACTGATCCTCGAATGCGAGTGCGCGCCCCTGGGGTGCTTCACCGAGCATGTGAGCGACCACCATATCATCCACCGCTGCAAGACGTGCACGTTCACCTGGGAAGAAGCGAGCAATGTTGCCGAACCCTTGACGAATTGTTGTTGCTTGTGACGGGCGAATTTGCAAAGGAACGGTGGTGTTGCGCACGCGATCAAAGCGCTCCGCATGGGCGCCTTCGCCCTTGATTGCCCAGAGCGTATCACTGATGTGTTGCTTAACCAATGGAATTTCCGTCATGACCGCAATCGTTATGTCACATAATTGTGTAGTCGGACCACGATACGGCGCAATACCGGTCAAGATCCAGGCAGCGCGTTTTTGATACATGAGCCCACGCGTGCCATCAATTGGATCAACGATAACAATGTATTCCAATGCATCGGCTGATACTCCGTGCGGGAAATCGTGAATTCCACTGTCACCCAAACCTTCCGCAACCAAACGAAATGGCACGTGTGCACCGAGTGCTGCAAACTGATCCAGTAACACCGCCTCCGAGACGCGGTCAATTGCAAATATCGTGTCACCGCCTTCGTGACCAGTCACAGCCGCAAGTTGTTCTAACGCAGATGCCTCACACGTAGCAAGCACCTGATCGCGGATATGGCGATGAATACGTTTGATCACGTCCAAGAAGAGATGCGGGTGCATTATTGACCTCCATTCCGATAATGGATTAATGACGTTGCTTGAAGTTGTGCTGCGGTGAGTTCTGGTGCAGTATCACTCAAAAAATTGCCTCCGCCTATTTCCGGACCAGCCAAGTACTTGAGCAATTCTGGTCGGCGTAACGGTGGTTGAAACAAGACAAACGCATGATAAAACGGATACGCCGACCCATCAGTTGGTGCTTGATGCAGTGCCATCACATAGGGGAACGGCATTTGCCAAAGATTATCAAAACGAATGGTTACGGCTTGGATGGCTCTTGCCAGCGACTCAGCTTCTTCATTATTCAACAGATAAAAATATGCAACAGGTCGTTTAGGCACCACATAGACTTCATAGGCATAGCGTGCAAAGTACGGCACATAGGCTATTGTGTGGGCATCTTCATATAACACGCGACGCCCATCGTGTTGTTCTGCGGCATTGATATCAACAAGAAGACCACGACCGTGCTCGTTCCAATGGGCTTTGCTCGCATCCAGCTCTATTTCGACGCTCTTAAAGACAAAATTTGTAGCATAAATTTGGCCGTGTGGGTGAGGGTTCGAGACACCCACCACCGAACCTTTGTTTTCAAAACAGAGCACATGATTTACCTCTGGTCGTTGACCAAGATCAAATGTTTGTTGTTGCCAGACACCAACGACTTCTGAAATATGTTGTACGCTCATTTCGGCCAGTGTCACATTATGAGCAGGGCTAAAGCACACAACACGGGCAATCCCATCGGCACGCCGATTACGAAACGGAAATGGAGCAGGTTGCGGTTCGGGGGCATGTATCCCCACGCAAGGGTGATCATTATCGAAAACGTAGACACTCTGATACGCCGAATTTGTCTGACCACTGACGCGTGTATTCCCAGGACACAAATAACAAGTTGCGTCATAGACTGGATCCGGTGCCGTCACATGCGTAACGGTTTGACCAATCCACGGGCGATGCTGTCGATGTGCTGCCACAATGACCCACTCTTGGCGCAGCGGATGCCAACGCTCTTCCCACATACCGGTACCGTGCATATACTCCCTCATATTGCTAGATGTAACACTATCATAGATGATAATTCGCAGACGAGTGCACACGCGAATAGGTCAATGGTACAATGCAGTGGATACAGCTTGGTGGAGTCTCTTTGATGCGCATCTTAATCGTTGCCAATGCCCCTGTAGAACCTGATTTACGGATGTCCCAGTTAGCCACAAACGCGGCATATATCATTGCCGCTGACGGTGGTGCTCTAGCACTTCAGCGTGCTGGAATACGCCCACATATTCTGATTGGCGACCTCGATTCACTGAGTGAAGCGCACGTAACGCTATTATCTGAATCTGGTACGCAAGTGCGACGCTATCGTCGCGACAAAGACGAAACAGACCTTGAATTAGCCATTAATGCAGCAGTAGAACTCGGAGCTACACACATCGATCTCTGTTGTGTACTTGGGGGGCGCTGGGATCACACCTTTGCAACTATTGCATTGCTCACGCAACCGAGTCTGAACCAGCTCCATGTATCGATTTATGCTGACAATCAAGTCTTGCAGATTGTCCATGATGCCGTACTCATCGAGGGTGAGATTGGCCATGTCGTATCACTGTTGCCACTTACCCCGAAGGTCACTGGCATATCCACAACGGGATTGCAATACCCATTACAAGAGGCAACGTTATTCTTTGATCGTTCACGTGGGGTGAGTAATGTCATCACACACATACCAGCATCGGTCCAAATTGCCAGTGGGATTTTGTTAATTGTGCGCCACAATAGCACATTACAATCGTAAGATTGCTGGTACTACATTAATGATTATTTGCCTATACAACGCAAAATAACCGCGTGTAAATGATTTTTGTGACAAATTTCATTATCACGTGGCGTTAAAATTTCGCATACTCAATACAAAAGTATTGCATAATGTGTACAAGATGTGATACAATCGAATTACGATATGGGTGATGTTCAATACGTTCTAGGCATGTTTTGTTAAAACCCCCTTACGCACGTGTGATTGCACTCAAATCCCCTGGTCCGCGCATACCAGATTCCCCCACGGCATTTACCCACCTTGGAGACTAGAGGAGAGCTAGCGATGAGCTACGCTGACAAGACGCTGAACTGCAAAGATTGTGGTGCACCATTCGTGTTTACTGCAGGCGAGCAGGAATTTTACGCCCAGAAGGGCTTCACAAACGAGCCAACCCGCTGCGGTCCATGCCGCCAAGCACGCAAGTCACAAATGAACTCGCGTGATGGCATGGGTGGTGGCTACCGCGATCGCGGTAACAGCGGTCCCCGTGAGCAATTCACGACCACCTGTGCTGGTTGTGGCAAAGAGGCCACCGTGCCATTTGTGCCGCGCAACAACAAGCCCGTTTACTGCGAAGACTGCTATCAAAACCAGAAGCGCAGTTACTAATTCCCGGATTTCCCAACGATAGCGGACCAGGTTTGACCCACCCAAATGGCGCGATTTGGGTGGTTTTTTATTGAGTGCAAGAACTACTCCTAAACATTTCATGGTGCGAGTACGCACGCTGGACAAACGCATCGCCCCATCTCTCGTTGAGATGGGGCGAAATGATGTTGCAGCCGGCGGTCAACTACATGCTAACACCGGTCGGCTTCTTTGAGCGCCAGATTGCCCACACAAAACCGGCGAGACTCACCACCATGACAATGATCACGCCGATACCCATCGGTTCGCCTTCGGGGCGAGCGGTGACGATAATCGGGGCAATAATCAGCGACACCAAGTTCATGACTTTGATCATCGGATTCAAGGCAGGACCGGCTGTATCCTTGAGTGGATCGCCGACCGTGTCACCGACGACTGCTGCTTTGTGGGGCTCGGAGTGCTTGCCACCGAAATTCCCCTCTTCGATATACTTCTTGGCGTTGTCCCAGGCACCACCGGCATTTGATTGATACACCGCCAGAAGTTGACCTGAGAGGATGACGCCAGCCAAGAAGCCACCCAAAGCCTCAACGCCAAGCATGAATCCAACAATCATAGGCACAACGACTGCCAAGATACCCAAACCCAACAACTCGTTCTGGGCGGCTGTCGTTGAGATGCTGACCGCACGTGCGTAGTCGGGCAACACGGTACCCTCCATGACGCCAGGAATCTTGAACTGCCGACGTACCTCGTTGACGATCTCGGCAGCCGCACGTGATACGGCACGAATCATGATAGAAGAGAAGAGGAAGGGAATCGCACCACCGACCAACAGGCCAATAAAGACCTCTGGGGCTGCCACGTTGATTTGCATCAACTTCTCGACGCCAATCTGCTCTTGGACCTTGCCGACATCGGTCAAGAACGAACCAAACAAAGCCACGGCTGCAATGACGGCAGAGCCGATGGCAATACCCTTGGTGACGGCTTTGGTAGTATTGCCGACGGCATCGAGATCGTCCATGACGTTGCGGGCGTTCTTCTCGAGATTCGACATCTCACCGATACCGTTGGCGTTGTCCGAGATAGGCCCGAACGAGTCCATCGAAATCGTATTACCAGTCAGCGTCAACATGCCGATACCGGTCAACGATACACCGTACAAAATTGCCGTGAACTGCGTTGCAGCTGGCTCACCGGCATAGATGAACACAGAAGCCATAATCGAAACGCCAATCACGATGGCCGACCACATGCTCGACTCCATGCCCAAAGCTGTTCCCGACAAGATGTTAGTCGCAGCTCCAGTTTGTGAAGACGCACTCACCTCCTTGACCGGTTTATGGGCGGTTGAGGTGTAGTACTCAGTCAACTTGTCGAGCGCAATGGCCAACAAAATACCAGCGACCGTGGCCATGAACGGCTTCCAGTCAACTGCACCGGTATTGGGGTCAATCATGTAGTACTGCGTGACCACAGCAAACCCAACGACAGAAACTGCAGCTGCCAGGTAGAACCCTCTGTTCATGGCGCCCATGGCATCACGCTTCGTTTCGTCGGTCTTGACAACTGTGTTACCAATCAATGATGCAATCACGCCAATACCGCGCAGAATCAATGGGAAGATGACGAAACGCATGTCGTACTGACCATCGCCTATCACGCCCATGACCGCATCACCGAGCACAATACCGAGAATCAAGGCCGAAACAATGGTCACCTCGAAGCTCTCAAAAACGTCAGCTGCCATACCGGCACAGTCACCGACGTTATCGCCTACAAGGTCTGCAATCACTGCGGCATTACGTGGATCATCCTCGGGAATGCCGGCCTCAACTTTGCCGACCAGGTCCGCACCGACATCGGCAGCCTTGGTGTAGATACCACCACCGACGCGCATGAAAAGCGCAATCAATGACCCTCCGAAGCCGAAGCCAAGCAGTGCATCAGGAGCACTAATGTCATACACCATAAAAATGAGCGTACCGCCGAGCAAACCAAGACCAACGGTGAGCATACCGGTTACCGTCCCAGAACGATAGGCAACCTGGAGTGCGGGGTTGTAGCCTTGACGCGCTGCTTGAGCGACGCGCACGTTACCCTCAACGGCAACGTTCATACCGACATACCCGACCGCATACGAGAAGAATGAACCCATCAAAAAGGCTACCGCGCGACCGATGGCGACCCACCATAGGGCGGCTTCTTCGGTACCAAAGCGTTCAACAGCCTCTCGCGTTGGTGGAATGATGAGCACACTTGCTCCCAACACAAAGGTAAGAATCGCTATCAAGATAGCGATGGTGCGGAATTGGCGACTCAAGTAGGCATTGGCACCTGCTTTGATGAAGCCCCACACCTCCTGCATGCGCTCAGTGCCTTTATCGTGAGCCAGAATTTGTGCTCGTAGGATAAAAGCGTAGGCGATACCGAGCAACGACATGCCCAGCACCGCCCAGACGGCCGACTGTTCGAACAGCGTTAAATGTTGCATTGGTCTCCTCGTTTGATCTAGTGCGCGGATCCGGCCTCGTTGCCGCTTCGCGCCGTCGAGATAACTTTAGCTCGACGGATCCTATCCACTTTGAGCGATTCATATGCGTTATGGATAGTTTGAAGCAACCCGATTGTAGCATATTTTTTGCGAATTGTCTGCATCAAATCACATACATCAATGTGATGAGACCGGCTCGATGCCACTACATGTATACACTACATCGGATATACCTGCGACTGCGCACGATGCCAGATGCAATTACATTGATTCAGGTGGCACTATCAGTGTCAAATTTGCCACTGTGGCGCCATGTGCCGTGCGCATATACTGCAGTCCTGCATCATTTCCAAACAACATCCTAAGGCGATTATGCACATTCCGTACACCATGTTTCTGTGGTTCTACGGCATCATGCAAAAGCGCATTAATACGATCGATGTCTGCACTCCCAGGATTCTCGATTGCGTATTCAACAACATTTCCCTGTTGCTGACAGCGAATGTGAATAACTCCGGAGTTCTGCTGCTGTTCCAAAAAGCCATGAAGTACGGCATTTTCGATGATGGGTTGCAACGTTAGTTTGGGTAGTTGATGACGCATATGTGCATCCGCTACATCGACGTGCAATTGAATGTCAAGTTGGTAACAGAAGTTTTGGATATCAAGATAATCGTTGACAATGGCGAGCTCATCAGCAAAGGTCACCAAACGGTCTGACTCATTGATGCTATAGCGCAAAATGTTTGACAACGACGATACAACACGCGGCACATCAGAGTCGCCATGATCAAGGGCCACCCAACTAATTGAATCGAGTGTGTTATAGAGGAAGTGGGGATTTATTTGTGCTTGCAATGCACGCAACTCGGCTTGTTTGACACTCACTCCGGTCAAATAGACATCGTGTAAAAGCTGTTTAATTCGCAATACAAACTGCTGATATGAATCATAAAGCTGCGCAATTTCAATGGTCTGCGGTCGCTCTGGTATGAGCTCAACAAAATCTGACTGGTGGCGCGACTGTTGCATCACATGCGATAATCGCACGATCGGTCGTGAAATTGACCGGGCAATGACATAGGACACGACGACCACAGCAATCAGTGAAATCAAAACTAGCGGAATCAAAAACTCACTCAACCGATGAGTCTGCCGCGTAATTTCCGAAAACGGCGTCACCCCGAGCAGCATCCACCCCGTATCCAACCACAGCACACTGAACAACTGATTATTCGACTGTACTGTTTGATTTACTACTTGATAACTCCGTGTATACGTCAGCAAAAACTGCTCGACTTCAACGCTTATCGCCGAACCATTGACTCCGAATATCTGGTTATTCGGATCAACCAAATAGTACGTTGATGCGCCGTTGACTTCGGACTCACTCGTGCCAACGATATCAGAGACATCGAACTCGAGGAGCAAAATGCCAATGTCAGGAATTGTCACCGTACTTGATGTGCCACGCAACCACACCGTGGCATAGATTTTGTTTGGTTTATCCGCTTGCATGAACCAATAAACTTGTCCTCGGGCACGTTGTGTTGGTCCAAAAAACTCCATTTCACGCGCCCGTTGCATGGTGAGGACGCGATTGGCAGGAAACGAGTATGAGGCGTATAGTTCGCTGCTAGGATATTGATCATCAATGAAAAACCAGTAATTTACTTGCCCAAAATATTGGCGTAATGGAACGTAGACAGAACGCACCAAATATCGATTGATTTCTTGGCGTGAGATAGCATGATCAACGTAATTTTCGCTGACTGGTAGTGCTATCTGCTGATACAAAAATCGGTCATTTGTTAATCCAACCACAACTTCATCAACGCGTTGCAATGAAGTATTGACCGACCGCTGATGTTGCTGCATGATGAGATGCAAGTAATCTTGTGCGTTCCGAACTAATAGATTTGAAAAAAAGAGATAGATAATGGTAATCGTGGTGGCGAGCAACACAAAAAACAACACACTTACGAGAAGAAAGATTCTGCGTAGAAGTGTTGGCTTGGTCATATCGGTGTTGCCAATTCGCGATATTCACTTGGCGTGAGCCCACGTACACGTCGGAAGACTTTGGCGAAATATTGTGCGTCCATATACCCTACATGCCGACCAATTTCAGCGATTGAGCGATGAGGATCTTGTTTTAAGCGTTCGCAGGCACCATCAATACGCTTTTGCGTGATAGTTGCATGAATGCTCGTGCGCGTATGTTCACGATAAATTTGACACAAGTAACTTTGGCTCAAATGGAACTTCTGGGCGATTGCGTACGTGGAAATATCCGCATCCCCATAGTGTTCTTCAATGTACTGCAAAATTCGCTGCACAAGCTGTTCGGTGCTCGGATTACGCTGTGCATTAAGATAATGCGTTACATTTTGGTACATCCGAAACACATAATCACGCACACTTTCAACTGTTTGAAGTGCATGAATTCCTGCTAATCCTTCATTCAAACTTTGATGTGCCACCAACATCGTAAGGCCGAAATGGCTCGAGTGTTGATACAGTACGGCAATTAGATGCGTTGCGATTTGTTTGGCAACACGCACGTCCAACAACGCACAGGCAAACATCCGATGTATCGTCTCTGTCAACAGCGACTCATTTGCGTGGAGCAACGCCTGACGCAACACATCCACATCATTTGAGGTAAAAAACGCCGACATCGACGCCGTATATTGCTGTGCTTTTTGGGCCATGCTCAAGAGGATCGCAGATATTTCTGCAATTTTTTGATGATTGACTGGTTTGAGGACGTAATGCTTGACGCCTAATGACATCGCTTGTTGTGCAAAACTGAAGTCGTCGTACGCAGAAATCACGATAATTTGCATGTCAGGGAAGGAGTGATGCAGTTGCCGACAGAGGGCGATACCATCCATTTGGGGCATTTTGACATCGGTAATTACCACGTCAGGATGCAACGAATGACACAACGCAAGTGCTTCGAATCCATTTTGAGCGGTGCCCACACATACACATCCGGTATCTTGCCACGGAATGTGTCGACGTAGGCCATCGAGTGCTTTGATATTGTCATCGACTAAAATCACCTGCGGCATAGCGTACACCTCCGCGGCGGTCAGCGTTTCGGTATTGGGGTGCCCCATTATACTGCAATTTATGGGACGTCTATCCACAGACCGCCGTTCATCGCAGATGCTTTGGCAGCAATGACCGCGTGGGTAGGATGCAAATCCCACATCACATCACGTTTACGAAGCGATTTTTTGTTCACCACATCAATAACATGTTGAAATGCTGGTGGTTGGGCCGGGCACGTCATGATTGTATGCGCATCGTGTGTGACAACATGCACGTCGTGCTGATGATTCGTCATAATCATGCCATCGCGCCCATAGAGGCGCAATTCATCGTCAGCCCAGCGTGAATGTCCGCGCGGATTATGATAATTCGCTGCCACACTGACCACGGCATCATTATCGAGACGGGCGGTCATACTTGCAGCCAAATGAAGTCCACCTGATGCAATCGGATTACCAACCGTATTTTCTACGGCGCTAATTGAAACAATACGATGTCCTGTGAGATGGGTCGCCATGCGTAATGCATGAATACCACACTGCATAATCAAGCCACCATCAACACCCTCGTCTTGTGGACGCCAATCTGCGTAAGGATATGATTTACGCACCAGCACGTGGCCAAGCTCACCGATGGTGCGTTGCGCCATCAACGACGCCACCAACGCATAAGGGGCTTCGTCCACCGTACCCGCCATCTCAAAGAAATGGCGCCCAACGTGTTGCGCAAGTGCCAGTACGTCATCGATATCAGCATGGCGCATCAATGCGGGTTTTTCGGCATAGACGTGCTTACCCGCCATTAGAGCTTGGCGTATAAAATCACCTTGTTGATCGCGACGAGGTGCACAAATCGAGACCAAGTGCACACGCGGATTGGCAAGTAATGCGGCAAACGAATCATGCTGTGGCAGCGCTGTGTGGGTTGTTGGCATCTCACACACAGCCACGACTTCTGCGCCGTCCCACGCCATATCTACAGGCAACTGATGTCCATTATGACCGAACAATCCGATGCCAACGGTCATTGTCATCTCCTTAACTGTGCTTAACTGTTCGATGATTGACGCATGGCGTCAATGAGCCGCAGGCCGGTAACAACGCGCTCTGCGTACTCCGTGGAGATACCCTGTGCATTGAGTACAGCCTGTTGAAATGCATGCCACTGATAACCGGCACCCTGTGGTGGGGTCTGTGCATGCAATACCTCCTGCACACCTTCTTTTGCCATGACGACACTGAGATGTACATGACTGCTATCGTGCAAGGGACCAACATTTCGGTAGAGCGTACCACGGGCAAAGTTCAGCTCCATGGCACAGCGATAGTACTGCATATCGTCAATACAAAACGACGCGAAGATATTGCCCAGCGCCCCATTTGCATAGCGTATCGCAAGTTGGGCGTTGTCGGCAGTTGGGCGTTGCGTAAATATGCGTGACTGCTGGACGGAGACATGATTGACATCTCGAAAAAACCAGGATAAATCGTTGATGAGATAAATGCCCAAGCGAAAGATTGGTGCTACAGGGCAAAGTTGTGGATCGTCGTACCAACTCCCATCAGCAACTTCGCGGTACGAACACCATGTGGTTGCACGGTATGCGATTGGTTCTCCGAGATCATACTGTTGTATCCACGCATGGAGTTGCGCCATGTCGGGCGTCATCAACGGCGGTGGAGAATTCAGATGGATGATGCGTCGAGCTTTCACTGCCGCCTGAAGTACCGCATCCGCTGCAACGCTATCGCCATCGAACGGTTTGGTTGTGATGACATCGCGCCCCGCATCGATGATTTGTTGAATCAACGCAGCACGACCAACAGGTCCGGTAAAGAGAGCCACTGCTTGAACGGCAGGTTGTTGAAGTAATTCATGGAGCGACGTGTACCCAGGTACGCCAAGGCGCTCGCTCCACATTGCGACTTTTTCTGGTTGGATGTCGCATATCGCCACTATTTCAACACATGCGGCACCGTCGCCGACCAGCAACTCATGTTCGATCATCCAACTGCCAAAATTCAGACCGACCACGCCGACCCGTATTCGCATCATCGCACTCCCTTAATCGCGCTGAAGGTCAAAATCAATGTGTGCACACGCAAATCGTGATTGCTGACGATCAAGATTTGCAATACCCGGAATCAACGCGTGGACATCACCGAACTGGTCTATGATGGACCCTTGACCACCGTGATAAAAGTGTTTGCCATCGTACCCACACATGTTGACTGCAGCGAGCGCACGTCGATAGGTAATACACTCCTTGATTCCATCGCCAGGGAAGCATGCGGCACGCATCTCGTGCATGTAACGATCGATGCCGTTTTCTGCGACGATTTCGGCCATTGTCATCCGTTCTGCGCGAGTGCCACCCGCACCCGTTGGCAAAAGCATGAGTTCTATCCCTTGATTGACGAAGTATGCGTGCAACTGCTTCACACCCAAATCAGCGCAGATGACGATACCGCATCGAACTCCTTTGACAGAAAAAAACTGCCAGTAGGCCTGATTCGCATCCACATGGCCTATCTCCTCTGTGTCATCAAAGAAGAGCGGCACCGCAGCATCGAGTGGTTGCTCACGGGGCGTCACGCGATTTTTGCGTTGCACCACAACGTTCCCATCTGGATATACCACATAGTGAGACAGATAGCGCGTAGCGCCTGCATCTTCGACGAACCCTGCAGTCATCACCACACCAGTACGCTGTGCGAGTGCCGCGAGATGCTCGTAGATTGGCCCATCGCCGGCACGTTCAGCACATGCGATGATCTCAGGATACCCACCATACCCGGTCGCGCTCATCTCCGGCGTCAACAGCAGATCACAACCAGATCGAGCGGCGTGTTGAGCCGCCCATGTAATCTGAGCGAGATTATACTCGCGGTCCCCAGGCTTTGCCGTCAATGATGCAATCCCAATAGTCAGCAGTCGCGTCATGGTGCCATCCTTGCTAATGCTTTGGCCGCCTCGCGATTGGTACACCACTCATCACATGCAAGTGCCATTTGCAAATACGGCACACTCGCTGGATGTGCAATGAAGCCAAGTGCCCGGGCGGTAGCGGCTTTGACCGCGAAATCTTCGTGTGGGTCTGCAATGAACGAATGCATCAAGTCGAGCAGTTCCGGTGATGCACGACCAATGGCTGCTAGTGCAAAGAGCACTGCCTGTCGCACTCGCCCTCGACAACGCCACGCATCCTTCGTCGCTTCGTCGTATGGACGATCAAAGCTGACAGTGAGTGGACCAATTTGCTCGGCCATACGTGTATCACCAGTCCCCTGCGAAAATTGCACCACTGGCTGGGTGTATAGTGGTCGTTGCGCCTCGAGCAAGAGCATGTTGTGGAGAAGTGGTAACCAGCGTTCATCAGGATGCTGCGTCATGGCAATTGCTGCCGCATAGCGGATGCGCCAATCGGCATCACGAGATGCAGATTCGATGTGCGTGGGTTGTGATAACACTGTTTCAATGATGGTGTATCGAGTCATCGGGATACTCATGTTCTAGTAGGGTGTATGGCACATCATAGTCGCGCTGAGTGCTTTGCACATGGAGAGTGTCGTTGAGCCACTGCACCGCAACAACTTCTTCTGCATCAACGGGGTGCATCCACCATACCCCTCCAGTGAATCCGATTGTTCCATCACCACCTCCCTCATAGTGACTGACCGGAACGTCAACACAGATGAGTATGTCGAGTTCGTGGGCATCATGCAGATGGTCAGGGATGGCAACATGCGGAGCAATCAGTTCTGCGGCGCAGCGATGTGATGTAAGGTCTATCTCCTGCGCATTCAACCAGAGTCGCGGATTCGTCATCCCCACCGGTAATTGTATCCAGGCTGCGGTGGGCGGCTTTGTGACAACCGTGTGATACCACCAGCGTTTTAGGATGGCCACATCGGCCTCCATGTATGGGGGCAACTGCATATCTACGTAGACATCCGATGTGCTGAGTCGTGCTCGCGCTTCTTCTGTGCTGAATGATTCTGCTGCATCAGCAACCGCGGTAAACCGTAGTATGGCATCACCACGTGTACGGGTGGTAGTCATCCACGCCAACGTGATTTGATGGATAGTTGTGCCGTGGTGCACAAAATCAGCAATACCACTCGCTCCGTCGGGTTTGGCTGGGTGACCAATCACTGCTTCGGTATGCACCTGTGCCACTGCCTGCACGGGAATCAGATGCAATTGCACCCCTTCGGGCGTTTGAATCTTCACACCCCATTGTGTTGGCACAAATGACGGACGGAGTACATATCGCATTGTCCACGTGTGTGGTGTAGATGCATGACAGAGATCTTCAATCACAAAAAACCGTTGCGCACACAGCGTGGTACGACGAATCATCGTGGAGATATCGGGCCAGCGCTCTTGGTAGGTAGGCGCGACATCACACATGACGGTCTGCTGTGCGAGATCCGCCGTTGCCTGTCGAATTTGTGGGCACTCCGTCAGATTACGTAATCCCTCCCAGCCATCTACGAGCACAATTGAATGTGCTCCGCCACATCCATCACCATAGTTGTACTCGTCGATTTGCCCCATGGTAAGAAAGTTTACCTGACGCACGGTGTCAGCAAACTTGAAGCGCGACGCACCACCAGGTGTCGGGGAGCCATCTGCGGACAACGGTAGACCATACGCATTAAACACGACGGCGTTCGGATTGACGTGGGCACGTGTCGGTACCACTGGAGTCGATGCATCCCACATTTGCATGGCATAGAGCTGACGATTATCACTGACTAACGCGCCACCAACCTGTGCCTGGAACCAACTGCGTGGAGTAGCACTCGTGGCGGTGTGTTCATGGTGTGGCCACCAAATCAGGGTCCATGGTAAATCGTCGTACGCCCAACCCGTGCCAATGTCGTAACTCCACAATGCTTCATGATGGAGGATGTCAGAAAACACTGTTTCACCCGTTTTGTGTGCGGCATACGCAAGTGGGGCGCGTACACCGAACTGATACCCGTAGTTGTCCCAGGGCAGGAGCAAACCACCTGGCATCCACTCACGCGCCACCATTTGTAACACCGCATACGGGGTCGCACCGTTTGTGGTGAATGGTCGATGTAGCAAATTGGACTCGCCGGTGATACGTTCAAGTAATTCAACGGCCAGTGCCACGGCTGGCCCATTGACGCAGTCCATGTATGAACTACCCTCCCCACTATAGCCAGAGGAGGGCATATCACCGAGGATACCGGGCAAACGACGGAGCCCCTCGTCGCGGATAATCGTGGCCATGCGGGATGTATAGGGTGGCTGTGTGAAGACATGCCCGAGGAGCGTCGCACTCAGCGCCAACGAGAGTGCTTGATTATCCACACATTCTGGTTCCGGCTTTGTGCGTAACCCGTATAAAAAATTCACGAAGTGATATTCGATGAGTTGTTCTGCAATCTCCGCCGCTTCAGCATCATCAAAGGCATCGAGCGTACACAACCACTGAAAGTACAAACTCCACTTGGCATGTGGAAAGGCAAAACACCAAAAATGAAACTGAAGACCCGTAGAGAAATACATCGTATCCAGTTTGCCTATGTAGCGTCGAATCACCTCTGCTGCATTGGCAATATCTTGTGGATCACGCGTGATTACAGCCACAAATGGGGTAAACCAAGGAAACGAAAATGGTGCGGTGCGCGCACAACGCAACACCAAGCGCCAAAGTTCTGCGTCGCGTCCTACACGATCAGCACTCGTCAATATGCGCGCCCTGACGCTTGCTATATCATCAATGAGAAGTGGTTGCATCATCTCCGCCTTACAGCTTAATCGCACCAGCGGTCAGCCCTTCGATGAACTGTTTCATCGAAATGAAAAAGAGGACCAGCAGCGGTAATGCTGCAATCACATACCCAGCAGTAAGCATGCCATAATCGCCGGGATGAGCCGACGTCAGATACGCCAGTCCGACTGTGAGCGGTCGTTTCTCGAACGATTGAATGGTCACTAACGGCCAAATGTAGTCGTTCCACACTGAGACAAAGACATTTATCGACATGAGTGCAATCATGGGGCGTAGCAGTGGCACCGCCAAATACCGAAAAATCTGAAATTCGTTTGCACCATCAATGCGCATTGACTCAAACAGTTCTTGTGGTTGTTGGGCAACAAACGTGCGCATCACGAAGACCCAGAACGGCTGTGATGTGCCTGCACAAAA